>NZ_JBDGLE010000001.1:0-264852 GCF_057655995.1 Brevundimonas sp. Soil_N_31
CACATGGCCGCACCGACCAGGCTCAGCAGAACATCAGATCAACCCTTGCCAACGGGGAGCCGTCCACACATGGCGCTTTTCAGCCTAAACCGTCCACAAACACCCGCCAGCCTCTAGATCCTCGACGCCTCTTGGATGACGGCACGCGAGTGATGCTGTTGAGCGCGGCTCATAATTGTTAACAACAATAGACCGCCTGTGGGGCGAGTTCGCTAGGCGTGGATTCGACGCGCGCCACAAACGCTCGCGGATAACGACATAGCGCCCGGGAGGCGTGGCCAATCTGGACGCGGCCGGATCCGTCACTATCGTGAGTGGCGGCCTTCGGCGAACGTCTCGATCATCTTTGCGCAGAAGGCCGGCAGATCGTCCGGGTTGCGGGAGGTGACCAGGCCGTTGTCGACCACGACCGTCTCGTCGACCCAGTTGGCGCCGGCGTTGGTGAGGTCTGCCTTGAGAGAGGGCCATGAGGTCATTCGCCGACCGCTGACCGCATTGGCGTCGATCAGGGGCCAGGAACCATGGCAGATGGCAGCGATAGGCTTGCTGGTCTCGATGAAGGCGCCGATGAAGGCAATGGCCTCGGGTTCAAGGCGCAAGGCGTCCGGGTTGATGACGCCGCCAGGCAGGACGAGGCCGGCATAATCGTTGGCGTTGGCGGTCTCCAGCGTGCGATCCACGACGGTCTTGTCGCCCTTGTCGTGGTGTCTGAAACCCTGAATCTCGCCAGCCTTGGGAGCCACGATCTCGACGGTCGCGCCTGCAGCCCTCAGAGCCTCCACTGGCTGCGTCAGCTCGACCTGTTCGAAACCGTCCGTTGCGAGCACCGCTATGGTCTTTCCGTTGAGGGCGGTTGTGGTCATGGGCGGCTCCTGTTTATTGGGTTCGGGGCGGAAACCGCATGATCCGAAGATCGTTCCACTTTTCCGGCCGGCCCCGCCCGACAACAAGTCAGAGAGAGGCCGACGTCATCGATCCGGCCAGACAGAGACTGGCTTCAACCCCTGGGCGCAATAGGTTGCGGATCCAGTCGAGCCTTCTCCTTGGGACTTCGAGGTCTCGCTACCGGAGCGAGCTCAAGTCAGCGGCGGGCGCGTGAGCTTCAGGCGGTCCGGTGGCGGGAAGGCAACGCGTGGTACCCTGTGGATCGGATTAGCGCAGCGGGGTGTAATGGCAGGTAAAGGCCGGGTCGCCAGACATTAGGCGGGGCGTGAGATGAATGTGCAGGCGTTGGGCCTGCGCGGCGTCGTCAAGCGCGAAGGCTTGTTCCGCCTCGTACATCTCGTCTCGGTGGGCGTCGGTCCAGTCAGACGCCAATCGGATGGCGCGCGCCTTGGCGGCCGGGAGGCTGTCGGCGACGACGAAGACGTTGCGATGCTGCTCGGCAAAGGCCACGCCGTCATATCCGCCGAGGTTGACGTAGTAGAGCTTCTCTTTGCCCTCGTAGGGCTCGGGGCGGAGACTGACTTCATACCCGTCCGCTTGCGAGATCTCCGACCAGCAATCGACATGCAGGCTGCCTTCCCGGCCCCACCATTGGGCCAGCAGGGTCGGATATGTCGCCTCGATTGCCGGGGCGACGACAAAGCGCATGTCGTGCACCTCGATATTCGCGCCCGGATGTTCGCCCCCGATGTAGATCGCAAACAGTTTCATCAGTCCTCGCTTCAGGCCGCTGCGGCGCCCGGACGGGGCACGGGCTTTGCGGTATCGACGACAAACGCCAGCCGGCGCCCGACGATCCCTCCCATCTCGTGCGAGCTGGTGATGCCTTGGGCGAAGGGGTGCCGGTTCATCAGGAAGGGCAGGCTAAGACAGAAAAGCCGGTCCGGCGGCAGGGGCGCGTCGACCGGACGGAACAGGTCATCGACAGCGATGCCACGCACGATGTCGGGGGCATCGTTGGCCACCTCGTCACGGACGATGCCTTGCTCCAGCAGCGATAGGAACGGGAATTGGATCGCACACAGTGCCCGCTGGCCGGTAGCCTCGATAAAGATCGGGAAGTCGCGGGTTTTCCCGCCTATGGTGACGCGAGCGCCGCCGTGGGGCCGCCGGGTGTCGATCAGATGGTCGTCTCCGAGCGATATGACCTCCAGCTTGTCGGCCGCATGGAGGGCGAGCATCCGCTCGATCGATTCATGCGGCACTCCAGCATAGACGTCTACGAAGACCGGCTTGAATACGCGGTTGAAGCGATCGAACTGCGCGGCGTCGAGATGGGGTACGACGGTGGCTATGACCTCGTGCATGCGCAGAATGGCGTCGCGCCACGGCACGGTAACCTCGGCGGCGTGGTTCGCCCGCGCTTCTTCCAGGTTGGCTGCGGCCCAGACAAAGGGATCGGTCTCGGCACGTCTGGCGAAATAGGCTTCGCCAAAGACTTCGATCGTCGCATTGGCCAGATCCGTCTCGGCGGCGTAGGCGGGATCGACAAGCATCAGTTCGCGGCGGAACAGGTCGAACACGGCGTCGAGCAGGCCTGTCCGGGCCTGTCCGATGATGGCCGCGACTGCCTCCGGCGTGCAGATATCTAGCGGGGCATGCGGCAGGGGGAAGTAGAAGTCGGCCTCCGGCAGGATGCCCTTGCGGGACATCATGGTGATGCGAAAGGCGCTCGTGTTTGGCGCGGGCACATAGACCAGCGCGTCGCCGTCACGGGTAAAGGCGCCATGCGACCCTGCCAGAGCGACGGCCGTGTCGATGGCCGTGAGCGAGGAACCGCGGATACCGACGCCGGTCGCCGGCAGAGCTGCGATTGTCGAGGCCGGCCAAGGGCTGAGGAAATAGCCGGGACGCACTTGCTGGCGGGACGGCCATTGGTGGCCGGTGGCCAGCACTACATGGTCGAAGACCGCCTTCGTCGTCAGCTCTGACGACCGAGAGGTGATGGTCAGCTCGATACCCTCGCGTCGATTCACAGCGTCAACGACGCGACATCCGGTCATGACCCTGATCGCCACGCCGCCGGCTTGGGCGTGTTCTACCATCGCCTTAAATTGGCTTTCGAGATATTGACCGAGGGCGATTCTGGGCACGAACGTGCGCTCGTCCAGTGCGGTGCGGTCGATGTCCAGAGCCTTGAGCTCGGCGTCCGATCGTGCGGCCAGCCAGTCTGCCAGGGTGTCGATGACCGGGGGGATTTCGACGCTGGCGATGTTCGACAACATGGCCCGGTCGTTCCAATCGGGACTGTACGGGCTGCCGGATCCGGCCGTCGCTCGCGCCTCGAACACGGTGATCTGTGCGGCGCATGCTCCCTCTAAAAGGAGGGCGTGAAGAGCGTATAGGGCTGTCGGGCCAGCCCCGACGAAAGCGATTGACGGCGTCATGGCACCACAATGCGCGACAAGGGCGAAGGCGCCGCTGGCAGATGGGCATTTTGTCTTTCGGCCAAAAAAACCCGACGTCCACCCCGCCCAGCCCACTAAGGCTGGATAGTTCTCCGGGTCGGCCACTGCGACGCACCGCGGCAGTTGCTACGCGAACGTGCGCGCTGAAGCGGACCTTCCGAGAGTCTGGAAGGGGTGGTTAGCGGACCTGAGGTCGGAACCAGTCAACCTGCGTTCTGGCAGCCGCTGTCGCTTCGGCTACCGCTGCGTACAAACCCGATTGGAAGCTAGGCAGCCAGTATGCGTGCTCAAACTCACTATGGTCGCCTTGCGTCTCCACCCACTTCCAGACGGTGAACCGCCACAAGCCATGATCACCCTCCTCAAGTGTGAGGGCTGCTTGCCCATCAGGGCTCTGGTAGCGTTGCCTGTACCGATACTCTGTCACCGTCTTGAGCGTAACCGCTCGCGCTTCCATGGCAACGTCCGCAACGGGTCGGGAACCGTCTTGGGCGCGACCGACCGGAACGCGGACATTCGAGATCCGCCCGAATGTCGCGTTTCTGGCGATTAGCGAATGCCCGCTGTTGGTGCATTTGCCACCTAGGTCTGCGGCCGGCTCGATGCTCTGCCACGCGCAGGAAGTGAACGTTTGTCTGCCCGGCTGTGAGAGCCCTCGTTCAACGCAAACGAAGCGCGGAAATCCTGCCTCCAAGCCAGGCGCGGCTAATTGCACGACGACTGACGGGCGAGCCAGGTACGGGCGGCGTCAACGGGATTTTCGCCTTCACCATCGATGACCTGGTCCGGCTCGATCCCCTTCAGGTAGGTTCGGCTATTCCGATCCATCATCATGGCCGTGGTCACGACCACATTGGTGCCGTCGGCCAGCGGATAGCCCTCATTGGAGGAAGCGACGCCATAGGTGCGAACGCCGAAGGTGCGGGTGGAGGCGCGCCCCGCAAAGGCGACCGCAACGCCCTCGCCGGAACTGGCGGTCGCGTCATCCAGCAGAAGTGCGACGGGTGCGACGGCGAGCGATGGGATCGGACGCCAGTTGTCGATTGTCATCATCGTCAGGCCGCGTCCCTGTTCGGCGAGCACGACCGCAGAGCCCTCCTTAAGCGTGGCATAGTCCTCGATCAGTCCGTCGGCGTCCTCGCTCCGGCCCTGCGGACCGTCTCCAAGCAGGCCCGATAGCCCAAGCAGCATCGGCCACACATTGCCGCCCGTATTGCCTCTCAGGTCCAGGACATAGCCGCAGGTGCGCGGGCCGGAGTCGGCGACGGCGCCGAAAAGTCGCGAGGCGTAGGCGACCGCATTTTCGCCAAAACCAGAGACGGAGGGCACGGTAATCAGCTCGGCGTCGTGATTGGGGCCAACAGCAAGCGTGTGGGCTTCGATCTCCGCCCGCTTCATGAACTGCGAGCCAGGACGAGGCCGAGGCGGCGCATCAGGCATAAGCGGGCGGTCGCCGTATCGCTCGCGCCAGGCGGCGACCGCTTCGGGGGTCGGTTGGACGAAGGAATGGCCGTCGCCCAATCCACGCGCCAGGGCCGCCCAGGCCGGAAGCATGTCGATGTCGTCAGCGGCCCCTTCGACGCGATGGCGCATGTCCTCGGCAAGGGCGTCCCATTCGACCTGCCGGCTGCGATAGGCGACGGGGCGAACGACAGCGACGGCGTCTTTGATGCGCGTCTCAGCGTCGAAACGCTCCGAAGGCTGTTGTGTCAGCGAGAAGGCGGCGAGAAGGGGGAGGAGCATGACGGACCTAAATCAATGTTCAGGCTTGGTAGTCTGAAGATCCGGCAAGCCGCCAGTTAATCCTCGGTCATGTAGGCGGCTTGGGAGTCAGCAACGGGATGGGCGCGGTTAAGCGCCTGGCCGCTGCCAGTTTCGAGTCTCCGCGCTGAAGCCCGCCCGCATGCTGTCGACATAACCGAGTCTCTGATCCTGACGACATGAGCCGCAACGGTTTACTCCAGCAGGGATTACGGCTGGATGCGTGGCGAACTGAAGACCTACCAAACCAAGCGCCGGTTCGGCGAGACTCCCGAGCCCAAGGGCGCCAGGGGCGGGCGATCGACGGGCGCCTTTCGCTATCTAATCCAGCGTCATGCGGCGACGCGGCTACATTATGATTTCCGCATTGAGGCGGACGGGGTGCTGAAGTCCTGGGCCGTGACCAAGGCGCCGTCGCGCGACACGGCGGTCAAGCGACTTGCAGTGGAGGTCGAGGATCACCCGCTGGACTACGGCTCGTTCGAGGGCACGATACCCGAGGGCAACTATGGCGCCGGCACAGTGCAGATGTGGGACGTCGGCACGTGGGAACCACAGGAGCCGGACCTGGAGGCGGCCTGGGCCAAGGGGCAAATCAAAATGGTCCTTCACGGCGAGCGGCTGAAGGGCAAGTGGGCGCTGATCCGGTTGAAGAACGATCGCGGCAGGCCGTCCAAGCGGAACAACTGGCTGCTGTTGAAGGAGAAAGACGACTTCGCGGTGGCAGGCGAGGGGGGGGCTTTGGCCGAGATCGACGCCTCCGTAACCACGGGGCGCTCGCTGGCCGAGATCGCAGAGGGCGCCAAGGAAAGGACGTCGTCCAAGCCGACACCGCAAAAGGGCCCGGCCAAAGCCAGGTCGTCGAAAGCGGCGCTGAAGGCGCAAAAGCCGCCACCATTTGCGCCGATCCAACTGTGCAAGGTGACGGACTATCCGCCGGGCGGAGTGGGCTGGTCGCATGAGATCAAGTTTGACGGCTATCGCATTCAGATCGGGATCGGTGGCGGTCGGGCGGTGCTGCGGACACGCAAGGGTCTGGACTGGAGTGACCGGTTCCCTGAGCTGTCGGCGGATGCCGCAACTTGGCCGGACGCCGTGATCGACGGTGAGTTGTGCGCGCTGGACGACGATCACATGCCTGATTTCGGGGCGCTCCAGGCCGCAATCTCGAACGAGAAGACCGGCAGCCTTGTCTACTTCGCTTTCGACCTGTTGTTCGAGGGCGCGGAGGATCTGCGCAAGTTGCCGCTCTCGCATCGCAAGGCGCGGCTACAAGCCTATATGGACCGGATCGCCAAGCGAGCAGCGGGTCGGATGCGTTACGTCGAGCACTTCGCCTCATCAGGGCAGGCCGTGCTCGAGAGCGCGTGCAGGATGGACCTAGAAGGTGTGATCTCCAAGAAGCTGGAAGCCCCGTATCACGCGGGGCGGTCCACGACCTGGCTCAAGTCCAAATGCCGTGGGCGAGACGAGGTGGTGATCGGCGGGTGGTCGTCGGAAGGAGGGACGCGTTTTCGCTCGCTGCTGGTCGGCGTGAAGGAAAAGACCGGCCTTCGCTATCTGGGACGCGTCGGGACCGGCTATAGCGAAGCGGTGACGAAGATGCTGGTGCCGGCGCTGAAGGGCGTGGCTACAGACAGATCGCCATTTTCTGGTCCACGCGCGCCGAAGGCGGCCAAAGACATCCACTGGGTCAAGCCGGTTCTGGTCGTCGAAGTCGAGCATGGGGGATACACCGAAGCGGGCTCCCTAAGACAGGCGGCGTTCAAGGGCTTGCGCGAAGACAAGACGGCCGCCGAGGTGACGCAGGCGCCTCAGGCGCCGACGGATATGGGTGCCGGCGGCAAGAAGCTGAACACGACGACGCGGTCGGCTGGAAAGTCGGGCAAGGAGATTGTCGCAGGGGTGACGATCTCCAGCCCCGGCAAGGTGCTGTGGCCCGCCGTGGATGACCGGCCGGCGATTACCAAGGCCGATCTTGCGCGCTACTATGAGGCGGCGGCCGAGCGGATCCTGGCCCATGTGGCGAATCGGCCGACCTCGATCATTCGCGCGCCCGAGGGCATCGCCGGCGAGACCTTCTTCCAGCGCCACGCCATGGCGGGGTCGAACCCGCGTCTGAAGCTGATCGATGTCGAAGCGCGCACGCCCTATGTCGCCGCGGTCGATGTGGGCGGTCTGGTCGCCATCGCCCAGTCGGGCGGGCTGGAACTGCATCCATGGGGCTGCGCGCCTGGCAAGCCGGAAATCCCGGACCAGATCACTTTCGATCTGGACCCCGACGAAGGGCTGAATTTCGCCGATGTGATCGCTGCCGCCAAGGTGGTGAAGGCGAAGGTCGAGGCTTTGGGCCTGACGGCCTTCGTTAAGACGACCGGGGGCAAGGGGTTGCACGTTGTCGTGCCGATCAAGACGGACGCCCGCTCGCGTGTCACCTGGGACCAGAACAAGGCGTTCGCCAAGGCTGTAGCCGACCAAATACGCGCTGAGGCGCCCGAGCGATTCACGACCACCCTCGCCAAGAAGGCGCGGGGCGGAAAGATTTTTATCGACTATCTGAGGAACGGACGGATGGCGACGGCGGTCGCGCCCTGGTCACCGCGCGCCCGACCGGGGGCGGGGATCGCGTTCCCCCTCTCATGGGCGCAGGTCAAGGCTGGGTTGGATCCGGCTGCATTCAACCTTTGGACTTATAGGGCTTTGCTGAAGAAGCCCGATCCATGGGCGAACTTCCGCGCCTCGGCGGTTAGCCTGAAGTCGGCGCTGAAAGCGATGGGGGTCTAGGCGGCGGCCGCTTCATTGCTGCAGCTTGGTTCTTGAGCCTGACCGACTCGGCTAATGCGCTATCATGACCCCAGACAAGCTCGCGGAAGCGTTAGCTGAGCGTTCGGGCGAGCGTTACTGGGGCGACGGCGCGCTCGATCCCTCTTGCCCGCCCTGATCGACCTGTTGCGTAGGTGTCTGGGCGACACCTGCTTGTTGGGTCACCCCCGGATTGGAGGCGGCCGCGCCCATGGTGAGGTCCGATGTGGCGTCATCCTCCATGGATGCGGCTTCAGGCGCGGAACGCTCGGCGTCCCGGCTGCCGCAGGCGCCAAGCGTGAGCAGGGCGACGGCTCCCACCGTCAGGAGTATGGACCTGGGCATGTTCGGTCTCCCTTTCAAAGCCGTTCAACGGCTGAAGGCTGTGGGTGTTGCGAACGCCGCCCTTGGCGACGGATCAGACGTTTAGGGGGTGAACTGGATCGTTCGGGCGAACTGGAAGTCCTCGTCGCCTGGCTCAACGGTTGCGTCTCGCATCAAGGCGACCGCAGCGTCGCCAAACCCGAGGCCTGGATGGGTCTCTCCCAGCACGCGGCAATTCTCGACCTGGCCGGTCGCGCGCGCTGTGCATTCCAGCGTGACGGCGACGGCGAGGATCGGCGCAGCGTGGTTTTCCTGAGCCGGCGCCTCGCGCGCGGTCAGCTTCGCCACCGTTTCTAGTTTCGGCGAGGCGTCCAGCATCAGTGCGGCGGCCAAGGCGATGATGATCATGGTCATACCCTCCGAGCCGTTAACTTCCGCGACGATGCTCGGTTCCTCCTGTTCGGCTTCGAACGTTCGGTGACGGCGCCTGCGACTCCACAAGGCCCCGGCGCCATGAGAAGCTGACGCGATGTGCAACAACTATCGCCTCCACGTCCCGGTGAACGTGATCGGGGATGTCTTCCGCCAAACGGACAGGCCGCTGCATTTTCCTGATGGCCAGCCCAACCTCCCGGCGACGGATGACATCCGTATTGGTGATCGGGCCGCGGTCATCACACTCGAAGGCGAGACCCCTCAACTGACGATGACGCCGTGGGCGTGGAAGGGGCCGGGCGGTCGCCCCGTGTTCAACTTTCGGTCGGACGGACGACGGTTCGATGCATCGACACGCTGTCTGATCCCGGCCGACGGCTTCTATGAGTTCACTGAGGCTCAGCCGGGCGAGAAGCGAAAGACCAAATGGCTGTTCACCATGAGCGGAGCGCCCTGGTTCTGGATCGCGGGAGTCATTCGCGACTGCGCCTTCGCCATGCTGACGACGGAGCCCGGCCCGGATGTCGCGCCCTACCATGACCGACAGGTCGTGGTGCTGGCGCCGGAGGAGGGGATGGCCTGGCTGGACCTGTCCCGGCCAGAGGGAGAAATGCTGAAGGCCTTGCCCGCCGGGGCGCTGTCCGTGGATCGCGTCTGGCCGCCCGCGCATTCATAACGCACGGCTTGGGAAGCTCTGCGGCTTGCCTCGCGCCGCCGGACCGGCGACAGTCCCGCGTCCCCGGCTGGCCGCCGCTATGTACAGGCGCAAGCTAAAGGCGTCGGCGCACGAGCTCTCGTGTTCTCAACTGTCCGGCGGACACCCTCCCTCATTGTGGCGCTTGGCGGGCAGGGGAGGTAGGCTTGTGCGGAAGTGATTTGGGGCGCGGATGCAAACGCAGGCGACAGGCATGATCATCGACCCGACGACGCTGCGGATGCAGGGCGGACGCCATCATGCGCGCTGATCTCGACCACCTGCCGGCCAAGCAACAGCGTGAGCTGGAGCGCGTCCGCACGACCCTGCTGACCGAGTTCGAAGCCGCGATCAAAAGCGGGGGCGGGGGCACCCAGTCGTGGCGGCGCGACGGCCGGGTGCTGAAGATCATCCTGTTCGGATCCTACGCCCGCAGCGATTGGGTCGATGAACCCGACAACGGCTATCTGTCCGATTTCGATCTGCTGGTGATCGTCAGCCATGAGAAGCTGACCGACATCGCCGACTACTGGTACGTCGCCGAGGACCAGATCCTGCGCGATCCCGCCGTGGGGCGGACGGTCAACATCATCGTCCACACCATGGCCGAGGTGAACCAGGCCTTGACCCGGGGCGAGTATTTCTGGACCGACATCCTGCGCGACGGCGTGACGCTCTATGAGTTGCCGGGCCATCCGTTCGCTCAGCCGCAGCCGATGACGGCGGCGGAGGCGCATAATGCAGCCCAGCGGTATTTTGACGAGAAGCTAGGTGACATCGACGTGTGGATTAAGGAAGCGCGGCAGCATTTGGGCGATGCAGCTGAAAGCCGACACGCTCGAAAGCATGCAGCGTTCCGCCTGCATCAGGCGACAGAGTCCGCGTACATCTGCTTCTTGCTTGTTAGCACCTTCTATTTTCCGCGCTCCCACAACATCAAATTCTTGCGCTCCTTGGCCGAGGACAGCGACAAGCGCCTGACCGTCGCTTGGCCTAGAGAGCAGCGCGCCGACCGTCGACGCTTCGAGTTGCTGAAACGTGCTTACGTCGAGGCGCGCTACTCCGATCAATATGATGTTGAGGCGGACGACTTGGCGCGACAACTTGCGGCTGTAGTTCGTCTTCGCGATTTGGTCGCAGCCGCCAGCCAAGAGCGTATAGCTGTGCTTTCTAGAGCTGTCGAAGCCGGAGCCTGAGGGGCGTCGAGCGACGTAATCGGTTCTTGAAGCGCGTGCATTTGCACGGTTCCTGACCGAAAGTGGATTCTGCCGAAGCTTCTGTTCCTTTGGAAGGGGGCGCGACGCGTCGCAATTGCGCCCCAAATGGGCAACCGGCGCTTGCAATACGCTTCTGTTGGCGCTAGTCCAGAATCTGGCTTACAGGCAGATTTGTTGTCGTGTTTCGCGACATATGAAGCAATACGACTTGTCGTTGCTTCCCAATGACCTTTATTGCTGCTTGTCTGATTACAGATGAATGGCTCTTCGATCGCATAGGAGTGCCTGTAAGCCTCTATCCTTAAATTTGGCGGTGCCGTGTCTATTTTAAAGAGTTTGAGAGCGGCAGAGAGCATCGACGATCTGGCTGCGCTGTTAGGTTATAAGCCTAAGGCGCTGTCTTTTATTATCTACAAATTGCCTTCCGCGGCGAAGTACGAGAACTTCCAGATTCCAAAGAAGAGCGGCGGCGTTCGAGATATCTGCGCGCCCACGGAACAGCTGAAGCTTCTCCAGCGTCGATTAGCTAATATCCTCTACTTGTGTCGCGACGAAATCGATAAGGATAGTAATCTCGGATCGCTTTCTCACGGGTTTCGGAAGCGTCACTCAATCGTGACGAACGCGAAACCTCACCACGGGCGCCGCTACGTTCTAAATTTAGATATTAAGGACTTTTTCCCAAGCTTCAACTTTGGGCGTGTCCGTGGCTTTTTCATTAAGAGTAAGGCTTTCGAGCTCAACGAGAAGGTCGCCACACTCATCGCGCAAATTGCTTGCCATGAGAACGAGCTGCCTCAAGGCAGCCCTTGCTCTCCGGTTATTGCAGACCTGCTCGCGCACCTGCTGGATGTGCGGTTGGCCAAGATGGCGAAGCGGGAGCGCGTGACGTACTCACGCTATGCTGACGACCTCACCTTCTCGACGAATCAGAAGGCGTTTCCGTCCGCGCTTGCAAGGCAGAGGGCTGGTGATCCTGAAGTCTGGGAGCTTGGCGACGAGTTGCTAGGCCGGATCGCTGATGCTGGCTTTGAGGTCAGTCACGGCAAAACGCGCATGCAATGCCGGATGTCCCGCCAGCTCGTGACGGGGCTTACAGTGAACGCGAAGGTGAACATCCGATCCGATTATTACAAGCGCACACGGGCCATGTGCGATGCGCTTTTCAAAACTGGGCAGTACGCCGACCCTCTGGATACGAAGTCGCTAGCGCGAGCGAAGGGGAAGGTGCCGGTTTCCAATGGAGACCGGGCTGCGATCAAATCGCTTCACCCTATCGGAGGCCGCCTGGCTCACATCCATCACGTGAAAGATCAAATCGATCTTCGCGAGGAATTCGACAAACGGAAGCACAAGACGGCGTTTCGAAAGCTCTACTGCCGCTTTATTTTCTTTCGCAATTTCGTCGCGCTCGACAAACCGTTGATTCTTACGGAGGGCAAGACGGACAATGTATACCTCTCGCTATCGGTCCGTCATTTGGCGAGCTTTCACCCTAAGCTCGGACAGATTACCGCCAAAGGTTTCTCCAACACGCTCCGTTTCTTCAACCATGCCAATAAGACGCACAAAGTCCTTGAGTTGGACGGTGGGTCCGGGAACTTTAAGTTCTTCGTCATCCGATATAAAGAGATGATGGATTCGTTTAGTTACAAACCTCAAGCTCATCCCGTTATCCTCCTTCTAGATAATGATGACGGAGCGAAGGATATATTCGCGATCATAAAGCAAAACTATGGTGTCGCCATAGATCACAATTCCAGTCATGGTTTTTATCATGTGACGCACAACCTCTACCTTGTGAAAACGCCGCATGTCGGGAAGAAAAAGAAGACTTGCATCGAGGACATGTTCGAGCCCGCCCTTCTTAAAGAGGAGCTAGGGGGTAAGAAGTTCAATCTCGGCACACCTGATCCAGCGAAGGAGTACGGCAAGCACGTGTTCGCTGAGAAGGTGGTTCGGGTGAAGGCTGAAACCCTAAAATGGGACGGGTTTGCGCCACTCCTCCAGCGTGTCAGCGACGTCCTCGATCACTACAAACCGCCAGTCTGATAGCCTAGCTTCGTCCACTTCACCGAGCTGGACAACATGATGGGTATGATGCTGTCCCAGGTCGAATACACCTGGCAGCTGAAGAACATGCCGGAATGGGCGAATGCAGGCGCAGTTCCCGCAGCTGGCGCGCGACAACGCCGAGACCCTGGAAGGCAAGGTCGCCGTGGTCCTGATGAACGAGGGCTGGGTCCACGAGAGGGCGATGAAGCGCTGAGGCCTGGCGGGGCAGGGGCGGCTTCGGCCGCCTCTGCCCCGTGGACCTGAGCAGGGTGGTGGGCCAAGGTGACGGTCGGCCTTGAGGGAGGATGCCGTGGATGACTGCCAGACTGAGTTTGTGGAGCCTTTGGAGACGCTGCGGCGGCGTGCGCGGGCCACGCCCGGTCTGCTGCAGGACGACGCCTGGCGGATCGAAATGACGGCCGCGATCGCAGCGGCCCGAGCCTGCGGCGTCAGATCTAAGACCCTGGCCGATTTCGAAGCCCTGTTGCGCGGATGAGGTCCGCCGCCCTTCAGCGAGGCGTGTTCCTGGCCTTCATGGCCGCCGCAGGGATCGTCTTCATCGCGGGCGTGGTCGTGCTCGCGCGGGGCGTTTCGATTCTGCTTTGACGGGAACCACGGCGACGCTTTTGGGTTGTGCTGTTCGTGTTCTCCTCGGGAGGAGAATCGGGGAACGGCCCGGCAGCGCAACAGCCCCCCTTTTGCGGCGCGCCGGGCCGTTGTTCGCTTCGGCGGCTTGATCGCCGCAAACCGGCATTATGCGGCTTGCCAACTGAATCCGCCTGATTCAGACTTGGGACGCGTCTGATTTGACGCCGGGGCGTGAGAACCTCGCTTGAGCAGATCCTGAAAATCCCATTCGCGCTCCGTGGCGGCGGGTGGCCCGCGTGCATGTCCAGGCTCCCTCGGGGGCTAAAGACGTCGGCGCATGTGTTTGAGCATGTTCTCAACACCCGGTGCTTCGGCCGGGCTCGCCTCTGAACCGGAGGCGAGCCCGTGTCGGATGGATTGGAAAAACTGCAGCCTGAAACGCCGATGACGCTGGACGGCCTGCATGGACGTTATGCGTCGTGGTTTCGGGCGCGTCTGGTTCGCCGCTATGGAGCGGCTGACGCCGAGGACATCCTGCAGGAGGCCTGGTTGCGGCTGGCGTCCTATCCGGGCCTGGCGGGCATTCGTCATCCGAAGGCCTTCCTGCTGCGCGTGGCGAGCAACCTGGCGCTAGGGCAGGTGAGACGCAGTGCGGTCGCGGAGCGTTTCGCGGCTGTGACACCGACCGTGTCGCATGAAGACGCCGACCAACTGGAGACGGTCTTCTTCCGGCAGATGGTCCTCGACTTGCCACAACCTCTCCGAGATGTCTTTCTTCTGTCCCGTGTGGGCGGACTGACGAACAGCCAGATCGCCGACCGGCTTGGTATCAGTCCAAAAACGGTCGAATGGCGTATGACGCGGGCTTTGGCGCGCTGCGCCGCCCAGGTTCGACGCTAGGGATGGGGCATCGCATGGCTGGCCCAAAGGCCCGTATGAGCGCCGCCGATATTGAAGCGGCTGAATGGCACGGACGCCTGGGCGGCCGGAACGTCGACGCCCGCATGATCGAGGACTTCTTCACCTGGCGCCAGTCGCCCCAGAACGCCGAGGCCTATCGGCGCGTGGAAACCGTCTGGTCCGGAACCGGCAAGCTGGCGGCAGATCCCCAGGTGAACGAAGCGCTTGAGGCCGCCTTCTCGCGACGGACGCAGCGGCGTCGGCCGCCCCGGCTTCTGCTGGGCCTGGCCGCGGTCGGCGCCGCGGCTGCGCTCGCGGGGGGCTTCAGTTTCTGGCTGCAATCCCGGACCGTCTTTTCGACAGGTGTGGGGGAGGAGCGGCTTGTCCAGCTGGCTGACGGCTCTTCTGTACGCCTCGACACCGCGTCGCGGGTGAGGGTCCGGTTTGACGGCGATCGCCGGTTCATCGAGCTCCAGGAGGGACAGGCCTTGTTCACGGTGGCCCATGATGCGGGCCGTCCCTTCGTGGTGGCGGCCGGCGACGCCAGGGTGACGGCGCTCGGCACGGTCTTCGACGTGCGACGTGAAGCGGCGGGCGTGAAGGTGGTCCTGGTCTCCGGCGCCGTAGAGGTGGCTGACAAGGCGGGAGCGGCGAAACGCATGACCGCCGGCCAGCAGGCCAGGGTGACCAAGGGCGGGGTGGCGACCCGGGCGGCGGACGTGGGCGCTGAGACGGGATGGGTCGACGGCCGCATCGTCTTCCGGGACGCCCCGCTGCGGGCGGCGGTGGCGGAGGTGAACCGCTACCTGCCCGAGAAGATCGTTCTGGATGAGACGGTCACCGGCCGGGCGTCGGTGAACGGGGTGTTCAGGACCGGAGATCGCGACGCCTTCGTCTCGACGGCGACGGAGGTTTTCGACCTCAAGGCCTCGACCGGACCGGGCGGGACCATCGTCCTGACGGGACGAAGCGAATGAACTGAGGGCGAGCGCCAGGGTCTTTCGGGGGCTCAGCCATCTCTTCTCAGACGCCATGGGGCGTCGTGGGGAGTCCTGAGATGAATCGTTTGAGTTTCGTGTCCGCCAGTGCGCTTGCGGCCTGCCTGTTCGCCGCCAGCCCGCCCGCCTGCGCCCAGGAGGCGCGCGTCTTCAATATTCCCGCCGGCTCGCTTCGCGACGCCCTCAACCGGTTCGCGACCCAGTCCGACCAGCAGATCCTGTTTTCCAGCGACCTTGTGGCCGGACGGCGAACCGCAGGGCTGAACGGCGCCTATGCGCCCTCGGCCGCGCTTGATCGGCTCCTGGCCGGCACGGGTCTGGTCTGGCGCGAGACCCGACCGGGGGTGATCTTTCTTGGCGCGACCGACGTCGCGGCCGACGAGGTCACCCGGCTTGAGGAGGTGATCGTCACCGGCAGCCTGTTGCGGGGAACCGGACCGCTGTCGTCGCCGGTCGTGGTTCTGGACCGTGACGCCCTGGACCGGCGAGGTCGGGGGTCCGTGGCGGAGGTGCTGGCCGACCTGCCGCAAAACTACGCCGGCTCGGGGACGCCGGGAGCGGTATTGGGTTTCGCGGATCCCGCCGGCGGCAACAGCGCCCTGGCCACGGGGATCAATCTGCGAGGCTTGGGCGTCGGTTCGACCCTGACCCTGGTCAACGGCCGACGTCTGGCGGGGACGGGTTCGCGCGGGGCCTTCGCCGACGCCTCGGCCATACCGTCCGCCGCCGTGGAGAGGGTGGACGTCCTGCTGGACGGCGCCTCGGCCCTCTACGGCTCCGACGCCGTGGCGGGCGTGGTCAACATCGCGATGCGGCGCGAGTTCGACGGCCAGGAAAGCCGGTTGAGGCTGGGCACCGGGCAGGGCGGGAGCGAAGAGGTCGTCGTATCCCATATGGCGGGTCGGTCGTGGGACAGCGGCGGGGCCTACCTGGCCTACGAGCACCAGACGGCCAAGGGGCTGAACATGCTCGACCGGCCCTATACGGCCGACGGCGACCTGCGCCCGTTCGGGGGGACAGACCGGCGGGGGCTCTTCTCTTCGCCGGGCAATATCGTGGCCGTGTCGGGCGGGGCTTTCGCGTCGCAATGGGCCATCCAGCCTGGCGCTTCCGGAGTCGCGCAGGGTCCCGGGGATTTCGCGGCCGGGCAGGCCAACGGGACGGCCCTGCTGTCGGGGGCGGACCTCATGCCGGACGTTCGACGCGACAGCCTCTATGGGCGGGTGCGCCAGGGGTTAGGCGACCGGTTCGAGGCCAGCGCCGACGTGCGGTTCAGTCACCGCGCCTATGGCCTGCAGAACGCGCCGACGAGCACCGTCCTCACCGTCACCGCCGCCAATCCCCACTTCGTGACGCCCAACGGCTCAACCCAGCATCTGATCGCCTATTCCTTCTACGGCGATCTCGGCCCGACGCGGAAGAAGGGGACGTCTCGAAGTCTGGGCCTCACCGCGGGCGGCGCCTATGACCTGGGGGCGGGCTGGTCTCTGGACGGCTATCTCGGCCTGGCCGAGGAAAGGGGCGAAAGCCTGGTCTTCAAGGTCGTCAACAGCGCCTACCTGGCCGAGGCGCTGGGTAACGGCGCCGACAATCCGGCAACGTCCTACGACCGCCTTCGCGACGGCTATTTCAACCCGTTCGGGGCCGGCGCGGCCAATGACCGGGCGGTGCTCGACTTCATCAGCCAGGGCTATTCGTACAAGCTGGAGCGCAGCCGCACGGGTTCGGCGAACCTGCTGGCGAGCGGGCCGGTTGCGAGGCTGCCGGGCGGCGATCTTGATCTGGCGGTGGGCCTCCAGGCCCGTCGGGAGAGCCTGTCCAGCCGCGCCCGCAACCTGACGTCGACGACGACGCCCCGGGACGTTCTTCAACCCGACTACGAACGGACCGTTCTGGCGGCCTTCGCCGAGGTCCGCCTTCCGATTGTCGGAGCGGACAACGCCCGACCGGGCCTGGAACGTCTCGAACTGACGGCGGCGGCGCGGTTCGAGGACTATGACGACTTCGGCTCCACCACCAATCCCAAGATCGGTGCGGTCTGGTCCCCGGCGCGCGGCTGGAACCTGCGGGCCTCCTATGGGACGTCGTTCCGGGCGCCGGCCCTGACCCAGATGTTCGACGCCTCGGCGGCGACGATGACGACCGTGCCGCGCAGCGACGGCCTGCGGATTCTCAGCGTCTATCTCTACGGCGGCAACCCCGAACTCAAGCCGGAGACGGCGACGACCTGGACGGCGGGCTTTGACTATGCGGCGGAGGGCGGCGCGCGGTTCAGCCTCGGCTATTTCGACACGCGCTTCTCGGACCGCATCAACCAGCCGGTCAACGAGAACCTTCAGGCGGTTTTGACGGATCCGTCGCTGGCCCCCTTCGTGCGCCTGGTCGATCCGGCGGGGAGCGCCGCCGATCTCGCCCTGGTTCGGTCCTTCATCGAGGCGCCCGGCTTCCCGGCGGCGGGTCTCTACCCGCCGGATGCCTATGGGGCCATCCTCGACGGGCGCTGGGTCAATGCGGCGTCCGTCGATGTCAGCGGGCTCGACTTCGCCGCCGTCTATCCGGTGCGCTTCGGCGAGCAGGAGGTGGCGTTCGACCTCTCCGGATCCTGGCTGCTCGCCTATGACCAGCAGACCACCCCGGCGGCGCCCTCGCTCTCGGTGCGCGGACTGATCGGCTATCCCTCCGAACTGCGGTCGAGGGCGGGCGTGACATGGACGCGGGGCGAGCTTTCGGCCGGTCTGAACTGGAGCCATGTCGCCGCCTATGAGGATCGGGCGGGAACCAGGATCGACGCCTGGAACACGGCGGACTTTCAGTTGGGCTGGGACCCGGGGCGAGGCCTGCGGGTGCTCTTCAACGTTCAGAACCTGTTGGACGCCGATCCGCCCTTCTACGACGCGCCTTCCGGCGTGGGTTTCGATCCCGGCGGCGCGAATGCGCTCGGTCGCATGGTCTCCCTTCAGCTGATCAAGCGCTGGTAGGTCGCCATGGAGATGCGCAACAGCCCCGCCTTGGCGGGGATCGCCCTCGCATGCCTGCTTTGGACAGGCGGGGCCAGGGCGGAGAAACGACCCGTCGTCATCGAAGACGTCCTGTCCATGTCGAGCTTCGGCGCTGTCTCCCTGTCGCCGGACGGTCGCTATGCGGCCTGGGAGCGGCAAGGTCCCTTTGACCAGGGGCCGCGCTTTGACCGCGACTGGCGCTCCGCCTGGAGCACCGGGGTCCTGTTCGTCGCCGACCTCGACGCGGGGAAGGCGCCGGCGCCGATCGACGGCGGCGCGACCGGGCTGCTGCTCGGACCCTGGTCCCCGGACGGGCGACGACTGATCGTCTATCGGCTCGTGGGCGAGATCGCCGAAGCCGGGATCGCCGATGTGCGAAGCCGTCAGGTGCAATGGACCGGGCTCGCGCCGGACCTGCCGCTGAACGGCGCGGGGGCGGGCTGGATCGACGCCGAGCGGTTCGTCCTGAGCGTGAGGACCGACGGACGGACGCCCTGGCAGCTTCGGTTCCAGACCCCCGGGGCGGAGGTTATGGCCGAGCGCTGGCGAAAAAGCCGCCAAGGACAGGCGCCGTCGCGGCAGATCCTGGACACGCACGACGCCGCTGTATCAGCGGACGAAGCCTACGAGGTTCAGACCCTGATGACGGTCAGGGCCGACGACGGCGTCGGAACACCAGGGCTGACGGCGTCGATCCGGGATTTTCAGATTTCTCCGGACGGCGGCTGGACCGCGGTCCTCACCCAGGCGGAGGCGACGCCGCTGCGGCCCGAGGAAAGAACCGTTCAGAGCGCCGTGCTGCGAAGGGGGCGTCTGCTTCTGGTCGAGACCGCCACGGGACGGACGGTCGCGCTCGAGGACGACCTCGATGTCGCGCCTAACCTGCTGCGCTGGTCGGCCGGTTCCCGCGAGGTCGTCGTCTGGGCGCGTCGCGACGGTCAGACCTGGGGCGAAGGCGGCCTGGTCAGGATCTCGACGGAGGGGGCGATCCGCCCGGTCGATACCGGCGGGCTCGAGCCCAGGGAGAAGGGCCGAACCATCGACGAACTGCGGGCGGCGCGGGCCGACTGGGTGGGAGAGCATCTGATGATCTACGCCCGGAGGCCCGACAGCGACCGATTAGATTGGTGGCGGCTGGACCCCGGCGGCCCTGTCGCGGTGACGCAGCGTCTGGCGTCCGTACCCGACCGGCTGACCAGCGTGGGCGAGGTTTCGGCCAGGCTGGTCGCCGACGGCCGGCTGTGGGACCTGTCCGCGAGCGGAGCGATCGAGCCCGTCGGCGAAACGGAAAGCGGGCTGCGGTCCGCCGAGCCGGTCAACCTGCTGGACACGGTGCGCAGCCGGTCGAACAGCGCGGCGCGGCGGGCATGGTCGCCCCTTTTCCAGGACGACCGTCTCACGGCGGTCAGGAATGACGGGAGCACGATCTGGCGGGCGAGTCGGGACTGCGCCGGCGAGGCTAGGGTGCGGGCCGCGGCGGGCGAGCGGGCGCTCATGACATGCGACGTCGAGGGCGTGTCCACCCTGACGGCGGAGGACCGCGCCGGCGATCGGGTGCTGGAGGTGCTGAACGGCGGCTTTAAGGATCTTCAGCTCGCCAGGCCGATCCCTGTTCCCCATCTCGATCGCCTGGGCCGTCCCGTGACGAGCTACCTCTATCGCCCGCCTGGCGTGGAGGCGGCCGACATCCGCGGCGTGATCGTCGACTTCTATCCGGGCAGGGGTGACGCCGGTCGATGGACGGACGCCCTGAGCCTGAGGTCGGGCATGCAGGCCAGGGTTCTGGCCATGGGCGAGTATGCGGTCTTTTCGACGAGCACGACGCCGGAAGGCGAGAGCCGCCGCGCCGAGATGCTGGACGACCTTATGATCGGACTGAACCTGGCGATCGACGCCGGTGCCGCGACCGCTCCGGACCTGCCCTGGTCTCGTCTGGGTCTCTATGGTCACAGCTTCGGGGGGTACAGCGCCCTGGGCGTGGCGGCCCGAACGGATCGCTTCAAGACCTATGTCGTCTCCTCGGCGCCGACCCTCCTGTTCAGCAAGTGGGGCGAGCCCATGCCGGCCAGCCGGTTGTGGCCCAACGCCGGCCCGGCCTGGAACCAGGGCGCAGGGTCAACAGAACAGGGACAGGCGGCCATGGGGGCTCCGCCTTGGGCTATCCCTGAAGCCTATGCTCAGGCCAGTCCGATGCTGGCCGCTCCCTGCATCAGGGCGCCGGTCATGCTGGTCACGGCGGATCGGGACTATGTGCCGGCTACCCAGTCGGAAGCCATGTTCGCCGCGCTCCACCGACTGGGAAAACCGGCCAGACTGATCACCTACTGGGGCGAGGGCCACGGGATGACGAGCCCCGCCAACCTGCGCGATCTGCACGGGCAGATCTTTCGTTGGCTGGATGAGACCCTGGGACGGTCTTCATCCTCAGACCTGGAGGCGGTTGTCCCAGGCCCGCACCCACCCTTCGAACAAGGCCGCCAGGAGGATGTCGGGATAGTCGCCGCAGCGGATCAGGGCGTCTCTTGTCAGGGCGGCCTCTGCCGACCGGCGATCAATGACGCCCAGGGCGGCGAGCCGCCCGTCCAGAAGCCAGGGCCTTAGATCTCGGAGACCGTCGGCGATCATGCGCCCGAAGTAGGCGGTGAGTTCGCCCTTCGAGCGCCGGTGGAGAACCTCGGGCGGCAGTCTGTCCCGGAAGGCGAGGCGGGCGAGAGCGCGATCTCGCCGGCCGAGGGTGAGTTGGGGCGTGGTCAGGCCGAGGCAGGCTTCGATCACGGGCTGTGAAAGCAGGGGATGGAAGACATCGACGGCGGCGGTCAGCCGGCTGGGGCCGTGGAGGCCGTGTCCCTGGAGCAGACTCATGACCTGGACGGCCTTGGCCGGTCCCCAGGCGGCCGCGTCGTCGAGCCAGGGATGATGCGGAGATGGCGAAACGGACGGCGTGAAGAGATTCAGATCGCCGGACGCCGGATAGAGCGGCTGCTTCCAGCGCATGGCCTCCGACACCAGCGTCCAGACCGAACGTTCGTTGAGGCGCGCCAGACGGACGAGATCCTTTGAGCACAAGGCGCGCCACCCCTTGAGTCGCCAGAGATCGGTGAAGACCCTCGCCGCCGCAGGCTGGATCAGCATGCCGTCGCCGCCCTTTCCCGTGAAGAGGGCATCGACCCCGGCGCTGGAACAGCGGATCGCCCATTCCTGGTCGAAGTCGCCGTCCAGGGCCGCGAGGGAGGGGCGCAAGCGCTGCGGCGCCGCCTCGAGCGCGTCGCGATCCAGGGCCGCCGCGCGACGGTTGAACCGGGTCGCGTCTATGTCGAGATGCTTTTCGAGGGCTGCGACGAAGGCGCTTTCGTCCGCGCCGAGGCCCGGACCAGAAGCGTTGAGCCAGAGGCGGACCTCATGGCGGGGATGGAGAGCTGCGGCCACGATGCTCGAGTCGAGGCCCCCGGATATCTCGGCGCCGACACCCTCCGCCGCGGAGGCCAGTCCATCCACCGCCTCCACGACGGCGGTGCGGAGATGGTCCGCAGCATCAGACGTGGACAGGGACGTCAGATCGCGCCGATGGACATGGTCCGCCGGCGACCAGAGCGGGATCGTCTCCTCGGCGACGAGATCGCGCATCTCGCCGGGAAGGAGGGCGACCGGGCCGTCGAGAAGAAGGCAGGCGCTCAGGGCCAGAGGGTTCCGGACGGCTGCGGACAGCCGCTCGGTCGAAATCCTCCAATCAGGCGCGACGGACTTCACGAGTCCGTCAGGAACATCGGACGCCACGAAGGTCAGGCCGTGGGCTGTCCAGTAGACGGCCTCGCGCGCGCCCGACGGGTCGCGCAGGATAGCCGTCGCTGCGCCTGACGGATCGAGCAGAACGCCGACATAGCGTCCCCAGATGCGGGCCATCATCTTGGCGTCGTAGCCGCGAGGATCCCGGTCATCGATGGACGGGAAGACCGGGCGCCGGCGATCAAGGACGTCGCCGAGCAGGGTCCAGGGCCCGATCCTGGAGACTTTCGGCGGGCGTGGGCCCCAGGTGATCATCCAAACCAGAGGGGACAGGCGGCGGGCTATGAAACCCTGGCGCTCGGCCACGTCACACACCGCGCGGGCCAGGCACTCGCCGGCGAGGTCGTCAGCGCGTCGGCTGCACAGGAGGAAGTCGCCCACTACACGGCCATGATCGGCGTGAAGCCGCCGACCCTGTTGAGGGTGTCGCCGACGACGATATCTCTGACCTGGACCCAGCAGTGGGCGAAGAAGGGCCAGGTGCGCACGCCGAAAACCCAGGCGGCGTCGACGCCGCGTTTGCAAAGGCGGTCATGGAGCATCCAGGACCGCTGGAGGCAGTCGCCTTCGAAAGGGACCCAGGGACGAACGGCCTCGAAGGCGCCGGCTTGGCGCACGGCTTCAGCCAGATCCTGGGGGCGCGCGAGACTTCGGCGCCGACGCGCAGTCTCGACGAGCGCCGCCAGGTTTTGACGCTTGAAGGCGGCCGTGGCGGCCAGGGCGTGGGTTAGGGCCGAAAGGGCGGCCAGGGGAGGGGCGTCGCCGGGCAGGCGGATGTCGCTGACGGCTCGCGGCAGTGGTGTCCGCCAAAGCCTGTTGGTGCGGGCGGCCAGCCCTGCCGTCACGAGATCATCGACAACGACCGCCGCGCCGCAGACGCCGCCGCCGTTGCGGACGGGCTGCAACAAGGCTGAGGCGCCGGTGATCAGAATATAGGCGTCGGACTGAAGGTCGAGGACGACGATGTCCTCGTCCACCCAGGCGAGATGAACGCCCGCGACCAGATCCGCTTCAGCTAGGGCTGTCATGAGAGATCTCGACAAGGGCAAACGGGCGGTCGCGGAAGCGGCCGCCCGGTCCGTCCTACATGGGGAAGTCCGTGCGGAGGCCTGCGGCCTCGACGTACTTGCCCTCGATCTCCAGGCGGGTGAGATTATGCGCGCTGCCGACGCGCACCAGCTTCAGGATTTGGGTCTGCATGTCAGTCTCCTGCTTCAGTTCGCCACCTATCGTGGCGGACCCAGTGAGCGCCCGTAGCGACGGTCGGTGAAGCTATATCTGGAGTATATCTGCGCGCGGCGGATGCTCAGCGGCCGGGCTTGGGCCGCGCCTTGGCGAGGGCGTCCTGACCCGTTCGGATCCAGGCGCGGGCTTCGTTCTGGGCCGCACTGGCGTCGGCCAATCGATCGAACATCGCCGTTACGGCGCTGACGATGGTGCGGACGTCAAGATCGGCGATCTTGTCGCCCTGCGTCCGGTTGTAGGTCTGAAGGCCGACCGTGAGGATGGTGACGAGGTGATTGTCGGCAGTGTGAACCGCCAGTTCCGGCGCGCCGATGGCCACCGCCATCACCAGGGCGTGGGGATCGCTGCGCGTCGCCCGGGCGAAGCGATGGATGTGGTCGAGGTTGGGGCGGGTCTCGCCGGACTCGAAGCGCTGGTAGGTGCGCAGCGCCATGTGCATGGCGTCCGCCGTGTCGCGCGAACTCATGCCGCGCAGACGCCTCACCGCCCGGAGCGCCGCCGAGAGAAGCGCGCCGTCATGATTGGAAGCCGGCGGAACGCCTTTCGTTTCCGCATCCATTTTCGCACCCCGAGATTGCGGCCCCGCAGGGCCGGAACGACGCATGGCGACGAAGACCGCGCCGTTTTCCGGCGCTCCCGCCGTCGGTTTCCGGCGGGGCTGGCGACGTTCTTCGGCGCGAGAGAACGCTGGTGTTCTCAACTCATTGGAGAAGCCGGCGTCGCTGTTCAATAGTTTTCTGATGCGAGGGGAGAGGATGCTTTGACCCGAAACCGCGATCCGTTCCATCAGGCGCTCGGCAGTCTGAGGTTGCGCGTGGAGCAGGGGTTCTATGGCGCGGGCCAGCCGGTCGTCATCGTCGAGGAGGCGCGGCGCCTGCGCTTGTCGACCACGCCGGTGCGGGAGGCCATGGCCTGGCTTGCGGGCGCGGGGCTGGTCGAACGCGCTCCGCTTGGCGGTTACGTCACGCTTCAGCTGGATCCCGCGACGGTCCGTGATCGTCTGGCCTTTCGCCTTCATTGCCTCCGCTTGAGCCTGGACGGCACGGCGGGTCTGCCGGCGGCGTCGGCGCCGGATGAGGAGGGCGTCCGGGCCATGCTCCATCGCGACCTCGACCGTCTGGTCCAGAGCAGCGGCAGCGACGCCCTTCTCGACGCTTTTCGGCGCGTGTCGTCGCGACTGGCGCAGATCAGAGGGGCGGAAGAACAGGTTTTCGCGGACCTCGACGACGAGGCGGCCGGCATCTCCACCCTTCTGGCCCAAGCGGACATCCAGGCGCTCGAGATTGCTCTGAGCCGCTACCACCATCGCCGCATGGAGGCGGCGGCGCTGCTGGTGCTCGAAGCGATGACGGGGACGCCGTCGGACGCTGGGGAGGATGCGCCGTGAAGGGGCGGCTCATAGGCCTGGCGGCGGGAACCCTTGTCGGCCTGAGCGCGGGAACCCAGGCGTTCGCCTGGACCTACGGATGGTCCCCGTTGCTGGGGCCGGCCTGGCGGCCCGGTCCGACGCTCGCCGTCTATCCGCCCTGGTCGATCCTGGTCTGGCGAAGGACCTACGGGGCGGAAGCCCGCGAGGCCCTGAACCGCAGCGGCGTCGCCATCCTGGCGGGGGCGCTGGGCGGATTGAGCCTGGGTGTCGTGGCGGATAGCCAGGGCAGGTCAGTTCGGCGACGCGGCTGGGGCGGTCTGGCGGAGGCGCGGCGCGCGGGGTTGCTCGCGAGGTCGGGAGCCGTCCTGGGGGTGTTTCGCGGGCGGCTGCTGGCGACGACGGACCTGCGGCCAACGCTGGTGACGGGTGGGACCCGCAGCGGCAAGGGCAGGGGGCATGTGGTTCCCACCCTGCTGTCGTGGGGCGGCAGCGTCCTGGTCCATGATCCCAAGGGCGAGCTCTGGGCTGTCACGGCCGGCTGGCGATCGCGGTTTTCCCACGCCCTCTTTCTGGCGCCGCGACATCCCGCTTCGGCCCGGTGGAACCCCCTGGCGGAGATCAGGCCTGGAGCGGGGGAATTGGCCCAGGTGCAGAGGCTGGTCGCCATTCTGTCCGATCCCGGCGGGACGCGCGACGAGGAGGCCATCTGGGACAAGGCGGCCTCGGAGATCCTTGAGGCGGTGATCCTGCATGTCCTCTACACCGCCGAGGATCAGGACAAGACCCTGCTGAAGGTCAGGGAACTGCTGGCCGACCTCGACGAGGCGGCGGACGTCATGCTCAAGACCCTGCATCGCCTTGGACCGGACGGCGAGCCGCAGGCCCATCCTTTTATCCAGACCGCGGTGAAGGGCTATGCGGCCATGCATGACCGGTTCCGCACCTCGGTCCAGGGGACGGCGCGCTCCTATCTGAAATGGCTGGCAGGCGAAGATGTCGAGCGGGTCCTGTCCGCCTCGGACTTCGCCATGGGCGATCTGATGTGCGCCGAGGCGCCCCTGTCTCTTTATGTACAGGTGGCGCCGGCCGATGCGGCGGCGCTTCGGCCCCTGGTGCGGCTGCTCTTCTATGCGGCGGCCCAGGCCCTGACCGCTGAGGAGATGCGTGACGCGGCCGGACGAGCCAAGCGGCGCCACTTGCTGATGGTCATGGACGAGTTCCCGCTGCTGGGACGGCTCGCCTTCTTCGAGAAGTCGCTGCGCCTGATGAGCGGCTACGGGATCAAGGCCATGTTCGTCGCACAGTCCCTGAACGACATCGTCGAGACCTACGGCCCTCACAACACCATCCTCGACAACTGTCATGTCTACACCGCCTTCTCGGCCCTGGATCCGCTGACCCAGGACAAGGTGTCGAAGCTGACCGGCTCGGTCACGGAGACCCGGACCAGTCGCAGTTCGCCTTCGGGGTTCGCCGCGGGCCGAAGCACGGTGTCGCGGTCCGAGGTCGAGCGGCCCCTGCTGGAGCCTGGCGAGATCCGCGCCCTGCCGGATCATCTGCAATTGGTCTTCGTCGCCGGCCAGCGTCCGCTCCGCTCCGAGAAGCTGCTCTACGACCGGCGCGAGCCGTTTCGCAGCCGCGCCCACGGACGGCTTCCGGACCAGGTCCTGCGCGTGGACGCGCCGGGCGCTCCGCCTCATCCGTGGGTGGGGAAGCGCAGTCTCGGCCGGGACGACGGGGCCAGCCTGCCCCTGTTCAAGGAGGTCGCGGGCGCCATGGACGACCGGAGAGCCGCCGCGCGCGCCGCCGACATCTATGGCCGGGTGGCCCAGGAAATGGCGGCGCAGCAGGCGGTGTTGGATCAGTTGCAAGGAGGGAACGATGGCTAGAGGTGAAAAGCTGGCGACGCGTGTGCAGGTCTATCTCAACGACCCCAAGGTGGTGTCGAGCCTCAACCGGGAAGCCAGGGTCGGGCGCATCGCCCTGAGCCAGGCGGCGGGTCAGGCCATCATGCGGGGGTTGGCCCGGAACCCGAAGGTCGATCCGGAAGATCGGCTGCTGAACCTGGAGCGATCATTGCGCGACCACATGCGGTCGACCGGGCGGGACATGCAGATCGTCCAGGAACTCCTCATCGAACTGGCCAGGGCCTTCTTCCTGCGCCTGCCTGACGCGGTCGCGGACGAGGATCCGACGGTGCAGGCCGCCGTCGAGCGGCGCATCGAACGTCTGCTGGATGAGACAGCCGCCCGGATCGTCTCGGGTCGTCGTGATGGGCAGCGGGCTGTGGTTTCAGCAGAGCCTCGGTCCTTCGCGGCCGCCAGTTAGGTGGCGCCCCATCCGATCATCGCCGAGCGAAAGCTTGAGGCGCTGCGCCACGCACTGGGGGCGACGGTGCTCGCCGGGCTCGAGGAGCCGACCGTGGTCGAGATCCTCGCCAATCCGGACGGACGACTGATCCTGGATCGGGTCGGCGAGGGGCGTTGCGATACCGGGTGCGTTCTGTCGATTGAGGCGCGTGAGCGGACCATTCGGCTGATCGCGGACTATGTCGGCGAGACGGTGACGCGGGAGAACCCGCGGCTGTCAGGCGTGCTGCCTGAGACGGGCGAGCGGTTCCAGGGGGTGTTGCCGCCGGTCTCCTTCGGCCCTGCCTTTTCCATCCGCAAGCGTCCCGCAGTGATCTGGGGATTGGAGGATTATGTGCGCGACGGCGTGATGACCAAGGGGCAGGCCAACGCCTTGCGTATTGCTGCATCAGAACGCCACAACATAATGATTTCCGGCGGTACAGGTTCAGGAAAAACGACGCTGGCCAATGCGATTCTGGCTGATCCGGCCTTCGCCGAGGATCGGGTCTTCCTCATCGAGGATACGCCTGAGCTGCAGTGTTCGGCCTGGGACGTCGTGTCGGTCGTGACCCGCCGCCAGCCCATGGCCATCGGCGTGGCGGACCTCGTTCGCGACGCCCTGCGCATGCGGCCGGATCGGATCGTCATCGGTGAGATGCGCGACGGCGCAGCCGCGCTTGAGACCCTCAAGAGTTGGAACACCGGGCATCCCGGCGGTCTGTCCACCGTCCACGCCAACTCGGCGCCCGAAGCGCTGCGGCGCATTGAGGACCTGATCGGCGAGGTTGCGAGCCAGGTTCCCCATCGGATGATCGGAGAGGCCGTGGATTGCGTCGTCCACATTCGTCGGACGCCGTCAGGACGTCAGGTCGAAGTCGTGATCGCCGTGAATGGGTTTGCGGACGGCGGATATCGGATCCAGCCGCTGGCCTGATCATCCAATAGATTTTCTGAGCGCCGATGGTGGCCGGCGTCGTTCAAGCCCAAGGACCAGGCCCATGCCCGTTGCCGCACTTTGCGCTGTACGGGGACTGGTTAGCCTAAGGCCTGTCCAGCCCCGACCGCGGCCCCGGCGTCTGGGTCGTCGGGCGTCTTCCTTGTGATTTCAGAACCGCATTACTCCGGTCCTATTGTCCAGCTGGAGGCCTAAGCCCTGGCTGCGTCTGGCCACGCGGTCCAGGATGGAGGCCGCGTCAATGGGAGAGGCCAGGGCGGGCAGGCCGCGCGTCGTCATGTCGTCGGGGCCGTTCAGGCCGACTTCGTTGAGGGTGATAGGAACCAGGCGAACTGTGCGACAGCGGCCCCCGTCGAAGGTGCAATCGGCGATGACGCCTTGCCAGGACTCGGGCGGATAGGCGCCGACGGGCTTTTCGGTCTGGAAGAAGAAGTTTCCGAGGCCATAGAGCAGAGGCGCGTCCTGATAGACCTCGATCCCCTGCACCACGGGCGCGCCATGCCCGGCGAAGACGGCGGCGCCGGCGTCGACGCAGCGGCGGGCGAGGGCGCGCTGCCAGTCGGGAACCTCGGCCATGTCCGGCTCCCAGTCGTGGTTGTGCTGATAGGCGATGACGACCTGGGCCTGACGGCGCGCCGACTGGATGGCGTTCAGGATGCGCTCGACGTCCTCGGCGACAGGCTGGCCGGAGGCGTCGCGGCGCAGTTCGTTGACGCCGGGGCGCTCGGGCGTGGCGGCTCCGCCCGGTCGCACCTTGCCGGTGGCGAAGGCGACCAGGCCGACGGTTCCGGCGCTGGAGCCGGCGTAGGCCGGGCTTGAGGCGGCGGCCAAATCGGCGCCGCTGCCGGTCGAGGCCAGGCCCGCCGCGCGCAGGGCGCTGACGGTGTCGAGGATGCCGCCGGCGCCGAGGTCGAAAGCGTGGTTGTTGGCGGTGGCGACCAGGTTGACGCGGGCGGTCTTCAACGCCTCCAGCATCTGCGGACCCGCGGCGTGCAGGGTCAGCAGGTCGCGCGTCGGCGCCCCGGCGTTGGGCCCCTGGATCACCGTCTCCAGATTAGTGAAGACCACATGGCTGCGGGCCAGATGGGCGGCGACGCCCGCGCGGCCCGGCCATTCGTGGGCAGCGGGGGCGTGCTCGATCAGGGCCTGACCCAGCAGGCTGAGCCGCAGGGATGGAGGCTTAGCCCATGCGGCCGGGGCCAGCGCCGCCGCGCCTGCCGCCAGAAACCCTCGTCGATCCATGCCGTCCTCCCCTGATCGACGACCATAAGATCGCGGTTCGGATTTCCGGTAGATCATGCCGTGAACGCATGGACTGATACGAAACTGCAATAATGTTGCATTCGATCTCGCAACCCGGCTCCTTCCGGCTCAATCGCACGCTCCGATCAAAAAAGGGGCGGCGCAGGGCATCGGAAGATTCGGGGAGTGACAATGTCGGGATCGGTGAACGGACAGGCGCGACGCCTGCGGAACGGCGCGGCGCTGGCGGTGCTGGCCTGGGTGGGGGCGGGCGCAGCCTGGGCGCAGGATCAGGCGGCGCAGCCGCAGCCGGAGGCGACCACCTCGGTCGACGAGATCGTCGTCACCGGCTCGCGGATCCAGCGCAAGGACGCCGACTCAGTCGGCCCCGTCCTGACCCTGACCGCCGAGGACATCAAGAATTCGGGCGCCACCTCGATCGGGGACCTGTTGCAGAAGCTGCCGTCGGCCGGCGTCAGCCTGAACAGCAACGGCACCCAAGGGACGTCTTACGGCGCCTCCTCGATCAACCTGCGCTACCTCGGCGGGGCCGAGGGCAGCGGCAACCGCGTCCTGGTGCTGGTCGACGGCCATCGCTGGGTGGACGGGGTTGGCCAGCGCGGCTTCCGCGACTTCGTCGACCTGAACACCATGCCGCTGGGCATGATTGAAGGCATCGAGGTGCTGAAGGACGGGGCCTCGGCCATCTATGGCGCCGACGCCATCGCCGGGGTGGTCAACATCCAGACGATCCGCGATTTCGACGGCGTGCGCCTGAGCACCCGCTACGGCTCGACCGATCGCGGCGACGGCGAGCAGTTCCAGACCATCGCCAACTTCGGCAAGCGCTTCGATAACGGCGCTCTGGTCTTCTCGGCCAGCTATGTGAAGGACAGCCCGATCCTGACCGAGGATCGCGACCTGACCCGCACCAGCCTGGTGCCGGTCACGACCCCGGGCACCAGCCCCTATGGCCTGTTCATTTTGCCGGGCCTGTCCAACAACGCCTTCTTCGGCACGGGCGCGGGTTTCGGCTCGTCGGCTTCGCCCATCGTCGCCAACGGCCTGGGGAACTATGGCGCGGGCGCCGCGGCGGACAACAGCTTCCACGTCGCCAGCCTGCCGGGCGACTACTACAACACCCAGGCTCAGGGCATCTATACGACCGGTCCCAGCGAGCGCTATGGCTTCTATGGTCGCTATCGCGGCGACCTGTCGGACAAGCTGTCCTTCCACGCCGAAGCCCTGTTCAACCGCCGGGTCTCGGACCAGATGTTCTCGCCGGTCCTGCTGGACATCGGCGGTACGTCCGGGACCATCCGCGGCTTCAGCTTACCGTCGAACCACGCCTTCAACCCGTTCGGCACCGCCAACGGCGTGCCTACCGCCAACGCCCTGGCCTTCGGCGCCAACCAGGCCTGGCGCGTGCGCAAGGTGATGACGGACGTGGGCAACCGCGACAACGTCCAGGATGTGAAGACCTATCGCTTCGGCGCGGGCTTCGACGGCGAGATCAGCCTGTTCGGACGAGACTTCAGCTGGGACGCCTACGGCAGCTACGCCCGCAATGAGATGAAGTCCTCGGCGCTGAACGGGATCAACTACGAGAACCTGTTCCTAGGGCTGGGCAATCCGGCGACCTGCGCCGCGACGGCCGGCTGCGTTCCGGTCAACCTGTTCGCGCCGATGACGGCCGAAGCGGCGGAGTTCATCCGCTACACCACGCGTGAGACGAACAGCACCGAGATCTATGATCTGGCGTTCAACATCACCGGCGACGTCTATGAACTGCCGGCCGGTCCTCTGGCCGTGGCGGCGGGCTATGAGTACCGCCAGAACAAGGCGACCGACGCGCCGGACCCCTATGTCAACGCGACGCCCAAATATCTGTCGAGCGCCTACACCACCACGACCTCGCAGACGCGCGTGCCGACCACGGGCCAGTACAGCCTGCACGAAGCCTATCTGGAGGTGGCGGCGCCCCTGCTGCGCGATCTGCCGATGGCCCAGAGCCTGGATCTGAGCCTGGCGGCCCGCTACTCGAACTATGACACGGTCGGCGACGCCACGACGATGAAGGTCGGGGTAGGCTGGCGTCCGGTGCAGGACGTCCTGGTGCGGGGCACCTGGTCGCAAGGTTTTCGCGCCCCGTCGATCCTGGAACTGTTCCAGGGCGGTCGCGAGGTCTCCCTTCAGGTCATCGATCCCTGCAACGGCGGAGCCTCGGCCAACCCCAACCTGCTGGGCTGCGTCGGCGTGCCGACCGGCTACAACCAGGCCAACTACAATCTGAACGGTCTGATCCCCGGCACGACCTCGGGCAATGTCGATCTGAAACCCGAGACGGCCGACACCCTGAGCTTCGGCGTCGCGGTCAAGCCGCACTGGGTTCCGGGTCTGAGCCTGACGGTCGACTGGTACGACATCAAGATCACGGACGCGATCGCCTCCCAGTCTCCGGCCCAGATCATGAGCCTTTGCGCCGTGCGCGGCGGGGTCTATTGCGAACTGATTACGCGGGACGCTTCGACCGGCGCGGTGCTGAACCTGGTGCAGGGTTCGCAGAACCTGAACGAGATCCGCACCTCGGGCGTCGACGCCACCGCGCGCTATGAGTTCAGCACCTCGATCGGCCGTTTCGCCGCTGTGATCGACGCCTCCTACCTCAGCGAGTTCTCGACCGTGAGCCCTGATCCGGCGGGCGGCCCGGCCATCGTCGACGATCGGGCGGGCAAGGGCGACCGTTCGCGCTCGACCTATCCCCACTGGAAGGGTCAGACCTCGCTGCGCTGGAGCGACGGCCCGGCGAACCTTATGTGGCGCGGTCGCTATATCGGCGAAAGCACCGATGTGGTGAACACGGTCAAGGACGCCAAGACCGACGCGGTCTTCTATCAGGACCTCGAGGCGGGCTATCGCTTCGACCGTTACGACACGACCCTGACGGTCGGGATCAACAACCTCTTCGACGTGATGCCGCCGGCCTCCTACGCCAACGCCCCCATCAACTTCGACATGTATACCTATGACGTGCGGGGCCGCAGCGCCTACGTTCGCCTGGGCTTCCAGTTCTAGGATCAGGCGTTTCTCATGACGGACACCGAGGCTCCGCCGGCTGACACGGGTCGGCGGAAACGCGGCTGGCTCGACCGGATCGAGGCGATGGGCAACGCCCTGCCGGATCCGGTCTTCATCCTGCTGTTCTGCATCGGCGTGCTGGTCGCCGCCTCGGTGGTCGCCGACTGGACCCAGTGGAGCGCGGTCAATCCGGTGACGGGTGAACGGCTTCAAGCCCAGAGCCTGTTGTCCGAGGCCAATGTCGCCCGCCTGCTGGTCGACATGCCCAAGACCCTGACCAGTTTCCCGCCGCTCGGGTTGGTGCTGGTGGTCATGTTGGGCGCGGCGGTGGCGGAACGGTCGGGCCTGTTCGCCGCCCTCCTGGGCGGCGGGGTGAGGCGGCTTCACACCCGCTTCCTCTCGCCCGCCATCTTCGTCATCGGCCTGTTCTCGCACCATGCCTCGGATGCGGCCTATGTCGTGCTGATCCCGCTGGCGGCTCTGGTTTACGCCAAGGCCGGGCGGCATCCGCTGGCGGGCGTGGCCATCGCCTATGCGGGCATATCAGGCGCTTTCGCAGGCAATATCCTGCCGGGTCAGTTCGACCTGCTGATGCTGGGCATTACGGCTCCGGCGGCGCAGCTTCTGGACCCGAGTTTCACCGTCAATCCTCTCGGCAACTGGTGGTTCACCCTGGCCATCGGCGTGGTCTTCACCCCCATCGCCTGGTTCCTGACCGACCGGGTGGTCGAGCCTCGCCTGGGGCCGTGGACCGGCGACAATACGGCGGGCGAAGCCGAGGCCGCAGGGCTCGGCGTGCTGGGTCCGGATCAGAAGCGGGGACTGCGTCGCGCCGGCGTCGCCGCCTTGCTGGTCGTCGGTCTGTTCGCCGCCCTGACCCTGTGGCCAGGGTTCAGTCCTCTGGTCGATCATGAGGCCGTGGGGCCGCGTCGGCTGGCGCCCTTCTACGGCGCCTTGATCGCCGCCTTCATGCTGCTGTTCGTCTCGACCGGCTGGGCCTATGGGGCGGCGGCCGGGACCATTCGCTCGCACCGCGAACTGGTGAAGATGATGGCCGAAGGCCTGAAGGGGATGGCCCCCTATATCGTCCTGGCCTTCTTCGCCGCCCACTTCGTGGCCATGTTCAGCTGGTCCAACCTCGGCCCCGTGCTGGCGGTCAAGGGCGCCGAAGGCCTGAAGGGTCTGGCCCTGCCTTTGCCCTTGCTGCTGGTCGGCCTGCTGATGATGTCGTCGGTGCTGGACCTGGTCATCGGCTCAGCTTCGGCCAAGTGGAGCGCCATGGCGCCGGTCGTGGTGCCCATGCTCATGCTGCTGGGCGTCTCGCCCGAGATGACCACGGCCTCCTACCGGATGGGAGATTCCATCTTCAATATCGTCACGCCACTGGCCAGCAACTTCCCGCTGGTGCTGATCATGTGCCAGCAGTGGAAGCCCGGGTTCGGGGTCGGCTCGATGATCGCCCTGATGCTGCCCTACAGCGCCGCCTTCGGCGCGGCCGGGATGCTGCTGATCCTGGCCTGGGTCGGCTTCCAGCTGCCGGTTGGCCCGGGCGCGCCCGCCGCCTATCACCTGCCGTCGTCGCCGGTCGCCGCCAGCGCGCCAATGTTAACTGAGCCTGCCGTCCGATGAGCGATCTGCCGCTTCTGTCCGGCGTTCGCGTCATGCGCGACGTCATGATCCCCATGCGCGACAGCGTCTGTCTGGCCGCCGACGTCTATCTGCCCGAGGGCGGGGAGGGACGTCTGCCGGCCCTGCTGGAACGCACCCCCTACGACCGGCGGGGAACCAATCACGCCGACCGCTCCGCCGCCGATCCGACGCCGCGCTCCAAGCCCGAGATCGCCGCCGAGTTCGCGCGGGGCGGCTACGCCTATGTCCTGGTCGATTGCCGGGGGCGCTACGGCTCCGAGGGCGTCTTCACCAAATACGCCAACGAGGCCGACGACGGCTTCGACGTCATGGCCTGGCTGGTAGAGCAGGACTGGTGCGACGGCCGGGTCGGGACGCTCGGCCTCTCTTACGGCGCCCACGTTCAGGCCGCCGCCGCCTGTCTGAACCCGCCGGGTCTAAAGGCCATGTTCATGGACTCTGGCGGCTTCGCCAGCGCCTTCCACAGCGGGGTGCGGCAGGGCGGGGCGTTCGAGCTGAAGCAACTGACCTGGGCGATGAAACACGCCCGCCTGTCGCCGCTCAGCCAGGAGGACCCGGCGCGTCTGGCCGCCCTCGACGCCGAGGACGTGCGCGACTGGATGGCGGTCAATCCCTGGCGTCCGGGCCGGACGCCGCTGGCCGCTGCGCCCGAGTACGACGCCTTCATCCAGGATATGTGGCGGCGCGAGACCTTCGACGACTTCTGGCGCGCGCCCGACTTTTGCGCCGCCTGTCATGAGGATGCGTTCACTGACGCGCCCATGGTCTTCATGAGCAGTTGGTACGACCCCTACGCCCTGTCGGCCACGGAGAACTTCACCCGCTTCAGCCGCAGCAAGACCGGGCCGGTCAAGCTGGTCATGGGGCCGTGGACGCATGGTCAGCGCTCGGTCGCCTATGCCGGAGACGTGGACTTCAGCGCCGCCGCGACCCTGGACGGCTTTCTGGCGCCCGACTATCTGACCCTGCGCCGCGCCTGGTTCGACCGCTGGCTCAAGGGACAGGAAGCGTCCGACTCTCTGGAAGCCCCGGTCAGTCTGTTCGTCATGGGCGGCGGCAGCGGACGACGTACGGCCGAGGGGCGGCTGGATCACGGCGGCTGCTGGCGGGCCGAGGCGGACTGGCCCCTGCCGGGCACGGTCTTCACCGACTTCCACCTGCACGCCGACGGCTGTCTTTCGCCCGACCCGGCTCAACCGGGCGAGCGCGCCTGGCGTCACGACCCGGCCCACCCCGTGCCGACTGCAGGCGGGGCGATCGCTTCGGGCGCGCCGGTCATGGAGGCCGGAGGCTTTGACCAGCGCGAGGCGCCGGGCCTGTTCGGCGCGACGGTCATCGGCCGCGCCTTCGCTGACCGCGACGACGTTCTGGTGTTCCAGACCTCCCCCCTGGAAGAGGCGGTCGAGGTGACGGGGCCGATCACAGCGCGGCTGTCGGTGTCGTCTTCGGCGCTGGACACGGACCTGATGATCAAGCTGATCGATGTCTATCCGCCTGGCGATGACTACCCCGAGGGCTACGCCTTGAACTTGACCCACGGCGTGCTGCGCCTACGGTTCCGTGACTCCTTCGCGGCGCCGCGCCCGTTGGTTCCGGGTGAAGTGTATGACGTCGAGATCCAGGCCTTCCCCACCAGCAACCTGTTCGCGGCCGGGCATCGCATCCGCCTGGACGTGGCGAGCAGCAACTTCCCGCATTTCGACGTCAATCCCGGCACGGGCGCCCCAGCGGGCGAGGTCACGGGGGCTGTGGTCGCGATCAACCGCATCCACACGGGGCCCGATCGGTCGCGTCTGGTCCTGCCCATCGTTCCGGCGCGGAGGACGTAACTGATGGCGCTGGTCTCGGCCGGCGCCCGGCGTCCTATCCGGCTGCGCGCCATGCGGGCCTTCCGGGCCATCTTGCAACAGGGATCGGTCACGGCGGCCGCCCGGACCCTGGGCCTGACCCAGCCCGCTGCCAGCCGCCTGCTGGCTCAACTGGAGCAGGACCTGGGGTTCGAGCTGTTTCATCGCGACCGCGGCCGCCTGGTGCCCACCGCCGATGGGTTGATGCTCTACGAAGAGGTTGAACGGGCGCTGGACAATGTCGACCGGGTTCAGGACATGGCCCGCGACATCTCCGACTTTCGCGTCGGCCATCTGCGTCTGGTCGCGCCGCCCAGCTTCCTCGAGGCGGTCCTGCCCGACGTCATTACGGCCTTCCTGGATGAGTACCCGCGCGTTCACCTGTCGATCGATTCTCATGGCATCGAGGCCGCAAAGAACATGATCGCTTCGCGGGCCGTCGATGCCGGGTTCGTCAAGCTGCCGTTGAATCGCGACGATCTCGATGCTCGCACGGTGCTGGTCAGCGAAACCGCCTGCGTCTTGCCGTGCGATCATCCGCTGGCGGCTCTGCCGGAAATCTCGGCGCTGGATCTGAAGAACACCCCTCTGGTGCTGCTGGGGCAGGGGCGGCGCTTCCGCTCCCAGGTCGAAGCCGCCTTCGCAGAGGCGGGAGTCGTCCCCCGCGTCCGAGTCGAAACCCATACCGTGGCCTCGTCCTGCGCCTTGGCCGCTCGCGGCGTCGGGGTGGCCATCGTCAACGAACGTCTGGCCCAGGCCTATGTGCGCGGCCAGACGGTGCTGCGGCGCTTCAGCCCGCCCATCCTTCACGAATACGCCTTCGTGGTTTCCAACAGCGTCAAACCCTCACGTCTGGCAGAGGCGTTTCTCGGCTTGCTGGCAGCCGCTCAGAACGGGCTGTCGACTAGCGTTATCGAGACGAAATCGACGGGCGGCTTTAATCCCGCAACCTGAGGACGCCGCCACCGGCGCTTGCGGGGGCGGGCGGGTCTTTTCAGGCCGCTAGGGCGTCCATCAGCCACTGCTTGAACGCTGCGGCGTCGGTGGCGGTTTCGAAAGCGTAGTTGTCGCCCTGGGCATAGAACCATCGGTCGCCGGGTCGCTCTATCAGCCAAGCAAGGATTTGTGCGCGGACCTCAGGCCCGCGGTCCGGCATGCTCAAGGTGACAGTCTTGCCCTTGGCTCTGGCGTATTCGATCGGCGTCAGTCTTATCATGGGGCGGGTAGAAGGCGGTTCGCCGGCCGCGTCGAGGCGCGGAGCCGGGTTCTCAACAGTTGGGGCAAAGCTGTGGGTTAGATGACCTTCAGCCCCAGTTCCGCCAAAAGGCCGCCGGCCTGGGCGCGGGAGATGGTAGCGCCCTTGAACCGCCGGGCGTCGTTCAGCCGGAGACCGCCCAGATCGGCGCCGCGAAGGTCCGCGCCTTCGAACCGGGCATCGACCAGATGGCTTTCGCGCAGGCTGCAGTTGTCCAGGACGGCGTCACGGAAATCGCAGCCGGCCAGGTCGGCGTGGCTGAAGTCGAGGGTCTCCAGGGTCTGTTTCCGGAAGGAGAAGCCGGGCAGGCGGGCGGAGGCCAGGGTGGTTTCGACGAAGCGGGCGCCGACGTGTCGCGACCGGGAGAAGTCGGCGCCGGTCAGCTTACAGCCTGTGAAGACCGCCTCAGAGAGGCTCGCGCCGGTGAAGCGGGCGTTGTTGAGGTCGCTGGACCGCCAGGTCGAGGCGTCCAGCCGGGTTGCGGTGAAGTTGGCCATGGCGCCGCGACACCCGGAGAAGCGGGCCTGCTCCAGTTGGGCGCCGGTGAAGTCCGTCCACTTGAAGCTGCAGCGCTCGAACTTCAGGCCGTTCAGGACGAGATTGGACAGGTCGGCCTCGTCGAGGACGCAGGTCTCGCCAGCACGAGATCGGCGCCGGAGGCCGACTTGAGCAGGGCGACGAGATCGGATCGCGAAAGCGTCTGGCCGTCAATTTTGGGGTCCATGGGGCGCCTGAAGGAGTCTGTGGAGTCTCGCGGCTACCACATAGATTGCGGCGAAATTCTGGCGAGCAGAGAAGCTGTCTGTAACCGGGGGGCGGTGACAGGGCGGCACGGGCGCGTCGGCCGGGAAGGCCCTTGGGCCAGAATCCCGAAGGCAGGCGGGTTTCCAGGGAAGGCGCCTGCCTGGAGGACGATCCGGTACAGGAAGGCTCGGCCATTGCGTGCGCCGATGCGACCGCAACTCGTGAGAGACTTGTTTAGCAAGTCGTTTTAACTCACGGAAATTATTGTTTATTTATTGTTGACAGTCGGTGGATTGTTTTGCTTGCAATGAGTCGCAAGGCGCTGAAGGCGCTGAACTCTGGGAGGCGATCATGAAGCGGAGCGTAGGACGACGCCTGTTCGGCGCGGCATTGGCAAGCGGACTTCTGGCGGCGGGTACGGCCGTAGCGGGTGGGTCGGGTATGCCCTGGGAAGGGCCGATCCAGCAGGTGGTGCAGTCGATCACCGGACCCGTGGTCCAGGCCGCGGCGGTGATCGCGGTGGTCCTGTTCGGGGCCGGGGTGGCCATGAGCGAGAGCGGTTCCTCCATGAGAAGGGCCTTGGGCATCCTGTTCGGCCTGACCATCGCCTTCGCCGCATCGACCTTCTTCCTCGACTTCTTCGGCTTCGCCGGCGGGGTGGAGATCGTCTGATGGCCCGCGCCCTCGACACCCTCCATCCCGAAGGCTGGGACCTGCCGGTCGCCCAGGCCCTGGTCGAACCCGTGCTGATGGTCGGCATGCCGCGCGACTACGCCATCCTCATGGGGACGACCGCCATGGTGCTGGGACTGGCGCTGCGCATCTGGTGGCTGGGCCTGCTGTGGTGGGCCGTCGCCCATGCCGTGGGCCTGTGGGCGGCGCGGGCGGACCGGCGCTTCTTCGACGTCCTGCGGCGCCATCTGGCCTTGCCTGGCCATCTGGACGCGTGAGGCTCCCATGCGCTTCCTCGACGAACACCGCCGTCGTCCCGCCAGTCTGGCGGATCATCTGCCCTGGGCGGCCCTGGTCTCGCCGGGCGTGGTTCTGAACAAGGACGGCTCCTTCACCACGGCCTTCTCTTTCCGGGGCCCGGACCTGGAATCCTCGACCGAAGAGGAACTGATGGCGGTCAGGGCCCGGTTGAACAACGCCCTGAAACGCCTCGGGACCGGCTGGTGCCTGCATGTGGAGGCGCGTCGGCGGGCGGCGACGCCCTATCCCGAGAGCGGCTTCGACGTGGAAGCCGCCTGGCTGGTCGACGCGGAACGACGCGATCATTTTGAACACGCTGACCTGGCCTTCGAAACGGACTATCGGTTGGCCTTGACCTGGCTGCCGCCGGCCGACGAGACGCGGCGCATGGAGCGCTGGCTGTTCGACGGCCTGGCCAGGGCCGGACAGGACTGGCGCCATACCTTGGCGACCTTCCGCCGCGAGGCGAATACGACCTTCGACCTCCTGGCGGACGCCCTTCCGGAGATCGAGCCGCTGGAGGACGCGGCCCTGCTGACCTGGCTGCACGCCTGCGTCTCGCCCAACCCCCATTTTGTGAGGCCGCCGGAGACGCCTGTCTTCCTCGACGTCTGGCTGGCGGACGCCGGCCTGACGGGCGGAACCGCGCCCCGGCTCGGCGACCAATGGCTCAGGACGGTGTCGGTGCGGGGCCTGCCCTCGGCGACCCGGCCCGGCCTGCTCGACGGCCTCGGGGCCTTGCCTTTCGCCTATCGCTGGACCGCCCGTTGGATCGGTCTGGACAAGGCGGAGGCCGAGCAGGAGATCGTCAGGCTGCGCAAACGCTGGTTCTCCAAACGAAAGGGTGTCGGGGCCCTGCTGAGGGAGGCCATTACCCACGAGGAACAGCCCCTGATAGACACCGACGCCGCCTCCAAGACGGAGGAATGCGACGGAGCTCTGGAGATGCTCGGGGCCGAGGCCTGCGCCTTCGGCTATCTGACCCTGACGGTCACGGTGCTGGACGAGAGCGAGGAGGGGGCCTCTGCCAAGGCGCGCGCGATCGAGGCGGCGCTCAACGCCCAGGGGCTGACGGCGCGGATCGAGGACCTCAATGCGGTGGAGGCCTGGCTCGGCTCCCTGCCGGGCGAGCCCTACGCTGACGTGCGCCGGCCTCTGGTCTCGACCCTCAACCTCGCCGACCTCCTGCCGGTCTCGGCGGTCTGGGCCGGACCGTCAGGAGACGCCTGCCTGGACGGGCCGCCTCTGGCGGTCGCGCGCACCACGGGATCCACGCCCTTTCGGCTCGTGCTCCATGTCGGCGACGTCGGCCACGCCATGGTCGTGGGGCCGACCGGGTCGGGCAAGAGCGCACTGCTGTCCTTCCTCGCTCTGCAGTGGTTTCGCTATCCGGGGGCGCGAGTGGTCTTCTTCGACAAGGGACGCTCGGCGCGGGCGGCCACTCTGGCGGCCGGCGGCCGCTGGCGGGCCCTGGAGCCGGGCGCGGCCTTCTCGCTCCAGCCCCTGGCCGGAATCGATCGGGACGACGAACGGGCCTGGGCCGCCGAATGGATCGCCGAGACCGTGCGTCAGGCCGGGCTCGAGCCGACGCCGGCGGTCCGCGAGGAGATCTGGGCGGCGCTGGCGGCGCTCGGCGAGGCGCCGCTTGAGCAGAGGACGCTGACCGTCTTCTGCGCCCTGGTCCAGGACAAGGCCGTGGTGGCGGGCCTGGAGGCCCTGACCCTGAAGGGGCCGCTCGGGGCCCTCCTGGATGGGGCGGGCGGGAGCCAGGCGCCGAGCCGGTTCGACACCTTCGAGCTCGAGGCCCTGATGGCGACGCCCTCGGCGGTCGCGCCCGTGCTCTCGGCCTTGTTCCATCATCTTGAGCGGAGCTTCGACGGCCGACCCACCCTGCTGGTGCTCGATGAGGCCTGGCTCTTTCTCGGCGAGACGGCCTTTGCCGCCAAGATCCGCGAATGGCTGAAGACCCTGCGCAAGAAGCGCGTCGCCGTGGTCTTTGCCACACAGAGCCTGGACGATGTGGCCGCCTCGTCGATCGCCGCCACCCTGATCGAGTCCTGCCCGACCCAGGTCTTTCTGCCCAATCCGCGGGCGCTCGAGCCGTCCTCGGCCGAGCTCTACCGGGGCTTCGGCCTGAACCGGCGCCAGCTGGAGTTGATCGCCTTCGCCGCGCCTAAGCGCGCCTACTACTGGCGTCAGCCCCAAGGGCGACGCCTGTTCGACCTGCGACTGTCGGGTGTGGCCCTGGCCCTGTGCGGGGCCGGATCGCCCGAAGACCAGGCCCTCATCGACGCCGTGCTGATGCGATCCGGCGAGGCCGGTTTCGCCCGTGAATTTCTCAAAGCCAAGGGAGTGCGAGATGTGGATTCCGTTTTCGACGCCTTCGCCCCGCCGCTGGCGGCCGAATAGGTCGGCTGCGGTCATCGTCGCCGTCACGGCCCTGATGGCCGCTGACGGCGTACAGGCCCAACAGGTCGTGTTCGACCCGCGCAATCACATGGAGAACGCACTCCAGGCGGCGCGTCAGCTCGAGAGCCTGGCCAATGAGGCCCGTAGCCTGGCGGCCTCGCCCTACAGCCACCTGGCCCAGAACAGCCAGGCGCTGCAGGACATGGCCGAACTGGCCCGGTCGGCGCGCGGGCTGGCGGCCTCGGTCGACGGGCTCGAGCGGCAGTTCGCGGATCTCTATCCCGACGATCTGTCGGGGGCGGACGCCCTGGACATGCTGGAACAGGGACGCGGACGCGCCGCCAATGCCCGGCGCACGGTCGGGGACCTGGCCCGCACCGCCGCCGAACTGGAGCGGCTGGGGCAGGGGCGGGGACAGAGGCTTGCCGGCGCCCTGAACGCCAGCCAGTCGGCCTCGGGCCAGACGGCGGCGGTCCAGTCTTCCAACCAGATGCTGGCGGTCCTGGCCGAGGACCTGGCCGCCTTGCGGGTCATCATGCTGGCACAGGCCCGGCTGATGTCGGAGGGGGCGGCGCGCGAGGCCGCCGAGCGGACGGCGGGCGCCGAGGCGCGCCGCCGCATCTGGGCCCGGCCGGCCGCGGTCCCGAACCCGCCGGCCTTCGATCCCCTGTCGAACGCCCGGAACTGAGGGAGCAGGGCGATGGCGGCGATGGTCGGCGTGGAGACTCCCAACGAGCTGATGGCGGTCTTCTCCAACACCGTCTCGGCGGGCTTCAGCGCCCTGCAGGGGCCGGTCAACGGCGTGTTCGGGCTGATGATCGTCCTGGTCGTCGCCCTGACCGGGATTCAGTGGGCCCTGTCTTCCAACCGCGAGGTTCTGGCGTCCGGCTTCGGCAAGGTCCTGCTGATCGGCGCCTTCGCCTGGCTGATCAATGACTGGCAGGCCCTGTCCGAGACGACCTACGCCGGCTTTCTGGAGTTGGGCCTGACGGCAGGCGGCGGTGGTCTCAGCCGTGCCGACTTCCTCAATCCTGGCGCCATCCTCGCCGAAGGTTGGCGGATCGTGAAGGCGCTGGGGGACACCCCGGCCCCGGTCGAGAACCCGCTCGACATCGCCGGCAACCTGACCGACGCCCTGATCCTCGGCCTAGCGATGATCGGGATCATGCTGGCCTTCGCCGTCCTGGCCCTGCAGATCATCGTCTCCCTGGTCGAGTTCAAGATCGTGACCCTGGGCGGCTTCATCCTTCTGCCCTTCGGCATATGGAGCAAGTCCGCCTTCCTGGCTGAACGACCTCTGGGTTATGTCGTCGCGGCCGGCCTCAAGGTCCTGGCCCTGGCCATTGTCGTCTCGGGGGCGAGGAGCGTCTTCGACCAGCTCCAGCCTTCGGCCAATCCCGACATCTATGAAGCCCTGACCATTCTGGTCGCCGCTATCCTTCTGGCTATGCTGGCCGTCTTCATTCCCAATCTGGCATCGGCCCTGGTCACCGGCGGGCCGGCCCTGGGCGCAGGCGCGCTCGTGACAGGCGGGCTGGCGGTCGGCGGCGCAGGGCTCCTGGCCGGCGCCGGTCTGGTCGGGGCAGGCGGCGCCGCCGCGCGCCTGGCTGGGCCGGCGAGAGCGGCCTCAGGCGCGGGGGGCGGGCGGTCGACGCCGCCTTCGGGTTCGGGCTCGCCTTCGTCCCCGTCTTCGCCGTCGCCTTCACCGCCCCCGTCTTCATCGGCCTCGCCCAGGCCCGGAGGGCTAGCGCGCGCCTCTAATGACAACCCGTCGCCGTCGGGTCCGAGATCCGCGCCTGGAGGCGTCGGCGTTAGCGAGGCCCAGCGGGCCTGGTCTCCGGACGCCGGCCCACAAGGGGAACCTTCGTCGGCGGCGGAGCCGGGACCGGGGTCTAAGTCCGGGAAGGACATGGCCGGCGGCATTCCAGGCACTACGGACGGGCCAGGCCTTGGCCGCAAGCCCGAAACCATCGCCCGGGAGGCTGAGGCGGCGCGCAGGGATTTCCACCGCGCGGCGGCGGGCGGCGACGTCCCGGCGCGGGGCAGGGCTACGGGCCGATCCGCGGCGCTTCAGGCCTTCTTCGTCGCCAACGCCGGCCGCGGCCTCATGCCCTCCGGCGAGACCAGCGGCGTCCTGTCGCCCTCCCTGAAAACCGAGGAGCCCTGAAGGCCATGCATCCCTTCTTTCGCCCCCGGCGGGCGCTGAGCGCCGCGCCTGACTCCACCCCCTATCAGCGGGCCGGCCAGGTCTGGGACGACCGCATGGGTCTGTCCCTGGCCCACGCCCGCAACTGGCGGCGCATGGCCCTGGCCAATCTGATCCTGGCCGCCTTTCTCGGCGCGGGCTGGTGGGTCCAGGCCGAGCGGGCCGTGGTCATGCCCTTCGTGGTGGAGGTGTCCGACTGGGGAGAAACCCAAAAGATCACCGCCATCGGCGGCCGCTACGAGCCCAACGAGGCCCAGGTCGGCCACGCCTTGGGCGGCTGGATCCGCGACGTTCGCTCCAAGAGCATCGACCCCATCGTCATCCGGCAGAATTGGCTGCGGGCCTATGACCTGATGACGCCGCGCGCCGCCGCCTTCCTCAACGCTTGGGCCCAGACCCACGACCCCTTCGCCGACGCCGGGCGCGAGGCGGTCAATGTCGAGGTGCTCAACGTCGTGCGCCGCACCGAGCGAACCTACGACCTGCAATGGCGCGAGACCCGCTTCGTCAACGGCCAGCAGGCCGGGAGCGAACGCTGGCGGGCGCTGATCACGACCGGCCTGCAGCCGCCTCGTACAGAGGCCGAGTTGATGAAGAACCCCCTGGGATTGAAGATCGAGGACGTATCATGGACCCCCGACGCTTCCTGAGATCGGCGCTGCCCCTGGCCGGGGCGGGCCTGCTCCTGTCCGGCTGCGCCGCCCTGCAGGCCGGCGACGAGGTTCTGGCGATCGCGCCTGCGGCTGAGGCGGAGGCAGAGGACAGCCCTGCCGTCGAAGTCCTGGCCCTGCCGGCGGAGAGCGAGACGGCCGTTCCGTATCTGGCCGTCGTGAGCGGCAGGCCGACGGTCGAGGTCGAGGCGACGTCCGGACCAACGGGGCGTGCGGCCATCGCCCGGGCCAACCAGGCGGCGCGGGCGCCGTCGCGGGCGGACGGTTTTGTCGGCGGGGTCCGGGTCTTCGCCTGGTCTCCGGGGCGGGTGTTCGAAATCTGGACCGCACCTTTACGGGTCACCACCCTGACGCTGGGGGAGGGCGAGACCCTCGTCTCCAAGGCCGCCGGGGACACGGTGCGCTGGCAGATAGGCGAGGTCGCCTCCGGGGCGGGTTCGGCCGGCCGCACCCATGTCTTGATCAAGCCGCTTGAGCGCGGGCTGGAGACCAACCTGGTCCTCACCACCAATCGTCGCGTCTATCTCCTCGATCTCAGGAGCGGCGCAGCCGACGCCTTCAACGCCGCCGTGGCCTGGGATGACGCCGGACAGGCCGGGAAGGTGGCGGAGCCTGAGTCGCCGGACCGGGTTGATCGGGTCGCGACGCCTCAGGGGCCGCTCGACGCCCGCTACCGCATCGAGCCCTTAGGGCGGCGGGCGCGCTGGACGCCGACCTCGGTCTTCAACGATGGCCGGCGCACCTTCATCGCCTTCGGCGCGGACCTGGAGGGCCACGAGGCGCCGGTCCTCTTCGTGGTCGCGCCGGACGGCGAGGCCCAGATGGTCAACTACCGACAGCAAGGCGGGCTCTTCGTGGTCGATCGCCTGTTCGATCGGGCCGAGCTGCGCCTGGGGGATCGTCGTCCGCAGGTCGTGCGGATCCGTCGGCTGGGAGCCGGGCTATGACGGCGCCTCAAGGTCCCGGTTCGCCGCTTCCCAAGGAACCGGTCCACCTGTCTCTGCGCGCGCTGCGGCCGCCGGTCGTCCGACTGCGCAAGTCGGTCGTCCATGTCATGGTTCTGGGCGGCGTGGTCCTGGTGGCGGGATCGCTCGCATGGGCCTTCGTGGTTCAGCCGGAGTTGCGGGCCAACGCCCAGGCGCGCGCCGGGGAGGATCGTCCGGACGCTGCCGCCGGGGTGGTGCGGCCAGCCGAGGCCGTCACGCGCCAGCCGGCCAGCTATGATCGCTTGCCGCCGCCGCGCGGCGCTGCGGCGGTCGGCGCTGACGTTAAGGGCCCAGCGCCGTCTGCCGCTTCATATCCTCAGCCGGCCTATCGTCCGGTCTCGACGCCGAGGACGCCCGACAACGGTGCGGCGCAAGCGGCGCGCTCTGGCCTCTTCTTTGAAGGTAGTGTCGGCGGGCGACCATCGGTCGAAGCTCCGCCTGAACGGCCAGCGTCGGACCGGGGTCTGCTGACGAACGGAAGCCGGGGTTCGGCCTACAATCCGAATGTCCTGGTTGCGCCCCTGTCGCCCTTCGAACTCAAGGCCGGCGCAGTCGTGCCGGCGGCCCTGCTGACCGGCGTGGACACGGCGCGTGCGGGGCCCGTGGTGGCCATGACCACCCAGAACGTCTTCGACACGGTGAGCGGACGGCACCTCCTCATCCCCCAGGGCACGCGGCTGATCGGCCGCCATGAGGGGGAGAGCGCCTATGGCGACCGGCGGGCTTTCCTGGTCTGGGATCGGTTGATCCTGCCCAACGGCAAGAGCCTGATGCTGGACGGAGAGCCCGGCGTGGACGCGCAAGGGGCCGTGGGCGTGCGCGGTCAGGTGGATCGCCGGCTGTTTCCCCTTCTGGTCGGGACGCTTTTCGCCGGAGCCATCACGACGCTCGGGCAGATGGCCCGGGACGGCGGCGACCGGGGTTCGGGCGGCTGGCGTGGGGACGCCGGCGACGCCGCCGCCATAGAGGGCGCTCAGGTGGGCGGCCGTCTGGTGGATCGCGAACTCGAGGTGCGCCCCTCGATCCGGCTGCGCTCGGGCGCCCCGGTGCAGGTAATGATCACGCGCGACCTGGTGCTGGAGCCCTATCAGCCATGACCCCGCACCGGACCCTTTGGCGGCGCTGGAGCCTGACTGCAGCAGGGATCGGTCTGGCTGCGGGGGCCTTGGTCGCAGCCGACAGGCCGACCCTGGCCTTGGTCAATGAGAGCCCAAGCCTTCCGCGCGGCCTCTATCTCCGCTCGGGGGCGGAGGTCGAACGCGGGTCGATCGTGGCGATCGCCCAGCCCGGACGGGTTCGACGCTATCTCGCGCGACTGGGCATGCCGTCCGAGGTCCTTCTGGTCAAGCGCGTCGCGGCCGTCGGCGGCGACAGGGTCTGTGCTGACAGCCGCGTCGTCCGCACGCCCGGGCGGCGGGTCTTGAGGGTCGCAAGGGACGGCGAGGGGGTCGCCCTCCCGACCTGGAACCAGTGCCGCCTCCTCGCGGACGACGAGCTCTTCCTGCTCGGCGACACGCCGGGGAGCTTCGACAGCCGCTATTTCGGTCCCGTCCTCAGGGACGAGGCGAGGGGAGTCTATCGGGAGGTTCTGACATGGTGAGACTGTTTTTGACGGCGGCGCTTCTGGCGGCGTGGCCGGTCGTGAGCTCGGCCCAGACGGTCGACTGGTCGCGCGCCGGAGGCGATCTGTTCGGGCGAGCGGCTGTCGTTGAGGAGGGGGTATGGGACGGCGGTGATGAGTCGCGTCTGGGGCCGCTGAGCCAACCGTTCGGCGAGGCCGTGGCTGCGGCCGCCGATCGTCACGGTCTGGACCCCAAGCTGCTCCATGCCCTGGTCCTCACTGAGAGCGCCTATCGTGCGGACGCCCGATCGCCGGCCGGCGCCGGCGGACTGACCCAGCTCATGCCGGCCACCGCCCTCGAGTTGGGCGTCAAGGATCGCTTTGATCCCATTGAAAACCTTATGGGCGGCGCCGATTACCTGGCGCGGCAGATCCTCAGGTTCGGGGACCTTCGCCTGGCGCTGGCAGCCTATAACGCAGGCCCCGGCCGTGTCGCCCGTCTGGGGCGCGTGCCCGATATCGCCGAGACCCGCGCCTATGTGGCCACGGTCGTGGACTGCTACCTCGCTCTCAGCGCGGGGCGGCAACTGACCAGTTCGCGCCAATGCGCCTCCAGGGAGACGGGGCGATGATCCCGGATCGCGATATTGAAGGGGAAGCGCCTTCGACGGATGGGGACGAGGACCTGCTGACGCGAGCGGAGGCTTCAGCCTTCATCGGCCTGTTCGGCATCCGGATGAAGCCGGCGACCCTGGCGCGGCTGTGGTCCACCGGCAACGACGGCCCGCCCTGCCGACATGTCCGGTCCAAACCTCACTATCCGCGGGGCCTGCTGCGCGACTGGGCCCGGTCGCAGATTTCCGACATCCGGACAGGCGCGCCGTCTGCCGCAAGAGGACGACGCCGGTGACTTGGGAGCAGGATCGGGAACCGGTGGAGAGCGGCGGACCGGAGGACCGGCTGCTGACGTGGAATAAGGTCCGGGACGTCACGGGCCTGAGCCGCTCCACGGCCTGGCGGCTTCAGCGGCTGGGCGACTTCCCGGAACCGGTGCGGATATCGGTGAACCGGGTCGGGTGGTGGGAGAGCGAACTGACGGCCTGGAAGGAGACGCGCAAATCCCGAAAGTCGAGGCGGCCGATGTCCCTCACGGCGCCGCGCGCGCCCAAGCTGATCGAGAGCGCCCGCTCCGCCCGTCCTGGAATTGATCGGCCCCTATCCGAAGTGTCGAGACAACCTCAGGAGGTTCCGCCGTCGTCCGCCGCCATGAGCGAGCGTCGGCCCCGGCCCCGTAAACGACATGTTTCGGCCGATCAGATCGATTTCGGTTTCTAGCCACTCGCGCTTCCATCCGGTACTTTGCGACATGCATTGCGGACAGCAGCATGTCCGGATTCTCGAGCTGGACGTGTAGGCAGGCGGGACGCCGCCAGCGCCCTCGTGTGGGATTTTATGATAGGCTGAACGCCGTGACCCAGATGACTCTTCCGCCGAGGCACTATCCGACGTCGCGCGCCAGGTGCGCGGACCTGGTGGTGCATATCGTCGGTCTGGCCTTCGCCCTGTTCGGCGGCGGCGTCCTCCTGGGACTGTCCGTGGCCAAGGGAAGCCTCGGGCTGGTCCTGGCCGTCTGCGTCTATGCGGTCGGCATGCTGGCGATGCTGGGCTTCTCAACCGCCTATAATTTCGCAGCGCCCCGGTGGCGCCCGCTTCTACGTCGTCTCGATCACGCGGGCATCTTCCTGATGATCGCCGGCTCATACACGCCGTTCACCACCCACAATCTCACCGGCGCCTGGGCGTGGGGCATGACGGCTGCGGTGTGGAGCCTTGCGATCCTCGGGGCCCTGGGAAAGCTGTTCCTGCCGGGCGTCGGCCGCCGGTTCTGGATCGTCCTGTACATTGCCTTGAGTTGGTTGGTCGTGATCGCCTTCAAGCCGATGATCGCTCACGGCTCCTGGATCGCCCTTCTGCTTCTGGCCGTCGGCGGGGCCCTCTACATGTCCGGAGCGGTCTTTTACGTTCGCAAGAAGCTCGGGTGCTTCCGGGCCGTCTGGCATGGCCATGTGGTGGCGGCCGCCAGCGTGCATTGGGCGGCGGTTCTGGTCGGCGTGGTGCTGGCGTCGTCCTGACGGGGCCTATGGCGAGGCCGTTCGTCGGCCCTTGCGGCTCCGGCGACCGATCCAGCAATGACGTGAAGTCAGCGCTCTACCAGAAGGGTGAGGCTATCGGCTCGGGACGCAGGGGCGGCCCAGCGGCGGTGGGCGGTGACTAGTCCGAGCCCGACGACGAAGTCCTCTCCGACCTTCTCCCCTGGACCTTCTGGGAGACGCACGGCTTCATGGTGATTCTGGCCCTGTTCGCCATTGCCTGCTTTGCGGCACGGGTCATTCTTCGATAGGGACGGGTGCTGGGTGAAGGCGGGCATGGAGACGATCAGCTTGCCGCAGGCGCGCCGGATGGCGCTCGGCGCCCAGGGATTCGGCGGCCGCCGGCCCGAGGCTCCATCGTCTCTTCATCTCATGCGCACAATCGATCATCTGCACCTGCATCAGATCGATAGCGTCAACGTGCTGTCTCGCGCGCACTACCTGCCGGCCTTCTCGAGACTGGGCGGCTATGACCGCGCCGATCTGGACCGGCTGGCATGGGGGCCGCCTGGCCAGCGCCGACTGTTCGAATATTGGGCGCATGAGGCGTCCCTGATCCCGTTCGACCTGCACCCGCTCCTGCGCTGGCGCATGGCCCAGGCCGATCACGGCGAGACCGGCTGGGGGCAGATGAAGCTCTACGCCGGCGAACGGCGCCCCGAAGCCATGGCGCTTCTGGACCGGATCCGGAGCGACGGCCCCATGGCGGCCTCGGATTTCGAAACCCACAAGGGGCGACCCGGCTGGTGGGAATTGAGCGATACGAAACGGACGCTGGAGTGGCTGTTCTGGGCCGGCCACATCACGACCGCCGAGCGGCGAGGCAGTTTTGAGCGCGTCTACGACCTCGTCGAACGCGTCTTACCGGTGGCGGTCCTGGCGGCGCCGACGCCGACGGACGCCGAGGCGCATCGCGGATTGATCGAGCGGGCGGCGCGGGCGCACGGCGTCGCGACCGAGGCCGAACTGCGCGACTATTTCCGTCAGCCTCTGGAAGCGACGCGGCGCGCGATCATGGAGCTGACGGAGGAAGGGGTTCTGATCCCGGTCTCGACGCCGGGCTGTCGCCACGCCTGGGTGCATCACGAAGCGCGCACGCCGCGCAAGATCGAGGCCTCAGCGCTTCTTGCTCCCTTCGATCCGCTGATCTGGCATCGTGACCGCGCCGAGCGACTGTTCGGTTTCCGGTATCGCATCGAAATCTACGTGCCTGCGGAGAAGCGGCTACATGGGTATTACGTGCTGCCCTTTCTTCTGGACGAAGGGCTCGTCGCCCGCGTGGACCTTAAGGCAGACCGCCAGCGCGGGCGTTTGATGGTTCGGTCCGTCCATCTGGAGGAGAACGCGCCTGCCCATACGCGGGACGCCCTCGAGGCGGAGCTGGGCCGCATGGCGGACTGGCTGGGGTTGGAGGAGGGCGTCGTGTCCGATCCGGGCTCAGTGGATGTGGCGGAACGCTGAGCCGACCGCCGCCGCCAGCACGTCGCCAACCGCTCTGTTCACGCGCCTGGAGGATCGAAAGGTGTGGATAGATATCGGCGTCGTGACCGCAGCTGCGACTAATCGATTCCGTGTTTGAAATGTCGATGTCGGGCGACGCCGACTGCTTCGGTAACCTACCCGGTTCGAGCCGCTAGAATCACCCGCGGGAGCCTTGCCTGGGCACCATGAACGGCCCTCGTTGGAGGGCTTGTTCAGGCGCTAGGTCGCCCGCTGAGCTCGATCGCTGAAAAGGGGTGCAAAGCCATGCAGAACGAAGACGCGAAAAATCGTATCGCGTGGTCGGCGGATGGGAAGCTGGATGGGAAGCCACCAGGGGTAAATATTAAGCGCAATAATTTCATGGGCTTAATACCCCCGAGTGGCTCCGCGGGTAGGATTCGAACCTACGACCAGCCGATTAACAGTCGGCTGCTCTACCACTGAGCTACCGCGGAACATCCCCTCGGGGGAGGCCGGCGTATAGCAGCGCCTTTTCGATTCATGCAACGGGTAAAAGGCAGAAATCGCCAAATTTTTTCGCAATGCCCTGCGCTACAAGGCTCCGCATGACGCCGACCCATGTGAACGACCCCGATGATCCGCGCATCGCCGCCTTCCGCAATGTGAAGGAGCGCGACCTGACCGGGCGGCAGGGCCTGTTCGTCGCTGAAGGCGAGGTGGTGCTGCGCGTGCTGGCGTCCGAGGCGTCGCGCTGCGAGCCGGTGTCCGTCCTGATCGCCGAGAAGCGCCTGGAGAACCTGCGAGGGGTGCTGGAGCGCCTGCCGGGCGGCGTGCCGGTTCATGTGGCGTCGCAGGCGGTCCTGAACGCCGTGGCGGGGTTCGACCTGCATCGCGGCATTCTGGCTCTGGGGCGCAAGCCTGAGGTCGTCGATCCGGGCGCTCTGCTGGACAGCCTGCCAGAGCGGGCCGTGGTGGTCGTGGCGTGTGGAATCGGCAATCACGACAACATGGGCGGGCTGTTCCGCAACGCCGCCGCCTTTGGAGCCGGAGCGGTGCTGCTGGATCGGACCTGCTGCGATCCTTTCTATCGCAAGGCGATCAGGGTCTCGGTCGGGGCCGTGTTGCGGACGCCCATGGCGACGGAGCTTGAGGCCGAAGCGATGATCGAGCTGTTGCAGGGCAGGGGCTTTGAGGTGCTGGCCCTGACGCCCTCTGCGGACCAGACGCTGACGGAGCTGAAGCCGGAGAGGCGTACAGCTCTTCTGTTGGGCAGCGAAGGGCCTGGTCTGCCGCGAGACCTGATCGCGCGCTGTCGTCCGATCGGTATCCGGATGGCGGGCGGATTCGATTCGCTGAACGTGGCGACGACCAGCGCCGTCGCCCTGCACCATCTGACGACAGCGGGAGCGGGCTAGGTCAGAAAACAAGAAAGCCGCCCCGAAGGGCGGCTTTCTCGATGTTCATCGCGATGGAGGCCTGACCGGGAATCGAACCCGGGTGCAAGGATTTGCAGTCCTCTGCGTCACCACTCCGCCATCAGGCCGTGACCCCTTATCGGTGGGGCCCCGCCATCGCGAGGGCCGTCAGCTATCAGATCGGATTGTCCGCTGCAACGCACGGACCTATAAGCGCGTCACATTTCTTCGCCTGAGCCGACCTGAAGGACTTCGGATTATGGATTTCGCCGCCGCCCGCAAGGTGATGCTGGACTCGCAGGTCCGTGTGAACGACGTCACCGACCGCCAACTGCACGCCGCTATCGGCGCTGTGGAGCGCGAGCGATTCTGCGCCGCCGACCGCGCCTTCTCGGCCTATGCCGACGTCGAGCCGGAAATTGCGGGCGACCGTCGCCTGATGCTGCCGCGCGATGTGGCCAAGCTGCTGCAAGGGCTGGACGCCCGCGCCGGTGAAAAGGCCCTGGCGATCGCCGCGCCGTACGCCGCCGCCGTCCTGGCGCACATGGGCCTGTCGGTTACGGCTCAGGAATCCGACGCGGCCGTGTTCGACGTGGTCGGCGCCGCGCTGGCCGAGGCCGGGGTCGAGACCGTCGTGGCGCCGCTAAGCCAGCCGCAGGCCGAGGGCTACGACCTGATCATCAGCGAAGGCGCGGTTATTGAGCGCCCCGAATCGTGGATTGCGGCCCTGCGTCCGGGCGGCCGTCTGGCTGTGGTGGAGCGCGACGGCGCCAGCGGCGCGGCCATCCTCTATGTGCGTGGTCGCGAAGGCGTTTCGCGGCGCGAACTGTTCGACGCTGCGCCTGAGTTGCTGGCGGAAATGGTCCCTGCGCCTGCGTTTGCGCTTTAAGGCTATTGGCGGCGACGGAAGGGGCGTCGCGGTGCGTGAAAAAAACTTAACTGGCGTCGGACGCGGCTAGCCCCCAACTACGCCGCTACAAGGCACTACAGGCGCGCCGGATGGGGGCGTCAGGCAGGGACAGGTTCATGTTGAAACGCTCGCGCGCGCTCGCTTCGGTCGCACTGGTCGCATTGACGATGGGGGCGACGCCGGTCTTCGCCGAGTCGCTTCAGGAAGCCATCGGTCTGGCCTATCGCACCAATCCGACCCTGTTGGCGCAACGGGCAAATCAACGGGCCCTGGATGAGAGCATCGTCCAGGCGCGCGCGGGTCTGCGCCCGACCGTCAACGCTTCGGCGGGTGTCGATTACAGCCGCACGCGCACCGATCGTGTGACGACGACGATCCCCGGTCAGACCTTCCCGATCGACACCAACGGCGACGGCGTGCCCGACGCCACCGGCACGCTGCCGGGCAGCAGCAGCATCAGCGGCGGGACGATCGAAAGCGACGGCGCCAGCGCCAGCGTCAGCCTGACGCAGAATATCTGGACGGCTGGGCGCGTGTCGCACGGCATTTCTGCGGCCGAAGCCAATGTGCTGGCCGGTCGCGAGAACCTGCGTCAGGTCGAGCAGCAGGTCATGGTGACGGTCATTCAGGCCTACGCCGACGTCACCCGCGATCTGGAAATCCTGCGCATCCGCCAGGAGAACCTGAAGGTGCTGCGTCGCCAGTTGGATGAATCGAACGCTCGATTCGAGGTTGGCGAGATCACCCGCACCGACGTCGCTCAGTCCGAAGCCCGTCTGGCGCAGTCCGAATCCGATCTGGCCAGCGCTCAGGCGCAACTGTCGGTGTCGCGCGCGGCTTACGCCGCCGTCGTGGGACAGGCGCCGTCCAACCTGCAGACCCTGCCGACGCTGCCGGGCCTGCCGACCGATTTCGACAGCGCCATGGACGTCGGCCTTGCCGAGAACCCCGGCGTGCTTTCCGCCGTTCACGCTCAGCGCGCGGCCGAGGCCAATGTAGCGGCGGCGCGGGCGGAATATCTGCCTTCGGCGCGCTTGAACGCCTCCTATGGCGGGACGGCCAATGATCTGTCGGGCTTGGACCTGGGCGATCGCACCAGCTTTACGGCGGGCGCCACGGTCTCCGTGCCCTTGTTCACGGGCGGCCTGAATCGTTCGCGCGTCGCCCAGGCTCTGGAGCGCGCCAACGCCGCACAGATCAATGTCGAGGGTGAACGTCGCACGGTTCTGCAGTCGGTCAGCTCGGCCTATGCTCAGAGCACTTCGGCGCGTTCCAGCGTTCAGGCTGGCGAACAGGCGGTGCGCGCCGCCTCGGTCGCCGCCGAGGGCGTGCGCCAGGAAGCTCAGGTCGGCCTGCGCACCACCCTGGACGTGCTGAACCAGGAGCTTGAACTGCGCAGCGCGGAAGTCGCCCTGACCAGCGCTCGCCGCAACGAATATGTGGCCCAGGCCCAGCTTCTGGCGGCCATGGGGCGTCTGGGCGGTCCCAACCTGGATCCGACGATCGATGCCTATGACCCGTCCGACAACTATCGCGCGGTGCGCAATCGCGGCGCCCTGCCTTGGGATGGCGTGATCGAGGCCATCGACCGCGTCGCCGCCCCGGCCACGACGCCCGCCGTCGATGTGGAAGATGCGCCGGTTGATCGTCAGTTGAAGGGCGAAGTCGTTCGCACTGCTCCCCAGGGCTGAAGACTGAACGACAAAACGTTCGTTGATTCCGACGGGCGTTGATGCGACGACAGGATTCAAGGGGAGGCGAGTCTGAAAGCTCGGTCCCCATCGTCGCCTGCCTAGTCCGCATCGGTTGGCGAGTGTCCCCGTTCGAGCGCCCAGGTTGAGGTTCCGACATGACCGAACAAGCCGCCCAGGAACCGACGATGGAAGAGATTCTGGCGTCGATCCGCCGGATTATCTCTGAAGACGACGCTCCGGCTGAAACCGCCGCCGCGACGGAGACGGCTCCCGAGCCCGCGCCGGAGCCAGAACCCGTCGTCGCCGAGCCGGAGCCCGCTCCGGTGGAGGACGAAGTGCTGGAACTGACCGAGCCTTATGAGGCGCCAGCCGCCGAAGCCATCGGCGATCTGGACGTGGCGGACGCTGCGCCGTTCCCAGCCGAGGCTGCGCCAGCCGCGCCGCAGCCCGCCGTCGCGACGGCAGAGGTCGAAACTCTGGTCGGCGAAACCGCTGCGGCCAGCGCGGCCTCGGCCTTCGCCGGTCTGGCCGCCAGTTTCCAGAAGCCGGAACCTGCGCCGGTCGCTTCGGCCGCCGACATGAACTTCATGAGCGGCAATACGGTCGAGGCCATGGTCCGCGAGATGCTGCGTCCGATGCTGAAGGATTGGCTGGACGCCAACCTGCCCGCCATCGTCGAGACCCAGGTCCGCAAGGAAGTCGAACGCATCGCCCGCAACGCAGGCTGATCGCTTCAAAACCTAGCTGAGTTTTACGACGCCCCTTAGTCCGCTGAGGGGCGTTCGTTTTTCCAGTCGAACAGGGCCTCCAGCAGACGCACGGCCTGACCGCGCTCGCTGGCTAGCTCGGGGTCGCGGCCCAGCAGCAGACGTGCGTCGTCCGCCGCCGCCAGCAGCAGCGAGCGATGGCGGATCGGATCGGCGAATCGATAGGCCGGGAAGCCGCTCTGTTTCAGGCCTAGCGGGTCGCCGCCGCCGCGCAGGCGGAAGTCTTCCTCGGCGATGACGAAGCCATCCTCGGTACGGCGCAGGGTCTCAAGTCGTTCTTTCGCCGTCTCGCCCAGGGCGCCGTCCTCGCCGCCGTACAGCAGGATGCAGGAGCTGGCCTTGGCGCCGCGTCCCACGCGACCGCGAAGCTGATGCAATTGCGCCAGGCCGAAGCGGTCGGCATGCTCGATCACCATGATGGAGGCGTTGGGCACGTCGACGCCGACCTCGACGACGGTCGTCGCGACCAGAACGGGCAGGCGGCCCGCCGCGAACTCGGCCATCACCGCTTCGCGCTCGGCGCCCGGCATCTGGCCGTGGGCCAGGCCGACCTCGGTTCCCAGATATTTGCGCAGGTCATTGGCCCGATCCTCGGCGGCGGCCAAGTCGATGGCCTCGGATTCCGCCACCAGAGGACAGATCCAATAGGCTTGGGCGCCCGCCTCAACCGCCGCCTTCAGGCGTTTCGCAACCTCGCCGATGCGCGCCAGCGGCAGGACGGCCGTGGTCACGGGCGTGCGGCCGGGCGGTTTCTCCATCAGGCGGCTGACCTCCAGTTCACCGTACTGTGTCAGCTCCAGCGTGCGCGGGATCGGCGTCGCCGACATGGTCAGCAGATGGACGCCGCCCAGAGCCGGATCGCCCTTGGCCTGCAAGCGCTGACGCTCGCGCACGCCGAAGCGGTGCTGTTCGTCGATGACGGCCAGGGCCAGCCGGTTGAACTGCACCGCGTCCTGGAACAGGGCGTGGGTGCCGATGGCGACCTGGGCCTCGCCCGATGCCAGAGCCGCCAGCTTGACGCGCCGTTCCGCCGTCGTGTCACGTCCGGTGAGCAGCAGGCTGGACACGCCCGCCTGCTCCAGCATTGGCGACAGCTTTTCATGGTGCTGGCGCGCCAGAATCTCGGTCGGCGCCATCAGGGCCGCCTGAAAGCCGCTGGACGCCGCATCGGCGAGGGCCACCGCTGCAACCGCCGTCTTGCCCGAGCCGACGTCCCCTTGCAGCAGCCGTCCCATCTGCTCGCCGGAAACCAGGTCAGCGCGAATCTCGGCGATGGCCTGTTCCTGTGCGCTGGTCAGGGCGAAGGGCAGTGCGGCTAGCAGGTGGGCTGATGCCTCACCCGGCGTGATACGGGCGGCGGGCGTGATCTGACGCGCGCGGCGACGACGGGTCAGAGCCAGTTGGTGGGCGAACAGTTCGTCATAGGCCAGACGCTGGCGCACCGGGGCGTCCGGCGTCAGGTCAGATTCGGTCGTCGGCGCGTGCAGGGCTTCCAGCGCCGCGCGCCAGCCGACCCAGCGACGCGCCGCCAGCCAGTTCGGCTCCTGCCACTCCGGCAGTTCGGGGGCGAGGGCCAGAGCGCCCTGCGCCAGCTTGCGGATCTGGCGCGAGGTCAACCCCTGCGTCGCCGGATAGACGGGTTCGGACAGCGGAATCTCATCCGCCTTCTCGACCGGCAGGATGTAGTCGGGGTGGGCGATCTGGACTTCGCTGTTGAAGCGCTCGACCTTGCCCGTCACCAGACGGCGCGAACCGCGTGGAGCCAGGCTCTCGATATGGCGCGGCGAACCGGCGAACCAGATCAGGTGGATGAAGCCGGTGTCGTCGATGGCGCGGACCTTGATCGGCGCGCCGTGTTTGTGCGGCGGAATCAGGCGGTCAATCGTCACCTCGAAGACGCCGATCTCGCCGTCGACGGCCTCCATCGCCGTGGTGCGCCGCCGCTGGATCACGCCGCTGGGCGACAGAAACAGCACGTCGCGCACGAGCGGGCCCGCCACCTTCTGCACCAGAGGCGCGCTGCGCGGCCCCACGCCTTTCAGCGTGGAGACGTCGGCGAACAGGGGAAAGAGAATCTCGGGCCTCATCATTGGACAGCATAGCTGGCGAAGCGGCGTCTGGAACGCTATCTGATCGGCCTCTTACCGAAGTGAACGGACAGGCAAGGAAACCGCGTGGCCGATATCGACGCACGTCCCGAGGACGCCCTGATTTCTGACGAGCGCAAGACGCGCCTGGGCCGCATCGCCTTCCGCGCCTGGCGCCGGGGATTCCGCGAGGCGGACATGGTGCTGGGGCCCTTCGCCGATCAGATCACGCCGACGCTGGACGACGACGAACTGACCGAGTTCGAGCGCCTGCTGGATGAAGAGGACCAGTACCTCTACGCTTGGATCATTGAGCGCGAACCGACGCCGCCCGAGTTCGAAGGGCCTATGCTGGCTCGCATCCGCGCCTTCATGCGCGAACATGTTGCGGCCGAAGTGGCCAAGGGCATCGGTTGATGGGCGCGGCGCTGGCGCGGATCGACGCAGAACTGGGCGGCGCGCCGGAGGGGCTAGACGCCCTGATCGTCGCCGAACGCATTAAGGCCCAGGGCGGGACGGCTCTGTTTATCGCGCGCGATTATCAGCGCACAGGCAATTTCATCCAGGCCTTCCGCTTCTTCGCCAAGGATGTTGAAGTTCTTGAATATCCGTCGTGGGACTGTTTGCCCTATGACCGGCTGAGCCCTACCGCTTCGGTCGCGGCGCAACGCATGGCGACTCTGACCCGGTTGGCGACGCGCGATCCGTCGGACCGAACGCCGCTGCTGGTGGTCGCCACGGTCGCAGCCGCCTCCCAGCGCACGCCGCCGCGCAGCGCCGTTACGGGCGCCGGTTTCGCGGCCAAGGTCGGCGCAGATCTCGATACGGCGGCTCTGGAACGCTACGTCGCGGCCAACGGCTATGTGCGCGCCTCGACCGTGTCGGAGCGCGGCGAATACGCCATTCGGGGCGGGGTGATTGACGTCTTCCCGCCGGGCTTCGAGGAGCCGGTGCGCCTCGACATGTTCGGGTCTGAGCTGGAATCGATCCGCGCCTTCGACCCCGAGACTCAGCGTTCGACGCGCCAGTTGAAGGCGGTTTCGCTGTCGCCGGTGTCCGAAGTGCTGATGGATGCAGATTCGATCTCGCGCTTCCGCAGCGGCTATCTGAACCTGTTCGGCGCGCCGGGCGACGAGCCGATGTACGCCGCCGTCAGCGAGGGCGCGCGCCGTCAGGGCGTCGAGCACTGGCTGCCGCTGTTCTACGACAGGCTGGATACGCTGTTCGACTATCTGCCGGACATGGCGCCGGTCTTCCTCGACAGCCAGACGGAGCAGGCGCGCGCAGAGCGCTGGAACCTGACCGTCGACGCCTATGAGGCGCGCAAGGAGGCGGCGCGCGGCAAGGGCGGGGCGGCCTATCGCGCCCTGCCGCCTGCGCGGCTCTATCTGGACGACGGCGACTGGAACAGCGCCCTGGCCGGTCGCGCTGTGCGCCGTCTGTCGCCGCTGGCCGCCGGTTCGGGCGAGGACGCTGGCGGTCGACTGGGCCGCAGCTTCGCGGCCGAGCGGTCGCAGGACAGCGTCAACCTGTTCGCCGCCGTTGCTCAGCACGCCGAGGCGCTGAAAGGGCAGGGCAAGCGCGTCCTGTTCGCCTCATGGTCCGAAGGCTCGGCCGAACGTCTGGCCGCCATGCTGAGCGATCACGGTCTGACGCACGTCGTGGCGGTGCGCGACTGGGACGATGTGTCCGGCGCGCCCGACGGCATCTATCTGCGCGCAGTGCTGCCGGTTGAGCATGGCTTCGCCACCGACGATCTGGCCGTCATCTCCGAGACCGACATCCTGGGCGACCGTTTGGCGCGACCCAGGCGCAAGCGGCGGGCGTCGAACTTCCTGGCGGAAGCTTCGGCCCTGACGGCGGGCGATCTGGTGGTTCACCTGGATCACGGTATCGGCCGTTATGAAGGCCTGCGGACGCTGGAGATCCAGGAGGCGCCGCACGACTGCCTCGAACTCCTCTATGCTGGTGAGAGCAGGCTCTATCTGCCGGTTGAAAACATTGATCTTCTGACCCGATACGGCACGGACGCCGAAGGGGTTCAACTCGACCGTCTGGGCGGCGCAGGCTGGCAGGCGCGCAAGGCCAAGGCCAAGGAGCGCCTGCGCGCCATGGCCGAGGGGCTGATCGCCCTGGCCGCCAAGCGGGCGCTGCGCGTGTCCGACGCCATCGTGCCCCCCGCTGGTCTGTTCGACGAGTTCTGCGCCCGCTTCCCCTATGAGGAAACGGACGACCAACTGAACGCCATCGGCGACGTGCTGGAAGACCTGGGCAAGGGCACGCCGATGGATCGCCTGATCTGCGGCGACGTCGGCTTCGGCAAGACCGAGGTCGCCCTGCGTGCGGCCTTTGTCGTGGCCATGACGGGGCAACAGGTCGCTATCGTCTGCCCGACGACCCTGCTGGCGCGTCAGCACTTCAAGACCTTCTCGGAGCGCTTCGCCGGCTGGCCGATCAAGGTGCGCCACCTGTCGCGCATGGTCACGGCCAAGGACGCGAACGAGACGCGCGCGGGTCTGAAGGACGGCAGTTTCGAGATCGTGGTGGGCACCCACGCCGTGCTGGCCGATCAGGTCGGCTTCAAGGATCTGGGCCTCGTCATCGTCGACGAGGAGCAGCACTTCGGCGTCAAGCACAAGGAGAAGCTGAAGTCCCTGCGGGCCGATGTTCACCTGCTGACCCTGACGGCGACGCCGATCCCGCGCACCCTGCAGATGGCGCTGTCGGGCATCCGCGAGATGTCGATCATCGCCACCCCGCCGGTCGATCGTCTGGCGGTGCGGACCTATGTCACGCCGTGGGATCCGGTGCTGGTGCGCGAGGCCCTGCTGCGCGAGAAATATCGCGGGGGTCAGGCCTATTACGTCGCGCCGCGCCTGAAGGATTTGCCCGACATCGAGCGGTTCCTGCGCGAACAGGTTCCTGAGGTGAAGTTCGTCGTCGGTCACGGCCAGATGAGCCCGACCCAGCTGGAAGCGGTCATGAGCGCCTTCTACGACGGCGAATATGACGTGCTTGTCTCGACCACCATCGTCGAAAGCGGCATCGACATTCCAACGGCCAACACCCTGGTCGTGCATCGCGCCGACATGTTCGGCCTGGCCCAGTTGCACCAGATCAGGGGCCGGATCGGCCGGTCCAAGGCGCGGGCCTTCGCCTATCTGACAACTGATCCGACCAAGCCGCTGAGCCTGTCGGCCGAGCGGCGCCTCCAGGTGCTGCAGTCGCTGGATAATCTGGGCGCCGGCTTCCAGTTGGCGAGTCACGATCTGGACCAGCGCGGCGGCGGCAATCTGCTGGGCGACGAACAGTCGGGCCACATCCGCGAGGTCGGCGTCGAACTGTACCAGCAGATGCTGGAGGACGCCGTCGCCGAACTGCGCGAACAGGGCGAAGCGGCGCCGGATCGCGGTTGGTCGCCTTCGATCAATGTCGGCGCGGCCGTATTGATTTCAGAGGATTACGTCCCAGACCTGAACGTTCGTCTGAGCCTGTATCGCCGCCTGTCCGACGCCGAGAAGATGGAGGACCGCGAGGCCATGGCCGCCGAACTGATCGACCGGTTCGGTCCGCTGCCGGACGAGGCGCAGCAGCTTCTGCGGATCGTCGGGATCAAGGCCAACTGCCGCACGGCCATGATCGAGAAGATCGACATCGGGCCGAAGGGCGCGGTGCTGACCCTGCGCAACAACACCTTCCCCAACCCGATGGGGCTGGTGGGCCTGATCCAGAAGAACCACGCCTTCTGGAAGATACGCCCGGATCAGAAGATCGTGGTGAAGGGCGACTGGCCCACGCCGGAGGATCGACTGAAGGTCGCCGAGCGCATCACCGCCGATCTGGCGCGGGTGGCGGGAGCGGCCTAGCCGGCCCTTGATTGCATGCTGCGGATCAGGGCGCCGAACAGATTGACGTAGTCATCGGTCCACGGCCGTACTTCGGTCGGCTCCAGCTTGCGCCAGCGGCCGTCGGCCTTGAAGTCCGCCAGGCCTTCGGGCGTCGGCGAAATGGCCAGGGCCTCGGTCGAGGCTTCGGCCATCAGGGCGGCTTCCGGGTGCTCGATATAGATCTGGTGCAATTCGGTCGCGTCCAGTTCCCGGGCTGCTGCGACGGCGGGCAGGGTGATCTCCAGATTGCGGTTCGACAGGTGCAACACCACCACGCCCTTGGGCTTCAGCAGCTTGAGATAACCCGCGATCGCCTCGCGGGTCAGCAAATGAGTCGGCACGGCGTCGGACGAGAAGGCGTCGATGATCAGCAGGTCATAGGATCCGGCGGCCTCTTTGTTCAGCGTCAGCCGCGCATCGCCCAGAACGGTGCGGATCGGGCCGTCGGCGCAGTCTGAGATGAAGGTGAACCACTTGGGATCGCGCGACAGGCGGTCGACCATGGGGTCGATCTCGAAGAAGGTCATCTGGTCCGAGGCGCGCTTGTAGGCCGCCATGGCGCCCGAGCCCTGACCCACCACGCCGATGACGGCGTCGGGGCCGCGCGCCTGGATCAGTTCGGCCGCCTGCCCCAGCGGCGTGGTTTGCGCATAGTACATGGTCGGGGCGCAGGCGAAGTCGGGGTTGCGCGCCTGGGCGCCGTGCAGGGTGGTGCCGTGCATCAATACATGGACGTCGCCGCCCATCTTGGGGTCCGGCGTGACGGCCACGCGCATGACGCCGAAGAAGCTGCGCTCGGAAAGGCTCCAGTCGTAGCCTCGGCCGATGTAGTGGGCTGACAGAGTCATAGCGGCGACGACGGCGGTGAACATCAGTGCGCGGTCGCGGATCAGGAAGGCGCAGATGGCGGCGACGCCCAGGATGATCTGCGCCGTCGCGGTCAGTCCGAAATCGCTGAACGTGGCCCGCATCGACGGATTGTAGCGCATCATCTCGAACAGCAGCGGAACCGAGACCGCGATCACTAGACCCGCTGTCATCAGCCAGACCTCGCGCTTGGCCGGGCGGTCGCCCAGCCACGGGCGCGCCAGGCAGACCAGCACCATGACCAATGGGTATTCCAGCACCGTCTCGAACAGGACCGGCGCCAGCAGGGCGGTGAACGCGCCCCCCAGCACCCCGCCCAACGACATCAACAGATAGAACTCGGTCAGACGGTCCGGCGCGGGACGACGCGCGGCCAGCTGCTGGTGGCACATCAGGGTGGTGAAGAAGAAGGCGAGCAGATGCAGGCCCAGCAGCATCAGCCACTGCCCGGTCGTCATGCCGACCAGTGCGACGACCATGATGGTGAATGTCGCCTGTAAAACGAGGGTGACGGGCAGGGGTATCCAGGGCTTGGCCTGGAAGGCGATGACGAAGGTCAGCAGGTATAGGGCCAGGGGCGCGACCCACAGGAAGGGCGCTGAGGCCACATCGGTCGACACATGCGCCGTGACGCCTAGCATCAGGCTGGAGGGGGCTGCAGCAAGCAGAATTAGGATGATCTTGCGCGACCAGGGGATCGTCGGACTGCGCTTGGCCGACGCGGCGACGCGTGCGGCGCCGAGGCCGCGCGGCATGATGATGGCCAGACCCACGATCATCAACGCGAAGGCGCCGTACCCGACCGTCCAGCCGATCGTCTGCGCGGACAGGGACGCCAGCGGCTCTAAAAGAGCGGGGTAGGCCAGCAGGGCCAGAAAGCTGCCGAGGTTGGAGGCGGCGTAGAGAACATAGGGATTGGCCCCGTCGGGGCGGCCGGCCCGCGCTCGGGCGTACCAGGCCTGAAGCAGGGGCGCCGTGGCCGACAGGATGGCGAACGGCGCGCCCACGGATAGGGCCAGGGCGCCCAGCAGCCAGCCGATCGGCGCGGCCGGGTCGGGATCGCCCAGGGCCTGTGTGATGCTGAGCGGCAGGAAGACAGCCGCCGCCGCCAGCAGGACCAGATGCACCACGGCCTGCAATCGCACAGACGGTATCCGCTGCAGCAGGTGAGCGTAGAGATAGCCTGCGAGAAGCGCCGCCTGGAAGAATACCATGGCGGTGTTCCACACCGATGGCGATCCGCCCAGCAACGGCAGCACCAGCTTGGTCGCCATGGGCTGAACGATGAAGACCAGGCTGGCCGAAGTGAAGATGGCGACGGCGAAGGCCGCAGGTGTTATCGCATCGACCTTGCTTTGGGCCGGAGACAGGACGTGTTCGGTCATGCGCTGCTTTCGACCTCGGGCGGATGATTCGGTCGAGGCGAGGCTATGACGACTCGATGATGGAGCGAATTCCCATGTTGCCGCAGGATATCGAGGCGACTGCTGAAAGTGTGATCCGCCGCGCGATCGAGGCCGGCCTGATGATCGCCACGGCTGAGAGTTGCACCGGCGGCCTGGTGGCGGGCGCGTTGACGGCGATTGCGGGCTCATCGGCCGTCGTTGATCGCGGCTTCGTCACCTACAGCAATGAGGCCAAGACAGAGATGCTGGGCGTATCTCAGGACGTGCTGGCGCGTTTCGGCGCGGTGTCCGAGCCGACGGCGCGGGCCATGGCCGAAGGCGCGATAACGCATTCCCGAGCCCAGGCGGCGGTGTCGATCACCGGGATCGCCGGGCCTGGCGGAGGATCAGATGAGAAGCCGGTGGGGCTGGTCCATTTCGCCGTCACGGCGGCGGATGGAACCATCATTCATGTCGAAAAGCGGTTCGGCGCCGCCGGGCGGGACAAGGTTCGGTTGGAAAGCGTGCGCGTCGCCCTGAGCTTGTTGCTGGAGGTCGTATCGCGATGAAGCCTGTTGTCGTCGATGCGCGTGGTCACAAATGCCCTGTGCCCAGTCTGCGCTTGCGCAAGGCGATGGACGGGCGCCGCGCGGGCGAGCGGCTGACGTTATTGGCGACCGACCCCATGGCGCGGATCGACGTGCCCTTTCTGATGCAGGAACTGGGCGGACAGGTCATTCAGATCGAAGAAGCAGACGGCGTCCTGGAAATCACTGTCGAGAGCGGCGGCGCTCGGACAGGCTGACCACCGTATCGGAATAGGTTTCCGGCGAGGGCAGGGCGGCGCGCTTTTCCCAGTCGATCTCCAGTTCCGTGGCGAAGGCGCCGCCGTAGAAGACGGCATTGACGTTCCACGACAGCCAGATCAGCAGCACCACCACGGCGCCGACCGAGCCGTAGGTCGCGCCCAGATGCACGATTTGCTCGACATAGATGGTGCACAGCCAGGAGAAGAAGGTGGACATGATCGTGGCGACCAGACCGCCGACGATCGCCGCCTTCCACGCTACGCGTTTGGCGTGCGCCATGGCGTATCGATAGAGCATGGTCAGCCCCAGCCATAAGCCAAGAGCGGGCCACAAGCCGTCCAGAGGGAGAGTCAGCCAGCCGCCGGGCTGATCAGCATAGGCGTGCTCCATCAGGCGCGACGTGACCACGGCGCCTGACACTACGGTGAACAGGGCGAAGGCGGCCAGTGCGACGAGGAAGGCCAGCATGTTGAACTTGAAGAAGCCAAGCGGGTTCGTTTCGTCATGGATCAGGTTCAGACCCGCCAGCAACGCCTTGAAACCTCGATGCGCGGCATAGGCGCCGATGACCAGGGCGATCGCGCTCTGGAACGACACGGTTCGGGCCGAGGCGTTGGCCAGGCGGTCGATCTCATTCAGGAACAGGGTGCGCGCGGCCGACGGTATGACGTCCGCCAAGGCGGCCGCCTGTTCGCTGACCTGACCGATCGTCAGCACGGCCTTGTAGAAACCGATCAGGATGGCGATTGCCGGAAACAGGGCCAGCAGGGCGAAGAACGAGACCCCGCCGGTATAAAGCATGACGTCCCGGCCCCAACTCCTAGCGAAAGCGCGGCCCGCCAGGCGCGCCCCACGCATGGGCAGGTCCGCGAGCGGTAAGGGCTGGGTCAATCCGAAGCCTCGTCGTCGAACAAGCGGGGGGATTAACCCCATTTGGCACGAGGTGAAAACCCCTGAGCGCCATGTCACGCTACGCGTTCTTGCCCATTGCGGGGCGCAAAGACCCCGGTATCATGCCGGATGGTTCGGGCAAGGCGGCGGGGGCGGCCGGCCGAATCCAGGAGATTTTGCTTGCTTTCCAACCCGCGCGTGCTGGTCGTCGCCAGCCTCGATGACGCTCTGGATCCCCTGTGCGAGGGGTTGGATCGGCTGGGGTGGCGGACTGTGACCGCCCGGGATCTTGATGCGGCCTTGTTGGTGCTCGCGGACATGTCGATCGATGCCGCAGTGGTCGATGTGGATCAGTTCGACGCTCAGGAGATCGAGCGACTGCGGCGCTCGGCGGACGCTCGCTATCTGACGATCCTGGGCGTAGGTGAGCCCACTCGATCCGGCGTGAACGGGTGCGATCTGACGTTGTCCAAGGCGCCGCACCCGGCGCAGGCGGCGTTGCGACTGGAGCAGATGACTCGCGCCGCGGTGGCAGAGGAGGAGTTCGTCCTGCGTCAGGCCACTTTTGGTCAGCATGGCGTCACGCTGGCTGCGCCCGACGTTGAGAACGTTCGACTGAATATCTTGACCGCCGGCTCCGCCGATCGCCGGTTTCTGGCTCTTTCCAACGCCTTGACGGAGCTTGGAGCCGAGGTCGTGGCGGCGCCGACGCCCTACACGGCCTTCGACTATCTGCATGAGCGCGCATTCGACGGCGCTGTTCTGTGGGGCGACCGATCGCACGCGCCCGCATTGGCGATTGCGGCGGGGATGCGCCGGAACACCCGCCTCTACCACATTCCGTTGACCCTTTACCTATGGGACGAGGAGACTGGGCCGGACCTGGGCGATCTGTATCGTCGAGGATTCGCCGATGTGGCCGATCCCGAAACGTCGGAGGGCGACGCGGCTGCGCGCGTCATGGCGCTGGCGCGCAATCATCGCCGTCAACGGGGGCTTCGCCGCGCCCTGGACGCCGTTCGAGGCAGCGATCTGATGGATGAGGCGACGGGCCTGTTCAGTCGGGAGCTTTTCGCTTCCCACCTGAATCGTCTGGTCGGCGGGGCGAGGATGCGGTCGCGTACGCTTTCCGTGTGCGTTCTGCGCGTGGCGGATCGCGAGGCTGTTGCGGCAGCCAGGCCTGGAGGTTGGTTGGAGAAGGCCATACCGCAGGTAGGAGCCATGGTGTCGCGTCTGGTGCGGGTCGAAGATACCGCTGCGCGCCTGTCGAGCGAGACCTTCGCCCTGGCCTTGCCTGCAACGGACGAAGCCTCAGCACGCATCACGGCTGAACGGATCGCGGCCGTGATCGCCTGTACGGCCTTTGATGCCGGCAAAGACCGCTCGCCCTTCGTCGTCGAACTGGACGTCGGAGTGGCGCAACTGACCGCCGAAGACACGGCGCTGACTTTGCTGGAACGGGCCTCGGCCGGATTGCCGCGCGCCTGACCGGGCGTCAGGCGGGCAGTTCGACCGAGACGGCGGCCTGGGCCGCCAGGCCTTCATTGCGGCCGGTGAAGCCAAGCCCCTCGCTGGTGGTGGCCTTCACGCTGACGGCGTCCAGCGGCAGATTTAGTAGTTTCGCCAGTCGTTCGCGCATCGCCAGACGGTGCGGCTTTACCTTGGGATGTTCGCAGATCAGTGTGACGTCCACGTTGATGATGCGTCCGCCGCGCGCGGCCACCCGCTCTGCTGCATATACCAAAAACCGATCGGAGGACGCGCCCTTCCATTGCGGGTCGCTGGGTGGGAAATGGTCGCCGATGTCGCCGTCAGCGATGGCGCCCAGGATGGCGTCAGTCAGGGCGTGCAGGCCCGCATCGGCGTCCGAATGGCCGATCAGGGTCTGGTCGTGCGGAATCTCGACCCCGCACAGCCAGACCGACGAACCGGGGCCCCAGCGATGAACATCGAAGCCCTGTCCGATGCGAACGACGGTGCGGGGTGCGGCAAGCGCCTCGGCCATAGCGAAATCCTCAGGATAGGTCAGTTTCAGAAGGCGGGGATCGCCGGGGATCCGTCGGACACGGCCGCCTGTGCGCTCGACGACGGCGGCTTCGTCGGTCGCCGTCTCATCGTTCGGCCAGGCGGCATAGGCGTCGCGGATGGTCTTCAGGCGGAAGGCCTGAGGAGTCTGGGCGCGCCAGAGGCGGTCGCGATCGACGCCGCCGACAATGAAATCGCCCTCGGTGCGGCGCAGGCTGTCGGCGACGGCGAGTGCGGGCAGGGCGCCGTCAGCGTCCTTAAGGCCCTGCAGCAGCGCCTCTATGATGTCGGCGCTCAGGAAAGGCCGGGCGGCGTCGTGGATCATCACAGGCTCAGCGCCATCCGCCGTCAGCGCCGCCAGACCAGCCCGAACCGAGGCGGCCCGGGTCGCGCCGCCGGGCACGGCGCGCCAGCCGGACAGCCCGGCCAGAGCCGCTTGCGCCGTCGCTTCGGCGTCGGCGGCGATCACTACCACGACCTCCCGAGCGCCGGCCTTCAAGAGTGCCTCGACGGACCAGGCGATCACCGGACGTCCGGCGACGACGCGCCACTGCTTGGCGCCTCCGGCCCGCGAGCCTGAACCGGCGGCCACGACAATCGCTGAGAATCCCATGACGGCCTTCTAGGCGTCCCGGTATCGCTTGACGAGAGGGGGCGCCTTCGGTGCTAAGGAAGCCGAATGAAGACTGGCCTGAAAATTGGGGATGTGCAGATCGACGGGCGGGTGCTGATGGCGCCCATGACCGGGATCACCGACCTGCCGTTCCGGGTGCTGGCGTCAAAGCTGGGAGCCGCCTATGTGGCGACAGAGATGGTGGCCGCTGCCGAGCTGGCGCGCGCCCGACCCGACGTGGTGCGCCGTGCAGCCGTAGGCGGAGAGTTGCCGCTAACGGTGATCCAGTTGGTTGGCGGCAACGCTGAGGCTATGGCCGAGGGCGCGCGCATGGCCGAGAAGGCGGGCGCTGACATTGTCGATCTGAACTTCGGCTGTCCCGCCAAGGAAGTGACCGGCGCGGCCTGTGGTTCAGCCTTGATGCGGACGCCGGATCAGGCGGCGCGGATCATGGAAGCGGTCGTCCAGGCGGTCAGCCGGCCGGTGACGGTCAAAATGCGTCTGGGCTGGGATGAGAACAGCCTGAACGCGGCTGATCTGGCGCGCCGGGCCGAGGCGCTGGGCGTGGCGGCGGTGACGGTGCACGGACGCACCCGCAAGCAGTTCTATACCGGGGTCGCCGACTGGGACGCTGTGGCCGAGGTGAAGCAGGCTGTCGCCATCCCGGTTATCGTCAACGGCGACATCATCACCGCCGAACAGGCGCGCGAGGCGTTGAGGCGTTCGGGCGCCGATGGCCTGATGCTGGGTCGAGGCGTCTATGGCCGCCCATGGTTGGCGGCGCATCTGGAACGCGCCTTGATGGACGGCGCGCGACTCAGCGAGCCGGATCGCGAGGAGCGTCTGGCCATCGTCATCGAGCATATGCGGGCGTCCACCGCCTTCTATGGCCTGCCTTTGGGGCTTAAGATGTTCCGCAAGCACTTGGGCTGGTACATCGAACAGGCGCCTTGGCCGGCTGATCCGGGCGAGCGGCGCGCGGCCAAGGCGCGTCTGTGCCGCCTGGAGACGCCCGAGGCGGTGGAGGAGGCTCTGGCCGCGCTCTGGCTTGATGTGAAGCATTCTCGCAACTTCGATGTTGAAAACAAGCCACAGGTAGTCAAAGCTGTCGCCTGATGTCGGACCCCGCCGCCCAGGCTGATCAACACGGCTCAGAGCCATCGCTCTGGGGGCGGTTGGCTGGCGGTCGGGCGCGAGCCCTGTTCGGAACGGCCTACGCCGTCGCATTCAGCGTCACGGCGGCGGCGATCTGGCTGGTCGCCATCGCCCCCGGCGCCGCGGCAGGCGGAGATGCACGTACGGCGGCCAGTCAGGCGGTGCTGTTCATCCTGCTGGCCAATCTGATCCTGATTTTCGGGCTGGCCTTTGTCATCGGCGTGCGGGTGCTGCGCCTGTTCCGTAACCGTTACGACCCGGGCGCGCGCCTGCATCTGCGGTTCGTGACGCTGTTTTCGCTGGTCTCGGTCGTGCCGGCCGTGTTGATCGCCCTGGTGTTCGGCGTTTTGGTCAACCGGGGCGTGGATCAGTGGTTCAGCACGAACGTCCGTTCCGCGGTCGAGAACGGAGCGGAAATCGGCCGCGCCTATGTTGCCGACGTCGGCGCCGGGCTGGAGGTTGATATGGAGACCATGTCGACTGAGCTTGGCGGCGTGCGGGGGCTCTTCGACAACCGAATCCAGTTTTCGCGCGCCCTGTCCCAGATCGGCGACTTCTTCGGCTATCCGGCGCTCTACATCCTCGACGAAAACGGACGCGTGATGGCCAGCGGCGAGCAGCCCGCAGCGCCCCCCTATGTCGCGCCTCCCCGCGAGGCTTTTGAAACTGTCGCAGGCGGCGAGGTCGCGCCGACCACGGTGACCGAAAATCCGGACACCGTTCGGGCGCTCTACCCCCTGCCGGATTACGGAAACGCCTATCTCTATGTCGTGCGTCCGTTGGCGCCGGGCCTGATCCAGCGGATGCGTAACGGCGAGGAATCAATCACCGCCTATCGCGCTGCGGAGGAAAGCCGCGCCCGCATCCAGGCGGCTTTCGCTCTCAGCTACCTGGAGACGGCCCTGCTGGTCCTGGTCGGGGCGGTCTGGCTGGCCATGTCGGCGGCCAGTTCGATTTCGGCGCCGATCGGGCGGCTGGTGAAGGCGGCCGATCAGGTGGCGGGCGGTGATCTGGACGCTCGCGTCGACAACATGGGTGCGCCTGCGGAACTCATAGTATTGTCCGAGGCGTTCAACCGCATGACGCAGGACATCAAGACCCAGCAGGCGGCGCTGAAGACGGCTTCGGACGAGGCGCAGGGACGAAGCCTGTTCATCGAAACCGTTCTGTCTGGCGTGAGCGCGGGGGTGATCGGTCTGGACCGAACAAGACGAATCTCGGCCATCAATGACAGCGCAAGTTTCTTGCTGGGACTGGACCCGGAGCAGGTTCAGGGACGCCGTCTGGCCGAGGTCGCCCCTGAACTCGGCGAATTGTCCGAGCGGGGCGAGGCTCATATTGAGGAAGATATTGATGTCAGCCGCAACGGCGAGGCTCTGCGTTTGCGTGTTCGTATTGAGGGCGGGCAGGGCGGCGAGATGGTGCTGACTTTTGACGACATCACACGGCTGGTCACGGCTCAGCGGAACGCGGCATGGCGCGACGTAGCGCGACGCATCGCTCACGAGATCAAGAACCCGCTGACGCCGATCCAGCTGTCGGCCGAACGTCTGCGCCGCCGGTATCGCGATCAGGTCGGCGACGATGTGGAAGTGTTCGATCGCTGTACGGAAACCATTATCCGCCAAGTCGGCGATATCGGCCGGATGGTGGATGAATTCTCGTCCTTCGCCCGTATGCCGGCACCTCGTTTTTCTCATGAAAACCCGGCCGAGATGTTGCGTGAGGCGGTGTTCGCCCAGCGAGTGGCGGCCGGCGACATCGGTGTCGATCTGATCGAGCCCTTGCCGGACGTGACGATGCAGGCCGACGACCGCATGGTTCGCCAGGCGTTGGCCAACATCCTGAAGAACGCGGGCGAGGCGGTCGCCGCTCGACGCGAGCGGGACGCGACGACGAAGCCTGGACTGGGCATCATCGCCCAACTGACCGTCGAGAACGGGGTCGCCGCATTCGTCATCGAGGACGACGGGGTCGGCTTGCCGGCCAAGGACAGGGATCGGCTGACCGAACCCTATGTGACGACGCGCGAGAAGGGGACTGGCCTGGGCCTGGCCATCGTCAAGCGCATCTGTGAAGACCACGGCGGAGAGCTGAAGCTGGCCGACGCCGAAACATTGTCAGGCGCGCGCGTGTGCCTGACCTTCCCCCTGAGCCAGGATCATAAGGCTGTCGCCCGCGCCTCTGGCGCGACGCGCACGGCGGAGTAAGAGAGGCGTCATGAAAAGCACCGGTGCCGACATTCTGGTCGTCGACGACGAGGCCGATATCCGCGAACTGGTCTCAGGCTTGCTTGAGGATGAAGGTCATGCCGTCCGAACGGCCGCCAACTCGGACGAGGCCCTGGCTGCGATCAAGGCGCGCAAGCCGTCCCTCGCGGTCCTCGATATCTGGATGCAGGGCGGTGGCCTGGACGGCCTTGAGTTGCTGGACGTGGTGCGCGAACTGGATGCGGATCTTCCCGTCGTAATGATCTCGGGCCACGGCAATATCGAGACGGCGGTCAGCGCGCTGAAACGCGGCGCCTATGACTTCATCGAAAAGCCTTTCAAGTCTGATCGCCTGGTGGTGGTGGTCGAGCGCGCGTTGGAAGCCGCTTCTCTGAGGCGGGAGAACCGCCGCCTACGCGCCCAGACGCTGACGCCCAGCGGATTGATCGGCAAGTCGGTGGCGGCGCAGGCGCTGCGCAGCACCATATCCAAGGTGGCGGCTGCAAACAGCCGTATCCTGATCGCGGGTCCACCCGGGTCCGGCAAAGAACTAGCGGCGCGTCAGATTCACGAGGCCAGCCCGCGCGCTAGGGCCGAGTTTGTCGCCATCTCGGCCGCCGGCATGACGCCCGAACGTCTGGATGTTGAACTGTTCGGCGAAGAAGGCGGCGACGGCCGACCGCGCAAGATCGGCGTCTTCGAGCAGGCTCACAACGGCACCCTGTTCCTGGATGACGTGGCCGACATGCCGCGCGAAAGCCAGAGCCGCATCCTGCGCGTCCTGGTCGAACAGCGCTTCCGCAGGGTCGGCGGCGAACAGGACGTTCAGGTCGATGTGCGGGTCATCAGTTCGACTTCGCGCGATCTGCGCGTCGAGATCAGCGAAGGCCGCTTCCGCGAGGATCTGTTCCATCGTCTGAACGTCGTGCCGATTCGCGTGCCGCCGCTGTCTGAACGACGCGAGGATATCGCTGAACTGGTCGAGTATTTCATCGACAGCCTGTCGGCGTCCCAGGGGCTGCCGCACCGTCGTATCGCCGATGACGCCCTGGCTGTGCTTCAGGTCCATCCCTGGCCGGGCAATGTGCGCCAGTTGCGCAACAACATCGAACGCCTGCTGATCCTGGCGACCGGCGGTCCGGACGAACCGATCACGGCGGACATGCTGCCGCAGGAGGTAGCGTCGTCCGCCAGCCCGACCTCTCTGGGCGCCGACCGGATCATCGCCCTGCCGTTGCGTGAGGCGCGAGAGGTGTTCGAGCGGGAATATCTGTCGGCCCAGATCATGCGGTTCGGCGGAAACATCTCGCGCACAGCGGCCTTCATCGGCATGGAAAGATCTGCGTTGCATCGCAAGCTGAAGTCGCTGGGCGTGTCGCCCGCACGCGGCGGAGACGAGGAAGGAGAGGGCGCCTGATGTCCAGGGTCGCCTATGTAAACGGGATCTATCAGCCGCACGGTCAGGCCGTGGTCCATATCGAGGATCGCGGGTTCCAGTTCGCCGACGGCGTCTACGAGGTCTGGTCGGTATTCGACGGCAAGCTGGCTGACTATCAGGGTCACCTGAGCCGATTGGCCCGTAGTCTGACGGAACTGCGGATCGAGATTCCCATGTCGGCCGACTCTCTGGGCATCGTGCTGCGCGAGACGATCCGCCGGAACCGGGTGCGGAACGGCATCGTCTACATCCAGATCACGCGCGGCACCGCGCCGCGAGACCACGCCTTTCCGCAGGATGTGGCGCCCAGCGTCATCATCACCGCCAAGTCGATCGACCTGAGGAAGGGCGAGGCCCTGGCCGCCAGGGGCGCGGCCGGCGTCACCCACCCCGACATGCGCTGGGGTCGTTGCGACATCAAGACGGTCGGCCTTCTGCCCAATGCCTTGGCCAAGCAGGCGGCGCGCGAGCGCGGCGCCTATGAGGCCATCCTGTTCGATGAAATGGGCATGGTGACCGAGGGCTCATCGACCAACGCCTGGATCATCGATGAGAACGGCAAGCTGCGGACCCGCGACACCCAGGCCAACATCCTGCGCGGCATCACCCGTGCGGCGATTCTGAAGCTGGTCGAGGCCGAGGGGATCGAACTGGACGAGCGCGCCTTCAGCGTCGAGGAAGCCAAGCGCGCCCGCGAAGTCTTCGTCACGGCGGCCAGCTCCTTCGTCATGCCGATCGTTTCGCTGGACGGAACCCGCATCGGCGACGGCAAGCCCGGCCCGGTGGCGACCCGTCTACGCGAGATTTATCTGGAACAGGCGCGCCGCGAGGCCATTTAAGGCGTTGCCGCACCGGCGGGGGCGTGGCTAAGGTCGCGAATGCGGGCCGCGTCTCGCCACGCGGCCATACCGCCGTTGATGAAAAGACCAAGAACAGGATCAACCTGCCATGTCGCAAGACAAACGACAGAACCTCCAGGACACCTTCCTGAACAGCGTCCGCAAGACGAAGACCCCGCTGACCATCTTCCTGGTGAACGGCGTCAAGCTTCAGGGCATCGTCACCTGGTTCGACAACTTCTGTGTGCTGCTGCGTCGCGATGGCCAATCGCAGCTGGTCTACAAGCACGCCATCTCGACCATCATGCCGTCCGCGCCCGTGCAACTGTACGAGCCCGACGCCGAAGAAGACTGATTGACCTCCAAACTCATTGACCACGCCGTCCCGCTGATCCGGGCCGTCGTCATCCACCCCGACCGCCGCGGCGACAATGCGCGCCACGCGACCGAGCGCCTGGAAGAAGCCGTGGGCCTGGCCCAGGCGCTGGACCTCGACGTGCGGGCGCAGGAAGTCGTGCGCCTGCGCTCGGTCACGCCCGCCACCCTGATCGGCCGGGGCAAGCTGGAAGAGATTTCGGCCTTGATCCTGGCCGCCGACGCCGAAGCGGTCGTCGTCGACGATCAGCTGACGCCGGTGCAGCAGCGCAACCTGGAGCGCTTCTGGGATATCAAGGTCATCGACCGGACGGGCTTGATCCTAGAAATCTTCGGCCGCCGCGCCCGCACTCGCGAGGGGCGGCTGCAGGTCGAACTGGCCCGCTTGGAATACGAGCGATCCCGTCTGGTCCGCACGTGGACCCACCTGGAGCGCCAGCGCGGCGGCACCGGCGGCACCGGCGGCCCCGGCGAAACCCAGATCGAGCTGGACCGGCGGATGATCGCCGACCGCATCGTGCGCCTGAAGGCCGAACTGGAAGAGGTGCGCCGCACGCGCGGCCTGCACCGCAAGGCGCGCAAACAGGTTCCGTTCCCGTCGGTCGCCCTGGTCGGATACACCAATGCGGGCAAGTCGACGCTGTTCAACCGGCTGACCGGAGCCGAGGTGATGGCCAAGGATCTGCTGTTCGCCACCCTCGACACCACCCAGCGCACCATTCGCCTGCCGCAGGGGCGACCAGCCATCATCGCCGACACCGTCGGCTTCGTCTCGGACCTGCCGCACGAACTGGTCGAGAGCTTCCGCGCCACGCTGGAAGAGGTCGGCGAGGCCGATCTGATCCTGCACGTGCGCGACATCGCCTCGCCCGACAGCGCCGCCCAGGCCAAGGACGTCGAGGCGGTGCTGGAACAGATACCCACGCCTGAAGGCAAGTCGCGTCGCATTCTTGAGGTCTGGAACAAGATCGACCTGCTGGAGCCGGAAACGCGCGAGGCCGTGGTCGGCCAGGCCGAGCGCCTGGCGCGCGAGAGACAGGCCGTGGCCGTCTCCGCCTGGACCGGCGAGGGGATCGAGACCCTGCGTGAGATCATCGCCGGGCTGATCGACGATGATCCGGAGACCCACCTGACGGTCGAGCCGCACCGCGGCGACCTGTTGGCCTGGCTCTACGCCAACGGCCGGGTGACGGGGCGCGAGACGGATGATGAGGGTCGGGTTCACCTGACGGTCCGGTTGCATCCCGCCGCGCTGGGGCGGCTTGAGCGGCTGTATCCGGACGTGATCGACTGATCCTGTCATGCATCTGATCGAGACCATCCTCTTTCTGCTGCTGGCCGTGGTGCTGTCGGGATGGGTGGCTCGCATCACGCGCATCGCCCTGCCGCTGGTGCAGATCGCCCTGGGGGCGGGGGTGGTGCTGATCACGGGGCAGTCGGTTGATCTGAGGCCGGATGTCTTCTTCCTGTTGTTCCTGCCGCCGCTGCTGTTTGTGGACGGCTGGCGCATCCCCAAGGAGGCCCTGTTTCGGGACAAGGTGGTGATCCTGGAGTTGGCGCTGGGACTGGTGGTCTTCACCGTCGTCGGCCTGGGCTTCCTGATCCACTGGATGATCCCAGGCATGCCGCTGGCAGTAGCTTTCGCCTTGGCGGCGATCCTGTCGCCGACGGACCCGATTGCGGTCCAGGCCATTGCCGGGCGCGCGCCGATCCCCAAGCGACTGATGCACATCTTAGAGGGCGAGTCGCTGTTGAACGACGCGACGGGCCTGACCTGTATGCGGATCGCGGTGATCGCGGCGACCACAGGCGCCTTTTCTCTATCCAGCGCCTTCGGAACCTTCGCCTGGCTTGCGCTGGCGGGCGTGGCGGTGGGCATCGCCGTCACCCTGTCCATCGGCCTGGTGAAGGCCTTCATCAGCCGTCGCTGGGGCGAGGACGTCGGCGGCCAGATCCTGATCAGTCTGCTGATGCCGTTCGCAGCCTATCTGGCGGCCGAAGCGATCCACGCCTCGGGCATTCTGGCGGCGGTGGCGGCCGGCGTGACCATGAGCTTCACCGAGCGCCAGGGCTCGGCGTTGGCCGCGACCCGCATCCGGCGCGCCGTGGTGTGGGACACGGTGCAGTTCGTCGCCAACGGCCTGATCTTCGTCATCCTGGGCGAGCAGATGCCGTCCATCATGGCCCGCGCAGCCGAAGTGATCCGCTCCACCCAGCACAGCGAGGTCTGGTGGCTGGCCGTCTATGTCTTCGCCATCGTCGCGGCATTGGCGGTTCTGCGCTTTGTCTGGGTGTGGACGTCGCTGAAGCTGACCCTGTTCCGTCGCAAGGGCCGTAGCGCGCCGCCCAAGGTGGGTCTGCGGCTGGTGGCCGTCATGTCGCTGGCCGGAGTGCGGGGGGCGATCACCCTGGCGGGCATACTGACGCTGCCGTTTTATCTGAGCGACGGTTCGGCCATGCCGGCGCGAAATCTGGCGATCTTCTTGGCGGCGGGGGTGATCATCGTTTCCCTGGTGCTGGCGACGGTCGCCCTGCCGCGCCTGCTGAAAGGCGTGCAGCTTCCGCCCGAGGACGATCATCAGGCCGAGGAGAACCGATCCCGCGTCGCCGCCGCCTGGGCCGCCATTCGCGCTATCGAAGACGCTCAGCACGCCATGGCCGAGGGCAAGCTGGACCCGGACTTCTACGCCGAAACGGCGACGCGGGTGATGGAGGTCTATCGCCACCGCATCGACATGCGCGCCAGCATGGAGGCCGACGCCGTGGTCCAGGCCCGCCGCGCCGACGAGATCGAGCGCCGCCTGCGCCTGACCGGCCTAGCGGCGGAGCGTGAGGAACTGGTGCGTCTGGGCCGGCAGCGGCTGATCGACGAAGAGACGGCGCGCAAGCTGATCCGCGAAATCGACCTGCAGGAATTGCGCTACGCCTAGGCCGTCGAGGCGATCCAGGCGGCCAGGTCGGCGTAACTTCCGAACACCTGATGCGCCCCGGCCTGTTTCAGACGCTGAGGGTGATCGCCGCGGATATGACCGCCCACGCACAGGCCGACGACCGTCATGCCCGCTGCGGATCCGGCCAGGACGCCGGTAGGGCTGTCCTCGATCACCAGGGTGCGTTCCGGCGCGGCCTTCATGGCCTCAGCGGCGTACAGGAACAGGTCCGGATGCGGCTTGCCCCGGCTGACGTGGACTGCGGCGCTGAAGATCGGTCCGGCGAAGACGTTATGAGCGCCGAAATGGCGTAGGCCCAGTTCGATCCAGTCGGGCGGGCTGGACGAGGCGATGCAGCGCCGCTCGTTGCGTCCGGCCAGGAAGGCGTCGAACCCCGCGACGGCCGTCAGGTCGCGTCGGGCGCGGTCATGACAGCGACGGGTCCACTCGGCCTGAACGCCGGGCGGGCAGGGCGCGCCCAGTCGTTCCGAAATGATCGGCTCGCAGTCCAGCCAGCGCTTGCCCAGATAGGTCGCCAGGGCGTCGTCCAGCGTGGTCGGCAGGCCGATTTCGCTGAGCAGTTCGGCCATCACCGCATTATTCAACAGCTCGCTGTCGGCGATAACCCCGTCGTAGTCGAAGATGATGAGGTCGAACGGCCCCCGGTTCACGCTCGCTCGGCCGCCTTGGCGGCGTCCCACAGGGCGTCCATCTCGGGCAGGTCGGACTGTTCCGGCGTGCGGCCGTCCTTCTTCAGTTCGGCCTCGATGAATTCGAAGCGGCGCACGAATTTGGCGTTGGCGGCGCGCAGGGCGTCTTCCGGCTCGACCTCCAGCTTGCGGGCCAGGTTGGCGACGACGAACAGCAGGTCGCCCAACTCCTCGCGGGCCTTGTCCTTGTCGCCGGCGGCGATCTCGACGCGCAGTTCCTCGACCTCTTCGGCCAGCTTGTCGAAGACCTCGTCGGTCGAGGGCCAGTCGAAGCCGACGCGGCCCGCGCGCTTGGTCAGCTTGGCCGCGCGGGTCAGGGCGGGGAGGCCGACCGGGACGTCGTCCAGCACGCCATGCTGTTCCTTGGCCTTGCGCTCGGCGGCCTTGATGTCTTCCCAGCGCGCCTTCTGGGCGGGACCGCTGGCCTTGGCGGCCTCGTCGCCGAAAACGTGCGGGTGGCGACGAACCAGCTTGTCAGCCATGGCCTCGGCCACGTCTTCCAGGCGGAAATGACCAGCTTCCTCAGCCATGCGCGAGTGGAAGACGACCTGGAACAGCAGGTCGCCCAGCTCGACCCTCAGCTCGTCCATGTCGCCGCGCTCGATGGCGTCGGCGACCTCATAGGCTTCCTCGATCGTATAGGGAGCGATGGTCTGGAAGGTTTGCTCCACGTCCCAGGGACAGCCGCCGTTCGGATCGCGCAGGCGAACCATGATGTCCTTCAGGCGGTCGACGGGGTGGGTCATTCAGGCGTGTCCGGCGTCTCTTTGCGCCAGGGCGGCGCGGATTTCATCATGCCGCTGCGGCGTCAGGGGATAGCCCTTCAGCACCCAGGCGGTGGCCGCCAATAGCAGGCCCGGCACGGCGATGAACAGGATCTGCAGGATCAGTAGCGAGAACTCGCTGTTCCCCTCCGGCCCGGGCAGGGCCTTGAACCCGACCAAAGGCAGGATGGCGTAGGGGATCAGGGCGAAGACGTGACCCATCTTGGTCGTGGCCGACAGGATGGAGAACATCAGGCCGGTGCGGTCCACGCCCGTCTCCAGCCGCACCTCATCGCCCGCGTCCGCCATCATGGCGCGCAGCAGGAACAGGCCCGCCGCATAGGGCAGGCCGGCGATGAACATGGCGACCGCCGTCAGGGCGAAGTTGCCGCCGGGAACCAGGGTCGCGCCGACATAGAAGACGGCGAAGATCAGGCTGGCCACGGCCAGGGCGCGATCCTTGCCGATCTTGGTCGCCAGCCAGGCCCAGATGGGCGCCCCGACCAGGCCCGCCATGAAGTAGATCAGCATGAACAGCGACGCCTGGGTGTGGTCGTAGCCCTTGATCTGGCCGAAGAAGAAGAACAGCAGCGACCCCGTGATGCCCGGCGCGATGCCCAGCAGCAGGTCGGCGATCAGCAGCTTGCGCACCGTCTTCATCTTGAACAGGGCCAGGTAGGCGCTGGGCCCGCCGTGCGGCGCAGCGCCGGCGTTGACGGGCTCAGGCACGGCGATCATGGCCAGGCCGATGGTCAGCGGCAGGGCGACGATGATGGCCCATCCCATGATCCGCACGCCGTCGGCGTAGTCGCCGATACCCGTCTTCACCACGATGGTCGGCAGGATCAGGATCAGGATCACGCCGATGATGTTGAACACCTGCCACCAGCCGTAGACCCGGCTGCGCTGGTCATACTGCGGCGCCAGGACGGCTGCCCAGCCCAGTTGGCCCAGCGTCCCCATGGAGAAGCCGAGGTAGAGGACCAGCAGCCAGGCGAACAGATAGACCGGCCCGGCGCCCGGCTGGACCGTTACGAACATCATCAGCGCCGCCAGCATCAGGATCGGAGTCGCCACCGCCATCCACGGGCGATAGCGGCCCAGGCGCGTGCGCGTCTTGTCCATGCCCCAGCCGATGAAGGGGTCGAACAGGATGTCGATCAGCCGCACCGCCATGAAGACGGCGGCGACCATGCCCATCTCGACGCCGACGTGGGTGGCGTAGAATTCCGGCAGAGTGACCGGCAGAGCCACGCCGAAGGCCGCCAACGGCAGGCACGGGCCTGAGAAGGCGGCCAGGATGGCGTTGGACCGGCGCGGCGCGTCGGGCGCGGCGATGGCGGACGAAGGCGCGGCGGTTGCGGTCATGCGGTCACGGCCCGATCGCGGCGCGAGTCGGCCGCAACCGTCACCATGCAGGTTTTCGGCGATGGCGCGAAGACCGGCGGAAGGGGTTGCGGCGACTCTCATCCTGGGGCCTGCTGTGGTCATGTGGAAAGCGTCCGCCTCTCTCTTCGCCGCCCTGACCGTAGTCGGCCTCGCCGGGCAGGCGCATGCCGAGGCGCCTGAACCGATTCCGACGGCCCAGATCTGCGACCGCGCGCCGGGCGCATGGGACGACACGGCCGAGGCGAACGCCATATCGCTCTACGCCTTGGAGTGGACGCCGTTCGGGCCCTCGGAACTGGGCTGGGAAGCCTATGTGCCGCTGATGCAGCAAGAGGTCGGTTCGCCCTGCGATCCGACGTCGGCGGGTTTCGCCGAGGCCCTGGCGGCGTTTCAGGGGCGGTATAGGCTGACGGCCAGCGGGCGGTTCGATCAGGCGACCTTCCAGGTGCTGCGCGGCCTGTGGCAGGAGCGGCGGCCATTCGTCATGGCGCGAGTGAGGGGAGAATGCCCCGATCCGCCGCCCGTCGGCGACCTGGCCTATCTGACGACGGGCGAGGAGCACGCCGAGCGCCTGACGCGCCTGCTGCGTCGCGACGTGCTCGACGCCTATCGCGCCATGGCGGCGGCGGCCCGCGCCGAAGTTCCTGAGATCGCCGCCGAGCCGGAACTGCTGCGGGTCTTCTCCTCCTTCCGCGATCCCGAGGCTGACGCGGCGCGATGCGCGCGCGACGGCAATTGCGACGGCCTGCGCCGCGCCGTCTGTTCACCGCACCGGACGGGGACGGCGGTCGATCTGTATGTCGGCCACCTGCAGGGCATGGGGGTTGATTCCACCGACGTTCACAGCCGTCGCCATATGAGCCAGACCCCGACCTATCGTTGGTTGGTCAAGAACGCCGGGCGGTTCGGCTTCGTGCCCTACGTCTATGAGCCCTGGCACTGGGAGTGGGTCGGTCGATGATCCGACCGCTGGCGTATGGCGAGGCGGCGCTGGCGCGCGAGGTGTTCGGGCGCGACCTGCGGCTGGACGACATCCGCTTTCTGGGCTCGCCCTGGCCGTTCGACCGCGCCTTCGTGCCGGGGCGCTGGTTTGGGCGCGACTGGATCGTCTGGCCCAAGGCGAGCCTGGCGCCGGATTTGTCGCAGGCGCCGCTGCGGAGCCAGGCCGTCTTCATTCACGAACTGGTTCACGTCTGGCAGGCTCAGAACGGCGTCAACCTGCTGACCGGAAAGCTGAAGGCGGGCGACGGACCGGGCGCCTACGCCTATCCGGTGGATGAGCGCTGCGATTGGATCGCCCTGAACATCGAACAGCAGGCCATGGTGGTCGAGCACCGCTTTTTGCAGTCACGGGGCGCACGGGTTCCAGCTGATCCCGCCTTCTACGCGCGGGTTTGTCCCATCGGGTTGTCGGATTTTTGAGAGGAGGGGCTTGCGGCGCCGCAGCATGACGCTAAATCAGGCACTGATGCAGTTACTGTACGCATCGTTTCAGATTCAACCGGAGCCGTGATGCCCAAGATTCTCGTCCTTTACCACTCGACCTATGGCCACATCGAGCGCATGGCCGAGGCCGTCGCCGAAGGCGCGCGCCAGGTCGAAGGAGCCGTGGTGGACATCAAGCGCGTGCCGGAAACCGTGCCGGAAGAACTGGCCCGCAGCTCGGGCTACAAGATGGACCAGGCCGCACCGGTCGCCGCCGTGGCCGATCTGGCGAACTATGACGCCATCATCATCGGCGCCGGCACCCGCTTCGGCACGGCCGCTTCGCAGATGCGCGCCTTCCTGGATCAGACCGGCGGCCTGTGGGCGCAAGGGACGCTGCTGGGCAAGGTCGGCGGCGCCTTCACCGGCTCGGCCACCCAGCACGGCGGCCAGGAGACGACCTTCGCCGGTCTGCACAACTACTTCCTGCACCACGGCATGGTGGTAGCGGGCCTGCCCTACGCCTTCGCCGGCCAGATGCGTCTGGACGAGATCACCGGCGGTTCGCCCTACGGCGCCACCACCATCTCGGCCCCGGACGGCTCGCGGATGCCCAGCGAAACCGAACTGGACGGCGCGCGCTTCCAAGGCAAGCATATCGCTGAGATCGCCAAGAAACTTCACGGTTAAGATCATGCGCCAGCCCGCACTCTTCTTTGGTCACGGCTCCCCCATGAACGCCCTGGGCGGTCCCTTCGCGGACGCCTGGCGCGCGCTGGGAGAGGAGATCGGCAAGCCGAAAGGCGTCGTCATGGTCTCGGCCCACTGGGAGACGCGCGGGCTGGGCGTGACGGCGCAGGAGCAACCGGAAACCATCCATGATTTCGGAGGTTTCCCGCCTGAACTTCACGCCATGCAGTATCCCGCGCCCGGCTCGCCTTCGCTGGCGAACCGGGTGGCGGAGCTGACCGGCGCCGTCCAGACGACGCAGTGGGGTCTGGATCACGGAACCTGGTCCGTGCTGGCTCATGTCTGGCCGGACGCCGACGTGCCCGTGGTGCAGTTGTCGCTGGATCGCACCATCGACGCCCGCGCCCACTACGAACTTGCCAAGCGCCTGCGTCCCTTGCGGGAGGAAGGCGTTATCGTCGCCGGTTCAGGCGACTTCGTGCACAATCTGCGGACGTGGAAACGGGCGGGCGGCGAACCCTACGACTGGGCGGTCGATTTCAACGAGGCGGTCAAGCGCGCCTTCACGGCGGGCGACCATGACGCCCTGATCGACTGGGTCCATCTGGCCGAGCAGGCCCAGCTCAGCGTGCCGACGGACGAGCATTATCTGCCGCTGCTCTATGTCGCCGCCCAACACACGCCGGGCGAGCCCTTGAGCTTCTTCAACGATGTGATCGATGGCGGCTCGATCTCGATGACGGGCGTCCGGATCGGCTGACCGGACGCCGCGTCACGTCTCTTAGCGACGGCCGCCGCGCAGGGCGTTGTCCAGCGACCACGGCCCCGGCCCGGCGAAGACCAGATAGAGGAAGACGAAGCAGTAGAGGGCCGCCAGCTCCCCGCCGTTGTTGATGGGGTAGGGGCTCTGCGGCGCGTGGACCATCCAATAGGCCACGGCGGTGAAGCCCGACAGGATGAAGGCGGTCGGGCGACTGAACAGGCCCAGCACCAGCAGGACGCCGCCGACCAGTTCGATCGGCCCGGACCAGCCCGCCAGCGTCGATAGGTCGACCACGCCGCCGCGCCCGCCTGGCGGGAAGCCCAGAATCTTCTGCGCGCCGTGCTGGAGCAGCAGCAGGCCGGAGACAATTCTCAGGATACTGAGAAAATGCGGCTCCCAGTTGGCCAGGGATGTCGAACGTCGGGCCATGAAGTCTCCTCGGCCGTGGCGCCTCGCGAACGGGGCTGGACGGCCGAGGTTATGACACTTGCGCCGAACGGCAAGCGCCTTGTCAGGTGCGCTTCAGTTCATCCTCAACCATCTTCTGGATGGTCACATAGTCGGTCTTGCCGGTGCCCAGGACCGGGATGGTCTCGACCTTGATGATCTTCTTCGGCACGGCCAGTTCGGGCGCGCCGTTGTCGCGGGCCCACTCCGTCAGACGGGCGCTTTCGGCGCCTGCGACGTCTGTGACCAGGACCAGACGCTCGCCCTTCTTGCTGTCGGGCACGGCGACGACGGCGTGGTGACCGGTCGGCCAGACGCCGCCGGCCATGCCCTCGACCGCCGTCAGAGACACCATCTCACCGCCGATCTTGGCGAAGCGTTTCGCCCGCCCCAGAATGGTGATGTAGCCCTCGGCGTCGATGTCGACGATGTCGCCGGTGTCGTGCCAGCCGCCTGCCAGCGGCTCCAGATTGTCAGGGTCGTTCGGCGAGATATAGCCTTCCATCACGTTCGGCCCACGCAGGTACAGGCGACCGCCGACCTCGATGCCTTCGACCGGTTCGATCCGGTATTCCATGCCCGGCAGGATCTGGCCCACCGTGCCCGGTCGGTTGCGGTCGGGATGGTTCACCGCCACCACGGGCGCCGCCTCGGTGGCGCCATAGCCCTCCAGAAGCTCGACGCCGCCAAACTTGGTGTTGAACATCTGGCGCGTTTCGTCGCGGACCTTCTCCGCGCCCGCCACGGCGAACTGCAGGGTGGCGAAGTCGCCCGGTTCGGCCACGCGGGCGTACTGGTTCAGGAAGGTGTCGGTCGCGAACAGGATCGACGCCTTCACCTGGGGCAGCAGGTCGGTGATCTGCTTGGCGTGCAGCGGCGACGGATATTCGAACGCCTTCAACCCTTGCAACAGAGGCAGCAGCACCCCGCCGGTCAGGCCGAAGCAGTGGAAGGTCGGCAGCGGATTGAACATGACCCAATCGGGATCCAGGTCGATGTGCGCCGCCACCTGGCGCGCATTGGCGACCAGGTTCTTCTGACTCAGCACCACCCCCTTGGGCGCGCCGAAGCTGCCGGAGGTGAACAGAACCACGCCCGCCGAATCCGGATCGGTCTTCACGCGGAATCGTTTGGGGGCCATGCCGGCGCTGAGGCCGAACATCTTGTCGGCGAAGCCGATGCTCTTGCGGATATCGTCCAGCCAGACGATCTCGGAAACCTCGCCCAGGGCCTCCATCAGGTCGTCCAGCTTGGCCTGAGTGACGAAGCGCTTGGCCGACAGGATCTTCTTCACGCCCGCTGTTTTCAGCGCAGCCTTCAAATTGGCCTCGCCTGAGGTGAAGTTCAGCATGACGGGCACGCGCCCGAAGGCGTGCAGGGCGAAGAAGGTCACGACCACACCGGCGCTGGACGGCAGCAGCACGCCGACGCGCTCGCCCGGTTGGGTCAGTTTGGCGATCTTGCGGCCCAGCACGAAGGCGGCGCGGATCAGGCCCGTGTAGGTCAGGGGGTGGCGATCCTGATCTTCCAGAATCTCCTTGTCGCCGTAGCGGGCGCGCGCATCGATCAGCGCGTCGAACAGGGTCTCTTCATAGACCTTTGGGTCCAGGGCTGCTCGCAGCAAGCACGTCCTCCTTCAGAGAGCTCTGAAAGCGGCTCCCTTGGTTAAGAGGCCGGAACCTAGTGACGCAAGGGCGCCTTGAAAAGATGCGTAACGTCGCGTGAGGCTGTTCCGATGCCGGACTGAAACCGTCTGTGCCTTGCCTTTGCCCCACGGAAGGCCGACATAGCCTCAAGAATTGGGCCGCCTTCATAAACAGGAGCCAGACCGCCGGCGATGGTCACGCTGATCGACACCCTGCAGAAGAAGCCGTCCGAGCTTCGTCACCCGGAAAAGCAGAACCGCCCGGAATCGGCGGTGCTGAAGAAGCCTGACTGGCTGCGCGTGAAGGCGCCCGGGTCGGGCCAGTACAATGCGACCAAGGACATCGTCCGCTCCAAGGGGCTGGTGACGGTCTGCGAAGAGGCCGCCTGCCCGAATATCGGCGAGTGCTGGAGCCAGAAACACGCGACCCTGATGATCATGGGCGACACCTGCACGCGGGCCTGCGCCTTCTGCAACGTCAAGACCGGCCTGCCGCAGCCGCTGGACCCGGAAGAGCCGGGCAAGGTCGGTCTGGCCGTAGCCCAGATGGGGCTGAACCACGTCGTCATCACCTCGGTGGACCGCGACGACGTGTCGGACGGCGGCGCCGCCCACTTCGCGGAAGTGGTGCGCCAGATCCGCATCCAGGCGCCGAACACCACTATCGAGATCCTGACGCCCGACTTCCTGCGCAAGGATGGCGCGGCCGAAGTGATGATCGACGCCACGCCTGACGTCTTCAATCACAACCTTGAGACGGTTCCGCGCCTGTATTTGAAGATCCGCCCCGGCGCCCGCTACTTCCACTCGCTGCGCCTGCTGCAGATGGTCAAGGAGCGCGATCCGAACCAGTTCACCAAGTCCGGCATCATGGTCGGCCTGGGCGAGACCAAGGAAGAGGTCATGCAGGTGATGGACGACATGCGCTCCGCCGGCGTCGACTTCATCACTATCGGCCAGTATCTGCAGCCGACGCGCAAGCATGCCGCCATCGACCGCTTCGTCACGCCGGAAGAGTTCAAGGCCTATGAGGCGATCGCACGGGCCAAGGGCTTCCTGATGGTGTCGTCGTCGCCGCTGACGCGCTCGTCGCACCACGCGGGCGACGACTTCGCCCGGCTGCGAGCCGCGCGCGAGGCCCAGTTGTCGTCCCGGAACGGCCGCTGAACCCTTGGCCGTCCATCGCGTAACGCGCATCCTGCCCTATGCGCCGGAACAGCTCGCCGCCCTGGTGGCGGACGTGCGCGCCTATCCCGACTTCGTGCCGTGGATCACGTCGATGCGCGTCTGGAACGTGCGGGATGAGGCGCCGGGCGTGCACCTGCTGGATGCGGAGGCAGGCGTCGGCTTCGCCTTCCTGACCGAGAAGTTCTCCACCTGGGTGCGCCATGACGTTCATGCGCCCAAGGTCGAGGTCGGCCTGATCCGCGGTCCGTTCAAGCACCTGAAGAACCGCTGGGAGTTTCATCCGCATCCGCAGGGAACGCGCCTGGAATTCTCCATCGACTTCGCCTTCAAGTCGCGCATGCTGGACATGATGCTTCAGGCGAACTTCGACCGAGCGGTCGACAAGCTGATCCAGTGTTTCGAGAGCCGGGCCAAGGCTCTCTACGGCAAGAGGTAGGACCATGGGCGCGCCTTTCGACTTCGATGCGACGGTCGTGGGCGCGGGGGCTGTGGGGCTGGCCTGCGGCCGGGCGCTGTCGCGGCGTGGCCTGACGGTGCTGGTGCTGGAGAAGGAGCCGCACATCGGCCAGGGCGTCTCCTCGCGCAATTCCGAGGTGATCCACGGCGGGCTCTACTATCCGACCGGCTCACTGAAGGCGAAGTTCTGCGTCGAGGGGCGACGCGCCCTCTATGCCTTCCTGGAAAGCCGCAAGGTCGACCATTGGAAGTGCGGCAAGCTGGTCGCGGCGACCGAGGAAACCGAGGTCGAACGCATCGAGGCCATCTTCCAGCAGGCGACGACCAACGGCGTCGAAAATCTGGAGCACCTGACCGGCGCCCAGGCGCGGGCGCTGGAGCCGGAGCTGAACGCCCACGCCGCCATCCTGTCGCCCGAGAGCGGCGTGTTCGACAGCCACGGCTATATGCTGGCCCTTCAGGGCGAGATCGAGGACGCGGGCGGCTCGGTCGTCATCTCTGCGCCGTTCGAAGGAGCGGAGGCCCTACCGGGCGGCGGTTTTTTGATCCGTGTGGGCGGCGAGGGGGCGATGACCCTGACCAGCCGCCTGCTGGTCACGGCGCCGGGGCTGTCGTCGCAGGACGTTGCGGCGCGAATCGAAGGCTATCCGGCCGCCGATATTCCGGCGCGCCATCTGGGCAAGGGAATCTACTTCCGCCTGACGGGCCCAGCGCCGTTCAACTGCCTGATCTATCCGCCGCCGATTCCCGGCGCGCTGGGCACCCATTATCGCAAGGATCTGGGCGGGCAAGGCGTGTTCGGCCCGGACCTAGCCTACGTCGAGACCGAGGACTATTCGGTCGATCCGGCCAAGGCGGAAGAGTTCGCGCGCTACATCCGCCGCTTCTGGCCTGGCGTGACGGTCGAGCGGCTGACGCCCGACTACGCGGGCATCCGGCCCAAGCTGCACGGACCGGGCGAGCCGCAGCCGGACTTCCAGCTTCACGGCGTGGCGAATCACGGGATGGAGGGGTTGATGGCCCTGTTCGGCATCGAGAGTCCTGGTCTGACCAGTTCGCTGGCCATCGGCGAGGCTGTGGCGGGAAGCCTTACCGCAAGGGTTTGACGCCTATTCCGCCTACCTGCGCCGACACCCTTGAAATCGGTTGCGTCTTCATGCATAAGCCCGCCCTCGCGTGGCGGCTCTTATCGGGGGGCCGCCGCTGTTGTTTTCGCGTCTTCACCGGCGCACCGACTTAGAGATTGAGACGGACATGGCCGTTCCGAAGCGCAAAGTATCCCCCTCGCGTCGCAACATGCGTCGCGCTCATGACGCCCTGGGCGCCAACACCTATGTCGAAGACAAGGACACCGGCGAGCTGCGTCGTCCGCACCACATTGACCTGAAGAGCGGCATGTACAAGGGCCGTCAGGTTCTGACCCAGAAGGAAGACTAAGGCCTCCTCTGGCGATCCGGCTTCGGCCGGGCGCAAGTTCAGCGGCGCGCGAGTTTCTCGCGCGCCGTTTTCGCATATGTTCGCCGCAGTCTCGGCTGTGGCGATTCAAGCGGGTCTGGTCTAAACCGGCCCGACCTTTCCCAACTCAGTCAGAGCGCAAAGTTTCATGACCGATATCGTCGACATCGTCGCCCGCCAGATTCTCGACAGCCGTGGCAATCCGACGGTTGAAGTGGACGTGATGCTGGAAGACGGCAGTTTCGGCCGCGCGGCGGTGCCGTCGGGCGCCTCGACCGGCGCGCACGAAGCCGTCGAACTGCGTGACGGCGACAAGGACATGTGGGGCGGTAAGGGCGTCGAGAAGGCGGTCGACGCCGTCAACGGCGAGATCTTCGACGCCCTGTCCGGCATGGACGCCGAGGACCAGCGCCGCATCGACGAAGCGCTGATCGAGCTGGACGGCACCGAGAACAAGTCGCGCCTGGGCGCCAACGCCATGCTGGGCGTCTCGCTCGCCGTGGCCAAGGCCAGCGCCATCTCGGCCGGCCTGCCGCTGCACCGCTACATCGGCGGCGTCTCGGCCCGCATCCTGCCGACGCCGATGATGAACATCATCAATGGCGGCGCCCACGCCGACAACCCGATCGACATCCAGGAATTCATGATCATGCCGACGGGCGCCGAGAACTTCTCGGAAGCCCTGCGCATGGGCGCCGAAATCTTCCACGCCCTGAAGAAGGCGCTGAAGGACGCCGGCCACAACACCAACGTCGGCGACGAGGGCGGCTTTGCCCCGAACCTGGCCTCGGCTGACGAAGCCCTGACCTTCATCACCAAGGCGGGCCAGGCGGCCGGCTATCTGGCGGGCGAGGATTTCCACCTGGCGCTGGACGTGGCCTCGACCGAGTTCTTCAAGAACGGCAAGTATGAGCTGGCCGGCGAAGGCAAGTCCTTCGACGCCGAGGGCATGGTCAACTACCTGGCCGATCTGGTCGAACGCTTCCCGATCGTCTCGATCGAGGACGGCTGCGCCGAGGACGACTTCGACGGCTGGAAGCTGCTGACGGACCGTCTGGGCGACCGCGTTCAACTGGTCGGCGACGACCTGTTCGTCACCAACCCGCGCCGTCTGGCCGCCGGTATCGGCGAAGGCCTGGCCAACTCCATCCTGATCAAGGTCAACCAGATCGGCACCCTGTCCGAGACCCTGGACGCCGTCGATATGGCGCACCGTGCGGGCTACACCGCCGTCATGTCGCACCGTTCGGGCGAGACCGAGGACTCGACCATCGCCGACCTGGCCGTGGCCACCAACTGCGGTCAGATCAAGACCGGCTCGCTGGCTCGCTCGGACCGGACGGCCAAGTACAACCAGCTGCTGCGCATCGAAGAGATGCTGGGCGACCAGGCCGCCTATTTCGGCGACGGCATGCTGCTGAAATAAGCTGCATCACGAAGATGTGCTGGGCGCCGCCTCCGAACCTCGGGGGCGGCGTTCGCAATTACGGTCAAGCTACGGTTCGTTAGGCATTTTCGCTCACTGATAGGTCACTGTGTTTATGCGCGCTCAGAAGGAGCGTCCGTCGTGCCTGAGCAGATGAAGCCTTACCTGCCGTCCGTCCTGTTGCTGCTGCTGATCGTCTATCTGGGCGTGCAAGCCCTGACGGGTGAACGCGGTCTGCTAAGTGGCGGTGAACGCGACGCTTTGCTGGCGCAACGTCAGACGCAACTGAGCCGTCTGGCCGAACAGCGCCAGGATCTGGAAGTCCGCGTCCGCTATCTGCGTACAGAGAGCCTGTCGAAGGATCTGCTGGAAGAGCGGGCGAGGGCGGTGATCGGCTTCGCCGACCCGCGCGACTACGTGGTGCGGCTGAATGGTCCCGCTGGCCACAACCCTGACGCGACACGCGCTTCCTGAACTATTGTTACAGCCTGGCTGGCCGCTTTGCGTTTCGGGAACGAAGGCTGCTAAAGCCCCTTTCTGTAACGATAAGAGTCCCTGAAACAGGGGTGTAAGCCGGGAGATGCCGGATGGCGAAAGCCGCCGCTCAGAAAACCTCGCCCAACACGGGCGACAAGATTCCGAACACGCCTCAGGCTTCCAAGGAAGACCTGCTGCGTTTCTATCGCGAGATGATCCTTATCCGCCGCTTTGAAGAGCGCGCGGGCCAACTGTACGGCATGGGCCTGATCGGGGGCTTCTGCCACCTGTACATCGGTCAGGAAGCCGTGGCCGTCGGCATTCAAGAGAGCGTCAAGCAGGGCTACGACAAGATCATCACGGGCTATCGCGACCACGGCCATATGCTGGTCGCGGGCATGGACCCGAAGGAAGTCATGGCCGAGCTGACGGGCCGCATCGGCGGGTCGTCCAAGGGCAAGGGCGGGTCGATGCACATGTTCGACGTGCCGACCGGATTCTACGGCGGTCACGGCATCGTCGGCGCCCAAGTGGCGTTGGGCACGGGCCTGGCTTTCGCGGGCAAGTACCGCGGCGATGACTCGGTCAGCTTCGTCTATTTCGGCGACGGCGCCTCGAACCAGGGTCAGGTTTACGAGAGCTTCAACATGGCCCAGCTGTGGAAGCTGCCGGCCATCTACATCATCGAGAACAACCAGTACGCCATGGGTACGAGCATCGAACGCTCGTCGTCCACGACCGAACTGTATCAGCGCGGCGCCAGCTTCGGCATTCCAGGCGAACAGGTCGACGGCATGGACGTGCTGGCTGTGCGTGACGCCGCCGCCCGCGCCGTGGCCCGCGCCCGTGCCGGCGAAGGCCCCTATATTCTCGAAGTGAAGACCTACCGCTATCGTGGCCACTCCATGTCCGACCCTGCCAAATACCGGACGAAGGAAGAGGTGGACGAGGTCAAGAAGACCCGCGATCCGATCGACCACCTGAAGATGCTGCTCGCCGCCGCCAAGGCGACCGAGGACGAGCTGAAGGCGATCGACAACGAAGTGAAGGCCATCGTGGCCGAAGCCGTGCAGTTCGCTCAAGAGAGCCCCGAGCCGGATCCGTCCGAGCTCTACACCGACGTCTACGTGGAGGCCTGATACGTGACGGACATTCTGATGCCGGCGCTGTCCCCCACGATGGAAGAGGGCACGCTGACCAAGTGGCACATCAAGGCGGGCGACGTCGTGTCGGCCGGCCAGGTGATCGCTGAGATCGAGACCGACAAGGCGACGATGGAAGTCGAAGCCGTCGATGAAGGCGAAGTGCTGGAAATCCTGGTGCCGGAAGGCGCTGAGAACGTGAAGGTCAACACGCCGATCGCACGTCTGGCGGGTGAAGACGGCGCCGCTGCGCCCGCACCCAAGGCCGCCGAACCGATGACCGCCGTCGAAGCGGAAGCGCCTGTCGCCGTCACGGCAGCCGCGGCTCCGGCTCAGCCCAAGGTCGAACTGCGCGACCCGGAAATCCCCGCTGACGCCAAGCTGGTGAAGACTACCATTCGCGACGCCCTGCGCGACGCCATGGCCGAGGAAATGCGCCGCGACGAGGCCGTCTTCCTGATGGGCGAGGAAGTCGCCCAGTACCAGGGCGCCTACAAGGTCAGCCGCGACCTGCTTCAGGAGTTCGGCGACCGTCGCGTGGTCGACACCCCGATCACCGAGCACGGCTTCGCCGGCCTGGGCGTCGGCGCCGCCATGGCGGGCCTGAAGCCCATCGTCGAGTTCATGACGTGGAACTTCGGCATGCAGGCGATCGACCACGTGATCAACTCGGCGGCCAAGACGCTGTACATGTCGGGCGGCCAGATCCGTTGTCCGATCGTGTTCCGCGGCCCGAACGGCGCCGCCGCCCGCGTGGCCGCCCAGCACAGCCAGGACTATTCGGCCTGGTACGCTCAGGTGCCGGGCCTGAAGGTCATCGCCCCCTATGACGCCGCCGATGCGAAGGGCCTGCTGAAGGCCGCCATCCGTGATCCGAACCCGGTCGTCTTCCTCGAGCACGAGATGATGTACGGTCACGAGTTCGACGTGCCGGACGTTGAGGACTACGTCGTGCCGATCGGCAAGGCCAAGGTTCGCCGTGAAGGTACGGACGTCACCATCACGGCGCACAGCCGCATGGTCGGCTTCGCTCTTCAAGCCGCCGAAAAGCTGGCTGAAGAAGGCATCTCGGCCGAAGTCGTCGACCTGCGCACCCTGCGTCCGCTGGATCACGAAACGATCGTCGCGAGCGTCAAGAAGACCAACCGTCTGGTCTCGGCCGAAGAGGGCTGGGGGCCGATGGGCGTCGGCGCCGAAGTGGTCGCTCGCGTGATTGAACACGCTTTCGACTACCTGGACGCCCCGCCGGTGCGCGTGCACCAGGAAGACGTGCCGCTGCCCTACGCCGCCAACCTGGAAGCCCTGTCCCTGCCGGGCGTCGACAAGATCGTCGCCGCTGTGAAGAAGGTGATGGCGTGAGCGAGTCCGCAGAGTTTGAGCTGGCCGTACCGGACAGCGTCGCCGCAGACGAGAACGCAATAGAGTTGTTGCGCATGTGGTGGTCGAAGAATGAGCCGGTGATGTCGGTGAAGCCTGCTTTCGCTGATCCCAGCAAGTTTGGTGAACTGCTGGCCTATGCGGCGCGTCACATGGCGCATGGCTACGCCGTGCGCCATGGTCACAATGAAAAGGCCGCCTACGACCGCATCCTTCAAGGGCTCAGCGAGGTGATCAAGGCGGATAACGTTCGCACCGTCGCCGAGCCGGTTTCACCGCAAGCGGGGAACGCCTGATGACCGATATCCTGATGCCCGCCCTGTCTCCGACGATGGAAGAGGGCGTCCTGGCCAAGTGGCACGTCAAGGTCGGCGATACCGTCTCGGCCGGCGACGTCATCGCCGAGATCGAAACCGACAAGGCGACGATGGAAGTCGAAGCCGTGGACGAAGGCGAAGTGCTGGAAATCCTCGTGCCGGAAGGCGCCGAGGGCGTGAAGGTCAATACGCCGATCGCCCGCCTGTCCGGCGACGCCGTAGCGCCCGCGCCGAAGAAGGCTGACGCCCCGGCTGACACGCCGAAGGCCGAAGCGCCCAAGGCAGAAGAGGCTCCGAAGGCTGTGGCGGCGGCCGCTCCTGCTGCACCGAAATCGGACGACGGCGGCCGCATCTTCGCTTCGCCGTTGGCGCGCCGCCTGGCCGCCCAGGCCGGCCTGGACCTGAAGAGCATCACCGGCACCGGCCCGCACGGCCGTATCGTCAAGCGCGACGTGGAAGCCGCTGGCAAGGGCGGCGCCAAGCCGGCCGTCTCGACCGCTTCTGCCGCCCCGGCCACAGCCGCCGAGCCGCGCAAGGTTCTGTCTCTCGCCCAGATGGGCATTCCGGACGGCAGCTACGACCTGATCCCGCTGGACGGGATGAAGAAGGCCGTGGCGCGTCGCATGGTCGACAGCATCCAGAACGTGCCGCACTTCCCGCTTTTCATCGACTGCGAGATCGACCAGCTGATGGCTGTTCGCGCCAAGGTGAACAAGATGCTGGAGCCGCAGGGCATCAAGGTCTCGGTGAACGACTTCGTCATCAAGGCCGCCGCCCTGGCCCTGAAGATGGTGCCGGAGGCCAATGCCTCCTACACTCCAGAAGGCATCGCCATGCACCACAACGCCGACGTCTCCATGGCGGTGGCGATCGACGGCGGCCTGATCACTCCGATCATCCGCAAGGCCGAGACCAAGGGCCTGGCGCAGATCGCGACCGAGTCCAAGGATCTGGCCAAGCGCGCCCGCGAGCGCAAGCTGAAGCCCGAAGAGTTCCAGGGCGGCACCTTCTCGGTGTCCAACCTGGGCATGTTCGGCATCAAGTCGTTCAGCTCGATCATCAATGAGCCGCAGGGCTGCATCATGAGCGTGGGCGCGGGCGAGCAACGTCCGGTCGTCAAGGACGGGCAACTGGCCGTGGCCACGGTCATGACCGTGACCCTGACCTGCGATCACCGCGTGGTCGACGGTGCGACGGGCGCCCGCTTCCTGCAGGCATTCAAGCCGCTGATCGAAGATCCCGTGGCGATGCTGGCCTAGTCACATGATCCCGAAAAGTGTCAGCGGTTTTCGGATGAGATCATGTGCTGAAAAAAGCGGGGGAGGGTGAAGTCATGACCTCGGTCTATGACTTCTCCGCCCGGGCCATTGATGGCGCAGACGTGTCGCTGGACCGCTTTCGTGGCCAGGCCTTGCTGATCGTCAATACGGCGTCAAAGTGCGGCTTCACCGGTCAATATGACGGGCTCGAGAAGCTGCACCGCGACTTCGCCGATGCGCCGTTCGAGGTTCTGGGTTTCCCCTGTAACCAGTTCGGTCAGCAGGAGCCGGGCAGGGCGTCGGAAATCGCCGCCTTCTGCGCCAGCAGCTTCGACGTGACCTTCCCCTTGTTCGACAAGATCGAGGTCAACGGACCGAACCGCCATCCCCTCTATGCGTGGCTATCCCGGCAGAAGCGCGGATTCCTCGGCTCCCAAGCCATCAAATGGAACTTCACCAAGTTCCTGACCGACCGCGAAGGCCGCGTCGTCGCGCGCTATTCGCCCCAGACTGAACCTGAGGCCATCAAGGCCGACATCGAGAAGTTGATCTGATCATGGCTGCTGAATTCGATCTCGTCGTCATCGGCTCGGGCCCCGGCGGTTACGTCGCGGCCATCCGCGCCAGCCAACTGGGCCTGAAGGTCGCCATCGTCGAGCGCGAGAACCTGGGCGGCATCTGCCTGAACTGGGGCTGCATCCCGACCAAGGCCCTGCTGAAGTCGGGCGAGAAGTTCGAGAGCTTGTCGCACCTGAAGGACTATGGCCTGTCCGCCTCGGGCGCCACGTTCGACTTCGACGCCATCATCCAGCGCTCGCGCGGCGTGGCCAAGCAGCTGAATCAGGGCGTCGGCTTCCTGATGAAGAAGAACAAGATCGAGGTCATCGAAGGTTCGGCCAAGCTTGAGAAAGGCGCCGCTGCGCCCAAGGTCGTCGTGGATCTGAAGGCCGGCGGTACGCGCACCATTGAGGCCAAGACGGTCATGCTGGCCGTCGGCGCCCGCGCACGCGCCCTGCCGCAGATCGGGCTTGAGGCCGACGGCGACAAGATCTGGGCCTATCGCGACGCCCTGGCGCCGAAGAAATTGCCCAAGACCTTCGTGGTCATTGGTTCAGGCGCCATCGGCATTGAATTCGCCAGCTTCTACCGCGCCCTGGGCGCCGAGGTGACGGTCGTCGAAGCTGTCGATCGCGTCATGCCGGTCGAGGACGAAGAGGTTTCCAAGGCCGCCCAGAAGGGCTTCGAGAAGCGCGGCATCAAGTTCAAGCTGGGCGCCAAGGTGACGAAGGTCTCCAAGAATTCCACGGGTGTGAAGGTCGATCTTGAAGTCAACGGCAAGGCTGAAAGCCTGGAGGCCGAGGTCTGCATCTCGGCCGTCGGCATCACCGCCAACACCGACGGCATCGGTCTGGAGGCGCTGGGCGTCGAACTGGACCGCGGCCACATCAAGACCGACAGCCACTGCCAGACCAATGTGAAGGGTCTCTACGCCATCGGCGACTGCGCCGGCGCGCCCTGGCTGGCGCACAAGGCCTCGCACGAAGGCATCCACGCCGCCGAACACATCGCCGGTTACAAGACCCCAAACGTCCATTCGCCGATCGCCGGCTGCACCTACGCTCAGCCGCAGGTCGCCTCGGTCGGATTGACGGAGCAGGGGGCCAAGGCCGAGGGCCGCGAGGTCAAGATCGGCCGCTTCCCCTTCAAGGTGAACGGCAAGGCCATCGCGGCGGGCGAGACCGAAGGCTTCGTCAAGGTCATCTTCGACGCCAAGACGGGCGCCCTGATCGGCGCGCACATGATCGGCGCCGACGTCACCGAGATGATCCAAGGTTACGTCACCGCCATCACCATGGAAGCGACCGAGGAAGACATCCACGGCATCGTCTATCCGCACCCGACCATGTCCGAGGCCATGCACGAGGCGGCTCTCGACGCCTATGGCCGCGTGATCCACATCTAGGGCGGTTGTTAGAAAATCTGAACTGTGGCTAAGAGGGTCGCTTCTCCCCATGGTTCGGATTTTCCATGATTGTTGCGCCTTATGTCCTTGGCCTGATCGGCAACACGCCCTTGGTGCGCCTGAAACGCGCCTCTGAGGCCACGGGCTGTGAAATCCTGGGCAAGGCCGAGTTTCTGAACGTGGGCGGCTCGATCAAGGATCGCGCCGCGCTCAGCATCATCCGCGCGGCGCGCGCCTCGGGCGCGCTGAAGCCCGGCGGGACGATCGTCGAAGGCACGGCGGGCAACACCGGCATCGGCCTCGCGCTGGTCGGCGCGGCGCTGGGCCATCCGGTCGTCATCGTCATGCCCCGCACCCAGACGGAAGAGAAGAAACGCGCCGTCCGCCTGCACGGCGCCCGCCTGATCGAGGTCGACCCTGCGCCTTTCGCCAGCCCCAACCACTTCGTTCACTTCTCGCGCCGCCTCGCAGAAGAACTGAACGAAAGCGAGCCGAACGGCGCCTTCTACGCTGACCAGTTTGACAATCAGGCCAACCGCTTGGCTCACTATGAAGCCACCGGCCCGGAAATCTGGCGACAGACCGAGGGGCGTATCGACGGCTTCATCTGCGCCGTTGGATCTGGCGGCACCCTGGCCGGGACGGGCGCCTATTTGCGCGAGCGTAATCCGGATGTTGGCATCGGTCTGGCCGACGTGCCCGGCGCCTCTCTCTACAGCTGGTTCACCGAAGGCGTGTTGAAAGGCGAGGGCGGCTCGATCGCCGAAGGCATCGGCGTCAATCGCATTACGGGCAATCTGCAGGGGCTGTCGGTCGATCACGCCTATCGCATCGAAGACGTCGAGTTCCTGCCCATCCTGTTCGGTCTGGTGAAGGAAGAGGGACTGTCCCTGGGGCCGTCCAGCGGGGTCAACATCGCCGGGGCGATGCGGCTGGCGCGCGAAATCGGTCCTGGCCGCACCATTGTGACCGTACTGTGCGATTCCGGTCAGCGATATGGCAGCAAGATCTATGATCCGGCCTTCCTGGCCGCCCGCAACCTGCCGACACCGGAATGGCTGAGCTGATGATCCGCCGCAAGTCCGAGACCGCGCTGGAAAGCCGCATCCCGCCGTTGAACGCGCTGAAGGCCTTCGAGGCGGCGGCTCGGCGACTGAACATCACCCGCGCCGCCGAGGAATTGTCGGTCACGCCAGGCGCCATCAGTCAGCAGATACGCATTCTGGAGCAGCACGCCGGCGCGCCTCTGTTTCATCGCGAAGGGCGTCAGATCGCCCTGACCGACCTGGGAGCGGAACTCTATCCGCTTCTGCGCGACGGATTCGATCACCTGAAACGGGCAGGGGATCTGCTGTATCGACCGGACCGTCGTCATGCCCTGGCGGTCAGCGTCCCTCCATCGTTTGCAGCCAAGTGGCTGGCGCCGCGCATCGCGCGCTTCTCCGCCGCCCATCCTGAGATCGAAGTGTGGATGTCAGCCGATATGCGCCTGGCGGATGTCAGCGGCGGCCGTGTCGATGTGGCGGTTCGTTATGGACGTGGCGACTATCCCGGCGTTCGATCGGAACGTTTGCTGAACGCTGATGTAACGCCGGTTTGCGCGCCAGGGCTGCTGGTTGGACGCCAGCCTTTGCGAAAGCCCGCTGACCTGGCGCACCACGTGCTGATTCATCTGCGACCCAGCGAATGGGAGGAGCCGCGACCGGACTGGGGCGCCTGGCTGAAGGCGCGCGATCTGACCGACATCGACGCCCAGGCGGGACCACGCTTCGACCAGACGGCCCTGGCCATCGAAGCCGCTGCTCACGGTCAAGGCGTCGCCTTGGCGCCGTACGCCTTCGTGGCGGACGACCTGGCTGCGGGTCGACTGGTCGCGCCATTCGCCGACGGCGCCTTGACCACGGACTTCGCATACTACGTTCTGATCAAGCGCAGCGGCGCCACGACGGCCGCGCGAACCTTTGTCGCCTGGTTGAAGGAGGAAGCCCATGCGGCGGCCGAGGCAGGTGTGGATGACCTTTAGGGCGAGAATTGGCATTTATCGCCTAAGATATATTATGCGAAGGAAACGCCAGTTCGGTAGTGTTGCGCCATTCCAAGCAACATAGCTCGACGCCCCGCTGCGCAGCCATTCAAAGGGCTGTGGGGTATTTTAGCGGCGTCGTCGGATTGTTCTTTCTCGCGTTGGGCCTGCGTCATCTCGCAGGCTGGTCTGGACTATTCCCCCTGCTTGCAGCATGCGCGGTCGTCGCCGCGCTCAGTTTCACCCGATTTTCTCTGGCACGGCGCGGCGCAGCGCGTGCTGGAAACGGTCCACATCATCGTCATGATCGCGATGGCGATCCGCCTGCTTCAAACGGACGAGACGGAAGACTAGCGGGATGGCTTGAGGAGTAGATACGGAACGGGCGGCCTCGCTGTTGCGAAGCCGCCCGTCAAGTTCGCAAATCAAGTCCGAGAACCTGAAATGGTCGGAGCGACAGGATTCGAACCTGCGACCCCTTGACCCCCAGTCAAGTGCGCTACCAGGCTGCGCCACGCTCCGAAGGCGCTCCGTATAGACAAGGGTTTCGCGCTCCGCAAACCCTAAAACGCATTATCGACAACAACTTCCGTCCTAAAGACGAAGAACACCTTCCAGACGTGCGCGAGCCGCTTCCAGGTCGGCCAAAACCTGCGCCAGACGGTTGTGATCGATGGTCTGCGTCGCGCCGGAAGCCGCAGTTTCCGCTCGTAGGCCCGAATCGATTTCGAGGCTGGCGGTCGGATCGCCATAGGCCGCGACGCGCGTCAGCCCCAGATCCTTCACCAAGCGCTGCACGCCACGGATCGTCAGGCCCTCGTCATGCAGCAGGCGACGAACGGCCTTCAGCACCATAATGTCGTCAGGACGGTAAAAACGCCGCCCGCCCGCGCGCTTCACCGGAGCGATGAAATCGAACTTCGTCTCCCAGAAACGCAGGACGTGCTGAGGCGCGCCGACTTCTTCGGCGGCTTCGGAGATAGTACGAAAGGCGCTAGGGCTTTTGGCCAATGAACTCAGGTCTCTACGACGGCGTCGTGCACCCGGCCCTTCATGATCTGGGAGGCCCGGAAGCTGATGACGCGGCGGGGGTTGATGGCGGCGGGTTCCCCGGTCTTGGGGTTGCGTCCCATACGCGCGCGTTTTTCGCGCACCTGAAAGACGCCGAAGCCAGACAGTTTGACGGTCTCGCTCCGTTCAAGCGACTCGACGATCAGTTCAAGCGTCCGTTCAACCATGCCGGAACATTCCTGGCGCGACAGGCCGACTTCCTCGTGAACGGCTTCGCACAGATCAGCCCGAGTAAGGGTCTGGGACACTGACATCTCCCCGCTTTCCAATGGCGGGGCATTGAAGGGCAAAATGACAGAAAATCAAAGCCCTCAATGCGAACCTAGAATCGGAAAGCGCAGGCGCCCCACGTCAGGCCGCCGCCCATGGCTTCGACCAGCACCAGATCGCCCTTCTTGATCCGCCCGTCCTTGATCGCGACGTCCATCGCCAGGGGAATGGAGGCGGCCGAGGTGTTGGCGTGCATGGCCACGGTCGAGATGACCTTGTCCTCGTCCAGACCCAGGCGATCTCCCACGCCCTTGATGATGCGCTGGTTGGCCTGGTGCGGCACGAACCAGTCGATCTCGGGGATATCGACGCCCGCGACCTCGGCGGCTGCGGTGATGGCCTCGGCGATGTTCACCACGGCGTGGCGGAAGACCTGATTGCCCAGCATCCGCAGATGGCCGACCGTGCCGGTCGTGGCCGGGCCGCCGTCGACATAGAGCATGTCGGCCTTGGCGCCCTCGCAGCGCAGGGCGAAGCCCAACACGCCGCGATCCTCCTTGGTCCCCTGCCCTTCGCCCGGCTCCAGCACGAAGGCGCCGGCGCCGTCGCCGAACAGGACGCAGGTCGTGCGGTCGGTCCAGTCCATCAGCCGGGTCATTTCCTCGGCGCCGATGACCAGGGCGCATTTGGCCTGACCACGCGCGACGAAGCCGTCCGCCACGCTCATGGCGTAGACGAAGCCCGAGCAGACCGCCTGAACGTCGAAGGCGATGCCCACCGGCGCGCCCAGCTTGCGCTGGACGATGGCGGCCGTCGCGGGGAAGGTCTGGTCCGGCGTAGTCGTGGCGACGATGATCAGATCGACATCGGCTGCCGTCTTGCCCGCGTCCGCCAGGGCGCGCTCGGCGGCCTTGACCGCCAGATCGCTGGTCGGCTCGTCGTCGCGGGCCTTGTGGCGCTGACGGATGCCGGTGCGTTCGACAATCCATTCGTCGGAGGTGTCGACGATCTTGGTCAGGTCGGCGTTGGTGACGACCTGTTCGGGCAGGAATGATCCTACCCCGGTGACGACGCTGCGGATGATGCTCACGGCTGGACTTCTCCGATTTGGGCCTCGTCGGACGCGGAGTCGCTCTTGTCCAGGACGGCCGACAGACGCGCGAAGTTGGCGCTGACCTTGGTCAGATAGTCGCTTCGGGCCAGATCGACAGCCACACGGATGGCGTTGCCATAACCTTCAGCCGTGGCTCCGCCGTGGCTTTTGACGACGATCCCGTTCAAGCCGAGCAACGGACCGCCGTTGACGCTGCTGGGGTCAATCCGGCGCGCCATCTTCTTCAGCGCAGGCATGGCGATCAGGGCGCCCATCTTGGCCAGAGGCCCGGAGGTCAGCGCCTCCTTCAACAGGCCCGAGATGAAGCGCGCAGTGCCCTCGGCCGTCTTCAGGGCGACGTTGCCGGTGAAGCCGTCGGTGACGACAACATCCACGGTTCCGGCTGCAATGTCGTGTCCTTCGACAAACCCCTTATAGTTTACGGGCACGGCGTCTGTGCGCAGAACGGCGTGCGCTTCGCGCACCTCGTCATGGCCCTTCATTTCTTCGGAACCGACGTTCAGGATGCCGACGGTGGGCCTGGCGACGCCGTGAACAGCCGATTGGAAGGCCTCGCCCATGATGGCGAATTCGAGCAACTGGCGTGCATCGCTGCCGATGTTGGCGCCAACGTCCAGAACGGCGGTGAATCCGCGCTTGGTCGGCCAACTGGCGACGATGGCGGGCCGCTCCAGCCCCTCTACGGCCATGCGTAGCAACAGCTTGGAAATGGCCATCAGGGCGCCGGTGTTGCCGGCTGAAACCGCGGCCTGCGCCTCGCCGAGCTTAACCGTTTCGATGGCGTTCCACAGACTGGAGCCCTTGCCGCGGCGCATGGCCTGGGCGGGCTTCTCGTCCATGCCGACGACCTTGTCGGTGTGGCGGATCTCGCAGACGCCGGACGCCAGTCCGTTGCGCGCGACTTCGACGCGGATCGCGGCCTCGTCGCCATGCAGTTGGAAGCGCACGCCTTCGCCGCCATAGCGGGCGATGTAGTCTTTCACGCCGCCGACCACGACGGAAGGCCCATGGTCCCCGCCCATGGCGTCGAGCGAGATCAGTATCGGTGATGCCAAGTGAAATCGACTCCGTCGCCGTCTTGCCGCGGCGCTTCAGTTTAGGACGGTCGGACGAAAATGTCGCACCGTGGATGACGCCTGAGCGACCTTAGGTCAACTCTTGTCGGCGTCGTCCGCCGGCTTCAGCGCTTTCAACACCCCGAAGGGCGAGATTTCACCGGGTTCTGGCGGCTGTTCAAAAACCGCGCCGTCCTTGCGGGGGTAAGGGTCCAGGTGCAGGGACAGTTGCTCCACGGCGTATTGGCCCAGGTCGATCTGGCCGTTCTCCACCACGTCCGGCGAGTTGTCGTCCAGTTCCAGGTCGATCTCGCCGTCTTCGTCTGCAGGCGCGTCTGGCGGCGTCTCGGTCAGGTTGACGGTAAAATGTTCATTGATCGCCACCGACAGGGGCTCCAGCGTTAGCACGCAGGACTGCACGGCGTCGGCCTGAACGCGGCCTGACATCCGCCATCCAGAAACCGTGGGAACGATCTCGATATCAGCGACGAATCGATCGAGCGACTTCAGGTCAAGTGCGCGAGCGATACGGCTGCGGCTTTCGACGTCGGGCTCCAGACGTCGTGTCAGGGCGGCGCCGATCTGATGCAGGCGGATGGGGTCGCTGTAGGGAATCGCGGGGATGGTCATGCGGCGATCTTCGCCCAATCCGGCGCCTTTTCCACGGCAGCCGAAGATTGGCGCGTCAGCCGATCATGCGACTCAACGGCGTAGCGGGTAAGAGCTTCGCCGACGGCGGCATCCTCGCTCTCGAAGACGTTACGGGCGATCGAAGCTTGCAGGCCGTCGCGGTCCCCTGCCCTCAGCGCCTTCTCGTAGGCGCTCATGCGGCCATACAGGGCCTCGCCCAGTTTGCGCATCTTTTTGCCCACTGAAACGTCGCCCACGCCGAGCTCGCGCAGAACATTGTCGAGCGATGAGACGTAGGCGTCGAACAGCTTTTGCGCAAAATCGGCGCCGCGCTCGCCCTCCTGCTTCAGCCGAACGAACAGCAGCAGCACGTGCAGGGTGTAAAGTTCGAATCGCGCGTCAATACGGTCCGCCACGCCCAAATGGGTGTAGAAATCCGGCTGACGCGCCTGTTCGACCGCCAGGGCGTACAGAGCCTGAACCTGACGGTCTTGCAACTGTCGCTTGAAGAGTGTTTTGAACATAGGTTTTACGGCCCCTTTTCCGCCGCGCCGTTGCACTAGGACGCAGCGACGGTTAGGTCAAAGACCTTGTTTGTAGAGGCCCATCGCCGATGCCCCGTTTTACGTCGCTCATCATCGCCGCCTCGCTCGCTGCTGCTGCGGGCGCCTGCGCGCCGGTTGTCGCCACCCAAGGCTTCCAGGCGGTGGACGCCAAACCCCAGGACATCCAGTCCGGGGTGGATACCCGCGAAACCGTGCTGACCAAGCTGGGGACGCCGTCCACGACCTCGACCTTCGAGTCGGAGAACGTCTGGTACTACCTGACCCAGACAACGCAGCGCTACACCTATAACAAGCCCCAAGTGTCGCAGCGGACCGTGACGGAGATCACCTTCAGCGAAGCCGACGGCAAGGTCGCCTCTGTTCGTAATCTGGGCCTGGAAGACGGCCGCCAGATCGCCATGGAGCGCCGCGAGACCCCGACCCGCGGCCGCCAGCTGACCATCCTCGAACAGCTGCTCGGCAACGTCGGCCGCGGCCAACTGCCGCGCACCGAGGACGATGTCCCCGGCCAGCGCCGCCCGGACTAACGGTCCCTACAAACAGGCGCTCACAAGTCGTGAGCGACCGCGTCGCGAACGTAGGGCGCAAACAGGCCTCAAGCCGCGAGCGACCGCGTCGCGAGCATAGGCGCAAAAAAGATAACGCCCCGGAGAGCGATCTCCGGGGCGTTTTCAGTTTCAGCGACGCGCGGTCAGACGATCTTGCCGCTCGCCAACACCGCCAGCAGCAGAAGCGCGACGATGTTGGTGATCTTGATCATCGGGTTCACCGCCGGACCGGAGGTGTCCTTGTAGGGATCGCCCACAGTGTCGCCGGTGACGGCGGCCTTGTGCGCCTCGGACCCCTTGCCGTGAACGACGCCGTTCTTGTCGGTGAAGCCTTCCTCGATCACCTTCTTGGCGTTGTCCCAGGCGCCGCCGCCCGACGTCATGGAGATGGCGACGAACAGGCCCGTCACGATCACCCCCATCAGCATGGCCCCCAGGGCGGCGAAGGCGTTGGCCTTGTCCGGCTGGATGAACAGGATGACGACGAACAGGACGATCGGCGACAGCACCGGCAGCAGCGACGGCACGATCATCTCGCGGATGGCCGCGCTGGTCAGGATGTCGACGGCCCGTCCGTATTCCGGCTTGGTCTCGAACGTCATGATGCCGGGGTTTTCGCGGAACTGACGTCGGACCTCGGCCACGACAGCCTCGGCTGCGCGCCCCACCGCCGTCATCGCCAACCCTCCGAACAGGAACGGCAGCAAGCCGCCGAACAACAGGCCGACCACGACGTAGGGGTTGGATAGATCAAACGCGACCGTCCCCAGACCGTAGAAGAAGCTGCCCGGCGCCGCCTCGGCCGCGAAGAACTTCAAGTCCTCCACATAGGCGGCGAACAGAACCAGCGCCCCCAGGCCCGCCGAACCGATGGCGTAGCCCTTGGTCACGGCCTTGGTGGTGTTGCCCACGGCGTCCAGAGCGTCGGTCGAAACGCGGACCTCCGGCGGCAGGCCCGCCATTTCAGCGATGCCGCCCGCGTTGTCGGTGACCGGGCCGAAGGCGTCCAGCGCCACGATCATCCCCGCCACGCCCAGCATGGTGGTGGTGGCGATGGCGATGCCGAACAGGCCCGCCAGTTGATAGGCCGCGACAATGCCGACGATGATGGTCAGGGCCGGAAGCGCCGTGGCCTCCAGCGACATGGCCAGGCCCTGGATGACGTTGGTGCCGTGCCCGGAGACCGAGGCGTTGGCCACCGACTTCACCGGCCGGAAGCCCGTGCCGGTGTAGTATTCGGTGATCACCACGATGGCCGCCGTCACCACCAGACCCACAGCGCCCGCCCAGAACAGGTTCATGGGCTGGATCAGCAGGCCGCCTGAGGTCTCGACCGCGCCCGGCAACAAGGTGTTGATCACCCACCAGACGGCGACCAATGACAGCAGGCCGGTCACGATCAGCCCCTGATATAGGGCCCCCATGATGTTGCCGCTCTTGCCCAGACGGACGAAGAACGTCCCGATGATCGAGGTCACGATGCAGACGCCGCAGATCGCCAGAGGCAGCAGCATCAGTACGTCCACATAGGGCTGGTTGCGGAAGAAGATGGCCGCCAGCACCATGGTCGCCACCGTGGTGACGGCATAGGTCTCGAACAGGTCAGCGGCCATGCCGGCGCAGTCGCCGACATTGTCGCCCACATTGTCCGCGATGGTGGCGGCGTTGCGAGGGTCGTCCTCAGGGATGCCCGCCTCGACCTTGCCCACCATGTCGCCGCCGACGTCAGCCCCCTTGGTGAAGATGCCGCCGCCCAGTCGCGCGAAGATGGAGATCAACGAGGCGCCGAAGCCCAGCGCCACCAGGCCGTCGATGACCTCGCGGCTGGTCGAGGCGTGGCCCAGACCCTGCGTCATGAAGGCGTAGTAGCCGGACACGCCCAGAAGCGCGCCGCCCGCCACGAACATGCCGGTGATGGCGCCCGAGCGGAAGGCCAGGTCCAGACCCTTGGACAGGCTCTGCGACGCGGCCTGGGCCGTGCGGACGTTGGCGCGCACGGAGATCAGCATCCCCGCATAGCCCGCCGCGCCCGACAGGACCGCGCCGATCAGGAAGCCGAGCGCCGCCCAGGTTCCGATAAGAAAATAGGCCGCGACCAAGATCACGACCCCTACAATGCCAATCGTTGTGTACTGACGCTTCAGATAGGCGGATGCCCCTTCCTGGATCGCCGCGGCGATCTCACGCATCCGTTCATTACCACTGTCGGCCTTCATCAGGGCAGCGGTCTGGACGGCGCCGTAAAGCACCCCCAAAGCGCCGGCCGCGATGACCAGCCAAAGATATGACGTCATGGCGTTTCCAAGCCCTATGCAACTGGGCGCGCGGATCCATGGGCTGCGCTACGGGCGTTTTCGCCTCTCGGCCGCCTTCCGGTCCCCCCGTGCGCTTACGGACGCAAATTCACGCCCCTCGGGAATTGCGGCTAAATCGTGCCAAAAGCAGAGCCGTGGCGCAACAGCGCTCTTCTAGACGGCGCGTACGGTCGTGCGACGGCGCGCGGCCTGGCTGACGACCTCGACGCGAGCGATCGCGCCCTTGCCGATCAGCGTATCGGCCGAGCGGATCAGGCTGGCGCTCAGAGCCTGGGCGTCCAACTGGTTCCAGGCATCGGCCAGGACGAAGGGCGTGCGGTGCCCGGCGCGGACCAGGGCGTCGCGCAGATAGGGCTCCTTGGCCTTAACCGCATCCAGGGCATGGCCTTCACCCAGATGCAGCTTCAGCACCACGAAGATGTAGTTCCGGACCCGGCCGCCCACGATGATCGGCAGACCGACGCCGGTCAGGTTGATGCTCGCCGGCTGAGCGGGCGTCTCCGCCGATGGCGAGGCTGCTGCGGCCGCCCCCGGCAGGGCGGCGCCGGCGACGGCGAGGATCAGGGCGCGGCGGTTCATGGCGGCAGTCTGGCCCTATCCCGTTAGGATTCCGTTGCCCTCAGCCGTGGGTCCAGCCCATGCGGGTTGGGGTGATGGTCTGGCCCAGATAGCGCGGGGACAGCCCCCTGCCCTCGGCCACCCGGCCGACGCAGGTCAGACGCAGATGGCGGCGCTCGGCCTCGCGGCGCAGGGCGTTTTCGGCGCCCGCCGGGACGGTCAGCAGAATCTCATAGTCATCGCCGCCGCTGGCCAGCAGCTCCAGCGCCGCCTGCGGATCGACGCGCCCCTCGAACCAGGCCTGCGCCGCCGCCGACATGGGCAGCCGCTCCAGGTCGATCTCGAGGCTGACGCCGCTGGCCTCGGCGATGTGAGCGGCGTCGGCCAGAAGGCCGTCGGAGACATCGGCGCTGGCGGTCGCCAGCCCCAGAACGACGGGTGCGAACTCCACGCGCGGCATAGGCGTGCGATAGGCGGCCTCCAGCGCGTCCATGCGCTCGGGCTCCAGGCTCAACGTCGCCTGAGCGGCCTGAAGACCCAGCCAGCCGTCGCCGATCGTGCCGGTGACGAAGACCAGATCGCCCGGCCGCGCCCCGGCCCGGCTGACCGCCGCGCCCGACGGCGCCCAGCCCAGCAGGGTGGCCGAGAAGCTGGCCAGCCCCGGCGTCTTCACCGTGTCGCCACCCAGCAGGGAAATGTCGAAAATGGCCTGATCGCGCCGCAACCCGGCGACGAAGGCCTCGCGCTCGGGCCAGCCGCAGCGTGGGGACCAGTGGCAGGCCAGCAGATAGCCGAACGGCTCAGCCCCCTTGGCGGCCAGGTCGGACAGGTTCACGCGCAAAAGCTTCTGCGCCACCGTGTCCAGCGGGTCGTCGGGCAGAAAGTGGACGCCCTCGACGATCGCATCCTTGGTCAGGATGAGGTCGTGTCCCGGACGCGAGGGCAGCGCGGCCACATCGTCGGCCAGCCCCCGCGCCCATTCCGGGTGCGCCAGCGGCTTCAGCAGCCGCTGGATGGTCTCGAATTCGCCTGCGACGTCAATCGCGGGCATCACGCGCCACGCCGTCGAGCGCCGCGTTCACGAACTTCGCCTCCGCATCGTCGAAGAAGGCCTTGGCCAGCTCGACGTATTCGTCGATCACGATTTCACGCGGCACGTCAGGCTTGTGCTTCAGCTCCCATGCGCCGCAACGCAGCAGGGCGCGCAGGGTCGCGTCCAGACGCTCCAGCCGCCAGTTGGAGGCCAGGCGCGCCTTGACCGCCTCGTCCACCGCGCGCTGGTCCTCGACCACGCCATGAACCACGGCGGCGAACCAGTCCTCGTCCGCCTCGGCCAGAGGGGCGCCGTCGATGTCGGCGTCGAAGCGGTGATTGCGGAACTCGCGCACGACGCTGTCGACGCCCTCGCCCGCCAGCTCCATCTGATACAGGGCCTGAACGGCGGCCAGGCGGGCGACCGTGCGGGCGCGACGTTGACGGCTGGTCAGTTGCGGCTCAGCGCGGGCTTTATCGGCCTCGGCCAGCTGAGCCATGACTTCGGCGACGGTCGCCGGGGTGGTGTTGGTCGGTTCGCTCACGAAGCCAGTCCTCCGCGCAGACGCTTGCGGATGGCGATCAGGTCCAGGCAGGCGCGGGCCGCGAAGCCGCCCTTGTCGCCCTCGCTGAGGCGGGCGCGGGCCCAGGCCTGATCCTCGTCCTCGGTCGTCAGGATGCCGTTGCCGATGGCCAGGCCCTTGAGGCCCAGTTGGGTGATGCCGGCGGCCGACTGATCCGAGACGATCTCAAAATGATAGGTCTCGCCGCGGATGATGCAGCCCAGGGCGACATAGCCGTCATAGCGCGGCGCGGTCGGATAGCGTCCGGCCTCCTCGGCCATGGCGATCACGGTCGGCACTTCCAGGGCGCCGGGTACGGTCACGACGTCATACTGAACGCCTTGCGCGCGCAGGGCGTCCTTCGCCCCTTCCAGAAGGGCGTCGGCCAGTTCGTCGTAGAAGCGCGCCTCGACGATGAGGACGCGAGTGGGGTCGTTCAAGATTGGTCTTCTCCGTCCATGTCGCGCCAGCCGACGATGCGCAGGCCGTAGCCTTCCAGCGCCGTCGGATTGGGTCGCGTCGAACTCATCACGATCATGTCTTTGACGCCGAGGTCGAGCAGAATCTGCGCCCCGACGCCATAGGCTTTCAGCGAACGATCCACGGCGGCGGGCTTGGCGACGCCGCCCAGCCGCTCAGCCAGACCATGCAGGTCGGGATCGCGCAGGAAGACGACGACGCCCGGCCCGTCCTGGGCCGCCAGCGCCTGCATCGCCTTCGGAATATAGTCCTGGCGGGCCTCGACATGGCCCAGCAGGTCGGCGGCGAAGTCGACCTGGTGCATCCGCACGACGGTCGGCTTGGCCGGGTCGATGTCGCCGCGCACCAGGGCGACATGCTCCGCGCCCTCGATGGTGTTGCGGTACAGGATCAGCTTGAATTCGCCGCCGTGGACGCTTTCGAACGGCGTCTCCATCACGCGCTCGACAAAGCGCTCGGTGCGGCGGCGATAGGCGATCAGGTCGGCGATGGTGCCGATCTTCAGCCCGTGCAGCTGGGCGAAGGCGATCAGGTCGGGCATCCGCGCCATCGTCCCGTCGTCCTTGATGATCTCGCAGATCACCCCGGCCGGGATCAGGCCGGCCATGCGGCTGATGTCGACGGCCGCCTCGGTGTGGCCGGTGCGGACCAGGACGCCGCCGTCGCGCGCGACCAAGGGGAAGATGTGGCCCGGCGAGACGATGTCGTCGGCGGTGCGCGACGGATCGGCCGCCACCTGGACCGTATGGGCGCGATCAGCGGCCGAGATGCCGGTCGTGACGCCTTCCTTGGCCTCGATCGAGATGGTGAAGGCCGTGCCCATGCTCTCGCGGTTCTCGGCGGCCATCGGCGGCAGGCGCAGCTGCTTGGCGCGCTCGGACGTCAGGGCCAGGCAGACCAGGCCCCGCGCATAGCGGATCATGAAGTTGATCTGGTCCGGCGTGGCGAACTGGGCCGGAATGACGATGTCGCCCTCGTTCTCACGATCCTCGGCGTCCACCAGGATGTAGGGGCGGCCGTTGCGGGCGTCCTCGATAATGTCCTCGATCGAGCTGATCGGGCTGTCGGTGTTGTAGACGGCCAGTTTCATCATGCGGTCTCCTGCCACCGCGCGAGGTAACGCGCCAGCATGTCGATCTCCAGATTGACCTTTTCGCCGACCTTCAGGCCGCCGAGGGTGGTCGCATCCCACGTGTGCGGGATGATGTTCACGTCGAAGCGGCGCTCATGCACCCCATTCACCGTCAGGGAAACCCCATCGACCGTGATTGAGCCCTTTGGGGCGATGAATCTGTGCAGGGGCGCCGGCGCCTCGATCACGACGCGGTGCGACCCGCCCTCGGGGGTGATGGACACGACCTCGCCCAGACCGTCGACGTGGCCCGAGACGATATGGCCGCCCAGTTCGTCGCCGAGTTTCGCCGCGCGCTCCAGGTTGACGCGGGCGCCCTCGCTCCAGTCGCCCAGCTTGGTCTTGGACAGGGTCTCGCCCGAGACCTCGACGGCGAACCAGCCCTCCCCCTTCTCCGTAACGGTCAGGCAGCAGCCCGCGTGGCTGATGGAGGCGCCCAGGTCGATGGTCGCCGTGTCCCACACGGTCTCGACCTCATAGCGACGGTCGCGGTTGGTTTCACGGACGCTGCGGACGCGGCCGATGTCGGTGACGATGCCGGTGAACATGAAAGCTCCGGTCCCTTCGGACCCAAAAAACAGAGTCTAATTAGTCTAATTCGTCTGAAATCGCGGCCTGAGGAGGCTTCAGCCGCGGGCGTAGCGTTCCCACAGATCGTCTCCGACAGGCTCGACGCCCAGACGACGGAACTTGGGGGCGTCGGCCAGCTTTGCAAGCGCCAGGGAGGCGATGCAGGGCCGCCCCTCCCCGCCCAGCAGGATCGGCGCGCGGAACCACTCGATCGCGTCCACCGCTCGCGCCTGGATGAAGGAGGCGGCCACGCGGCCCCCGCCCTCGATCAGCAGGGAGCCGATGTTGCGGGCGGCGAGCGCGTCGAGGACGGCGGAAACAGCGGGACGACCGTCATCGGCGGCGACGGCGACGACCTCGGCCTGGCCGATGGGATGGGGTTGGGCTGTTGTGAAGATCAGGGTGTTGCCGGATGCGACCTTGGCCGTCGCGGGGGTCCGCAAGCGGCTGTCGAGGACGACACGCAAGGGATGCGGCCCGGCATGATCAGGAAGGCGCACAGTCAGTTCGGGATCGTCGGCCAGCACCGTCTCGACGCCGACCAGGATGGCGTCATGCGTCGCCCGCAGGCGATGGCCCTGCTGACGCGCCTCCGGCCCGGTGATCCACTGGCTTTCGCCCGTGGCCGTTGCGATGCGGCCGTCCAGCGACGTCGCCAGCTTAAGCGTGACGCGCGGGCGCATCAGTCCTGGCCGGACTTGGTCTCGTCGAAGCCCTCGTCGCCGAGGAATTTGGCGAAATCGCTGGTGTGGCGGAAGTCCTTGTAGACCGAGGCGTAGCGGACGTAGGCGACCTCATCGACCGACTTCAGCGCCTTCATGATGAAGTCGCCGACGATGTGCGACGGGATCTCGGTCTCGCCCAGACTTTCCAGCTGGCGCACGATGCGGCTGACCAGCAGCTCGACCTGATCGGGCTGCACGGGACGTTTCCTCAGTGCGATGCCCAGCGAGCGTTCCAGCTTGTCCCGGTCGAAGGGGGTGCGGCGGCCGTTCCGTTTCAGGATGACCAGTTCGCGCAGCTGCACCCGCTCGAAGGTGGTGAAGCGCCCGTTGCACTGCGGGCAGGACCGACGGCGCCGGATGGCCGCGCCGTCGTCAGACGGGCGGCTGTCCTTCACCTGGGTGTCGGCGTTTCCGCAGAACGGGCACTTCATCCGATGGGCCTCTTAGCGATAGATCGGGAAGCGCGCGGTCAGTTCGCGCACCTGAGCCGCCACGCCTGCGACGACGGCCGGGTCGGCTTCATCGCCGCCGCTCATCGACGAGACGACGTCGGCGATCCAGTGGCCGATCTGCTTGAACTCTTCCTCGCCGAAACCGCGCGTGGTGCCCGCCGGCGTGCCCAGACGGACGCCCGAGGTGACGGTGAAGGGTGCGGTGTCGAACGGCACGCCGTTCTTGTTGCAGGTCATCAGGGCCTTTTCGAGCTCATGCTCGGTGGCCTTGCCGGTCACGCCCTTGGGGCGCAGATCGACCAGCATCAGGTGGCTGTCGGTGCCGCCCGAGACGATGGCCAGACCGCGATCGACCAGAACGGCGGCCAGGGCCTGAGCGTTCTTGACGACCTGCTGGGCGTAGAGCTTGAACTCGGGCTTCAGCGCCTCGCCGAAGGCCACGGCCTTGGCGGCGATGACGTGCTCCAGCGGGCCGCCCTGCAGGCCGGGGAAGACCGCCGAGTTGATCTTCTTGCCCAGGTCCAGGTCGTTGGACAGGATCATGCCGCCGCGCGGACCGCGCAGGGTCTTGTGCGTCGTGGTGGTGACGACGTGGGCGTGCGGGATCGGGTCGGGATAGACGCCGCCGGCGATCAGACCGGCGTAGTGGGCCATGTCGACCATCAGATAGGCGCCGACCGAATCCGCGATCTCGCGGAAGCGCTTGAAGTCGATGTGGCGGCTATAGGCCGAGGCGCCGGCCAGGATCAGCTTGGGCTTCTCTTTCTGGGCCATCTCGGCGACGTGATCATAATCAATCAGATGGTCGTCTTCGTTCACCTTGTAGGTGACGGGACGGAACCACTTGCCCGACTGGTTGGCCGGCGAACCGTGGGTCAGGTGTCCGCCTGCGGCCAGGTCCATGCCCAGGAAGGTGTCGCCCGGCTGCAGCAGGGAGAAGAAGACCGCCTGGTTGGCCTGTGCGCCCGAGTGGGGCTGGACGTTGACGAAGGCGGCGCCGAACAGCTCCTTGGCGCGCTCGCGGGCCAGATCTTCCGTGATGTCGACGAATTCGCAGCCGCCATAGTAGCGACGGCCCGGATAGCCCTCGGCGTATTTGTTGGTCAGGACCGAACCCTGCGCGTCCAGCACCGCCTGAGAGACGATGTTTTCCGAAGCGATCAGCTCAATCTGCTCCTTCTGGCGGCCAAGCTCGCCCTGGATGCCCTTGAAGATCGCCGGATCGGCGTCGGCGAGGCTCTTGGAGAAGTAGGAGTCGTGGGTGAAGGCGGTCACAGGCAGGCATCCCGAAGGCTGAAGGCGGAAACGGCGCTCCCTTCTAGGCCGCGCCGCCGAACACCACAACATCTAGGGGGTGGAAGACGCGGGCATACCGGAGCGCTTCCCGCGCAGGTACGCTATCCGCCCTCCAAACGCCGTCATCCTCGGGCTTGACCCGAGGATCAAGCGAGGGGCGCGCTCACGCCTTCCCACGTCGCGCCGACGGACAATCCGATCCTCGGGTCAAGCCCGAGGATAACGGACGAGAGAGGGTCGGTTCAACGCGTCGCCAGCGCACGCTTCAGTTTGGCGATCGCCACCCGTTCGACCGCACGCGGCTCGGCGGCCGGACCGATGGCGGAGACCTCGACGCCCGTCGCCGTGTGGACGGCGGAGCACTTCACATAGGGGCCGTTGCGAACGAACTCGACGATGACCTCGCCAAGCTCGGGGTCGCGCGTCATGCCGCGACCGGACGACGCGCCACGTTGCAGTGGGACCAGAGCTTGTCCATCGCATCGACCAGCTTGTCGATCATGGCGTCGTCGTGGTCAGGCGAGGGGGTGAAGCGCAGGCGCTCGGTTCCCTTGGGCACGGTCGGATAGTTGATCGGCTGGACGTAGATGCCGTGCTCTTCCAGCAGCATGTCCGAGATCAGCTTGCAGTGGACCGGATTGCCGACGTGAACCGGCACGATGTGGCTGACGCTGGGCAGGACCGGGATGCCCGCCTCGGTCAGGCGGCGTTTCAGGGTGGCCGCGCGTTCCTGATGGGCGTCACGCAGTTCCGGGTGCGCCTTCAGGTGACGGACCGAGGCCAGAGCCCCGGCGGTCAGAGCGGGCGGCAGGCTGGTGGTGAAGATGAAGCCCGAGGCCCAGCTGCGCACCGCGTCCACGATCACGGCGTCGGCGGCGATGTAGCCGCCCATGACGCCGATGGCCTTGCCCATGGTGCATTCGACGATGTCGATGCCGTCCAGCACGCCGTCACGCTCGGCCACGCCCGCGCCGGTCGCGCCGTACAGGCCCACGGCGTGAACTTCGTCCAGATAGGTCAGGGCGCCGTATTTCTTGGCCAGGGCGATGGTGCCGGCGATGTCGGCGATGTCGCCGTCCATCGAATAGACGCTCTCGAAGGCGACCAGCTTGGGCGCATCTGCCGGCGCGGCGGCCAGCAGTTCCTCAAGGTGTTCAAGGTCGTTGTGGCGGAAGATGTGACGCTCGCCGCCGCCGTTGCGGATGCCCGCGATCATAGAGGCGTGGTTCAGCGCGTCCGAAAAGGTGATCAGGCCCGGCAGGATCTTCTGCAGGGTCGACAGCGTCGCCTCATTGGCCACATAGCCCGAGGTGAACAGCAGGGCCGCTTCCTTCTGGTGCCAGCTCGCCAGTTCGGCTTCCAGATCCACAGCCGAACGCGTGGTGCCCGAAATATTGCGCGTGCCCCCTGCCCCGGCGCCGGTGCGTTCGATCTCGGCCTGCATGGCGTCGATCACCACCGGGTGCTGGCCCATGCCCAGGTAGTCGTTGGAGCACCAGACGACGACGTCCTGCTGGGCGCCGTCCTCACGGCGTCGCACCGCCCGAGGAAACTGGCCGCGCACCCGCTTCAGATCGGCGAAGACGCGATAGCGACCCTCGCTGCGGACCTGCTCCACAGAGTTCTGAAAGGCGGACTTATAGTCGAACAAGGCGGCGCTTCTTTCGCTTATGCAGCTTTCGCGGCCTAATTGCGCGCACCGCCCTGTCTTGTCCATGTCAGGAGCCGGACAAAACGTCCCAACCCCTTAATTGATAACGATTCTCAGACTTGCAGCGGCGGCAGCGGCCACGCTTTGCGACGCCAGCGTCCAGGCGTAGTCTGAGGTCATGAACAGACGACATATGATGCAGACGGGACTGGCTGCGCTCGGGGCCGGAACGGCGAGTTGCGCAGCGCCGTCATCCAGCGCTCCGCGTCCTGCTTATGAGATGCCTCTGGAAAGCGCCCCACATCAACGGACCCTGATGCAGTGGCCCGTCAGCGTCGATGTCTATGGCGCCCGCGACCTTGCCGTCGTGCAGGCGAACATCCTGGCTATCGCCAATGCGATCAGCGAGCACGAGCCTGTGGCCATGATGGCGGCGCCCGGCGCGCGCGGTCTGAACCGCGCCAAATTCAGCAGTGCGGTTGAATTCTGGGACATTCCAACCGACGATCTGTGGTGCCGCGACAGCGGCCCGACCTTCGTCAAGGATGCGGCGGGGCAAATGGCTGTCGCCCACATCCGTTTCAACGGTTGGGGCAACAAGCAGCGCCACCGCAACGACGGCCTGATCGCCGAGCGCGTGGCGGCGCGATTGGGCCTGCCGCTGATCGACAGCGGCGTGATCGGCGAACAGGGCGGACTGGAGCACGACGGCGCCGGGACGATGCTGGCCCACGCCAGTTGCTGGGTGAACGACAACCGCAATCCCGGTCTGAGCGCGGATGAAATTGCGGATCGGCTGGGCGCCGCCGTCGGCGCCACGAAGATGATCTGGGCGCCGGGCATCAAGGGCGAGGACATCACCGACTATCATATCGACGCCCTGGCGCGCTTCACGGCGCCGGGACAGGTGCTGATCCAGATCGATGACGAAATTGACCCTGACAACCCCTGGTCGGCCGCCGCTCATGAAACCCTCGGGATCATCCAGCGGGCCACGGATGCGCGCGGGCGTCCTTTGGAGATCGTGCGGCTGCCGGAACCGATCGACATTCGCGGGACGTCGGACGACTTCGTGTCCAGCTACGTCAACTACTACGTCTGCAACGGGGCGGTGATCGCCGCCCAGTTCGGTGATCAGGCCGCGGATGACGAGGCGCGCGACGTGCTGGCGTCCCTTTATCCAGGACGACGAATTGTGCAACTCAACATCGATGCTCTCGGCGCATCGGGCGGCGGCATCCACTGCGCAACGCAGCAGCAGCCGGCCTAGATGATCAGGGCGGCGATCAGTCCTGCCAGACCGACGGTCATGGAGGCGATGTAGAGCCGATAGGTCGTGTGGTAGCGCCGACCGACGTCTTCGCGCACCCGATTGTCGAGCAACCGGGCTAGGGTGACGACCATCAGCGAAATACTGATCAGGATGGTGACGGCGACCAGCCAGTCAGCCGCGTCCTGAAGCACCCGCCCCTCTTCCTCGCTGACTGCCCAATTGGCCATAAAGGCCAGCAGGAAGCCCATGATGATCCCGATCGAGGTCACCATCGGCTGGCGATAGCCGGCGACGTCCTCGTGGTAGAGGGGCGGTTCTTCGGTCATTGCGCCAGGGTGTCGATGCGGCCGCGCAGCATCTGGACCATGGCGGAGAAGTCCTTGCCGCCGTAGCCGAGGCCGTTGAACAGGGCGTAGAGGGCCTCGGCCTGGGCGCCCAACGGCGTCGTAGCGCCGGCCTTGGCGGCGGCGTCCTGGGCCAGTTTCAGATCCTTCAGCATCATGGCGGTGGCGAAGCCGCCTTGGTATTCGCGGTTCGACGGAGCGGTCGGCACCGGGCCCGGCCAGGGGTAGTAGTTGCTGACGCTCCAGCACTGTCCCGAGGACTTGGACGCGATCTCGAAGAAGCGTTCCGGCTCCAGACCCAGCTTCTCGGCCAGGGCGATGGCCTCGCACGTGCCGATCATCGAAATGCCCAGCAGCATGTTGTTGCAGATCTTGGCCGCCTGACCGGCGCCGTGGTCGCCGGCGCGGATGGTGATGCGGCTCATGGGATCGAGCGCCGGTTCGACGCGGGCGAAGTCGGCCTCGTCGCAGCCGACCATGAAGGCCAGCGTCCCGGCGTCGGCGGCGGCGGTGCCGCCCGAAACGGGGGCGTCGGCGAAGGCGTAACCCGCCTCCTTGGCCAGACCCGCGACCTTGCGCGCCGTCTCCACGTCGATGGTTGAGCAATCCAGGAACAGGGCGCTGGAGGGCGCGGCGCCGATGATCTGTTCGGAATAGACACTGAGGACGTGCGGCCCGGCGGGCAACATGGTGATGACCACCTCGGCGTCCTTCACGGCCTCGGCGACCGAAGCGACGGTGCGGCACCCAGCCTCGGCGGCGCGCTCCAGCGCGGCGGGCGACAGGTCGAAGGCGGCCACGTCATGCCCGGCCTTGGCCTGATTGGCGGCCATGCCGCCGCCCATGTTGCCCAGGCCGATGAAGGCGATGCGAGTCATCTGTGCGTTTCCCTTATGGATTTTGGCCGAGGGTTAGCGCCGCCCGTCCCTCTTCGCCAGTCACCAATTTGAGACGAGGTGACTCAGTTCGGTTTGCGGAAGCGATAGACGAACTGGTCGGTCTTGCCCCGGATCGCCTCGTCAAAGACGTTCAGGCTGTGGTCGTCGGCCGGGTTGGCGACGGCCGTGCTCTCGCCGTCGAAGACGAAACCGGCGGCCTCGACCTCGCGGCGCAACTGGGCGCCCTCGATGCGGTGCAGGCTTTCGACCACGGTGTTGGCGGCGCCCGGCGCGGCCTGGTGGTCGATGACGACATAGAGGCCGCCGGGCTTCAGCGCCTTGAAGATGTCGGTGTTCATCTTGGCCACGTCCACGCCGAAACGGGGGATGTGGAAGTCGTGATACTCCTGACTCATGAAGACCAGATCCAGCGGCTGGTCGAAGCTCATGGCGTCCAGGTCGCCGTTGACGCGGCTGACGTTGGAATAGGCGGCGACCAGGGCGTCGGCGCGCGGGTTCTCGCGCTCGGCCGTGCGGTTCGGCACGAAGGCGTAGATGTGGCCGCCTTCGCCCACCACGCGCGCGAACAGGCGGGTGAAATAGCCCGCGCCAGGCCGGATGTCGGCGACACGCTGGCCCGGCTTCACCTGGGCGAAGGCCAGCATTTCGGCCGGATGGCGCAGAGAATCGCGCGCTACCTCGTCCGCCGGACGCAGGGTGTCGGCGACAGCAGCCCGATATGCGGGCGCGGCGGCGTCCTGGGCGAGCGCCGGAGAGCCGCTCAGAAGAACGGCGACGGCGGCGGCGAGCAAATGCGGCTTCATGATGAACTCCATGATGTCTCCGCCCCAGTCGGGGCCCTCAGAAAACATAAGGCGCGCGGATGAAGCGACTGGCAAGCCGGCCGCTCAGGGTCATCCGGCGGACATGGAGGCCGGAACTTGCTTATCTTTCAGGGTGACAAGCTCCTCGGCCATGGTCGGGTGGACGGCGCAGGTCGCATCCCACTGGGCCTTGGTCAGGCCCGCCTTCACGGCGATGGCGGCCAGTTGGATCATCTCGGGGCTGTCCGGGCCGACAATGTGACAGCCGACGACACGCTGGGTGTCGGCATCGACCACCAGCTTCATCAGCACCCGTTCGTCCGAGCCGGTGAAAGCGTACTTCATCGGCCGAAAGCGCGTGACATAGACGTCCACCTCGCCCGAGCAGGCATGGCGAGCTTCGGCCTCGGTCAGGCCGACGGTGCCCACCGGCGGCTGGCTGAAGACGGCGGTGGCGACGGCTTCATAATCAAAGCTCTGCGGGTTGTTCCTGTAGACCGTCTCATGGAAGGCCACGGCTTCGCGGATGGCGACCGGGGTCAGGTTCATGCGATCAGTGACGTCGCCGATGGCCCAGATGTTGTCGGCCGTCGTTCTGGAATGCTGATCAACCTTGACGGCGCCTTCGTCGTTCAGCCCGACCCCGGCGGTCTCGAGGCCCAGACCCTTGACATGGGGGACGCGGCCGGTGGCGAACATGACCACGTCGGTCTCGATCGTCATGCCGTTCTCGAGGTGGTTGACCAGGCCGGTCTCGGTCTTCTCAATCGAAGAATGCTGGCAGCCGAGGATGACCTTGATTCCGCGCTTCTCGATTTCGCCCGCCAGATGGGCGCGCACGTCGTCATCGAAGCCGCGCAGGATGTTCGGGCCGCGATAGATCAACGTCGTCTCGACGCCCAACCCCGCAAAGATGCCCGCGAACTCCACCGCGATATAGCCGCCGCCCGCGATCAGGATGCGCTTGGGCAGTTCGGGCAGGTGGAAGGCCTCTTCCGAGGTGATGGCGTGTTCGATGCCGGTCAGCCCTTCCGGCTTCCACGGGCGGCCGCCGGTGGCGATCAGGATTTTCTCGGCGGTGATGGTCTGGTTCTTGCCGACGATCTCGACGGTGTGGGCGTCTTTCAGGACGGCGCGGCCGTGGACCAGATCGACGCCCGCCTTGGCCAGGTTGGCGGCGTAGATGCCCGACAGGCGGGCGATCTCGACGTCCTTGGCGTGCAGGAAGGTCGGCCAGTCGAACTTCGCATTGTCGAAGGACCAGCCGTAGCCCTCAGCGATCTCCAGGGCGTGGCTGACTTCGGAGGCCATGACCATGAACTTCTTGGGCACGCAGCCGCGCACGACGCAGGTGCCGCCGACACGGTATTCCTCGGCGACGGCGACCTTCTTGCCGCCCAGCGCCGTCAGCCGCGCCGCCCGCACCCCGCCCGAACCGGCGCCGATGACAAAGAGGTCGTAATCGTATTGGGCCATCGGGCTCTCCGGGAATGGACTCGAAAAGATGAGTCCAATTCGTCTGAATCGTCTGAAATCCGCGCGGCTGGGCCGCAGCGCTGACCCGACTTAGGCGCCGGGATGCGAGGGGGCAAGGCGCTTGGGCGCCACGCGGTTGAGCAATCCCAGAACAAGTCTTTGTGCGAGCGACCTTGAAGCTTTGACAAACCACAACTCTTGAATAGAGTTTAAAGAACATCACTACGCCACAGGGTGCGGCATGATTGCTCAAATTTTCGCTCTGGCTCTCAGCGCGAGCATGCCGCTAGACCAAGCGCCCGTACAGGCGAGCTCTACCGCTGAAGATCAAGCCGTTCGCCTGGAGGACATCCAAGTCTCAGGGCGGCGCCTGGACGCCCTGATAGAGAACTTTGTGAGCGAGGTCGCCGCGCCCAATCGCGGTCGCGGCATCGCACGATGGGATCGCAGCGTCTGTGTCGGCGCCGTCAATCTGCGCCGTGAAGCCGCGCAATATCTGGTGGACCGTGTTTCGACCGTGGCGGAAGATCTTGGTCTGAATACAGGCGATCCCGGGTGCACGCCCAATCTGCTGATCGTCGCAACCACGGATGGCGACGCCTTTGCGCAGGAACTGGTTGAGCGCCGCCGTCGGGCCCTACGCATGGGCGGCTCCGGCATGGATCGTGGCGCTGCTGCACTGAGAGATTTCCAAGAAACCAGCCGTCCCGTCCGCTGGTGGCAGGTCAGCATGCCGGTCGATTCTGAAACGGGTCAGCGCGCGGTTCGCATCCCCGGAGAGTGTACGAACGATTGCTCGGGGCCGATGGACTATGCCCCGGTGATCAATGTGTCCTCGGCTTCACGTCTGACGACACAGATCGTCGACAACATTTTCCGCGCCATTATCGTCGTGGACATCAGCAAGACCGGCGCAATCAATTCGCTGCAACTGGCCGATTACATCACTATGGTGTCGCTGGCGCAGATCGACCCGACGGCGGACACTAGCGCTTATGCGTCGATCCTGAACGTCTTCGACGACCCGGGCAGCGCCCCACACCTGACCGAGTGGGACAAGGCGTATCTTCACGGCCTCTACGGCGCAGAGCGCACCCGTCAAAACGTACGGGCGGGCAAGTCAGAGATCCAGTCCTCCATCCGTCGCGCGCACGCCCGACTGGCCGATGAGGCGCCGACAACTACGGATTAAGCGTTTCGAACCCCTCGTTCGTGCCGATGACGGCCAGGTCCGTCAGGTCGAGGAAGAGGCCGTGTTCAACCACGCCGGTCAGGCTTTTCAGGTCGGCGGCGAGACGAGCCGGGTCGGCGATCAGCTTGCAGGCCGCGTCGTAGATCAGGTTGCCGCCGTCGGTGCGGATCAGGCCGCGCTCGGCCTCGCGCACGCGGGCGGGCGAGCCGATGTCATGATCGGCCAGGACGTCGGCGATCCGGTTGGCGGTCGTCTTGTGACCGAAGGCGACGACCTCGATCGGCAGGGGGAAGGTTCCCAGCGCCGGAACCACCTTGGCCGCGTCGGCGATGCAGATGCAGCGGGCGGACGCCTCCCACACCAGCTTTTCGCGCAGCAGGGCCGCGCCGCCGCCCTTGATGAGGGCCAGGCCGGGGCCGATTTCGTCAGCGCCGTCGACGGTCAGGTCGATCTTGGGCGTGTCCTCCAGCGTCGACAGGGTCAAGCCCAGTTCGCGCGCCAGGTCGGCGGTGCGCTCGGACGTCGGGACGCATCGCAGATCCGGCAGGTTGCGGGCGGCCAGCGCCTTGACGAACCAGGCGGCGGTGGAGCCGGTGCCCAGGCCGACGACCATCCCGGCCTCGACGTATTGGGCGGCGGCTTCGCCGGCGTTCTTTTTCTGCAGGTCGCTCATTGGGATTTCGCCGCCTTCTTCGCGCGCATGGTGTCCATGAAGCGGGCGGCCCAGCCCGGCTTCGTCGTCTGTTGGCCGCGCGCCAGGGCCAGGTCGCCGGGCGCGACGTCCTTCGTCACCACGGAGCCGGAGCCCACCATGGCGCCTGCGCCGATGGTCACGGGAGCGACCAGCGACGAGTTGGAGCCGACGAAGGCCCCCTCGCCCACCGTGGTCCGATGCTTGAAGAAGCCGTCGTAGTTGCAGAAGATCGTGCCCGCGCCGATGTTGGCCTTCGCGCCCACCTCGCCGTCGCCAAGATAGGCCAGGTGATTGGCCTTGGCGCCCGCGTCCATGCGGACATTCTTGACCTCGACGAAGTTGCCGATCTTGACGCCCTCGCCTAGGTCCGCGCCGGGGCGCAGGCGGGCGTAAGGACCGACCTCGGCGCCGGTCGCGACCTTGGCGCCCTCGATGTGGCTGAAGCTGCGGATGCGCGCGCCCTCGGCCACCTTGGCGCCGGGGCCGAAGACGACGAAGGGCTCGATGGTCGTGCCCGCGCCGATGTCGGTGTCCCAGGCGAAGTGGACGGTGTCCGGGGCGCTCATGGTCACGCCCTGCGCCAGGAAATGCTCGCGCTGGGTCTTCTGGAACAGGGCCTCGGCCTGAGCCAGTTCGGCTTGCGCGTTGACGCCCATGACGGAGTCTTCGGCGGCGAAGACGGCGCGGGTCGGGGCGCCGCGCTTGCGGGCCAGTTCGACCACGTCGGTCAGATAGTATTCGCCCTTGGCGTTGTCGTTCGTCACCTCGGCCAACAGGTCGAACAGCAGGCCGACCGGGGCCGCCATGACGCCGGAGTTGCAGGCGGTGACGGCCAGAACGTCTGCGGATGCTTCCTTGGCCTCGGTGATGGCCAGCAGGCTGTCGCCGTCGAGGATCAGGCGGCCGTAGGCGCCGGGGTCGCGGGCCTCGAAACCGATGACGGTGACGCCTTCATGGGCGGCGAAGACCGGCTCGATGTCGGCGGCCTTCAGCAGGGGCACGTCGCCGTAGGTGACGACCACCTGGCCGATGAAGTCGCCCAGCACGGCTTCGGCGGCGCGCACGGCGTGGCCGGTGCCCAGCGGCGGATCCTGAACGGCGATGCTGTCGGCGCCGAGACGCTTTTCGACATGGGCGCGGACTTCCGGCGAGTGGGCGCCGACCACGACGACAATGCGTTCGCAGCCCAGAGCCTCGGCCGCGTCGATGGCGTGGTCCAGCATGGCGCGGGCTCCGACCGGGTGCAGCACCTTGGGCAGGGGCGACTTCATGCGCGTGCCCTGGCCGGCGGCGAGGATGATGGCGGCGCGAGGGTGAGGTGCGGTCATGAATCGATCCGGCGGCTTGTCGTTGCCTGCGATCTAGCCCATTGCCGGGGTCTTCGCGAGCCGGGAGACAGATGAGTGAGCATTGAGCGCGACCTGGAAGGCTGGACCATCGCCTTCGACTTGGACGGGACTCTGGTGGATTCGGCGCCGGATCTGATCGGGACGCTGAACCGGATGCTGGCGGAGTATGAGTTGCCGCCCGTGCCCATGTCCTCGACCCGTCATCTAGTCGGACACGGCGCCATGGCCATGCTGCGCCACGGCTTCATGGAAGCGGGCGCCGTCTGGGACGAGGCCCACGCCCCCGGCCTGTTCGAGCGCTTCATTGAAGTCTACCTGGCCCACATCGCCGATGAGAGCCGCCCGTTCGACGGCTGCGTCGCGGCGCTGGACCGGCTGAGCGCGCGCGGGGCGATCCTGTGCGTGGCGACCAACAAGCGCACGGATCTGTCGGTGGCGCTGATCGAGGCGCTGGGGCTGACGCGCCATTTCGCCTTCGTCGCCGGGCCGGATGCAGTCTCGGCCCGCAAGCCCAGCGGCGCCCACATCATCGAGGCGGTGCGCAAGGCGGGCGGCGATCCGGCGCGCTGCGTCATGGTCGGCGACAGCACGACGGACACCAGGGCGGCCAGGGATGCGGGCGTGCCCTGCATCGCCGTCAGCTTCGGTTACAACGACGTGCCGCACGCAGAACTGGGCGGCGACGTGATGATCGACCACTACGACGGGTTCGAAGAGGCGCTGGCCGAGGTGATGCGGAGTTAACCCCTCACCGGGATGAGCAAGTTAGGTAGGCGGCAGGAAAACTCCTGCTGCCTTTAGAACTTCTAACCCTCAACCGCCTCTGCGGCTGTTGCCGTCTTCGCGCTTGCGAAACACATAGATCGACCCGTTCCTCCTCCCAGGGTCGTCATGCTTCGTCGCTTCTTCGCCATTCCGCTGTGGCAACGCACCGCCGCCGGGTTCGTCCTGGGCATCCTCGCCGGCCTGATCCTGCGCGAGCAGGCGCCGGTCTGGCTGCAGCCGATCGGCGACGTCTATCTGAACCTGATCCGCATGGTGGTGGCGCCGCTGGTGCTGTTCACCATCGCCAGTTCGATCGCCAAGCTGGGCGAAGGGGTCGGCGCGGTGCGGCTGGGGGTGCGGACCATCGTCTGGTTCGCCATCACCTCCCTGTTGGCCGTGCTGGTGGGCTTTGCGTTCGGCCACATCATCAATCCGGGCGTCGGCCTGTCGAACCTGCCGCTGGGCGAGGTCAAGGCGCGCGAGATTCCGACGCCGTTGCAGGTGCTGCTGGGCGTCGTGCCGACCAACCCCTTCGCCGCCCTGGCCGAGGGCAAGGTGCTGCAGATCATCTTCTTCTCGGCGCTGGTGGGGGCGGCGCTGGTGGCGCTGGGTGATCGGGCGCAGAACGCGCGCAGGCTGGTGGATGAAGGCGCGGCCCTGGTGTTCCGCATCACGCGCTGGGTGATCCAGCTGACGCCGTTCGGGGTGTTCGGCCTGATCGGTTCGGTCGTCGGCGGCTATGGCTGGGAGGCGCTGCTGCCGCTGGGCAAGTTCATCTTCGCCATCTATGCGGCCTGCCTGTTCCACATCTTCGTCGTCTATTCGGGGCTGCTGAAGCTGCACGGGCTGAAAGTCGTCAGCTTCTTCCGCGGTGCGGGCGCGGCCATGCAGACGGCCTTCGCCACTTCGTCGTCGCTGGGCACCCTGCCCGTCACCCTGCGCCAGACGGTCGAGCGGCTGGGCGTGCCGCAGGCCTATGCCTCTTTCGCCGTGCCGCTGGGCGCCAATGTGAAAATGGACGGGTGCGGCGCCATCTATCCGGCCATCGCCTCCATCTTCATCGCCCAGTATTTCCAGATCGACTTGACGTTGACACAGTACATCCTGATCGGCCTGACGGCGGTGCTGGGGTCGCTGGGCACGGCGGGCGTGCCGGGGACCAGCATCGTCATGCTGACCCTGACGCTGTCGACGGCGGGCCTGCCGCTGGAAGGCGTCGGCTACATCATCGCCATCGACCGCATCATCGACATGATGCGCACGGCCACCAACGTCACCGGCCAGATGGTCGTGCCGGTGCTGGTCGCCAAGGAAGAAGGCATACTGAACGAGGACATCTACAACGGCCATGTCGCCTGGCTGCCCGGCGATCCGGAGAGCGAAACCCCGGAAGGCGCGCGGGCGGCGGGAATCTGAGCAAGCGACGCTGCTATTTGATGAATTGAGGCTTGCCGTCGTCGGAAACGCGGGCTATGTCCCCGCCTCCCGACGGCGCAGTCACTGACCGCCCCGTTCCAGGCGGACGCGTAGCTCAGCGGGAGAGCACCTCGTTCACACCGAGGGGGTCACAGGTTCAATCCCTGTCGCGTCCACCATTTTCTCCTTTTAAGACAACAGCAGATTTCCCGTATCATCAGCGGGCGGCGCTTTTCTGTCGCGCCTTGCCATCTGAGCGCCAGCTTGACGGTTCGGGTCTGCTCGTCTCTACAGTTTCCCTCGTTTCGGGCCGAGGGCCATGCACCCTTTCCGCTCGCGTTGCGTTAGGGACGCAATAGGACGGGGGACGTGTTGAGGACACTGGCCAAAACGATTGATCTGGTCGCGGCTTTCGACGCCTCACCCAACCCATACATGCTGTTGGATCGCGATCTGCGTTTCGCTGGAATGAACCAGGCATATCTGGACGTTACCCAGCACCGACGCGAAGATCTGATCGGCGTTCATGTCATGGACGTATTCGGCGCCGACATCGACGGTCCGAGCGAGGACAACAGCCAGCGTTTGAAGGCGTCGTTCGAAAAGGTGCTGGAGACCGGCGATGCCGATCATATCGCCCTGCTGCACTATCCCATCAGGACAACTGCCGCGGATGGCCAGGTCGCATTCGACGATCGTTACTGGAGTTGCACGCATACGCCGATCAAGAATGATCGAGGCGAAGTCACTCACATCCTTCAACACACCAGCGACGTCACCGAACTGATCAACGCGCGTATGACGGCAGAGGGTCGAGACGGACGGCGCACCGCCCTGGACGAAATGCTGGGCGGCGGCGTTTTTCGACGGGCGATGAAAGTCGAGGCCGACAATCAGAGACTAGAGGCCGAACGGCGACAGTTGTCGGACGTGTTGTTAAACGCGCCGGGCTTCGTGGCGGTGCTGAATGGACCGAGCCATGTCATTCAGTTCTGCAACGACGCCTGCTATCGCCTGGTCAACCACAGGGAAATCCTGGGCATGACGGTGCGGGACGCCCTGCCGGAACTCGGCTACCAAGGGCACCTCGACTTCCTCAACGACGTTTATGAGACCAGCGAACCGGTGCTGGGGCGGCAACGAGCCTTCACACTGCAGCATTCAGACGAGGGGCCGGCGGACACGCGCTATATAGATTTCGCCTATCAGCCGATCCGGGACGAACAGGCGCGCGTGATCGGGGTCTTCGTGCAAGGTCACGACGTGACCGACGTCGTTCTGGCGGCCGAACGGCAGAAGCTGATGATCGACGAGCTGAACCATCGAGTGAAGAACACCCTGGCGACGGTGCAATCGATCGCCATGCAGACGGCCCGCAGCCATGAAGACCCTCGCTCCTTCGCCGCCGCCTTCCAGTCGCGGATACTGTCGCTGTCGCACACGCATGACCTGTTGACACGTAGTCACTGGGAAGGCGCTGACCTGCGCTCCGTGCTGGAACATGAAACCATGGCGCACGGCACGGGCCGGTTGAGTTTGAACGGCCCGCACATCGACCTGTCCCCGGCACGAGCGGTCTCTCTCGGCATGGTTTTTCATGAACTGGCCACCAACGCCGCAAAGTATGGGGCGCTGTCCCGCGGCGATGGGCGGGTGATAGTCGACTGGCGGGTTGCCGATCAGAAGGCGCCGAGGCTGGAAATCACCTGGCGGGAAGTCGGCGGGGCGCCGATCGCCGTGCCCGAACGCCGCGGATTCGGCACGCGGTTGATCGAACGCAACGTGCGACACGACCTGCACGGGGACGTCAAGATGTCCTTTGCCGACGACGGCTTTCGCGCCGAGTTCAACCTGCCCCTGGAAACCAACGCATGACCGATATCTTCACTGGCCGTCGCGTACTGATCGTCGAGGATGAGTCGCTGGTGGCCATGTTGTTGGAAACAATACTCAGCGACATGGGATGCGACGTCATCGGTCCTGAATCCAACGTGGACGACGGCTTGCGCATTGCCTCGGGGACAGGCGAGCTGGACGCCGCCCTGCTGGACGTCAATGTCGCGGGCCAGGAAGTGTTTCCCGTCGCCGAGGCGCTGAAAGCGCGCGGCGTGCCCTTTGTCTTCTCGACCGGTTATGGCGAGGCAGGGCTGCCCGAGCATTGGCGAGGCAATCCGACCGTGCAGAAACCCTTTACGGAAGGCGCCATCCGCGACGCCCTGATGAAGGCCTTGAACATTCACGCTGCGTGATCAGACGCCCGCTTGCAAAGACCAGGCGGATAACCGTTTCATCACGTCTGCTTCGACGTCTGCGTAGAAAGGGTTGTAAGGCGGGATCTTCCGTTGTTCCGCCCAGGCGCCGCGTGGACGGAATGATTCCGAACTCAGCCGCGAACGCCACAGGACGCCGTCGCGACATTCGGCCGCCACGATACGGCGTTGCAAGGCCGGGCGGACGCCCCATTCCAGATTGGTGGCGTTTGTCGCACCGCGGCTTTCACGCATTGCAGAGCGCGGGACGGCGGCCGACCCGGTAACGGGATTGACGCAGGCGGACGTTACGCCGTCGAAGGTCACCAGGGCGCCGCGATCGTTCCACGTCAGAGCGCGACGTAGCGCGCGGCGGGACTCGCTCTCGTTCTCTTCTTCCAGCGAACGCCAGACGAGCACGCAGCCGACCTGCTCGCGACCTGTGCAGAGGGGGAAGGTGGTGAAGCGAGATTCCGGCGCCAGGTGCTCCATCAGATAGGTCGCGACCAGCCGCGAGCGCAGGGCGGGATCAGGCGCAATCCGGTCATGCAGCAGGCGATCGGCCAATTCGGCCCCCTGCTCCACCCCGGCCAGGATGATGGGGCCGTCCGGGTGACGTTCCAACCAGGCGTCGAAAGCCGCGGCCACGTCCTGATAGGCGAAGGCTCGAGCCTCCCGCGCGTCTTCGCGCAGTGTCAGGCGAGTATAGAGGCTGGCCTGGCGATACAGAGGCGCGCTGACATCCCCCACCTGGGCCAGGGGGCCAGCGTAGTTGGGCAGTACCGTGCCACGCAGTCCGGCTAGGGCGCGCGCATCGTCGATCGCCCCGTTCCAGTCCTTGCCGCCGTTGTAGGTCGTGGAATGAACGAAGAAGACATGAGCCGATCCAGCGCCGGGCGCGCGAGCGTCCAGCAAGGCCCAGGCGTTCTTCTGGGCGTAATCGGGCTTAGTCGGAGGACGATAGGTCTGAAACGGTACCTGGGGATCCAGACCCGCCCGCAAGATGTCGCCGCGCCAGACCGCCACAGCCGCAGTCAGCACAAGAATGACCGCCAGGCCCGCATAGCCGACCCACTGTCGAAAGGTCAGCTTCGGCAGCATCAGCGGTACGGGTCCGGCTGGGCCAGGAAGTCCTGGACATAGCGGCGCACGCCTTCTTCCAGCGGGGTCGACTGGCCGCCGTAGCCGAGGGCGCGGATGCGATCCATGCTGGCCTCGGTGAAGTACTGATAGCGATCGCGGATCGCCTCGGGCATGTCGATGTAGGCGATGGACGGCTCCTTGCCCGCCGCCGCGAAAGTGGCCCGCGCCAGATCGGCGAAGGAGCGCGCCTGGCCCGATCCGGCGTTGAACACGCCCGAGATGTCCTCGCGCTCAAGCAGCCACAGGATGATGTTGACCACGTCATCGACGAAGACGAAGTCGCGCAGTTGGCCGCCGTCGGGATAGTTCGGGTTGTGCGAGCGGAACAGGCTGACCGTCTCGCCCGCCTGCACCTTGGGCCAGATCTGGGCGACGACCGACTTCATCCCGCCCTTGTGGCCCTCGTTCGGACCATAGACGTTGAAGAACTTCAGCCCGGCCCACTGGGGCGGCGCCTCGTCGCGATCGGCCTGACGCACGGCATACTGGTCGAACAGATATTTCGAATAGCCATAGGCGTTTAGCGGGCGCAGCGCATTCAGGCTCTCAAGATCGTCGCGATCCTCGAACCCAGCCTCGCCGTCGCCGTAGGTGGCGGCCGAAGAGGCGTAGATCATCCGCACGTTACGCACCGCGCACCAGTCCCAGATGTCGCGCGACAGGCTGAAGTTGGTGCGCAGGATCAGGTCGGCGTCCGGCTCCGTCGTCGAGGAAATGGCGCCCATGTGGATCACCGCCTCGATGCGGTCGGCGTGACGCTCCAGCTGCTCGAACAGCTCTTCGGGCGCCCACAGATCGGCGATGGGGTGTTTGGCGATGTTCTTCCACTTGGCGAGATCGGCCGTCTCCAACCGATCGCAGACGACCACGTCCCAGGCGCCGCTCTCGCACAGGCGAGCCACGATGTTGGAGCCGATGAAGCCCGCGCCGCCCGTGACGACGATCATTCTGGGCGTCATGCTTTGTCTCCGGTCATCTTCTCGATGGTCTTCGTCGTGGAATAGCCGTCGGCGAAGTCGGCCAGACGAACCTCGCCGCCCCAGCTTTCGACCTCAGCGGCGCCGACTACCTTGTCCTTGGTGTAGTCCGAGCCCTTGATGAGCACGTCGGGCTTCAGCCGCTCGATCAGCGCCATGGGGGTCGGATCGTCGAAGGCGGTGACGCGATCGACGCTGGCCAGACCGCCGATGACGGCGGCGCGGCTGTCCAGATCGTTGACGGGGCGCCCCTCGCCTTTCAGGCGGCGCACCGAGGCGTCGGTGTTCAGCGCCACCACCAGCCGGTCGCACCAACCGCGCGCCTGGGCCAGATAGGCGACGTGGCCGCGGTGCAGGATGTCGAAGCAGCCGTTGGTGAAGCCGACCTTCAGGCCCTGGCGCTTCCACGCCTCGACCTGATCGGCCAGTTCGTCCAGCGGCGTGACCTTGGACTGAGCCAGGGCCGCGTGCTGGCTCATCTCGGCCTCGATCAGTTCGGCGGGGGTGACGACGGCCGTGCCGCTCTTGCCCACCACCACGCCCGACGCGAGGATGGCGAACTGCACCGCCTGCTCCAGCGTCGCGCCCGCGCCCAAAGCGAGGCCCAGCGCGGCGAGGCAGGTGTCGCCCGCGCCTGAGACGTCGAACACTTCGCGCGCCCGGCCGGGGAAGTGGGTGAGGCCGCCGTTACGGCGAGCCAGGGTCATGCCCTTGCCTGCGCGGGTGACGACGACGGCCTTGGCCGTGGTGGAGGCCAGCAGGGCGGCCAAGGCCGCCTCGACCTGTTCGTCGGTCTCGGTCGGCAAGCCGGTGGCGCCCGCCAGTTCGCTGGCGTTAGGCTTGATGACGTCGACCGCGCCATAGCGGGCGAAGTCGCGGCCCTTGGGATCGACGATGACCGGCGCGCCGTACTCGGCCCCGGCCCACAGCGCCGCCTGAACGGCGCCGTCGTCCACCACGCCCTTGGCGTAGTCGGACAGCAGGATGGCGCCCGCGCCCTGAAACACCGCCTTGTCGGCATAGCCGGAATGGAGCGCGGCCTCGTCGTCCAGACGCAGCAGCTGCTGGCCAGCGGCGACGAAGCGCGTCTTGACGATGGTGGCGGCGCCCTCGGGCCGGATCAGGGCGTCCTCGATCCGGTCCTCGGCGGCGATCAGGTCGGCCAGTTCGGCGCCCGCCGCGTCATCGCCCGCGACGGCGCCCAGACGGGCCTGACCGCCCAGGGCCGCGACGTTGCGGGCGACATTGCCGACGCCGCCGGGCATGGCCACGGTACGGCGCGCGCGCAGGACGGGGATCGGCGCCTCGGGCGAGATGCGGCTGACCTCGCCATAGACATAGCGATCCAGCATCAGATCGCCGACGCAGGCGACCTTCAGGTCATGCACGCGCTCCAGCAGGGACTGCAGGGCGCCGAGATCAAGAGAACGTTCAGCCATGACGCCGAACTAGCGGATTCACGCCGTCTTCGCCATCGGCCCCTTGTGACCCAGCTTGATGGCCAGGTCGTCAAAGGCGATCAGTTCAGCGGCCAGAGCCTCGAACTGGCTGAGCGGCACCATGTTGGGGCCGTCCGACGGAGCGTTGTCCGGGTCTTCGTGCGTCTCCATGAAGACGGCGTCGACGCCGACCGAGACGGCGGCGCGGGCCAGCACCGGCACGAACTCGCGCTGACCGCCCGAGGAGGTGCCCTGCCCGCCCGGCTGCTGGACGCTGTGGGTCGCATCGAAGACGACGGGGCAGCCGATCTCACGCAGGATCGGCAGGGCGCGCATGTCGCTGACCAGGGTGTTGTAGCCGAAGCTGGCGCCGCGCTCGCAGGCCATGACGTTGGGGTTGCCCGCGCCGGTCACCTTGGCGATGACGTTCTTCATGTCCCAGGGGGCCAGGAACTGGCCCTTCTTGATGTTGATCGCCTTGTTCGTGGCGGCGGCGGCCAGCAACAGGTCGGTCTGGCGGGACAGGAAGGCCGGGATCTGCAACACGTCCACGACCTCGCCGACCGGGCCGCACTGGGCCTCGGAGTGGACGTCGGTCAGGGTCGGCAGGCCGGTGACTTCACGGATTTCGGTGAAGATCGGCAGGGCGTCCTTCAGGCCGATGCCGCGCGCGGCGCTGGCGCTGGTGCGGTTCGCCTTGTCGAAACTGGTCTTGTAGATGATGCCGAGGTTCAGGCGCTCGCCGATCTCCTTCAGCTGATGGGCCGTCTCCAGCGCGTGCTGGCGGCTTTCCATCTGGCAGGGGCCGGCGATGAAGACGATGCGGGCGCCGCCGCCGATGACGACGGGGGTCTTGAGGCCTTCGGACAGGGTGATGACGGCGTTCGGAGAGGTCACGGCGGCGCTTTCGACTGGTTTCAACGGCGGTTCGCGGGCCTATGCCGCGACTTTCAGGCGGACAGGTGGCGTCGCGGATGCGTTTTGGCAACTTATCCGGCGACTCAGGCCCTGACCATCGCCGTCGCGATCATGGTAATCTGACAAGATGACCAGTCCCGATACGCCCCTGATCTCGACCGAAGCCCTGGCGTCGCGGCTGGGCGCGCCGGACCTGAGGATCATTGACGCCAGCTGGTGGCTGGACGGGCGTGACGCGCGAGCGGATTTCGAGCGCGAGCGGCTGCCGGGCGCCGTTTTTTTCGATCTGGACGCGGTGTCGGATCGGAACAGCCCCTATCCGCACATGCTGCCGTCGCCGGACATCTTCGCTGAGGCGATGGGCGCGCTGGGCGTCGCGGAGAGCGACGACATCGTCGTCTATGACGCGCAGGGGTTGTTCTCGGCGGCGCGGGTCTGGTGGACGCTGCGGACGATGGGGGCCAGGCGCGTGCGCGTGCTGGACGGCGGCCTGCCCAAGTGGAAAGCCGAAGGGCGAGCGCTGGAAAGCGGCGCGGGCGAGGCACCCGCCCCTGCGAAGTTCGAGGCGCGGTTCGACGCCGACGCCGTGACGGACTTCGAACAGATGGGCGCTGAGCTGGCGGACGGTCTTCAGGTGGTCGATGCACGCGGGGCGGCGCGTTTTCGGGGAGAAGCGCCCGAGCCGCGTCCCGGCGTGCGGGCCGGTCATATGCCTGGGGCGCTGAACCTGCCGTTCCCCCACCTGCTGAACGCCGACGGGACGTTGAAACAGGGTCGGGCGCTGGAAGAGGCTTTCCGCGCGGCGGGCGTCGATCTGGAGCGGCCCGTCATCACCAGTTGCGGTTCGGGCGTGACGGCAGCGATCCTGACCCTGGGGCTGGCCGTGCTGGGGCGGCCGTCGCGCCTCTATGACGGATCGTGGGCCGAGTGGGGCGCGCGACCGAACGCGCCCCTGGCTACGGGCTAGGCTGAAGCCGGCGCGGATGCCGGCGGCGGCGACGAAGCGTCCGCATCTTCCTCGCCGCGCGACACCACGGTGGCGACGACCAAGTCGCCCGTGACGTTCAGCGAAGTCCGGCACATGTCCAGGAAGCGATCGACGCCCAGGATCAGGCCGATGCCTTCCGGCGGCACGCCCACCATGGCCAGAATCATGGCGATGACCGGTAGGGAACCCGCCGGAACCCCTGCCGTCCCGACTCCGCCCAGGATGCAGACCAGCATGACGATCACCTGTTGGCCGATCGTCAGATCTACGCCGAAGAACTGGGCCAGGAACAGCACCGTCACCCCTTCGAACAGGGCCGTGCCGTTCTGATTGGCGGTGGCGCCGACAGTCAGGACGAAACGAGCGATCTTGCGCGGCAGGCCTAGCTCCTGCTCGGCCACGCGCAGCGAGACCGGCAGGCTGGCGTTGGAGGAAGCGGTGGAGAAGGAGACCACCATGGCTTCACGGATGGCGCGGAAGAACTTCAGCGGCGACATGCCGCCCAGAACCGCAATGCAGATCGGATAGACCACGAACATGTGGATCGCCATGGCGCCCACGGCGACGGCGACGAAGGCGCCCAGACGGATCAGCAGTTCCCAGCCGAACAGGGCCGCCAGGTTGAACATCAGGCAGGCGATGGCGATGGGGGCGATGCGGATGACGAGGTTGATGAGCTTCATCATCACCTCGAACAGACCTTCGATCGTCTGTTGCAAACGGTCGGTCGCCGGGCTCTTGGTCATGACTAGGCCGACGCCGAAGAACAGGGCGAAGACCATGACTGGCAGGATCTGGTTCTCCGCCGCCGCCGTAAAGACATTGGACGGGATCAGGTCCAGGAAGAAATCGCCCGCCTGAACCGATGTCGGGGCATTGCCGACGATCGAAGCCGCGCCGGCGCGCCCTTGATCCAGCAGTTGCTGGGCCAGGGCCGGATCGACCCCGTCGCCCGGTCGGAAGACGTTGACCATCACCATGCCGATCAGCACCGCCACGGCGGAAATGAAGACGGTGAACAGCAGGCTCTTGGAGCCCGCGCGGCCCAGCGCCTTCAGATCGCCCATCTCGGCCACGCCGATGACCAGGGCTGAAAACAGCAGCGGCAGCACCAGCATAAACAGCAGGCGCAGGAAGATCTGTCCCGCCGGTCCCGTGATGTTGGAGGTCAGCCACTGAACCCAGCCGACGTCGCCGCCGACGGTCAGATTGACGATGAGGCCGCCGATGAGACCGACCAGAAACCCGATCAGCATCAACATGTGAAGCGGCAGTCCGCGCTTGGCCGTGGTCTCCATCCGGTCCCTTCCCTATTCCCTCTTCCTTGGACTAGCGGACGGGAAGCCCATAGATCAACCCGGCGGGCCGAGATGACCATTGAGCATTCAATCCCCGCTCCAGATCAAGCGATGACTGCTCGCCGAGGTTTCGGTTGAATATTTCGCCGTAATTCCCGCTGGCCGCGACGGCGTCCTGCGCCCATGTTCTGGGCAGATCGATACTAGGGCCGAAGTCACCTTCGGAACCCAGTAGGCGACGAACGCGAGGATCTGTTGAATTCTTGGATAAATCCGAAACGTTATCGTGGGTTACGCCCAACTCTTCGGCCAGGATCAGGGCGTTCAGCGTCCAGCGGATCACCGCCGTCCAACGATCGTCTCCACTGCGCACGACCGGGCCCAGAGGCTCCTTCGAGATCACGTCGGACAGGATCATATGCTGCTGCGGATTTGGCAGGGTCGTGCGCGCGGCGGCGAGGGCCGAGATATCGGCGGTGAAGGCGTCGCATTCCTCACGCGCATAGGCCTGACGCGCCTCGCCTTCGGTCGCGACCACGACGGGACGATATTCGATGCCGCGACGACGGAAATAATCTTCGACGTTCAGTTCTGTCGTGGACCCGGACTGCACGCAGATGCGCGCGCCGTTCAGTTCAGCCGCACTGTTCAGATTCAGCGCGCGGCGCACCATGAAGCCCTGGCCGTCGTAATAGTTGACGCCAGCGAAGCTGAGGCCCGACGCCGTGTCGCGACTCATGGTCCATGAGGTGTTGCGCCACAGCACGTCCACCCGACCGGAACGAACCGCATCGAAGCGTTGCTCCGTGTTCAGCGGGACGAAGCGCACGGCGTCCGGATCGCCGAAAACGGCCGCCGCCGTGGCCCGGCAGAAATCGACATCAAAGCCCCGCCAGGCGCCCCGGTTGTCGGTATAGGCGAAACCAACCAAGCCTTCATGCACGCCGCAATTCAGGCGGCCGCGCTGGCGGATCGCCGCCAGGGTCGGGCTTTCCTTGACGTCCGGCAGGGCTGTCGGCGTGCGTGGCGTCGGCTCACGCACGGCGTCGCTCTCCGGCTCGGTCTGTCGCCCGCAGGCGCCCAGAAGCACCAGCATCGCCGCCAGTCCCGCCCCGATCCACTGCGCCTTCATGCCGTTCACTGCTCCTGCCTTGCGCTCCGCCCTAGTTTAGAGCCCTCTAGGCCGCGAACCGCAACCCGCCGGAGCCCGTATGCCGACGCTTTCCGACCGCACCCGACTGATCGCCGGCGCCACGCGACGCGGCCAGGGGCGCCGCCCCGTCAATCCCCCGGTCGAACGAGCCTCGACCATGCTGAGCGACGACCCGGCGGCGATGCAGGACGCCACGGACGGTCCGATCTACGGTCTGGACGGAACCAGGGCGGCGCGAGACCTGCGCGCCGTGCTGGCCGATCTGGAGGGGGCGAGCGACGTCTTTCTGGTTCCCTCGGGCCTAGCTGCGGTCACTGTGCCGCTGACGGCCTTGCTGAGGCCAGGCGACGAGGTGCTGACGACCGACGCCGTCTATGGCCCCACGCGGCGCTTCCTGACCCGGCACCTGGCGGTCAGAGGCGTGACGGCGCGGTTTCATCCCGCCGACGCTTCGGTCGAAGCCGTGATGGAGCACGTCCATATGCAGACGCGCGTGCTTCTGATCGAGGCGCCGGGCTCGCTGACGTTTGAAATGGGGGATGTTCCTGCCCTGGCCGCCGCCTGCCGAACGCGCGGCGTGCTGACGGTGATGGACAATACCTGGGCGGCGGGGCTGGCCTTTCGCCCTCTGGCGCACGGCGTCGATGTCAGCGTCCAGGCCCTGACGAAGTATGCCGGCGGCCATTCCGACCTGCTGATGGGCGGGATTGCAGCCGACGCGCCCGAGATTCTGCGGGCGGTCAGCCATACGATCGAAGACATGGGCTGGCACGTCTCGCCCGATGACGCATGGCTGGCGTTGCGCGGCGTCCGCACCCTTCCCTTGCGCTATGAGGCGCAGGCGCGATCAGCCCTGCGTATTGCTAAATGGCTGCAGGATCAGGCCGAAGTCGCCCGCATCCTCTACCCGCCGCTGCCCGGCTCGGTCGGGCACGACCTGTGGCGAAGGGATTTCAACGGCGCGGCGTCATTGATGGGCGTGGTCATGAAGGGCGGCGACACTGCGGCCGCTCATGCCTTCATGCGCGCCCTAAACCTGTTCGGCATGGGCTATTCCTGGGGCGGTTTCGAAAGCCTGATCACCCATGAGACCCCGCAACTGGCGCACCGACAGCATGCGCCCGCCCTGCCGGGTCAACTGCTGCGACTGCATGTCGGTCTGGAAGACCCCGCCGACCTGATCGCCGATCTGGAGAAGGGATTGAAGGCATGGCGCGCCCTGCAGGACTCGAACCTGCAACCGTCCGCTTAGAAGGCGGGTGCTCTATCCGGTTGAGCTAAGGGCGCCTCAAGTGCAGCCGTCCGACCCTAGTGGGTCCAGGACTGCTTGCGGTTGGTGGCGAAGTTGTCGGCGTAGGCCTTGATGATGACCGGCGCCTCATTGGGTTCATGCAGTCGGAAGGCGATGCCGTGGCGTTCGGCGTACTCGACCGCCTCTTCCTTGGTGTCGAAGGACAGGCGGACCTGGCCGTTCATGTCGGTCGAGCTGGTCCAGCCCATCAGCGGATCAATGGTGCGCGCCGAGGCGGGCTCGAACTCCAGGCGCCAGTCGCGCGCCTTGGCCTTGCCGGACTGCATCGCGGTCTTGGCCGGGCGGTAGATGCGAGCGAGCATGGACGGAATCCTTCGGACGGGGAACTCGCGGGGTGCATACCCCGCCGCGCCCGCCCGGTCCAGACGCCGAACGGCTTCTCAATTCACCTAGGTCAGGCCGCCAGAGAGGATGAACCGGCGTCGATCCAGCGACGCGCGGCGCGCTGCGCCTCGGCGATCTCGTCGTGCTCCATCTCCTGGCTGATGTCGCGGCGGTATTCCCGCGCCTCGATCGAGCCCTTCATGGAGGCCAGGTTGAAGATCATGTGGGCCGACACCCGGTCGATCGGGCACCCGTCCAGTCCCGCCGAGTAGGCCAGGCCCAGACGGAACAGGGCGTCGCCGTCCATGTCGGGCGTGGGCAGCGGCAGAGCCGCGTGGTCGATAGCGTCGTGCGCCGTTTCATAGGCAGTCATCGCTTGTCCTCCTGAACGGGCCGTTCTGGCTCCGCCCTCGGAGCGATAGTCAAATACCGACGGTTTGAAATTAGCGTTAACGCCGAAAGACGGGCGCCGAATGCCGTGGACGCGCCACACCCCGCAAGATGACGCTCCGGTTCAGACGGCGTTCATTCGCCAAAGTCGAAATTCCAGCCAGACAGGGTTTCGCCACTTGGATGGAGTTGAACATGAACCGCCTGACCAAGGCCGCCGTCATCGCCCTGGCGCTGGCGACCACGGCCGCCCCCATGATGGCGCAGGCTCAGGACCGCCATGATCGTCGCGAGTGGAACCAGGACCGCCGGGGCCATGATCGCGATCGGCGTCAGGATCGCCACGATGATCGCCGCGAGTGGCGCCAGGATCGCCGCGATGACCGGCGCGAATGGAGACAGGACCGCCGCAACGATCACCGTGAATGGCGTCAGGAGCAGCGGCGATATGACCGCTGGAGCCGTGACAACCGCGACTGGTGGCGTCACCGCCCCGAGTACCGTGATTATCGCGGCGCGCGGAACGGTTACTGGTATGCGCCCGGCCACGGCTATTATCGGGTCGAGCCTCGCTACTACGGCTATCGCTGGCGCACGGGCGGCTATCTGCCCTCCGCCTACCGCGGATACTATGTGAACGATCCCTATTATTACGGCCTGCGTCCGGCGCCGCGCGGCTACCGCTATGTCCACGCCGGCAACGACATCCTGATGATCGCGGTCGCGACCGGCCTGATCGCCAGCGTCCTGCACGACATCTATTAGATCGTTCAGACAAGCTCCTTCTTCGGCCCCGCAAGCACCTGTCTTGCGGGGCCTTTTTCATGACGACGCTCTGCGATCAGCGTTCAGCGCCGGTTCATGGCGCGCCGCGCATCTTGGCATCAAGCCGTCCTGTCGGACGTGCGAGGATTGATGATCATGAAACGTTCGCTCCTCATGTTCGCGGCCGCCGCCAGCTTCCTGGTTCCCACCGCCGCGCCGCTGGCGGTCATGGCCCAGGACCGGCCCCACGCGCGCGAGGACGGCGCTCGCCGTCCGGAACGACGCACCGCTCCTCAGCGTGAGCAACGCGATCGCGCCGTATCGCCCTCTCAGCGCCAGGAACGCCAGTTCGAGAGCCGTCCTGAGCGACCGCAGCGCCCCTCCCCCGAGGCTCAGCGCCCGCAAAGGCCAGATGGCCTCCGGCCGGACCGTCCATCCGGCGAGCGACCCAATCGTCCCGAGCGGCCGCAGCAGCCGAACCGGCCCGATCATCCGCAGCGCCCGGATCGTCCGGAATGGAACAGGCCCGACCGTCCTTCTCGGCCTGAGACGCCTGGACGCCCCGACAGACCCGAAAACGGCCGTCCGGATCGGCCCGACTGGAACCGACCGGATCGTCCGCAACGCCCGGATCGACCAGATTCTCAGAGGCCAAACAGACCAGATCGTCCGGACTGGAATCGCCCCAACCGCCCCGATCGACCGGGCCAGTGGAACCGGGACCGCGATTATCGTGAATTCCACAACCGCTGGAACCGCGACCAGTGGCGCCGCGACTGGGATCGACGCCACCGCAGCGACTGGTGGCGCCATGACCAGCGCTTCCGCAGCTGGAACGGCGTGCGCATCGGCTTCTATTTCGCGCCCGGCTACGGCTACTACAGCGTGCCGCGCAGCTATTGGAACAGGCAGTATTACGTCGGCCAGTACCTGCCGGACGTCTTCTGGCGCTATCAGGTGAACGACTGGCGCACCTACGGCCTGGGCTATCCGCCTCCAGGCACGCGATGGGTCTACGTCGACAATGCGATCTATCTGATCGACGACTACGACGGCTACATCATCGAAGTCGTCCGCGACGCCTGGCGCTGGTGACACAACAAGAAAGCCCCGGAGAGCGATCTCCGGGGCCTTTTTTTCACTATGCTTGCCCGCTACGACGCCGTCATCCTCGGGCTTGACCCGAGGATCCAAGGGGCATCAGGGGCGAGGCTAGCCTTTTCGAACGTCCCGACGCCGACGGCTGGATCCTTGGGTCAAGCCCGAGGATGACGGCGGAAAGGGAAACGCTGGAGCTCTACAACCCCAGCTTGGCCTTCAGGATGTCGTTGACCGCGGCCGGATTGGCCTTGCCGCCGGTGGCCTTCATGACCTGGCCGACGAACCAGCCGATGGCCTGAGGCTTCTCAGCGACGGCGGCGGCCTTGTCGGGGTTGGCGGCGATGATCTCGTCCACCGCCTTCTCGATGGCGCCGGTGTCCGTGACCTGCTTCAGCCCGTGCTTCTCGACCACCTCGGCGGGCGAGCCTTCGCCGTTCCAGACGTAGTCGAAGACTTCCTTGGCGATCTTGGACGAGATGACGTTCGTCTCGATCAGCTCGACCAGCTGGGCCACATGGGCGGCGGGCAGCGGGTTGTCGCTGAAGTCCTTGCCGTCGGCGGCCAGGCGAGCCGAGACCTCGTTCGTCACCCAGTTGGACACCAGCTTGGCGTCGCGGCCCTTGGCGGCGGCCTCGAAATACTGGGCCTTGGCCTGCTCCGAGATCAGCACGCCCGCGTCGTATTGCGACAGGCCGTATTCGCTCATGAAGCGGCGGCGCTTGTCGTCGGGCAGTTCCGGCAGGTCGGCCTTGATAGCGTCGATCCAGGCCTGTTCCAGCACCAGCGGCAGCAGGTCGGGGTCGGGGAAGTAGCGATAGTCCTGCGCCTCTTCCTTGGAGCGCATGGAGCGAGTTTCACCCTTCACCGCGTCGAACAGGCGGGTCTCCTGCGTGATCGAACCGCCGTCTTCGAGGATCTCGATCTGGCGGCGCGCCTCATACTGGATCGCCTGAGAAATGAAGCGGAAGCTGTTGACGTTCTTGATCTCGCAGCGCGTGCCCAGGAAGCTGAAGTCGCCCGTTTCCTTGAACTTGTCGTAGTTCCCGGCGCGGCAGACCGACACGTTCACGTCGGCGCGCAGATTGCCCTTCTCCATGTCGCCGTCGCAGGTGCCGAGGTAGATCAGAATGGTCCGGATCTTCTTGACGTAGGCGACCGCCTCTTCCGGCGTGCGGATGTCGGGGCGCGAGACGATCTCCATCAGCGCCGTGCCCGCCCGGTTCAGGTCGACGTAGGACTCCGTCGGCGAGAGGTCGTGGATCAGCTTGCCCGCGTCCTGTTCCAGGTGCAGGCGCTCGATGCCGACGTTGAAGAAGCTGCCGTCCTCGGCCTCCACCTCGACCACGCCCTCGCCCACGATGGGGTGATACAGCTGGCTGATCTGATAGCCGGTCGGCAGGTCGGGATAGAAGTAGTTCTTGCGGTCGAACTGGCTCTTCAGATTGATCTGGGCGCGCAGGCCCAGACCCGACTTCACCGCCTGCTCGACGCAGTATCTGTTCAGGGTCGGCAACATGCCGGGGAAGCCCGCGTCGACCAGCGACACCTGCTCGTTCGGCCCGGCGCCGAAACCGACCGCCGCGCCCGAAAACAGCTTGGCGTTCGAGGCGACCTGGGCGTGGATCTCCAGACCCATGACGATTTCCCAAGCGCCCGTGCGGCCCTGGATCAGTTTGGAGTTGTCAGTCATGCTCACCACCAACGGTCCGGCTTGGCGACGAAGCCCGCCGCGTCTTCGAGGGCGCCCGCGACCTGGAAGACGGTCGCTTCATCCAGGGCCTTGCCGATGACCTGCAGGCCCAGCGGCAGGCCGTCGGCGCTGAGGCCGGCGGGGACCGAGATGCCCGGCAGGCCGGCCAGGTTGGTCGTCACCGTGAAGACGTCGTTCAGATACATGGTCAGGGGGTCGATCTGCTTGTCGCCGATGGCGAAGGCGGCCGACGGGGTGGACGGCGTCAGGATGGCGTCCACCTGGCCCCAGACGTTGTCGAAATCCTGGGCGATGCGACGACGCACCTTCAGCGCCTTGACGTAATAGGCGTCGTAGAAGCCCGCCGATAGCACATAGGCGCCGATGGTCAGGCGGCGCTGGACCTCCTTGCCGAAGCCCTCGGCGCGCGAGGTCGCATAGAGGTCGTCCAGCGAGGTGAACTGTTCGGCGCGGTGGCCGAAGCGCATGCCGTCATAGCGCGCCAGGTTCGACGACGCCTCGGCCGGGGCCACGATGTAATAGGTCGGCAGGGCGTATTTGGTGTGCGGCAGGCTGATCTCGACGATCTCGCAACCGGCGGCCTTCAGCCACTCGACGCCCTGCTCCCAGAGCTTCTGGATCTCGGCGGGCATGCCGTCGAGAACGTATTCCTTGGGCACGCCGATGCGCAGACCCTTGACCGACTGACCGACCGACTGGGTCCAGTCGGGGGTCGGGATGTCGAGGCTGGTCGAATCCTTGGCGTCGAACGAGCACATGGAGTTCAGCAGCAGGGCGGAATCCTTGACCGTCTTGGCGATCGGCCCGGCCTGATCCAGCGAACTGGCGAAGGCGACCATGCCGTAGCGGCTGGCGCGGCCATAGGTCGGCTTGATGCCCACGGTGCCTGTGAAGGCGGCGGGCTGGCGGATCGAGCCGCCGGTGTCGGACGCGGTCGCGGCCAGGCACAGGTCCGCCGCCACGGCCGAGGCCGAACCGCCGGAAGAGCCGCCCGGCGTCAGGTCGGCGTTCGAGCCCTTGGACTTCCACGGGTTCTTCACCGGACCGAAGGCCGAGGTCTCGTTGGACGAGCCCATGGCGAACTCGTCCATGTTCAGCTTGCCCAGCATGACCGCCCCGTCGCGCCACAGATTGGCGGTGACGGTCGATTCATACGGCGGGACGAAGCCGCGCAGCATGTTGGAGCCGGCGGTCGTCTGCACGCCCTGCGTGCAGAACAGATCCTTGATGCCCAGCGGCGCGCCTTCCAGCGCCCCGCCCTCGCCCTTGGCCAGACGGGCGTCGGACGCGCGCGCCTGTTCCAGCGCCTTGTCCGCCGTCACCTCGACATAGGCGTTCAGCGTCGGGTTCGAGGCCTCGATGTTGGTCAGGAAGGCGCGGGTCAGTTCTTCGGACGAGAAGGTCTTGGCCTTCAGGCCGTCGACGGCGTCGGCCAGCGTCAGCTTGGTCAGATCGGTCATGACTTACTCCACGACCTTGGGCACGACGAAGAAGCCGTCGGCGGATTTTGGCGCGTTGGACAGGACGTCGGCGACCTTGTCGCCATCCGTGACCACGTCGTCGCGCAGGCGCAGCGGCTGGGACACGTTGGAGGTCATCGGTTCGACGCCCTGCACGTCCACCTCGTCCAGCTGTTCGATCCACTTCAGGATGCCGTTCAGCTCCTGGGCCAGCGGCTCCAGGCGGTCCTCGGGGGTCTTGATGCGGGCGAGATGCGCAACCTTGCGCACCGTCGCGGCGTCGATGGCCATGCGGCCCTCCAAAGCATGAGAGTCTAAGGGGTCGGGATTAGCGTCTCGACGCCGCTTCGACAAGGATTTGGGTGCAGGCGCGAAATGAGCTTGGCCGTTGCGGCCAAACGCCCCCTATCGAAGGCCGTGGCGGCGCCTAAGTATGGAGCGCAGATCACAGGAGACGCGACCATGAAGATCACCGGCCCCCAAGTCCGCGCCGCCCGCGCCCTGGTGCAATGGCCGCGCGACCATGTGGCCCGCCTGTCCGGCCTGACTGTGGACGCCCTGGCCGACTTCGAGCGCGAAAACGTCGATCCCGGCGACGAGGCCCGCAGCCGCCTTCAAGCCGCGCTGGAGGAAGGCGGCGCAGTGTTTTTGCATGAGGAAGACGGCGGCCTGGGCGTGCGGCTGAAATTCACCCGCAAGGAAGTGCGCTCGATCCGCAACCTGGAGAACGAAGGCGGGCCGGTCGGGGATGACGACGTGTGAGTCCGTCTCCAACTTCGCTCATCCCGGCGGAGGGAAAGGGCCCCACGCTTTGACACGCGTCCCGTCTGGGCCTAACGCGCCCTCGTGCCTGTCCTTGATCTCTCCGAACTGTCCGCCGCCTGCCCGCCCAACACCCCGTGGCTGGGTCTGGATCTGGGCGAGAACACCATCGGCGTCAGCGTGTCCGACACCGGCCGCATCATCGCCAGCCCGCTGGAGCTGATCCGCAAGACCAAGTTCAGCCAGGACGCCGAACAGCTGTTCAGGATCATGGACGGCCGCAAGGTCTCGGCCCTGGTCATCGGCCTGCCGCTGAACATGGACGGGACCGAGGGGCCGCGCGCCCAGTCGTGCCGCGCCTTCGCCCGCAATCTGGAGCGGTTCCGGCCGGTCAACGTCGCCTTTCAGGACGAGCGCCTGTCGACCACGGCGGTCGAGCGTTTCCTGATCGACGAGCTGGACCTGACCCGCAAGCGCCGCGCCGATGTGGTGGACCGCACCGCCGCCGCCTGGATCCTGCAAGGCGCGCTGGACCGGCTGCGCGGCTGAGATGGCGGCCATCCTCGCGGGCGTCCTGCCGGTCTTCCTGCTGCTGGCGCTCGGCTATGGCCTGAAGAAATCGGACTATCTGCCCGACGCCGCCTGGCGGCCGATCGAGAAGCTGGCCATCAATGTCCTCTATCCGGGCTTCCTGATCCCGGCGATCTGGAACGCGGACCTGTCGGGCTCGGCCGCAGGCGCGGCGGGCGCCGCCGCCGTCACCGTGTCCATCATTATTTCGACCCTGACCCTGCTGTCCAAGCCCCTGCTGCCCCTCAGCGGCCCGGCCTACACCAGCGTCTTTCAGGGCATGATCCGCTGGAACAGCTTCGTCTTCCTGCCGGTCGTGCAGGCGACCTTCGGACCTGCGGGCGTGGGTCTGGCCGCCGTGGTCATCGCCGCCATGATCCCGGTCAGCAACATCCTGAGCGTCATCGTCCTAGCCAAATGGGGCGCGGGCCAGCACGGCGCCTCGCCCAGGGCCCTGTTCCGGGCGATGATGTCCAACCCCATCCTGCTGGCCTGTCTGCTGGGGCTGGCGCTGAACTTCTCGGGCGCGCCGCAGCCGCCGGGGGTGAGCGAGACGTTGCAGCTGCTGGGCTCGGCCGCCCTGCCGCTGGGCCTGATCGTGGCGGGCGCAGGCCTCAGCTTCCGTGAACTGGCGCGCACCCGCGTCACGGTGAGCGCCGTGGTCGTGGTCAAGATGATCGTGACGCCGCTGGCCATGTGGCAGCTGGCGCGCCTGTACGGCGGCGATGAGCTGGCGCAGGGAACCGCCCTGCTGTGCGGCGCGGCGCCCGGCGCCGCCTCGGCCTATGTGCTGGCGCGTCAGATGGGCGGAGACGCGCCGCTGATGGCCGGGATCATCGCGGCGACGACGGTATTCTCGGTCATCGGCATCCCCGCGGCCCTGCTGCTATTCCATCTGGCCTGAGTCCCGCCTATAGCCACGTCTCAATGACCCATGCAGCGCCCGTCTCCGACCTCATCAAGGAACGGCTGACGCCGTTCCCCCGCGACCACTTCCTCGCCGCCGGGGACCTTCATCCGCCGGCCGCCTTGGCCTTGCTGGACCTGGCCGACGCCTTCGTCGACTTTAACAGGCAATCGGCCAAGGGCGTCGATCTGCTGCGCGGTCAGACGGTCGTGAACCTGTTCTTCGAGAACTCGACACGGACCAGCTCCTCCTTCGAGATCGCCGCCAAGCGTCTGGGCGCCGACGTCGTGACCATGCCGGTCGCCTCTTCCTCGGTGAAGAAGGGCGAGACGCTGATCGACACCGCCGTGACGCTGAACGCCATGAAGCCGGAGATTCTGGTGGTGCGCCACGCCTCTTCCGGCGCGGTGGACCTGCTGTCGCAGAAGGTCGGCTGCGCCGTGGTCAACGCCGGCGATGGGCGCCATGAGCACCCGACGCAGGCCCTGCTGGACCTGCTGTCCCTGCGCCGCGCCTTCGGCGAGGTGGGCGGGCTGACGGTCGCCATCTGCGGCGACATCGCCCACAGCCGCGTGGCGCGCTCGAACGTCGCCCTGCTGCAGATGATGGGCGCGCGGGTGCGGCTGATAGGCCCGCCGACGCTGGTGCCCGGGGACGCCGACCGCTGGGGCTGCGAGGTCTTCCACGACATGAAGGACGGCCTGAAGGGCGTCGACGTGGTGATGATGCTGCGCCTCCAGCTGGAGCGGATGGCGGGCGCCCTGATCCCCTCGACGCGCGAGTATTTCCGTTTCTGGGGTCTGGACCGCGAAAAGCTGACCTGGGCCGCGCCGAACGCCAAGGTCATGCACCCCGGCCCGATGAACCGGGGTGTCGAGATCGATTCCGACGTGGCCGACGATCTGAGCGTCTCCCTGATCCAGGATCAGGTCGAGATGGGCGTCGCCGCCCGCATGGCCGTTCTGGCCGCCCTCGCCCACCGCCGCGCGGGAGGCGCCGCATGACAGCCGCTCAACCCATAGCCATCATCAACGCCCGTCTGCTGGACCCGGCCAGCGACTATGACGGCCCCGGCGCCGTCCTGATCGAGAACGGCCGCATCGTCGAGGTCATCCACGGGCAGGCGACCCAACGCCCCGATGGCGTGCAGATCATCGACGCCGAGGGGCGCTGCCTGGCGCCCGGCCTGATCGACATCCGGGTCAAGACCGGCGAGCCGGGCAACGAGCCCAAGGAGACGCTGAAGTCGGCCAGCCTGTCGGCGGCGGCGGGCGGCGTCACCACCATCGTCGTTCAGCCCGACACCGACCCGGCCATCGACGACCCGGCCCTGATCGACCACATTCAGCGGCGCGGCGCGGCGCTCGATCTGGTCCACGTCCGCGCGGCGGGCGCGGCGACGCAAGCGCGCGACGGCGAGCGCATGGCCGAAATAGGCCTGATGCACGAGGCGGGCGCCCTGTATTTCACCGACGGCGACCGAGTGATCCGCAACACCCGCACCCTGCAACGGGTGATGTCCTACGCCGCCTCGTTCAACGCCCTGATCGCCTGCCGCCCGACCGAGCCGTGGCTGTCGGAGGGCGCGGTCGCGACCTCGGGCGAACTGGCGACGCGGCTGGGCCTGTCGGGTGCGCCCGCCATCGCCGAGCGCATCCAGCTGGAGCGTGACCTGGCCCTGGTCGAGCAGACCGGCGCGCGCTTCCTGATCGACCAGATCTCGACCGAGGGCGCGCTGGAGACGCTGGCCCGCGCTCGTGCGCGGGGGCTGGAGGTCGCGGCCTCAGCCTCGATCAACCACCTGTGCTTCAACGAGATCGACATCGGCGACTACCGGACCTTCTACCGTCTGGACCCGCCGTTGCGCGCCGAGAGCGACCGTCAAGCCCTGGTCGAGGCGGTGCGCGACGGCCTGATCGACGTCATCACCTCGGCCCACTGTCCCGAACCCGCCGAGAACAAGCGCCGCCCGTTCGCCGAGGCCGAGCCGGGCGCCGTGGGTCTGGAGACCCTGCTGCCCGCCGCCCTGACGCTGCACCACGAATACGGCGTCGACCTGCTGGACGTGCTGCGGCCGCTGACGCAGGGCCCGGCGGCCCTGCTGGGGCTGGAGGCCGGAGAGCTGTCGCAAGGCGCGGCCGCTGATCTGGTGCTGTTCGACGCCGGGGCGCCGGTGGTGATCGACGCCGCGACCTTGCGGTCCAAGTCGAAGAATTCGCCCTTTGACGGGCGGCGACTGCAAGGGAAGGTCTTGCTCACCGTCGTTTCGGGCCGCATCGTCCACGACGCACGTTAAGGGGAGCGAATCACTTGCAGGATCTGGCGGGGCCGGCGCTCCTTACGCTCGGGCTTGTGGCTATTGGCGGATACCTGCTGGGCTCCATCCCGTTCGGCGTGGTCCTGACCCGCGCGGCGGGCGCGGGCGACGTGCGCAACATCGGCTCGGGCAATATCGGCGCGACCAACGTCCTGCGCACCGGGCGCAAGGATCTGGCCATCGCCACCCTGATCCTGGACGCGGGCAAGGGCGCGGTCGCCCTGCTGATCGCGCGGCATCTGCTGGGAACGGACGTCGCGGGCGCCATCGCCGGGGGCGCCGCCTTCCTGGGCCACCTGTTCCCCGTCTGGCTGGGCTTCAAGGGCGGCAAGGGGGTGGCGACCTTCTTCGGCCTGATCCTGGCGGCGTGCTGGCCGCTGGGTCTACTGGCGGCGGCGACCTGGCTGATCATGGCCTTCGCCCTGCGCTATTCCTCGCTGTCGGCCCTGGCGGCGGCGGCATTGACGCCGCTCTACGCCCTGCTGCCCCTGCCCGCGCTGGGTCTACCGGCGCCGCAGCCCATCTTCATCATGGCGGTCTTCACCGCCGTGCTGATCTTCATCCGCCACCATGAGAACATCGGCCGCCTTCTGAAAGGCGCCGAGCCCAAGATCGGGGCGAAGAAGGCGTGACGCCCCTGTCGGAGGTCGAGCGTTTCGCCCGCCTCCGGCTCGCCCGGACCGACCGCGTCGGCCCCGTGGCCTTTTCCCAGCTGTTGCAGCGGTTCGGTTCGGCCGAACGCGCGCTGGACGCCCTGCCCGACCTGATCCGCAGCGGAGGCCGCAGCGGTTATTCCATTCCCGCGCCCGAGGCCGTCGAGGCCGAATTGGAGGCGGGCGCCCGCATCGGGGCGCGGCTGATCCTGTGGGGCGAGGCCGCCTATCCCCAAGCGCTGGCCGCCGTCGATCCTCCGCCGCCCCTGCTGTGGACCCTGGGCGATCCGGCGCTGATGCAGCAGCCCTGCATGGCCATCGTGGGGGCGCGCATCGCCTCGGCGGGCGGTCAGCGCATCGCGCGCGGTCTGGCCCAGCAGCTGGGCGAAAACGGCCACGTCGTCGTCTCCGGCCTGGCGCGCGGCGTGGATGCGGCGGCGCATCTGGGCGCTTTGGAGACCGGCACGGTCGCGGTTCTGGGCGGCGGCGTGGATGACATCTATCCTTCCGACAACGCCGAGCTGTATCGCCAGATCGTCGAGCGCGGCTGCATCGTCTCGGAAAGCCCCGTCGGCGCGCGGGCGCAGGCGCGCGACTTCCCGCGCCGCAATCGCATCATCTCGGGCATGTCGCGGGGCGTGGTGGTGGTGGAGGCGGAAATCCGTTCCGGCTCCCTGATCACCGCGCGGCTGGCGGGCGAACAGGGGCGCGACGTCTTCGCCGTGCCGGGCTCGCCGCTGGACCCGCGCTCCAAGGGCCCGAACGAGCTGCTGCGTCAGGGGGCCATCCTGTGTGAGGGGGTCGAGGACATCGAGCGGGCCTACGCCGCCCTGCGGACGCTGCGCGAACCGCCCGCTGATTCGCCGTTCGAGGCCGGTTCGCCGGATCAGATCGACGGTGCGGTGCTGGATCGTATCGAAGCCCTGCTGTCGCCGACGCCCATCGCCCGCGACGAACTGGCGCGCGCGGCTAAATTGTCAATTGCGGAAACGGCCGCCGCCCTGCTGGAGCTTCACCTCGCAGGGCGGGCGACCTTGCTGCCCGGCGGACTGGCCTCGACCTAGGCGGGCGCGGTGCGGCGGGCCATATCCGCCGCGCTTTCCAGAAGTCCGGCCAACCGCTCATCCCCGTCCCAGCGGGCCATTCCGGCCAGTTCCGTGGCCATGGCGGCCACATATTCACGAACCGGATAGTCCGTCAGATCAGGGCTCGTCGCCTTGCGGCGTCGCTGCGCTGTCTTGTTCATCGTCAACCCTCCCGAGAACATCTGAGAGGAACACAACTCAGGGAGGTTTGTAAACTCACGTTACCCGGAAAGGTTGCTCATATAAAATGGGCCGATTGACTTCCGCGCTCGCCGCAACCACGTTCGCGCCCCGTTTTCCCCGATAGAGCGCCATGAATCTCGTTATCGTCGAGAGCCCCGCCAAGGCCAAGACCATCAATAAATACCTGGGCTCGGACTATAAGGTTCTGGCTTCCTACGGCCACGTCCGCGACCTGCCGTCCAAGGACGGCTCGGTGCTGCCCGACGATGACTTCGCCATGCACTGGGAGGTCGACGCCAAGGCGTCCAAGCGCCTGTCCGAGATCGCCGAGGCCGCCAAGGCCGCCGACCGCGTCATCCTGGCGACCGACCCCGACCGCGAGGGTGAGGCGATCAGCTGGCACGTTCTGGAGATCCTGAACAAGAAGAAGGCGCTGAAGGACACCGACGTCCAGCGCGTCACCTTCAACGCCATCACCAAGTCCGCCGTCCTGGAGGCCATGGCCAACCCGCGTCAGCTGGATATGGAGTTGGTGGACGCCTATCTGGCGCGCCGGGCGCTGGACTATCTGGTGGGCTTCAACCTGTCGCCGGTGCTGTGGCGCAAGCTGCCGGGCGCGCGCTCGGCCGGGCGCGTGCAATCGGTCGCCCTGCGCATCGTCGTCGACCGCGAGATGGAGATCGAGCGGTTCAAGGCGCAGGAATACTGGTCGATCGAGGCCGATCTGATCGCCGACAGCCCGCCCTTCACCGCTCGCCTGGTCAAGCATGAAGGCAAGCGCGTCCAGCGTCTGGACATCGTGTCCGAGGCCATGGCGATGGCCGCACGCGAGGCCGTTCACAGCGGCGACTTCACCATCAAGTCGGTCGAGAAAAAGCCGACCAAGCGCTCGCCCGCCCCGCCCTTCACCACCTCGACCCTGCAACAGGAAGCCGCGCGCAAGCTGGGCTTCACCGCCCAGCGCACGATGCAGGCGGCTCAAAAGCTGTATGAGGGCGTCGACGACACCGGCGGCCTGATCACCTATATGCGTACGGACGGCGTCTATGTGACGCCCGAAGGCATCACCCAGGCGCGCGAGGCCATCGGCCAGCGTTTCGGTCCGGCGTATGTCCCGGCCGAGCCGCGCTATTACAAGACCAAGGCCAAGAACGCTCAGGAAGCGCACGAAGCCATTCGTCCGACCAACATCCTGCGCAGCCCCGACACCCTGCGGCTCGAGAACGATCTGCAGCGGCTGTACGAGCTGATCTGGAAGCGGATGATCGCCTCGCAGATGGAATCGGCCCGTCTGGACCGCACCACGGTCGAGATCGAGACGCCCGACGGCCAGACTGGCCTGCGCGCCACCGGCCAGGTCGTCGCCTTCGACGGCTTCATCGCCGCCTATGAAGAAGGCCGCGACGAGAAGCAGAAGGGCGCCGAGGACGACGAGGACGAAGGCGGCCGCCTGCCCGCGCTGAAGGAAGGCGCCAAGGCCAAGGTCGAGGCGATCCGCACCGACCAGCACTTCACCGAGCCGCCGCCGCGCTTCTCGGAAGCCACCCTGGTCAAGAAGCTGGAAGAGCTGGGCATCGGCCGTCCGTCGACCTACGCCTCCATCCTGACGACCCTGCGCGACCGCGAATACGTCCGCATGGACAAGAACCGCTTCTTCCCCGAAGACAAGGGACGGCTGGTCACGGCCTTCCTGGAACAGTTCTTCGCCAAATGGGTCGAGTACGACTTCACCGCCGCGCTGGAGACCCAGCTGGACGAGGTGTCGGCGGGCGATCTGGACTGGAAGACCCTGCTGCGCCGCTTCTGGCAGGATTTCCACGCCGCGACCCAGGCCGCGGGCGAACTGCGCACCACGGCCATTCTGGACCACCTGAACGAGGCGCTGGGCCCGCACATCTTCCCCGACAAGGGCGATGGCTCCGACCCGCGCGAATGCCCCCTGTGCCATCAGGGTCAGTTGAGCCTGAAGACCAGCCGCTTCGGCGCCTTCATCGGCTGTTCGCGCTATCCGGAGTGCAAATACACCCGCCCGGTGGCCTCGCCCGACGCGGCCGACGGCGGCGCGGAAAGCGGCGATCGCGAACTGGGCGTCGATCCGGCGACCGGCCAGCCGGTGCATCTGAAGATCGGTCGTTTCGGCCCCTATGTCGAAACCACGCCGCCGGACGCGGACAAGCCCAAGCGCTCGTCCCTGCCCAAGGGCTGGTCCCCGGCCTCGATCGACCTCGAGAAGGCGCTGCGCCTGCTCAGCCTGCCGCGCGACGTCGGTCCGCACCCTGAAGACGGCAAGATGATCACCGCCAGCCTGGGCCGCTATGGCCCGTTCGTGGCGCACGCGGGCACCTACGCCAACGTCGCGGACATCGAGGAGGTGTTCGACGTCGGCCTGAACCGCGCCGTGGCCCTGCTGGCTGAAAAGCGTGCGGGTCGTGCGGGCCGCGCCTCGGCCGCAGCGCCGCTGAAGGAGCTGGGCGCCCACCCGGAAACGGGCGAGGCCGTGCAGGTCATGGCCGGACGCTACGGCCCCTACGTCAAGTCAGGCAAGATCAACGCCACCCTGCCCAAGGGCACGGCGCCCGAGGACATGACGATGGAGGCCGCCCTGCCCCTGCTGGCCGCCAAGGCCGGCGCCGCGCCCAAAAAGAAGGCGCCCGCCAAGAAGGCCGCTGCGAAAAAACCCGCGGTGAAGAAGGAGCCTGCGGCCAAGAAACCGGCCGCGAAGAAGGCCCCCGCCAAGAAGGCGGCCAAGGCTGCGGAAGCCGAATAAGACGAAGCGCCCTCGTTCTCACGAACGGGGGCGTTTTTTCTACCGCCCAGCGACCAGCTCGTTGCGGACGCGACGGCCCAGGGGATCGCGGCCCGACCAGCTCTCCCCCACGGAAGCCTCGACATAGGGCGTGCAGAAGCGCGAGATGATCATGCGCGGGCGGATTTCGTTCAGACAGACGCGGTCCCCCTCACGCGCCCAGCGCGCGGTCAGGCGGCGACCATCCGAAAACAGGGCGCGATAACCGCCGTCCCGATCGAACCAGTGTTTGACCCAATCGCCGTCGGGATAGTGGGAAACGACCGTATTGCCGAAGGCCGCCTGCATGGCGTCGGCGTTTCCGCCCCCGCCCGACGCTGAAGCGCTCGCAGGCGCGGCCAACATCAGCGTGATCAGCACGGCTGCGCGCATCCGGTCCCTCTCCCAGTCGTCTTCCAGTCCCCAGGCGGACCATACAGGCCGAAACGCTGTTGCCAAGCGGCCTGTTCCGAATGGAAATACTTGACTGAGGCGTAGGGCCTTCTTTATACGGCCGCAGGCTCGGAACAGGACTGGCGATGCGCGCCGCCCGCTCGCCCAAGAGGGGCGGTTCCGTCAGCTGAAGGCGTTTGCGAACGCTATCCTCCGTCCCTTCAGGACTGCATGACTGAATTTTCCAAGCTGGGCCTTTCGCCCACGACCCTGCAAGCGGTCGCCGATACCGGCTACATGACCGCCACCCCCATTCAGGAACAGGCCATTCCGGTGGCCCTCGCCGGGCGCGACGTCCTCGGCATCGCCCAGACGGGCACCGGCAAGACGGCCGCCTTCACCCTGCCCATGGTCGACCGCCTGGCCTCGGGCCGCGCCCGCGCCCGGATGCCGCGCGCCCTGGTGCTGGCCCCGACCCGCGAACTGGCCGACCAGGTCGCCGAAAGCTTCGCCAAATACGCCAAGGGCACCAAGCTGAACTGGGTGCTGCTGATCGGCGGCGTCTCCATGGGCGATCAGGTTGCCGCCCTGAACAAGGGCGTGGACGTGCTGATCGCCACGCCGGGCCGCCTGCTGGACCTGTTCGATCGCGGCAAGATGCTGCTGACCGGCGTCGAGCTGATGGTGGTCGACGAGGCCGACCGGATGCTGGACATGGGCTTCATCCCGGACATCGAGCGCATCTTCAAGCTGACGCCGCCGCGCCGCCAGACCCTGTTCTTCTCGGCCACCATGCCGCCGGAGATCACGCGCCTGACGCAGCAGTTCCTCAAGGATCCGACCCGGATCGAGGTCTCGCGCCCGGCCACGACCGCTGACACCATCACCCAGCACATCACCCGCCTGCCGACCTCGGACCCCAAGGCCAAGCGCACCGCCCTGCGCGCCCTGGTCGAGCGCGGCGAGGTCCAGAACGGCATCGTCTTCTGCAACCGCAAGTCGGAAGTCGACATCGTCGCCAAGTCGCTGCAGGTCCACGGCTTCGACGCCGCGCCGATCCACGGCGATCTGGACCAATCCTTGCGGATGAAGACCCTGGCCGATTTCCGCAGCGGCGCGCTGAAGCTGCTGGTCGCCTCGGACGTCGCGGCGCGCGGTCTGGACATCCCGGCCGTCAGCCACGTCTTCAACTATGACGTCCCGCACCACGCCGACGACTACGTCCACCGCATCGGCCGCACCGGCCGCGCCGGGCGTCTGGGCGAGGCCTTCATGATCGTGACGCCGTCCGACGACAAGTCGTTGGACAAGGTGCTGAAGCTGATCAAGAAGGAGCCGGTCGAACTGCCGCTGGAGCATATCGACTTCACCGCCATCAAGGATCGCCCGCGCGACGACAACCGCTCGGGCCGTGGCCGGGGCCGCAGCGACCGCCCCGAACGCGGCAGTCGTTCACGCCGATCGGTCGTCGAGCCTGCAGCGGCGGAGGACGGCGTCGTGTCCGTGGTCGAGACCTCGCCGACGCCTGTTGTTGAAATTGAAGGGGCTCCCAAACGCGCCCGGGGTCGCAAGAAGTCGGAATCCAAGCCGACGACTTCAGCTCCCATCGAAACGAAGGGCGTTGAGGCCAAAGCCAAATCGACCCTTTCAGCCAATCCTTTTGGCGACGACGTGCCGGCGTTCCTGCGCCGTCCGGTAGTTTTCGCCGAGTAAGGCTGCGCCTTGAACTTAACTCTGCGTTACGGAAGACCGGTATAGCTTTCCGGCTCAGATAGCGCAGGGGCAGTTCTAGGCATGACCACCCAGGTCGAAACCACGGTTCGGAGTCCCGAAGCCTATGCGCTGGCGCATCGCGCCGTGGACGCAATGCAAGCCGCCGCCGTATGGCCCACTCCGCTGAATTTCGAACTTTGGCTCCACTATCTGGGTGATCCCGACGGCGCTCTGGGGCAGGAAATTTCGCGCCTTCTTTCCACGGGCGCGCCCTTCACGGACGCTACCGCCGAAATGCTCGCCGCCGAGTTCTTGCCGCGCGGACGCCTGTCCGAAGAGATTCGCGACGCAGGCGCCATGCTGAACCGGGAATTGGCGGCGGTCGCCGATGCGATCGACAAGGCTCGTGAAAGCCAGTCCACCTATGGCGACACCCTGGCCGCCGCCGCCGACCGCATGGCCAACGCCGGCGATACCGGCAGCCTCGGCGACATCGTCTCCTCCCTCGCCGACGCCACACGCCGTATCCGGCGCCATACCGCGGCGCTCGAACGGCGCCTGGAATCGTCGAATCGCGAAGTGACCAAGCTGCGCGACCACATGGAGCAGGTGCGTCGCGACGCCATGACCGACGCCCTGACCAATCTGGCCAATCGCAAGGCGTTCGACGAGCACCTTCTTCGCGTGTGCGAGGAATCCGAAGCGTCGGGAACATCGGTAGGACTCGCCATTATCGATATCGACCACTTCAAGCGATTCAACGACACCTGGGGCCATCAGACCGGCGATCAGGTGCTGCGATACGTCGCCAGCGTCCTGGGGCGCGTGTCTCGCGTGCCTAGAATCGCCGCTCGATACGGCGGTGAAGAGTTCGCCGTGATCTTCCCTGGCGAAACGGCCGGAGCCATCGAAGCCGCGCTGAACGCCATTCGCGAGGAAATCGCCTCGCGAGCCCTGCGCCGCCGCTCGACCAATGACGACCTGGGCGCCGTCACCATTTCCGTCGGTTTCGGCCTGCGCCGCCCGGGCGAAAGCGCGACTCAATTGCTGGCCCGAGCGGACGAGGCGCTCTACGCCTCCAAGCGCAGCGGCCGCAACAAGGTGACAGCAGCCGCCGAAGCCGTATCCGACGCGGCCTGAAACTTCACTTTACGCTCGCCTCTGAACGGCAGGCTGGCATAGTCGCCAGATGCGAAGCCTACTGTTCAACACCACCTATTGGGCGCTTTCCATCACCTACGGCCTCGCCGCCGCCTTTGCGGCCCTGGCGCCCGGCCGCAAGGCCACAAGCTGGATCATCCGCCGCTATGTCCGGCGCATGGTGCAGGCCATGAGCCTGTTCGCGGGCATCCGCATCGAGACGCGCGGCAAGGAACGCCTGCCGCAGGGCGCCTTCATCATCGCCTCCAAGCACCAGAGCTGGGGCGACGGTTTCGCCACCTATGACCAGTTCGACGACGTGGCCTTCGTCACCGGCGACCATCTGGAGAAGTTCCCCCTGTTGGGAACGGTGCTGAAGAAGCTGGGCGCCATCGTCGTCAACAACTGCGGCGGTCACGCCGCCCGCGCCGCCCTGAAGGAACGCGCGGCCGACGCCAATCGCGAGGGCCGCAAGATCCTGATCTATCCGGAAGGGCATCTAGCCAAGGTCGGCGAGAAGTACCGCTATCGCTCGGGCGTCTGGCACATGTATCGCGATTTCGACATGCCGGTCGTGCCGCTGGCGACCAACCTGGGTCTGTTCTGGCCGCTGGAGGAGTTTCGCAAGAACCCCGGCACGGCGACGCTGGAATTTCTCGAACCGATCCCGACCGGACTGCCCAAGGCCGAGTTCCTGGAACGACTGGAGGCCGCTGTGGAAGGCAGGACGGCGGAACTGATCGCCGAGGCGACGGGCCAGCCGATCACGCCCGCCGTTCTCGTCTCCACCCCGGACGAAGCCGCCAAGGCCGCCGCAGCGGCCGAGACGGTCAACGCCGCAGCCTAGGCCGCCGGGATCACAGCGCCTTCATATTTCGAGGCGATGAAGTCCTTGATCGCCTGACCGCGCAGGGCCTTGGCCAGGGCCTGGATGCGCGGGTCGTTCTGATTGTCCGGGCGGGCGACCAGATAGTTCACATAGGGACTATCGGCGCCTTCCAGTTGCAGCGCGTCGGTTTTCGGCTTCAGCCCGGCGTCGAGGGCGTAGTTGGTGTTGATCACCGCGCCGTCCACCTGGGGCAGGATGCGCGGGATGGTGGCGGCCTCGACCTCCTGGAACTTCAGTCCCTTGGGATTGGTCGCGATGTCGCGCACCGTCTGCAGTGGGTTCTGCGGATCCGTCAGGGTGATCAGGCCCGCCGCCTGCAGCAGCAGCAGGGCGCGACCGGTGTTGGAGGCGTCGTTCGGCAGCACCACTTGCGCGCCGTTTGGCAGATCAGCCAACGTCTTATGCTTGCGCGAATACAGGCCCAGCGGCTCGACGTGGATGCCTGCCACGGTGATCAGGCTCGTGCCGCGCGCCGTGTTGAACTCGTCCAGATAGGGCTTGGTCTGGAAATAGTTCACATCCAGCCGCTTTTCAGCGAGTTGCACGTTCGGCTGAACGTAATCGTTGAAGACCTTGATCTCGATCGGAACGCCTTCGGCGGCCAGGATCGGCTTCACCTGCTCGAGGATCTCGGCGTGCGGCACGGCGGTGGCGCCGACCAGCAGGGGCGCGCCCTCGACCCCCGCCTTCTTGTCCGCGCCCTGACCGCAGGCGGCGAGCATCAAAACAGCAGCGGCGGACAGCAGCAGCGAACGGCGGATCATGAGACAGGCTCTTTTAGAAAATCAGCGGTGCGAGACCTTAGCGACCAGACGGTCGCCGATCATCTGCAGAATTTGTACGAGGATCAGCAGCAGAACTACGGTCACGGCCATGACGTCGGTCTGGAAGCGTTGATAGCCGAAGCGGATGGCCAGGTCGCCCAGACCGCCCGCCCCCACCACGCCCGCCATGGCCGTGTAGCTGACCAGGGCGATGGCGGTGACGGTCCCGCCGGCGATGATGCCGGGCATGGCCTCAGGCAACAGGGCGCGCGTCACGATCTGGAAGGTCGAGCCGCCCATGGCCTGGGTCGCCTCGACCACGCCCTTATCCACCTCGCGCAGGGCCGTCTCGACCAGACGCGCATAGAAGGGCGCGGCCCCGACGACCAGCGGCGGAATGGCGCCCGCCACGCCCAGCGAGGTTCCGACCAGCAGCACCGTCACCGGCAGCATGACGATCAGCAGGATGATGAAGGGCACCGAGCGCAGCACATTGACCACGAAGGACAGCACGGCGTTCAGCACCGGATTGGCCGCCAGCCGCCCCTTGCCCGACAGATACAGCAGCACGCCCAGCGGCATGCCCAGGATCACCGTCAGCGCCATCGACCCGCCCAGCATCAGCAGGGTGTCGATCGTCGCCTTGCCTATATCGGCCCAGTCCACATTGGCGAACATCAGACCGCCTCCACCACGACGCCGCGCGCGGCCAGTTGCGCCAGAGCCGCTTCGGCGTCCCCGCCGGTGAAGGCCACCGTCATCTGGCCATAGGGCTCGCCCCGGATGCGGCTGATGCGGCCCGACAGGATCGAGTAATCCACGCCCGCCGTACGCGCGATGCGGCTCAGTTCCGGCTCATAGGTCGAGGGACCGCGGAAGGTCAGACGGGCCATGCGCGCTCCAGCGGGCGCGACGGAGGCGTCGACCGCCTCCTCGCCCTCGGCCAGCATGGCGCGGGTCACGGCGTGCTGAGGGTGCAGGAAGACGTCGGCCGTCGCGCCCTGCTCCACGATCCGGCCGTCCTTCAGCACCGCCACCCGATCGCAGACGCGGCGGACCACCTCCATCTGGTGGGTGATCAGGACGATGGTCAGGCCCAGATCGCGGTTCAGCCCATCCAGCAGGGTCAGGATGTCCTCGGTCGTTTCTGGGTCCAGCGCGCTGGTCGCCTCGTCGCACAGCAGGACGCTGGGGCCGCAGGCCAGGGCGCGGGCGATGCCGACGCGCTGTTTCTGGCCGCCTGACAGCTGGGATGGATGCTTCTTCGCGTGATCAGCCAGCCCCAGTTGGGCCAGCAGCTCCTTCACCCGCGCCTTCACCTCGGCCTCTGGCCGCCCCTCCAGCCGCAAGGGGAAGGCGACGTTGTCCTCGATGGTCTTGGCGTTCAGCAGGTTGAAGTGCTGGAAGATCATGCCGATGCCGCGTCGCGCAGCGCGCAGTTCGGCGGCGTTCAGGGCGGTGATTTCCTGCCCGTCGACGAAGACCTTGCCCGCGTCGGGCGTCTCCAGTCGGTTGATGGCGCGGATCAGGGTGGACTTGCCCGCCCCCGAACGGCCCACCACGCCGAACACTTCGCCGCGCGCGACGTGCAGGTCGACGGCGTCCAGCGCCGTGCGGTCGCCCGCCGCGCTGCGATAGCGCCGGGTCACCCCCTCCAGTCGGATCATGTCAGTCGGCGTCCAGAGCAGCGGCGGGGATGATGGTGACGCTCTCGCCGCAACCGCAGGCGTCCGTCTCGTTCGGATTGCGGAAGACGAATTTGGACGCCAGCTTCGTCACCTCATAGTCGATTTCAGTGCCGATCAAAAACAGCACCGCCTTGGGCTCGATCAGGATGGTGACGCCCTTGTCCTCCACCACCTCGTCCAGCGGCAGGGCTTCTTCGGCATAGGCGAAGGTGTATTCCTGCCCGGCGCAGCCGCTGTTCTTCACCCCGACGCGCAGGCCGACGTAGTCCTTCTCGGCGTTGTCCATGATCTCGCGCACACGCACGGCGGCGGCGTCCGTCAGGGTCACCGCCTTGGGCCGGGGTCGCCGAGGCCGGGTCGTTGCCGTCTGAAGCTCGGTCATGGCTGCATCCTCAGAACATGTTCAGGGCCAGCTTGGCCTCGTCGCTCATCTTGGAAGAATCCCACGGCGGATCGAACACCAGATTGGCTTTGGCGCTGCGCACGCCCTCGACCTTGGCCACCGCCGTCTCGACCCAGCCGGGCATCTCGCCCGCCACCGGACAACCCGGAGCCGTCAGCGTCATCTCGACCAGCACGTCGCGGTCGTCAGACACATCGACCTTGTAGATCAGGCCCAGCTCATAGATGTCGACCGGAATTTCCGGATCGTACACCGTCTTCAGCGCCTCGATCAGGTCGTCCGTCAGCTTGTCCAGCTCAGCCTGAGACAGGGCGCTCTTTTGAGGCTCATCCCAGCTGGCGGCGAAGGCGTCACTGTCGCTGATCGCGTTGTCGGTCTTGGCGTCCATACTCGTCACACGAAGAAGTTCCGCGCCTTGATCAGCGCGTCCACGAAGGCGTCTGTATCCTCCATGGTGTTATATAGGGCGAAGGAAGCGCGCGCGCTTGCGCTGACGCCCAGTCTTTTCGCCAGAGGCTCGGCGCAGTGCAGCCCGGCCCGCACGGCGACGCCGTAACGGTCCATGATCTGGGCCACGTCATGGGCGTGCGCGCCCTCGACGGTGAAGGTCAGAATGGCGCCCTTCCCTTCCGCTTCGCCCAGAATCCGCAGCCAGTTGTGGCCTCGCAGACGCTCGACGGCATGGTGATACAGGGCCATCTCGTGCGCCTGAATCGCCTTCGCATCATACTGGCTCAGCCATTCGACCGCCGCGCCCATGCCAATGGCCTCAAGGATCGGCGGCGTGCCGGCCTCAAAACGGTGCGGCGGCTTGGCGTAGGTCACGCCTTCCTTCTCGACCGTCACGATCATCTCGCCGCCGCCCTGATAGGGCGGCAGGGCCTCCAGCGCCTCGGCCGTGCCGTATAGGACGCCAATACCGGTGGGCGCGAACAGCTTGTGCCCGGTCAGAACGTAATAGTCGCAGCCGATGGCCTGCACGTCCGGCGCCCCGTGGACCGCGCCCTGGCAGCCGTCGACCAGCACCCGCGCCCCGGCCGCATGGGCCAGACGGGTGATCTCAGCGACCGGATTGATGGTCCCCAGCACGTTGGACATATGGGTGACGGCGACCAGCTTGGTCTTCGGCCCCAAGAGGGCGGCGAAGGCCTCCATGTCCAGCGAGCCGTCATCCTTGATCGGCGCCCATTTCAGCACCGCCCCGCGCCGTTCGCGCAGGAAATGCCACGGCACGATATTGGAGTGGTGCTCCATCTCGGTGACGATGATCTCGTCGCCCGGCTGGATCGACAGGCCGACGCCGTTGGCGACCAGGTTGATCGCCTCGGTCCCGCCCTTGGTCCAGACGATGTTGTCGGCCAACGGCGCGTTCAGGAAACGTGCGACGATCTCGCGCGCCCGCTCATAGGCCTCGGTCGCCTCGTTCGACAGGGTGTGCAGACCCCGGTGGACGTTGGCGTAGCTGCCCTCCATCGACGCGACCAGGGCGTCGATCACGGCGCGGGGCTTCTGCGCCGAGGCGGCGGTGTCCAGATAGACCAGCGGCTTGCCGTTCACCTGACGCGACAGGATCGGGAACTGCGCGCGGGCGGCATAGGGGTCGAACCCCGTCACGGAAGCATGGGTCACAGGCGAGCCGTCAGCCATTCTCGCACCACCTCTCTGGCGCCTTCATCCTCAATGCGGTCGACGACCTCGATCAGGAAGGCGTGGGTCAACAGGGCGCGGGCCTCATCGGCCGAGATGCCGCGCTGCTGCATGTAGAACAGGGCGCTTTCGTCCAGCGTCCCGACGGTGGCGCCGTGGGCGCACTGCACCTCGTCGGCGTAGATGATCAGCTCGGGCTTCACGTCGATTTCGCCGCGATCCGAGGCGATCAGGCCGTGGTGGCCCATGCGGGCGTCGGTGTCGTCCGCGCCCTTCTGGACCAGGATCTTTCCCTGGAAGACGCCGCGCGCCTCGTCGCGAACCACGCCCTTGATCAACTGGCTGGTCGTGCCGTTCGGCGAGACGTGGTCGATCACCGTCGTCAGGTCGAAGTGGCGCGCGCCGTTCAGCAGATAGAGGCCGTCCACGCGCGCGTCGGCGCCCTCGGCCCCGTGACGCAGACGGGTCTCATGACGCTGCAGCTTGGCGCCGGTGGCGACGACGGTCTGGCGATAGCGGCCGCCCGCCTCCAGCCGGACCTCGGCCTCGGCTACCGAAATGGCGTCGGCGGGCTCGTCGGTCAGGACGACGCGGATGACCTCGGCATCGGCGGCGACGTCGATCTCGACCTTGTTATGGGCGATATAGGCCGAGCCCTTGCCCTCATGCGTCTCCAGCAGCAGCAGGCGCGCGCCGGGGCGGGCGACAATGCGCGCCGCCGCCGTATGGCCCGTGCCGGTCGCATCCGAAATGAAGCGCAGGCGCAGCGTCTGCTCGCCTGAGGCGATGTAGTCCTTCACCCCGACCGGGCGGCCGTTGGCGAAGACGACGGCGTCGCCGCCCAGATCATAAAACGGCCCCGGCGCGCCGATGACCGCCGTGCCCGAGGGTTCAGGAACTTCACGAAGAAAACGCTTCAGATCACTGTATTTCCATTCCTCGACCCGCCGCGAGGGGAAGGTTGCGGCGTCGGTCAGGTCCAGCCGGGCCAGCGCCTTCATGCCGCCTCCGGCAGGAACTTGTCGTAGCCTTCCGCCTCCAGCTCATGCGCCAGTTCCGGACCACCCGAGGCGACGATGCGGCCGCCCGCCAGAACGTGAACGCGGTCCGGTTTGATGTAGTCCAGCAGGCGTTGATAGTGGGTGATCACCAGCATCGACCGATCTGGGCTGCGCATGGCGTTCACCCCGTCGGCGACGATGCGCAGGGCGTCGATGTCGAGGCCGGAGTCCGTCTCGTCGAGGATCAGCAGCGACGGCTCCAGCAGGGCCATCTGCAGGATTTCCATCCGCTTCTTCTCGCCGCCGGAGAAGCCGACGTTCAGCGGCCGCTTCAGCATGTCGAAGTCCATCTTCAGCGACTGCGACGCCGCCTTGACCAGCTTCAGGAAGGCCGGGGCCGAAACCTCTTCCTCCCCGCGCGCGCGCTTCTGAGCGTTCAGCGCCGTGCGGATGAAGGTCATGGCCGGAACGCCCGGAATCTCGATCGGATACTGGAACGACAGGAACAGGCCCGCCGCCGCGCGCTCGGCCGGCTCCAGGTCCAGCAGATCCACGCCATTCCACGATGCGGAACCGTCCGTCACCTCATAGCCGGGACGGCCCGACAGGCTGTAGCCCAGCGTCGACTTGCCCGCCCCGTTCGGCCCCATGACCGCATGAACTTCGCCCGCAGGCACGTCGAGCGTCAGACCCTTGAGGATCGGCTTGTCGGCGACAGAGACGTGGAGGTTATTGATCTTAAGCATTGTTTTTCTTCTTCAACTCACTCAGCCGACCGAGCCTTCGAGGCTGATCGCCACCAGCTTCTGAGCCTCGACGGCGAACTCCATCGGCAGTTCCTGCAGGACGTCGCGGACGAAGCCGTTGACCAGCAGTGCTACGGCCTCTTCTTCCGACAGGCCGCGCTGCTGGGCGTAGAAGAGCTGATCCTCAGACAGGCGGGTCGTGGTCGCTTCGTGCTCAAGCTGGGCCGAGCCGTTGCGGACCTCGATATAGGGGATGGTGTGGGCGCCGCATTCCTTGCCGATCAACAGGCTGTCGCACTGGGTGAAGTTGCGCACGCCGGTCGCCTTGGGGTGGATCGACACCAGGCCGCGATAGGTCGAGTCCGACTTACCGGCCGAGACCGTCTTGGCGATGATGCGGCTGCGGCTGTTCTTGCCCAGATGCAGCATCTTGGTGCCGGTATCGGCCTGCTGATGGCCGTTGGTGATGGCGATGGAGTAGAACTCGCCCGAGCTTTCTTCGCCCTTGAGGATGCAGGACGGGTATTTCCAGGTGACGGCCGAGCCGGTCTCGACCTGCGTCCAGCTGACCTTGGAGCGATCGCCGCGGCAGTCGGCGCGTTTGGTGACGAAGTTGTAGATGCCGCCCTTGCCTTCGGCGTCGCCGGGGTACCAGTTCTGGACGGTCGAGTATTTCACCTCGGCGTCGTCGAGGGCGACGATCTCCACAACGGCGGCGTGCAGCTGGTTCTCGTCGCGCATCGGCGCGGTGCAGCCTTCCAGATAGGAGACGTAAGACCCCTTGTCGGCGATGATCAGGGTCCGCTCGAACTGGCCGGTCTGGCTGGCGTTGATGCGGAAATAGGTCGACAGCTCCATCGGACAGCGCACGCCCGGCGGCACATAGACGAAGCTGCCGTCCGAAAAGACCGCGCTGTTCAGGGCCGCGAAATAGTTGTCGCTGACCGGTACGACGGTGCCGAGGTACTGACGCACCAGATCAGGATATTCACGCAAGGCCTCGGAAATCGGCATGAAAATAACGCCCGCCTTGGCCAGTTCCTCCTTGAAGGTGGTGACGACCGAGACGCTGTCGAACACGGCGTCGACGGCCACCTTGGGGGCGCCCTGAACGCCGGCCAGAACTTCCTGCTCCTTCAGCGGGATGCCCAGCTTGGCGTAGACTTCCAGCAGCTCGGGATCGACCTCGTCCAGCGACTTGGGCCCCTCCTTCTTCACCGGCGCGGCGTAGTAGTAGAGGTCCTGATAGTCGACAGGCTCGTACTTCACCGCCGCCCAGGTCGGCTCTTCCATCGCCAGCCAGCGCTCATAGGCGGCCAGACGCCATTCCAGCATCCACTCCGGCTCACCCTTCTTTTCAGAGATGAAGCGGATGATGTCGGGGTTCAGGCCCTTGGGGGCGAACTCCTGCTCTACGTCGGTGGTGAAGCCGTACTTGTACCGCTCCAGCTCCGCGACCGTGTCGATTGTTTCCTGAACGATAGCCATAACTTACGCGACTTCCTTTGCGCGCTCTTGCAGGCGCGCCCTGTGCTTGTCCCAGGCTGCGACCCAGGCGTCGGCGAACCGGGTCCAGTCCGCTTCGGTCGTGCCCCAACCGCCGGAGACGCGCACGCCCCCGGTCGCCAGGTGATGCAGGCCCATGGCGCTGATCGCCTTGGACGGCTTGACCTTACCTGACGAACAGGCCGAACCGGCCGAGACCATGACCCCGACCAGATCGAGGGTGATCAGTTGCTGCGGGCTGTCCCAGCCCTCCACCGCCATGAACAGGGTGTTCGGCAGACGCGGAACCGCGCCGCCGATGACGGTCGCGCCCGCCGCCTTGACCTTGGCCTCGGCCGCGTCGCGCCAGGCGACATGAACCATGGCGGCGTCCAGATCGCGCGCGGCGCAGTCGGCGGCGACGCCGAAGCCGGCGATGCCCGGCACATTCTCGGTTCCCGCGCGCAGGCCGCGTTCCTGACCGGCGCCGTGCAGAATGCGGATGGCGGACACGCCATCCTTCAACACCAGCGCGCCCACACCCTGAGGCCCGCCCAGCTTGTGCGCCGAAAGGGTCAGGCTGTCAGCGCCGAGCGCGCGCATCGTCACCGGAATCTTGCCCGCCGACTGGATGGCGTCCACGTGTAGCCAACCGCCCGCCGCGCGAACCAGAGCCGCCGCCTCGGCGATCGGCTGGATCACGCCGCTTTCGTTATTGGCGTGATGGATGGCGACGACCGCACGGCCCGGACGCGCCAGCGCCTCAGCCAGCCAGGCCAGATCGACCACGCCGTCCGCATCGACCGGCAGCACCTCGACCGGCATACCGCTGACGGCGGCGGCTTCGGCCACGCAAGGGTGCTCGGTCGCGCCGACGATCAACCGCTCGCAACCGGCGGCGAGGGCGCTGTGGATCGCCTGTGCGTTGGATTCGGTCCCGCCCGAAGAGAAGATGATCGCCGTCGGATCGGCGCCGACTAGATCGGCCACCTGGGCGCGCGCCGTCTCGATACGCGCACGGGCGCGGCGTCCGGCGGCATGAACGGCCGACGGATTTCCGTTATCAGCCAAGGCCTTGACCATGGCATCCTGAACTTCCTGGCGAACCAGGCCCGAGGCGTTGTAATCCAGATAGACGCTCACGCGGCGGCCTCCATGGACGACGTCGCGTCCTTTCGACCCATGCGGGCGCGGCTGGTGCGCTTTTCGATCACATCGGCAAGGCTGACCCCGGCCAGATAGCGATGAATCTCGGCGCCCAGGTCTTCCCAAAGATCGTGAGTGATGCAGCGCGCCCCGCCCGTCATGCAGCCGCGCGGCGTGCCGTGGGCGGCGCAGCGCGTGGCGCGGATCGGCTCATCTACGGCCAGCACGATGTCCGCCACGACCGTCTCTCCCGCCGTCATAGCCAAGCGATAGCCGCCGCCGGGACCGCGCACGCTCTTCACCAGCCCGCCCTTGCGCAGGCGCGCAAAGAGCTGCTCCAGATAGCTGAGCGAGATTTCCTGGCGCGCGGCGATCTCGGCCAGAGAAACCGCCCGATCCGACCCGTTCTTCGCCAGATCGGCCATCGCCATGACGGCGTAACGTCCCTTGGTCGACAGACGCATCCCAATACCTCAAAAATCTAACGCTTTTCGGGCCCGCTGTGCTAAGACCCCCGGCCTCGCCAGCGAGCGCGTCACGCACGGGGGACTTAGAAAGTCCTACCTGCGTGGTCAAGTATTATCCGCTCGCGAAACGTCTGTTGATCGTAGGGACCGCCATCCATGCCTGAAGTCATCCTGCCTGGCGCCTCCGGCCGCATCGAAGGCCGCTATTCGCCCGGCAAGCGTCCCGACGCTCCGATCGCCCTGATCCTGCACCCGCATCCCAAGGCGGCCGGGCACATGAACAACCCTGTCGCCCTGACGCTGCACCAGCTGTTCGTGCAGCGCGGGTTCGCCACCCTGCGCTATAACTCGCGCGGCGTGGGCAAGTCCCAGGGCGAGTTCGACAGCGGCATCGGCGAACTGGCCGACGCGGCCACGGCCCTGGATTGGTTGCAGGCCAACAACCCCGCCGCCACCCAGACTTGGGTCGCGGGCTATCAGTTCGGCGCCTACATCGGGATGCAACTGCTGATGCGCCGTCCTGAAACCGATGGCTTCATCTCAGTGTCGCCGCCCTCGAACATCTACGATTTCAGCTTCCTGGCCCCCTGCCCGGCCTCGGGTCTGTTCCTGCACGGCACGGCCGACACCGTCGTGCCGCCGGCTGATGTCGAGCGCGTGGTCAACAAGCTGCGCACCCAGAAGGGCATCGTCATCGACTACGAGCTGGAAGAGGGGGCGACCCACTTCTGGCAGGACCACATCGGCGCCGTCGAACACCGTGTCGGCGCCTATCTGGACAAGCGCCTGGCTGAAAATCCGGCCTGACGTCCTCAAGATCAGCGCGGAGGCCCAGCCTCCGCGCGGGTCCGCCACAAGGACCAGACCACCCCCGCCGCCAGGATCGCGGCCGTTACCGAGAGAGAGACGGCGGGCGGCACCTTCTCGATCCCCAGCAGCGGCGCGGCGAACACCTTGGCGCCAATGAAGACCAGCAGAACGGCCAGCGCCTGCTTCAGATAGGCGAAGCGGTGGATCACCGCCGCCAGGGCGAAATAGAGCGCCCTCAGCCCCAATATGGCGAAGATGTTGGACGTGTAGACGACATAGGCGTCCGTCGTGATGGCGAAGACCGCCGGCACGGAATCCACGGCGAAGATCACGTCGGCGATCTCGATCGTCACCAGGGCCAGGAACAACGGCGTAGCGTGCAGCGCCATCTCGCCTGATCGGCTCGGCGCCCGGACAAAGAAGGCGTGACCATGCAGGTCGTTGGTCACCCGCATCCGTCGGCGGAACCATTTCAGTAGCGCATTGTCGGCGACGTCCGTCTCTTCACCGCGCGCGAAGAACATCCGCACGCCCGTGACGATCAGAAAGCCGGCGAACAGATACAGCACCCAATGATAGCGAGCGACCAACACCGCCCCGCCGCCGATCATGATCGCCCTCAGGACGATGACGCCCAGCACGCCCCAGAACAGCACGCGATGCTGATAGAGGCGCGGCACCGAAAAGGCGCTGAAAATGAGGGCGATGACGAAGACATTGTCCATCGCCAGGCTTTTTTCAACGGCGTAGGCGGTCAGATATTCGACCGCACTGTCAGCTCCCAGCCACGACCACAGCCATGCCCCGAAAGCCAGGGCGACAGCGATATAGAAGGCGGACAGCCCCAGGCTCTCTCGCACCCCAATCTCGTGATCCCGCCGGTTAAACAATCCCAGGTCCAGCGCCAGCAAGGCGATGACGACCGTCAGAAAGCCCGCCCACATCCAGACGGGCTTGCCCAACCACTCCAGCAGCAACAGTTCCATCGACGCCTTCGCGAGCCGTTTCCAACGACGCGGCCGACATCGCGATGAAGGGTCGCCAGAGGGGCCCGGTCCGCTATGGTATCAACGCATGGCGACGGCGAGCGTTGCTCAGTTTTCGCGGCAAGTCGGCCACGAGGCGAAACGCGCTTCATACTGCGCCAGCGTATGGGGAAATCCTGCTTCCGCGCGACGACGATCGGCGTTCGCGGGATCCTCGAGGTTGTCGTAGTCGATGACCCAGCGCCCATTCTTGCAGGTCACCTGCGTCCCGTAGCGTTGCGGACGCCCCTCGTTCACCGCCAGCCGATCGTACATCAGACCGAACTGCGCCCCATCAACCTCGCCCGCCGCCACGAGAGGCTCGAGCACCGGCACGAAACGTCGCCACTGCTCAAGGTTTGAATGCTGGATGATGAGAAAGGCCGTCTGCGACGGCCCCTCGCCATAGCGGCTTTTGAGGAACCAGCCTTCCGGCGGCAGCATGGCGAGTAAGGCGTTGAGATTGGCCTCGTCCGCGGCCTCCTGAACCTGCCACATCGCCTTGTTGGCGGCCTGCTCCTGATGCGGAGGCAGAATGCTCAGATCGACTTTCTGCATCGCCTGCCGCCCCATCTGATCCAGGCGATACATCCGCAGAAAGCGTTCCTCGTGATCCTGAGGAGGCGGCGCTTGCGCCTGTCGTCTCTGTTCCTCAGCGATTGTTTCCAGCACGGGAGCGATCAGGGCTCGCGCCTCGGCGCTCAGTTCACCGGAGGGCGATGAGACCTCTGCCTGACCCAACAGAAACAGTGTGGCGATCCATACAATCATACGTCCCTCCCTGATGAAGAACTTGGACCGCAGATTAAGACGAAATTACGTCGTTTTCTAATGATCGCCTTCCGCCGCCGCCATAGCTGCCGGGCGGTGGGCGCGAACGCACCAGACGACGCTGACGATCATCAGGATCATGGCCACGACCTCGATCACGGTCGGGCCGCGCTGTTCCCAGATGAAGCCGTAGATGAAGGCGAACAGCGTCTCGGAGACGATCATCTGGCCCAGCATCGTCAGGGGCAACAGGCGGCTGGCCTGATTCCAGAAGGCGTTGCCGATGACGGAGGCGAGGATGGCCACCCCTGCGCTGACGCCGATCAGGCGCAGCCAGGCGTCGTCCGTCATGCCCCCGAGCATGAACAGCGACGGGATGACCAGCAGCAGCGCCAGCGCGCCCGTGACTACGCCGGTCAGCAGCGACCACTCATGCGGGGTGACGTCAGGCAGGCGTCCCATCCAGCGACTATTGCCGACGGCGAAGGCGGTCCAGGATAGCAGGGCCGCCACGGCGCAACCCAGGCCGATCAGGGTGGCGGTTCCGCTTTGCGCCTCCGCGCCGCCGCCCTGGCTGAGCGACTCCCAACCGATCAGGCCGACGGCCAGCGCCGCCACGACGATGGGCGGCGCGACACGCGACAACGGCGGCGACTCCTTGTCCCGCAGTCCCCACAAGGCCACCACCACAGGCACCATGCCGACGATCAGGGCCGAGGCCGCGACGCCCGCGTAGTGCACCCCGACCACCAGGAAGGCGAAATAGACCAGGTTGCCCGCCAGGCTCAGCCAGACCAGAGCGCCCCATGCCTTGCGCGTCAGGGCCGCCGTCACCCGCCGCCAGCGCGGCGCGATCAGCAGGACCGCGATCAGGCCATAGGCGAGATAGCGCCCCGCCGTCAGCAGCAGGGGCGAGGCCTCCGGCACGACCTTGGGCGCCAGGAAGACCAGCCCCCACAGAGCGCCCGCCGCCAGACCGCTGGCGACGCCCCAGAAGCGCGAGGACGCCGCCACTATTCCGCTCCCGGTTCGACAATCCGGCCGCCGGTCATAGGCGCCGCAACGCCTGTCGTGCCGGGGAAGCTGATCGGCAACCCCAGACGACAGCGCGCGGCCAGGAAGGCGAAGGCCTCGGCCTCGATGGAATCGCCACGCCAGCCCTTGTCCTCGGCCGTCGAGACGGGAACGCCGACACGCTCGCGAATGGCGGCCAGCAGCACAGGGTTGTGGCGACCGCCGCCGCAGACGACGACCTCCTTCGGCTGTTCCGAACAGCGAGCAACGCCCAGCGCCACGGCCTGCGCCGCGAAGGCGGTCAGGGTCGCGGCGGCGTCTTCCAGCGACAGTTCCGCCACCGGGTCCAGCGAGAAATCGAACCGATCCAGCGACTTCGGCCCGGTCGCCGCGAAATAGGGGTGGGCCAGATAGGCGTCCAGTGCGGCCGGGTCGACCGTTCCCGCCGCCGCCAGACGGCCGCCCTCGTCCATCCGCTTCTTCATGCGGGACTGGACCAGCAGATCGACCATGCCGTTGGCCGGGCCGGTGTCGAAGGCCTCCAGCCCGCCGTCGGCGCGGATCAGGGTGATGTTGCCCACGCCGCCGAGGTTCAGCACGGCGACCGGCCCCTCTACCCCCGCCTTGCGGACCAGCGCCGCGTGATAGACGGGCGCCAGCGGCGCGCCCTGCCCGCCTGCCGCCACATCGGCGCTGCGGAAGTCGTAGGCCACCGGCACGCTCAGGCCTTCAGCCACACTGACGGCGTCGATCAGTTGGACGGTACGGCCCGGAGCGTCGTGCGTCGGCGCCTCATGCAGCACGGTCTGGCCGTGGACGCCGACCAGATCCAGCGCGCTAGACTTCACCCCGTTCACCGCCATGAAGCCGAGGGCGGCGGCCAAGTGCGCGTCGGCCACCGCCATGCGGGCGTCCTCGAAGCTGTCCGGCTCTTCCTCGTCGCGCTCCCAGTCGAAGGCGTCCTCGATGGCGTCCTCGACGATGGCGCGGGTCTCGCCGTCCAGTTTCATCTCGCCGGCGGGGCCGAAGGACAGGATGTCGTGGCCGTCCGTCTCGATCACCGCCATGTCCACGGCGTCCAGCGAGGTGCCGGTCATGAAGCCAAGCACGCGGAGAGTCTTTTTCGGAGAGGTCGTCATGGCGGCTTGACTGCCACGTCGAGCGCGACGTAGCTAGCGCCCATGACCGCGCAACCGGCCCTTTTCTCCGCCTATTACTACGGCCTCTACTAGAGAGCGGCCGCGATCCTTGCCGCCCTTCCCTCGGCGGCATTATTCCTCGGAAGACGGCCGCCGGTTCTGATGCTACGGACCCGACCATGACCGAGCCCACGACCCAAACCGCTTCCGAAACCGCCTTCAAGTCGGACTTCCTGCGCCTGATGAAGGCGCGCGGCTATATCCACCAGATCACCCACCCGGTCGAACTGGACGAGGCGGCCGCATCCGGCGTGGTCACGGGCTATATCGGCTTCGATGCGACGGCCCCCAGCCTGCACGTCGGTCACCTCATCCAGATTATGCTGCTGCGCCGTCTTCAGCAGGCCGGGCACAAGCCGATCGTCCTGATGGGCGGCGGCACGACCAAGGTCGGCGACCCCAGCTTCAAGGACACCCAGCGCCCCCTGCTGACCGAGGAAAAGATCGCTGAGAACATCGCCGGCATCAAAGGCGTGTTCGAGAAATTCCTGACTTTCGGCGACGGCCCGACCGACGCCGTCATGCTGGATAACGACGAGTGGCTGTCGCAACTCGGCTACCTGCAGTTCCTGCGCGACTACGGTACGCACTTCACCATCAACCGCATGCTGAGCTTCGACTCGGTCAAGCTGCGCCTGGATCGCGAGCAGCCGCTGACCTTCCTCGAGTTCAACTACATGCTGATGCAGGCGACGGACTTCCTGGAGCTGAACCGTCGCTATGGCTGTTCGCTGCAGATGGGCGGCTCGGACCAGTGGGGCAACATCATCAACGGCGTCGAACTGACCCGCAAGGTGGACCACAAGGCCGCTTTCGGCCTGACCACGCCGCTGCTGTCCACCGCCTCGGGCCAGAAGATGGGCAAGACGGTCGGCGGCGCCGTGTGGCTGAACGCCGACGCCCTGTCGCCGTTCGACTACTGGCAATACTGGCGCAACACCGAGGACGGCGACGTGGGCCGGTTCATGCGCCTGTTCACCGACCTGCCGCTGGACCAAATCGAGCGTTATGAGGCGCTGGAAGGCGCCGAGATCAACGACGCCAAGAAGGCGCTGGCCGACGCAACCACCTCCATGCTGCACGGCGTCGAGGCCGCTCAGGCCGCCCGCGCCGCCGCCGAGGCCGCTTTCGAGAAAGGCCAGTTGTCCGCCGACCTGCCGACCGTCGAACTGCCGCGCGACGAGGTCATCGGCGCCATGATCGCCGCCGTCACGACCAAGGCGGGCCTCAGCGCCTCCAACGGCGAAGCGCGCCGCCTGGCCCAGGGCGGCGGCCTTCGCCTGAACGACGAAGTCGTCAACGACGGCGCCCGACTGATCGAAGAGGCCGACCTGAACGCCGACGGCGTGCTGAAGCTCGGCGCCGGCAAGAAGAAGCTGGTGCTGGTGCGGCCGGTGTAAGGGAGAAAGAGTTGTGACCGACATCACCGAAAACACCCCTGCCTCCGCTTTCGATCTGGCGACGGACGGCGGCGGGCGCGTGTCGCTGGGCGGGCTAAAGGGCAAGAACATCGTCCTCTACTTCTACCCCAAGGCCGACACGCCCGGCTGCACGACCGAGGGGCAGGACTTCTCGGCGCTGATCGACCGGTTCTCGGCGGCGAACGCCGTGGTGGTCGGCGTATCGCGCGATACGGTGAAAAAACTGGACCGCTTCAAGGCCAAGCATGACCTCAAGGTCGTGCTGGGCTCGGACGAGGACGGCGTGGTCACGGAAAGCTGGGGCGTCTGGCTGCTGAAGAAGCTCTACGGCCGTGAATACATGGGCGTCGAACGCGCCACCTTCCTGATCGACGGCCAGGGCGTGGTCCGCCGCGCCTGGCGGAACGTCAAGGTGAAGGGCCACGCCGAAGAGGTGCTGGCCGCCGTCGAAGCGCTTTGATCGGCGAGCGGGGTTCGGAAGGCCCCGCTTGACCTCTCCGCCTCAGCCCCCCCTAAGTATTGTCAGGGATTGTATCCTCAGGGGCTGACATTGACCAAACGCCGGTCGTTCCGGCGTGACGCGGAGAGTATAGATGTTCAACAAGAACAAACCCCTCGACAACAGTACTTCGAGCGGATTGGGCATTCCGACGCCGCCCGAACCGGCCAAGCCGACGCCCGCCCCCGCCGCTCCGATCGCTGCTGCGCCCATGCGGACGCCTGAACCGGCGCGTCCCGCCGCCGCACGGTCGTCCAGCCTGTCGACCCTGTCGGCCGGCGTGAAATATGAGGGCAACATCTCAGGCGCCGGCGAACTTCAGGTCGATGGCTCGCTGAAGGGCGACATCCGCGTCGTGCGCGTGGTGATCGGCGAAGGCGGCGCGGTCGAGGGCACGGTCCACGCCGACATCCTTGAGGTTCGCGGCCGCGTCTCGGGCGCCATCGTCGCCAAGCAGGTCAAGCTGTTCGCCACCTCGCGCGTCGAGGGCGACATCACCCAGGAGCAGCTTTCGATCGAACAGGGCGCCTGGTTCCAGGGCCGCTGCACCCAGGCCAAGCGCGACACGCCGGGCGCCAACATGCTGGAAGCTCCCGTCTCGGCCGAAAAGCCCGCGCCCGCCAAGACGGACGCCAAGGTCGAAGCCAAGCCCGCAGCCTGATCGGCGCGGCGGCCAGAAACGAGAAAGGGCGGCCCGCGAAGGCCGCCCTTTTTTTTGCGTTGACCCACGGGTCGATCAGCCCTCGCGGATCTCGCCCACGCGGGCCGCGAGCGCGGCGCCCATGAACGGATCCAGGTCGCCGTCCAGAACGCCCTGGGTGTCCGAGGTTTCGACCTCGGTCCGCAGATCCTTCACCATCTGATACGGTTGCAGAACGTAGGAGCGGATCTGGTGCCCCCAGCCGATGTCGGTCTTGGCGTCAGCCAGAGCCTGAGCTGCGGCCTCACGCTTCTGAAGTTCAAGCTCGTACAGACGCGCCCGCAGCATCTTCCAGGCCTGTTCGCGGTTCTGGTGCTGTGAACGACCGGCCTGACAGGCCACGACCGTGTTGGTCGGAATGTGGGTCAGACGCACAGCCGAGTCGGTCTTGTTGATGTGCTGACCGCCGGCGCCGGACGCGCGATAGGTGTCGGTGCGCACATCGGCCGGGTTGATGTCGATCTCGATCGTATCGTCCACGACCGGCGACACCCCGATGGAGGCGAAGCTGGTGTGGCGCTTGGCCGCCGCATCGTAGGGGCTGATGCGGACCAGGCGGTGCACGCCCGATTCCGACTTCAGCCAGCCATAGGCGTTCGGTCCGGCGATCTGCAGGGTCGCGGACTTGATGCCCGCCTGTTCGCCCTGTTCCTCGGCCTCGATCGTGACTTCATAGCCGTGGGCGCGGGCCCAGCGGCTGTACATCCGCATCAGCATCCCGGCCCAGTCGTTGGACTCGGTGCCGCCGGCGCCGGAGTTGATTTCCAGATAGGCGTCGTTGCCGTCGGCCTCGCCGGACAGCAGGGCTTCCAGTTCGGCGCGAGCGGCGCGTTCCTTGATGGCCTTCAACTGCTCGCGCGCGTCCTCGAGGGTGGCTTCGTCGCCCTCCTCATCGGCCATGTCGGCCAGCATGATCCCGTCTTCGAGACCCTGCTCCATCTCCTTGACGGCGCTGACCTGGGCTTCCAGGCGCGAGCGTTCGCGGCTGACGGCCTGGGCCTGCTCGGGATTGTCCCACAGCGTCGGATCCTCGACCCGCGCGTTCAGCTCATCGAGCTTTCTTAGAGCGACATCCCAGTCAAAGTCGCCTCCTGAGCAGAGCGACGCTCTGCTCGATGTCGGCCTTCATGGCCTCGACATCCGGTCTCATCGCAATCTCCAGCGATACAGGGGTGGATAGGCGCGCCAGAACGTCCGGCGCGCCGAAGAGGGGTGTAACTAGAGCGTCAGTAGAGACCGCTCAAGTCCTCGGCCGGCTCCTTCTTGGGCGGAGGCGGCGCGACAGGCGGCGGCGCAGCCGGAGTCGGGGTCTGCGTACGGACTTCCTGCTCGCGACGGATCACGTCGTAGTAGTTCTGCGGTCCTTCAGGCGCAGCCGGACGCGGCGCCTCTTCACGCAGTTGGCGCTCGGTGCCGGGTCGGAAGGCTTCCTCGATGCCGTTCACGGTGCGGAAGATGGCGTTCTTCGGCTTCACGAACGGACGCGCCGGGCGTTCCTTGAGAGCGTCTTCCATGAAGTCGATGAAGATCGGCACGGCGGTCGAGGCGCCCGCCTCGCCCCCGCCTAGCGAGCGGTTGTCGTCGAAGCCGACGAAGACGCCGACGACGATGTCGCTGGAGAAGCCGACGAACCAGGCCGAACGGTATTCATTGGTCGTGCCGGTCTTGCCCCCGACCCAACGGCCCAGGCTACGGGCGCGGGCGCCGGTGCCGCGCTGGATCACGCCTTCCAGCATGGAGCTCATCTGATAGGCGGTGATCGGGTCGATCACCTGGGTTCCACGATCCTGCAGGCGCGGAGATTCCTGGCCGCTGAAGCCCCGCGCGCAATCGCGGCACTGGCGGCGATCAGCGCGATGGATGGTCTGGCCGTTCCGGTCCTGAACCAGTTCGATCAGATAAGGGTCGATCCGGCGCCCGCCGTTGACGAAGGCGGCATAGGCGGCCGTGATGCGGTACGGCGTCGTTTCACCGGCGCCCAGCGACATGGCCAGGTTCGGCGACATGTCGTCCACCACGCCCATCTTCTTGGACAGGTCGACGACGTTCTTCATGCCCACTGCCTGGGCCAGACGCACGGTCATGACGTTGCGCGACAACTCCAGGCCGCGACGCAGGCTTTGCGGGCCGTAGAACTGGCGGCTGTAGTTCTGAGGCGTCCAGGCGCGACCGCCAGGACCGCCGGGGAAGCTGATCGGCGCATCCAGAACGATCGAGGCCGGTGTGAAGTCGCCTTCCAGCGCCGCCGCATAGACGAAGGGCTTATAGGCCGAACCGGGCTGGCGGCGGGCCTGGGTCGCGCGGTTGAAGCTGGACAGGGCGTAGGAATAGCCGCCGACCATCGCCAGGACGCGGCCCGATTGCGGCTCGATGGCGACCAGGGCGCCGTTGACGGCGGGCGCCTGCTTCAGGGCGAACTGGCCGCCCTGCCGCTCGACGAAGATTAGATCGCCGCGCTTCAACGGGCGACGCCCCGCATTGGACCAGGTCACATCGGTCGCACGCAGCGTGCCCGTCTGATCGTCCTTGGCCGTGCGGACCCGGATCGTGCTTCCGCTGACGTTCTCGACGGCGGCGGCCTGCCACGAGCGACGCTCGGGCGGGGTCGTGCGCTTCTGAGCTTCGGCTTGCCAACCTTCGGCGAAATCGGTCGTGCCCCAGGCGCCGCGCCAGCCGTGACGACGGTCATAGTCCTCAAGCCCGCGCATCAGGGCGTCGCGCGCCGCCGATTGCAGCTGCGGATCCAGGGTGGTGCGCAGGTAATAGCCGCCGCGGTTGACCTCTTCCTGGCCGAACAGGGCGATGGCGCGACGGCGCGCCTCTTCCACGAAGAAGTCGGCGTCGGCGTATTCAGCGCGACGCGGCGCTGAACGGGTGTTCAACGGACGGGCCAGGGCCGTCTGCAGTTGCTCGTCCGACAGCCACTTGTTGTCGGCCATCTCGCCCAGCACCCAGTTCCGGCGTCCCAGCGCGGCCTCGGGGTAGCGTTTGGGGTGATAGTTGGTCGGCCCCTTGGGCAGGGCCGCCAGGAAGGCCGCCTCGTCCGGCGTCAGCTGATCCAGCGACTTGCCGAAATAGTTGTAGGCCGCCGACGCCACGCCGTAGGAGCGATAGCCCAGGTAGATCTCGTTCAGGTACAGCTCGAGGATCTGCTCCTTGCTCAGCGTCGCTTCCAGGCGGCTGGAGAGGACCGCTTCCTTGAGTTTGCGGTTCAGGCTGGTCTCGCTGGTCAGCAGGACGTTCTTGGCCACCTGCTGGGTGATGGTCGAGCCGCCTTCAAGACGACGACCGGACAGCACGTTGAAGACGTTCTTGAACATGGCCCGGCCGATGCCGGACACGTCGATGCCGCCGTGGCTGAAGAAGTTCTGGTCCTCGGCCGCCAGGAAGGCGTGAACAACCGTCTGCGGCACCTGATCATAGGTGACGTAGATTCGGCGCTGGTCCGAGAACTCGCCGATCAGGGTGCCGTCCTCGGCATAGACGCGCGTCGCCGTCGCCGGACGATAGTCCGCCAGCTCTGAGGCGTCCGGCATGTCGTGCAAGACCCAGGCGGCGTAGATCGCCACCACCACACCGGCCACGGCGATGGCGCCCAGCAGGGCCACGCCTGCCATGACGAACCAGCGTTCGGCTATCTTCACCATGAACTCCGCAAGACGCGCCCCATGATCCGTCGTTTATCGCGCGTCGCGCGGCGCGCAAAGCGGAACTGCACTTATCCCTTGTCGCGCAGCAGGCGCGCCTTGTCGCGCTGCCAGTCACGCTCGGCCGAAGCCTCACGCTTGTCGTGCAGCTTCTTGCCCTTGGCCAGGGCGATTTCCAGCTTCGCCTTGCCCGCCTCGTTCAGATACAGGCGCACCGGCACAATGGTGCGGCCGTCGCGCTGAACGGCGCCGATCAGCTTGTCGATCTGCTTGCGGTGCAGCAGCAACTTCCGATGGCGACGCGGCTCGTGATTGAAGCGGTTCGCCATCTTGTAGGGCGGGATGTCGGCGTTGATCAGCACCATCTCGCGTCCCTCGGGCGAGACATAGCTCTCGGCGATGTTGGCGCGACCGTCGCGCAGCGCCTTGATCTCGGTGCCCAGCAACTGGATCCCGGCCTCGATGTGGTCCTCGAGGAAATAGTCGAAGCGCGCGCGCCGGTTCTCGGCGATCGTCTTCTGCTTGGGCGCGTCTGCGGCCATCAGGCGACCCCGGCCTCGGCCAGCGCCTTGTCGATGGCGGGCTTCACGGCGTCGGCCGTCAGCGACAGCGGCAGGCGAACCTCTTCCGCACACAGGCCCAGCTTGGCCAGGGCGTATTTGGTCGGCGACGGCGAGTTGTCGAGGAACAGCGCCTTGTGCAGGCCGATCAGGCGCTCCTGCCACGAGCGAGCGGCGGCGAAGTCACCGGCTTGGATCGCGTCATACAGGGCGACCATGGCCTCGGGCGCGACGTTCGAGGTCACAGAGATGACGCCCACGCCGCCATGTGCGGCATAGCCCAGATAGCTGGAATCATCGCCTGAGATCAGGTCGAAGGCGCCGTCGATGTTGGCGCGCATCCAGCTGGCCCGCGCCACGTCGCCGCTGGCGTCCTTGATGCCCACGATGTTCGGGTGCGCCGACAGGGCCGCTGTCGTCTCGTTCGCCAGGTCCACGCCCGTACGGCCCGGCACGTTGTAGAGCAGGATCGGCAGTTGCACCGCGTCGGCCACGGCTTCGAAATGCGCCTGCATCCCGGCCTGCGACGGACGGTTGTAATAAGGGGTGACGACCAGCGCCCCGTCCGCGCCGACCGTCTTGGCGAAGCGGGTCAGCTCGATCGCCTTGTCCGTCGCGGACGAACCCGCGCCGGCGATGACGCGGATGCGCCCGGCGGCGATCTCGACGCACTGTTCGACCACGCGCTTGTGTTCATCCAGGTGCAGGGTGGCGCTCTCGCCCGTGGTGCCCATCGGTACGACGCCGTGAACTCCAGCGGCGATCTGGCGTTCCAACAGGCGCTTGAAAGCGACCTCGTCCACGTTTCCGTCACGAAGAGGTGTGATCAGGGCGGTGATCACGCCCTTGAACAAGGGGGCGGTCATGGGAACAACATACCTGTGCGGAGAAATGGGCGGCGTTCCGCCCGTCACTAATCGGCAAAGGGTAGGTTGCCCGCCGCTTGGCCGCAACCAAAGATGAATGAGGATCAGATATCTGATGATCGCGACGACCGTGGCCGCCGCCCTGGCGATACTGACTCCACCGGCTCAGGACGTGCTGAACAGCACGCCGACGCCCTATTCCGCCAGTCAGGGCGGGATCATTAGCAGCCAGGACGCCGCCCTGGTGCAGCAGGGGCTGACGGCCGCGCGGGCGCGCGACGTCGTGGGCACGCAGTCCATCATGGCGCGCATTTCTGATCCTGCCGCGCGCAAGCTGGTCGAGTGGGCGCTGGTCGACACCTCGGACAAGCAGATGTCCTACAGCGACCTGGCGCTGGCCCAGACCGACCTGGCGAACTGGCCGCGCGGCGATTCGCGCCGGGCGGCGGGCGAGCGCGCGCTGGACATGGCGGGACAGTCGCCGGACGCCGTCCTGGCCTTCTTCAACGGCGCCGCACCGACCACGGCCCAGGGCGCCATCGCTCTGGCCGGCGCGCTGGAGCAGACGGGTCGCCGCCAGGAGGCCCAGGCCCTGATTCGCGACTGGTGGCGCACCCAGAGTTTTGAAGAGGCCCAGCAAAGCCGAATCTATTCGCGCTGGAGCGGCTGGCTGACCAGCGACGACCACGTGACGCGGTTGAACATGCTGCTGCTGGGGCCGCACGGCCCGGCGACGCGCGCCATGCTCGCTCTGGTCCCGGCCGACCGCCAGGCCGTCGCCAATACCGTGATGGCGCTGCGCACCGCCTACGCCCCTGACGTGATCGTCAGCGGCCTGTCGTCCGCCCAGGCTAATGATCCGGCCGTGGTGCTGGAGCGGGTGCGCCTGTTGCGCTCGGCCGGGCGTCAGTCCGAGGCCTTCCCGCTGTTGTCCGCCCTGCCCGCCGCGCCGTCGCACACGGACGGCCAGAACACCCTGTGGAGCGAGCGCCGCAACTACTTCCTGGACGCCCTGCAGCAAGGGAACGCCCGCGCCGCCTACGCCTCCATGAACGGCCACGGCTTCCCCTCGGGCGAACGCAAGGTCGACGCCGAGTTCTTCGCAGGCTGGGTCGCCCTGACCAAGCTGAACGACCCGGCGACGGCGGCCCAGCATTTCGAAGTCCTGCGCAACGCCTCCTCGACCCCCATCACCCAGAGCCGCGCGCTGTACTGGCTGGGCCGGGCGGCCGAGGCGCGGGGCGATCGCGAGGGCGCTCAGCGGTGGTATCAGGCGGGCGCCCAGCACTGGCAGACCTTCTACGGCCAGTTGGCGGCGGAAAAGGCGGGCGCAACGACCCTGACCCTTCCGGGCGAACCGTCGCCGTCGGCGGAAGACGTCAACCGCTTCGAGGGCAATGAGGTGGTGCGCGCCACCCGCATCCTGGGCCAGATCGGCGAGAAGACCCTGATGCGGGTCTTCGCCTATCATCTGGATGACACCCTGCCCTCACCCTACGACCTGTCGCAGCTGTTCGACCTGATGCAGGGCTACGGGGACCAGTTCGGCTCGATGATGGTCGGGCGCGCGGCCAGCCAGCGCGGCTTCGTCATGCCCGAGCGCATGTATCCGATCCGCCTGCCGCAGCAGGTTCCGGGCATGGCGCCGAACGAGTTCGCCCTGGCCATCACCCGTCAGGAATCCAGCTTCGATCCCCTGGTCCGCTCGCATGCCGATGCGCGCGGCATGATGCAGCTTCTGCCCGCGACGGCGCAGGGCGTGGCCCGCCGCATGGGCCGCTCGTTCAGCTCCGAACAGTTGTGGGATCCGGAGGTCAACATGACCCTGGGCAGCTATCACCTGGGCGAACTGATGAACAACTTCGGCGGATCGCCGCTGCTGGCCGCCGTCGGCTACAACGCCGGCCCGGCCCGACCGCCGCAATGGACCGCCCGCTGCGGCGACCCGCGCCAGGCCCAGGTCGATCCCATCGACTTCATCGAGTGCGCGCCCTTCACCGAGACGCGCAACTACATGATGCGGGTGATGGAGAACATGCAGGTCTATCGCGCCCGCCTGAACGGCGGCTCGGCGCCGCTGACGCCTTCAGCGGACCTGGCGCGGGGCACGCCGCCCAACACCGGCCCGCGTCCCTATCAACCCTGAGACGACAGACGGCGGGCCGCCAGCAGCGGCCCGTCCAGCGCCTCCAGCCAGACCGCGTCCAGATTGAACACCGTCTTCAGTACGCGCGGCGACAGGGCCTCGGTCGGCGCGCCGTCGGCCGCCGTCCGCCCTTGATCCAGCACCACGACCCGATCAGCGAAGCGCGCAGCCAGCGTCAGGTCATGCAGGCTGACCAGGACGCCATGCCCGGCGTCGGCGCGCGCCCGCAGCCGCTCCAGCACCAGTAGCTGGGCGTCAGGGTCCAGACCGGCGATCGGCTCGTCGGCCACCAGCAAGGGAGCGGAAATCGTCAGGGCGCGGGCCAGCAGAACGCGCGCCCGCTCTCCACCCGACATCTCGGCCACGCCGCGATCCGCCAGATGGCCGACGCCGACCTCGCCCAGCGCGACACGCGCACGGTCCAGCGCGGCCGCGCCCGCCAAGAAGGGCGCGCCCAGCGCCGCCAGCTCGACCGCCGGCAGGTTCCACGCAATCGAACGGTCCTGCGGCAGATAGGCCGCACGCTCGCCGCGCTGACGTTCAGTAAGACGCCGCGCCTCATCGTCGCCCAGACGAGCCGAGCCTTGCGTCAGCGGGGTCAGGCCAAGAGCCGCGCGCACCGCCGTCGACTTGCCCGCCCCATTCGGCCCGCACAAAGCCACGACCTCGCCCGGCCGCACCGACAGGGACGCGCCCTTCAGCACTTCGACGCCGCCGACGCGGGCGTGGGCGTCCTCAAGCTGTAGCAGAAGACTCACAGCCGCCACTCCCGAGCCGCGCGCCAGGCGATCAGCGCGAACAGCGGCGCGCCGACCAGGGCGGTGAAAACGCCCAGCTTCAACTCCTGATCCGTCGGCAGCATCCGCGCCGCCAGATCGGCGGCGACCAGCATCAAACCTCCCGCGAGGGCCGATGGCAGAAGCAGTCGCCCCGGATCACCGCGCACCGCCGTTCGCACCAGATGCGGCGCCGCCAGACCGACGAAGCCGATGACGCCCGCCACAGCCACTGCAGCGCCCGCCGCAACGGCGGCAGCCGCCAACGCCAGCACCCGCATTCGCCCCATCGACAGGCCGGACGCCCGCGCCGCCTCCTCGCCCAGGGTCAGCATCCGCAGGCCCGGCGACGCGCTGCGCGCGAGCAAGGCGGCGATCAGGGCGGCGGGCGCCACCCAGGCGACATCGATCCAGCTACGGTTCTCGACCGAACCCAACAGCCAGTTCATCACCTCGGCTGAAGCGATCGGCGACGGCGACAGGTTGAAGATCAGGGCCGTCAATGCGCCCGCGAAGCTGGACAGAGCCACGCCGAACAGGATCAGCGCCTCGGGCGTCCGCACCCGTGCGGCCAGGGCGATCAGCAGCCCGCCGCCGACCGTCGCGCCGAAAAGAGCCGACACCTCCACCGCTCCGGGGATCGCCGCCAGCCCCAGCACGATGGCCGTCGCAGCGGCCAGAGCCGAGGTCGCGGACACGCCCAGTACGCCCGGCTCGGCTAGCGGATTGCGCAACAGCCCCTGCATCACCGCCCCCGCAAGCCCCAGAGCCGCACCGACGAACAGGGCGCAGACCGCTCGGGGCGCGCGCACGAGCCACAGCACCTGGCCGGGGCCGGAAGCCGGGTTGGCCAAGGCCTCGGAATACTGTGCGCGGTCGAAGAGGGTTTCCCCCAGGGTAACGGCCGCCGTCAAAGCGACCAGGATCGCCAGACCCAGACCGATATTCAGCTTCGTCACGCTCCTCATTTCGCCTGCTCCGCCAGCAGGGCGGCCGCATCCGCCGCGAACCAGGCCGGACACGTCAAGGCCGCGCCTGGCAAGCTGGCGGCGGTGTGTTCAGCCGTCGCCCGTCGCATGACGGGATGCCGTCCCGCCCCGCGCCAATCCGAACGCGCCAGATCGAAGAACCCCTTCACATAGAGGGCGGGCGGCGTCAGCAGCACCCGTTCAAGCCCCAGCGGCTGATAGCCGGGTCGTTTCACTCCGTTGCGAAACCCCGCCGACCGCAGAATCGCATCCATCAACGAACCCGGCCCGCTGGTGAAACCGCTGGCCGTCACATAGACCGCCGTCCGGCCTCGTCCGGCGCTGGAGGCATGGGCCAGACGCGCCTCCATCCGGCGGATCAAGGCTTCGCCCCTGTCGCGACGGTCCAGAGCTGCGGCCACCTTGCGGATATTAGCCTTCACTCCGTCCATGTCCGTCGCATCGTCGATGCCGACCGTTCGCACCCCGCGCCGATCCAGCACCCCCAGGAGGCGGGCGTCGCCGCCCCAGTAACGTACAGCCACGTCCGGCTGGAACCCTGTCGCGGCCTCCAAAGTCGGCCGCACCTGCCGCCGTCCTTTAGCCGCCTCGCGCATCCAAGCGTCCGGATCATCGGCGCGCGGCGAAAGGGCGATGTCCGCTTCGGGCGCCAGGGCCAGAACGAATTGGTCTGCGCATTGATCCAACGCCATCACGCGCAGCGCCGCCGCCTGCACCGTTTCAGCCCCCCCCACGGACAACAGTGCTGCGAGCGCGCAAAGACGCCGTTTCACTGGGCGGTCAATCCCTTGAACAGGACGTCCAACTGGGTGCGGATCAGCACGTCCCGATCCGCCCAGTCGAAATAGGGCTTGGTGATCATTATGGAGACCAGGCCGTGAACACTGGCCCATATCACCTGCGCCAGAACGCGCGCGTCGCCTCGCAGAACGCCTTCGGCCACGGCATCCTCGACAACCGCCACCACGGCCGCGAACAGCTCCGCCCCAGCTCTTTGCGCAATGGTCTCGGCCCCATGGCGCGTTTCGACAGCAGGGGTCAAATAGGCCAGGCGATAGGCGTTGGGGTTTTCGAAGCCAAAAGCCACATAGCCTTCAGCGATCCGACGCAGACGCGCCAGGGGCGGCGCCGGATCTGCCAGAATCGCACGATTGCGTCCCGCTAGGCCTTCGAAGGTGTTGCGGCAGATTTCGTTCAGGATTTCGCCTTTATCGGCGAAGTGCATGTAAAGGGCCGTTGACGACAATCCGACCTTGTCCGCGATCTTGCGAATCGTGGCGCCGTCATAGCCGCTCTCAACGAAAATACGCTCGGCCGCCGCCAGGATTTCGGCGCGACGTTCGTGCCCCTCTCCCTTGGGTTTACGGCTCGAACGCGGCGCGGGGGCTGAAGGGACGACCGACAATCAGATGACTCCCTGAACGAAGGACATGAGTCCCTCGCCGACGTTAGCCCGCACGCCCCCTCTAGCCAAATCCGAGGTTTGAAGTATCAATGATATTAACAACCCATTAAGTGAGAACACGGGGTGACGGCTACCTATCTTCAGACGCTCGCCACCGCGCGGACGACCCTCACGCTCGGCCAGATGGCAGCGATGTGCATCTTCGGGCTGAGCAGCCTGCTGGGCGCGGTTTTCCTTCAATACTTTGCCGCTCTTTGTCTGCTCGGCGTCCAGATCAGCTTTCTGGCGCTGGCGGCATGGAGGCTGAGTCTGGTCGCCCTTCGGCCGCCTGTGCTCGCGACCGAGCCGCTGCTCCATTCATGGAATGAAGAATGGCCGCGCTACACGATCGTCGCGGCCCTCTATCAGGAAGCAGAGATACTGCCCCATTTGGTCGAGCGGCTGGCGGCCATCGATTATCCGGCAGAACGACTACAAGGCTTCCTGGCGCTGGAGACTGACGACCATGCCACCATTACAGCCGCGTCCCAGCTGCATCTGCCGGAATGGCTAACGGTTCTCGTCGTGCCAGCCGGGGCGCCGAAAACCAAACCGCGCGCCCTGAACCACGCCCTGTCGCTCGCAACCGGCGACTTTCTGACCATCTATGACGCCGAGGACGACCCGGACCCGCTGCAGTTGAAGGAGGCCGCAGCGCGCTTTCGAATCGAGAGCGAACGCCTGGCCTGCGTCCAGGCCCCGCTGCGCATCCGTAGCCGTCGCAAGGCAAGCCCGCACCCGTTGCTCGATCGGCAATTCGCGGCGGAATACGCCGCCCTGTTCGAGATTACCCTACCTGTTATGGCGCGACTGGGTTTGCCGTTCCCGCTAGGGGGCACCAGCAATCATTTCCGCGTCTCTGTATTGAAGGCTTTAGGCGGCTGGGACGCCTGGAACGTTACGGAAGACGCAGACCTGGGCTTTCGTATCTGGCGTTCAGGCTATCGACTGGGGGTCATCAGCCGCCCGACCTATGAGACGCCGCCAGGCCCGCTGCGCTTGTGGCTGCCGCAAAGAACGCGTTGGCTGAAAGGCTATCTGCAGACTCTGGCCGTTCATACGCGTTCTAGGGGCGGCATGGGCTGGCGCGGCTGGATCGCTCTGATCCTGACCATCGGGGCGGGGTTGGGGTCTGCCGCCGTGCATGCAGGCTGCATGGCGTGGGTCGCGGTCATTTCCCTGATGGCAGTGATGGACGGTCGCCTGCCGTCGCTGTCGATCATGGGCTGGACGGTCCTGATCGTCGGCCTCGCTGCCGCCTGGATCATCCAGCTGCGCGGTTCGCGGATCGCCGGGACACCCTATGGACCGATCGATATGCTGGTTTCCCTGCCCTATTGGTCGCTGCTGAGCCTGGCTTTCGTACACGCCGCCGTCCGTCTGGCGCTGGAACCGCATCACTGGGACAAGACCCCGCATCAAGTCGATGTCGAGCCGATCGCAGCCCCTGACCTCTATTCCGACGCTGGACGAGCGGCCGCCTGAGCGCCTATCAGCGCGCATGGCTCCGGTTCTCTCCTCCTCGCCCGAAACCCTCGTCACGCGCGGGTGGTCGGACTACGCCCTTCTGGACAGCGGCGACGGCCGCAAGCTGGAGCGCTACGGCCGCTATACCGTCGTGCGCCCCGAGCCTCAGTGCTTCTGGAAAGCGCATGACGAGACCGCCTTTGAAAACGCCAACGCCCTGTTCGACCCGCAGCAGGAGGAAGAGGATTCCGGCCGCTGGCGCTTTGACGCCCATGGCCCGATCGACGCCTTTCCGCTGAAATGGCGCGACGTGCGCTTCATGGGGCGCTTCACCCCATTTCGGCATCTGGCCTTCTTCCCTGAGCAGGCCGCCAACTGGGAATGGCTGGACGCACGGGTCCGCACGCTCAAACAACCGAAGATCCTGAATCTGTTCGGCTATACCGGCGTGGCCAGCCTAGCCTGTTCGGCGGCCGGCGCACACGTGACCCACGTCGACGCCTCCAAGAAGTCCGTCGCCTATGCGCGCGAGAACGCCGAGTTGTCAGGCCTGGCCGACCGCCCGATCCGCTGGATCGTCGAGGACGCCCGCAAATTCGTCGCGCGCGAAGTCCGTCGCGGCAGCAAATACGACGGCGTCATCCTCGACCCCCCGAAATACGGGCGCGGCGCCAACGGCGAGGTCTGGCGCCTGTTCGAGGACATGCCCGAACTGCTGAAGGACTGCGCCGCCCTGCTGTCCGACGACGCCTCCTTCCTGCTTCTGAACGCCTATGCGGCGCGGATTTCCGGCCTGTCGCTGGCGCACATGATGGCCGAGGCGACGCATGATCGCAGCGGGCGCATCGACTGGGGCGAGCTGGCCCTGTCCGAAGACAGCGAGCACGCCCGCGCCATCGGCCTGTCCTTCTTCGCCAGATGGAGCGCCTCATGACCGAACGCCTCATCACCTCCCTGACCAACGACACCATCAAGGCCGTCCGCGCCCTGCATATGCGCAAGGAACGCGAAGCCACCGGCCGCTTTCTGGCCGAAGGGCTGAAGTTCATCGGCGAGGCGCTGGATCAGGGCCGCGCGCCGGTCATGCTGCTGGTCGGTCAGGACGCCCGCCCGCATCCATTGCTGGACCGCGCCAAGGCCGAGACGCTGAAAAGCGGCGGCCAGATCATCGTCGTCACCCACGCCATCCTCGAAAAGATCAGCCGTCGCGACAATCCGCAGACGGTGCTGGGCGTGTTCGAACAGGTCTACACGCCGCTCGACGCCATCCAGCCCGACGCCAAGCCTTGCTGGGTGGCGCTGGAACAGGTGCGTGATCCGGGCAATCTGGGCACCATCATCCGCACGGCGGACTCGGCCGGTTGCGGCGGCGTCATCCTGATCGGCGACTGCGTCGACCCGTTTTCGGTCGAGGCCGTGCGCGCCACCATGGGCTCGGTCTTCGCCGTGACCATCAGCAAGGCGTCGCGCGAAGAGTTCCTGGCCTGGCGCGCCTCATGGCCGGGCAGCGTTATCGGCACCCGTCTGGACGCCAAGCACGGCTATCGCGACAGCCCGATTCACTATCCGGCGCTGATCCTGATGGGCAATGAACAGGCGGGCCTGACCGACGAACTGGCCGCCGCCTGCGACCTGAACGTCAAGATCCCCATGCGCGGCCGAGCCGACAGCCTGAACCTGGCCGTCGCGACAGGGGTCATGGTCTATGCCGTGACGGATGCGGCCTACGGCTCCAACCTCTAGGCCTCGCCGTCGGTCTTGATGCGGCCCATGCCGATCAGGGCCAGGACCGTCAGCACGGCCGCCGCCGTCAGATAGGCGCCGACGGCCTGAAGGCCGTAATGGCCCGCCAGCCACGTCGCGGCGTAGGGCGCCAACGACGCCCCCAGAATGCCGGCCAGGTTGAAGGTCATAGACGCGCCGGTGTAGCGCACCGTCGTCGGGAAGGGCCGCGCCAGCGCCGCGCCCAGCGGTCCGTAGGTGCAGCCCATCAGGCTGAAGCCGATGATGAAGAAGGCGATCACGCCGACCATCCCGCCGCTGCCGAACAGCGGCGCCAGGGCCAGGCCGAACAGGGCGATGGCGACGGTTGTCACAAGCAGCGTCCTGCCCTGCCCCCACCGATCCGCCGCCAGAGCCGCCAGCGGAATGAACAGGCCGAAGAAGCAGACGCCCAGCAACTGGATCGGCAGGAACTGCTCCCGCGTATAGCCCATGCTCGTCGTGCCCCAGCCCAAGGCGAAGACCGTCATCAGATAGAAGAGGACAAAGGTCGCCAGTCCAGCCAGCGTCCCGGTCAGCAGGGCGAACTTGTGGTGCGCTACAAGCGTCAGGGCTGGCGTCTGAACCCGTTCTGCGCGGTCGATCGCGCGTTTGAACTCGGGCGTTTCGGTGATCTTCAACCGCATCCACAGGCCGACAATGACCAGCAGAGCGCTGGCGATGAAGGGGACGCGCCAACCCCAGGCCATGAATTGATCCTCGCTCATCACCTGTCCCAGCAGGATGAAGCTCAGGGTCGACAGGATGAAGCCGATCGGCGCGCCCAGTTGGGGGAACATGCCGAACCAGGCCTTCTTGCCCGGAGGCGCATTCTCGGTCGCCAGCAGGACCGCCCCGCCCCACTCGCCGCCCAGACCCAGGCCCTGACCGAACCGACACAGGGCCAGCAGCAGGGGCGCGATCACCCCGACCGAATGCCAGGTCGGCAGCAGGCCGATGGCGATGGTCGACAGGCCCATGGTCATCAGGGCCGCCACCAGGGTCGCCTTGCGCCCCACCCGGTCGCCGAAATGGCCGAAGACGACCGCCCCGATCGGTCGGGCGAAGAAGGCGATGGAGAAGGTGGCGAAAGAAGCCAGCATGGCCGTCATCCGATCGCCGCCAGGGAAGAACAGGTCTGGAAAGACCAGCACCGCCGCCGTGGCGTAGATGTAGAAGTCGTAGAACTCGATCGTCGTGCCGATCAGGCTGGCGAACAGAACGCGCCGCTTGGAGGCAGACGGCGGTGAAACAGCGGCGTCGGTCACGCGAAATCCTTACGGTTGACGCACGATCTTTGCGGCGCTGCGCATCCATGCGTCAAGCGCAGGATCAGCTTCCGCGAGGCTTGACCCTATTGGTCGGCGCCGCATTGGCCGGGTCTTCCGGCCAAGGATGGCGCGGATAGCGGCCGCGCATCTCGCTGCGCACCGCCGTCCATGATCCGGCCCAAAACCCCGGCAGGTCTTTCGTCACCTGCACCGGCCTTCGTGCAGGTGAAAGCAGGCTGAGCGTTAGGGGAACGCGGCCGCCGCCCACGGTCGGATGGGTCTTCACTCCGAACAGTTCCTGCACGCGGATTTCGACGCGCGGCCCGCCCTCGGCGTCGTAGTCGATGCCCGCGCTGCCCAGCGGCGTGGTCAGGCGCGTCGGCGCCAAATCATCCAGCTTGCGTTGCAAATCCCAGGGGATCAGACCACGCAAGGCCTCGGCCAGCTTGCCGTCGCCGATGTCGGCCAGCGACCGCGCCCCGTCCAGCAGAGGCCACAGCCAATCCTCGCGCGCGTTCAGCAGACCTTCGTCCGAGACGTCGGGCCAGGCGTCATCCAGCCCGCGCAGGAAGGCCAGGCGCGCCCGCAGCGCCCCCGCCTGCTCCCCCCATTTCAGCGCGCCCAGCCCTCCGGTCTCGATCTCCGACTTCAGCGCCGCCGTCATGGTCGCCCGATCCGGCGCGCCGACGACTTTTTCATCCAGCACCAGGGCGCCGATGCGTCGAATGCGGCGGATCACCGGCTTGCCCGACGGCTCGCGCGCCAACCGATCCTCGACCTCGATCAGATGGGCCAGATCGCTTTCCAGCGTCGCCGCATCCAGCGCCGCCGCCAGGCGGATGCGGTCGCGCGTATCGCCGCCCCCCAGTTCGGCCACCGCCAGCCACGGCGCGCGCGCCAGATGATCCGTCGGCTCGATGAAGGCGCCGCGCCCCGAGGCCAGCAGCACCTCGCCCGGCTTGCCCTTGGCGCGCGCGATGCGTTCGGGGAAGGCCTCGGCCAGCAACAGCCCGGCGTACGCCTCTCCGTCGCGCCCGCCGCCCGCTGCTCGCGCCCAGCGTTCGGCCAACTTCAACGCATCGCGAGCGCGCGGCGAGCGATCCCGCTCCAACCCCTTCAGACGATCGTGCAGGTCAACGCTGCCGCCGCCCAGACCGGGCTCGCTCAGCACAGCCGCAATCTTCGCGCCTTCAAGAGCGTCGCCCTGATCCGAGGCGACCGCGACCATATGCGCCAGGCGCGGCGTCAGGGGAATGCGGGTCAGCCGCCGCCCATGCGGGGCCAAGTCGCCCTTGGCGTCCAGCGCGCCCAGCCGCGTCAGAACCTTGCGCGCCTCGGACATCGCCCCGGCGGGCGGCGGATCCAGCAGGGCCAGCCCCTCGACCGATTTCGCTCCCCAGCGCGCCAGATCAAGGGCGAAGGCGGTGAGGTCCGCCTCCTGGATCTCGGGTCGCTGATGGGCGACCAGACCGCGCGTCTGCTCCTCGTCCCACAGGCGATAGCAGACGCCGGGCTCGACCCGGCCTGCGCGCCCCCGCCGCTGCTCTGCAGAGGACTTGCTGACCTTGACCGTCGCCAGCCGTGTCAGCCCGCTGGACGGCTCGAAACGCGGCACGCGCGACAGGCCGCCGTCGATGACGACGCGCACGCCCTCGATGGTCAGACTGGTCTCGGCGACGGAGGTCGCCAGCACCACCTTGCGGCGGCCGGGCGCCGCAGGCTCGATGGCGCGATCCTGCTCGCCCTTGTCCAGGGCGCCGTACAGGGCGACGATATCGACCGTCGGATCGCGCAACCGTTCATTCAGCCGCTGAACGGTGCGGTGGATCTCGCCCTGCCCCGGCAGGAAAGCCAGGATGGAGCCGGTCTCGTCATGCAGGGCCTGAAGCACGGCCTTAGCCATGGCGTCCTCGAACCGCTCGACCGGGTTGCGGCCCAGGTAGCGGGTCTCAACCGGGAACATGCGCCCTTCGGCCTCGATGACGGGCGCATTCTCAAGCAGGCGCGACACGCCAGCGATGTCAAGCGTCGCCGACATGACCAGCAGACGCAGGTCGTCGCGCAACACCGACTGACTATCCCTCGCCAGGGCCAGGCCCAGGTCGGCGTCGAGACTGCGTTCGTGGAATTCGTCGAACAGGACGGCGCCGACGCCTTCCAGCGCCGGATCGTCCAGAATCATGCGCGTGAAGACGCCCTCTGTGACGACTTCGATTCGCGTATCCGGGCCGATCCGGCTTTGAAGGCGGGTGCGATAGCCGACGGTTCCGCCCGCCTTCTGGCCCAGGGTGGCGGCCATACGGTCGGCTGCGGCGCGCGCGGCCAGTCGTCGCGGCTCCAGCACCAGCACCTTGCCGTCGCCCAGCCAGGGCTGGTCCAGCAGGGCCAGGGGCACCACTGTCGTCTTGCCCGCGCCCGGCGGTGCGGCCAGCACGACCGCAGAGCTCTGGGTCAGGGCGGCCTTCAGTGGTTCCAGAACGGCGTGAATCGGCAGCATGACACGGGCTGTAGCGCCTTCAGCCGGGGTCACGAAAGCGTCGTCCGCACGTCATCCTTCGTAAACCGCGTTGCGCCAAGGCCCGCAGATGGCTAGCGTCCCCGCCCAAGAAGGCGACCCGGGAGGGGTCGTCGCAATAAGTTGGGGGCGCACCTGCATGTCTGCAGATGGCGTAAAGCCAGCCGGAAGCCGGCTATTTCTTAAAAAATCCATCGCCCAGATTCAGAAAGAAGCCGCCAAGAGCGAGCTGAAACGGACCCTCGGTCCGATGAATCTGATGAGCCTGGGCATCGGGGCCATCATCGGCGCCGGCATCTTCGTTCTGACGGGTCAGGTGGCCTCGGCCCACGCCGGCCCGGCCATCATGTTCTCCTTCGTCATCGCCGGCATCGCCTGCGCCCTGGCGGGCCTGTGCTACGCCGAACTGGCGTCGACCATGCCGGTGTCCGGCTCGGCCTATACCTACGCCTACGGCACCCTGGGCGAGGTTTTCGCCTGGGTCATGGGCTGGCTTCTGGTGCTGGAATACGGCGTCGCAGCCTCGACCGTGGCGGTCGGCTGGTCCGGCTATGTGGTGTCGATCCTGAATGACTTCGGCGTAAGCGCCAGTCTGTTCCCGACAATAACCTATCCAGGCGGCGAAGGGCCTCAGTGGGCCACTCCGCTGATCCAGTATGTCTCCTCGGGCGAGAACGCCGGCTTCCCGCTGACGGGCACCTTCAACCTGGTCGCGGCCGTCGGCATCGCCGCCGTGTGCGGCCTGCTGGTGCTGGGCGTGTCGGAATCGGCGAATATCAACAACGCCATCGTCGTCATCAAGATCATCGTCCTGCTGACCTTCATCGCCGTGGGTCTGCAGTATATCAACCCGGCCAACTGGGATCCCTTCATCCCGCCGCAGGGCGAGAGCTGGGACCAGTTCGGCGTCGGCGGCATCTTCCGCGGCGCCTCGATCATCTTCTTCGCCTACGTCGGCTTTGAAGCGGTTTCGACCGCCGCCGCCGAAGCCAAGAACCCGTCGAAGGACGTGCCGATCGGCATCCTGGGCGCCCTGTTCGTCTGCACCCTGATCTACATGGTCGTGGCCGCCGTCATGACCGGCGTCGTTCCCTACCTGGAGCTGGCCTCGCCGGCGCCGATCGCCGTCGCCATCGACCGCATGGGCCTGGAATGGGCCAATGTGCCGCTGGCCGGCGCACCGAGCGGTCAGCTGAATCTGATCGCCTTCCTGATCAAGATCGGCGCCATCACCGGCCTGTCCTCGGTCATGCTGGTGCTGTGCTACGGCCAGACACGCATCTTCTACACTATGGCGCGCGACGGACTGCTGCCGAAGGCGTTCGCCATGGTGCACCAGAAGTTCCGTACCCCTTGGATCGGCACCATCCTGCTGGGCATCGTCATCGCCATCGCAGCGTCCTTCCTGCCCATCTCGATCCTGGGCGACCTGGTGTCGCTGGGCACGGCGACGGCCTTCGCCATCGTCTGCCTGTCGGTCATCGTCCTGCGCATCAAGCACCCGGAGATGGAACGTCCGTTCCGCGTACCGGGCGGCATCGTCACGGCGGTGCTGGGCATCCTGGCCTGCCTGACGCTGGCGTCGTTCAACTTCATCCCGATGGTGACGCACGCCCTGAACGACAACCCGCTGCCGCTGACCATCCTGGGCGTCTACGCCCTGATCGGCGCTCTGATCTACGGTCTGTACGGCTTCGCCCACTCGAAGCTGGCCAAGGGCATCGACATCACCGAGGACACGACTCTGGAATCGGCGGTCGAGGCCATGGGCCACGGCGTGGACAACAAGAAGGACTGATTTCGATCAGTCGGCCTCAAGCAGCGCAAAGCGCGGTAGGCCCAATAGTGAGAAGGCCCCGGAGCGATCCGGGGCCTTTTTTCATGTCCAGACGGGATTGCCGAAACCGCCGCCCTCGCCTACAGCGTCGGGCGAACCTATGCGGATGTGGCGGAACTGGTAGACGCACCAGATTTAGGTTCTGGCGCCGCGAGGCGTGGAGGTTCGAGTCCTCTCATCCGCACCAAGCTCGTTTCCTGAAAACGGTCGCCTCATTTCACCGGCTGAGGCAGAAGGCGCCGCAAGGCCGCCTTGACGCGCGGCAACCGCATAAGAAAACCTGTCGTTAGCCCGGCGACCGCGAAAGCGCCACCGAAGACGCCTGCATGCCAGTTCGAGAGCGCGAACGCCGCGACAGCCGCCGCCAACGGCGTGACGATGACCAGAGCGATCAGCCCCTGAGCCATGAATTTCGAAGATTGCCGTTTTCGCATGTCGATGTCATGCGGAGGATGCGGGCTATTGTCCAGCTAGAAACAGTCTATCGATCACGGGCGTCACCCAATCCGCGCAGGACGACCGGGATCAGATCGGGCAAGTCCTCGGAGATCAACCCCGGCCCGAAATGCACCGCCGCATCGCCATGCATCCATACTGCGGCGCAGGCGGCGTCGAAACTGTCCATATGCTGGGCGACCAGTCCGCCGATAAGGCCGGTCAAAACATCGCCGCTGCCCGCGGTCGCAAGCCAGGGCGAACCATGCGCATTGACCACAGCGCGCCCGTCGTGGGCAGCAATAACGGTGGCGGAGCCTTTCAGCACCACGACGGCGCCGACGCGGCGCGCGGCCTCGACCGCCGCTTCTTCGCGCCCCAGCGCGGCCAGAAGGCCAGGAAACAGGCGTTCGAACTCTCCTTCATGCGGCGTCAGGACATCATCCCGATCCAGCAAGGCGAAAAGCTCATCGGGACGGTTCTGAAACAGCGTCAGGGCGTCGGCGTCCACAATCAGGACCGCCCCTGTTCGCGCCAGCGCCGCAAGGTTGTGGGCTGTCGCATCGGTCAGCCCCGCCGCTGGGCCGACCACCACGGCGTCCATCGGCTCGGCCAGGGCCTGAAGCTGCTCCGGCCCGGCGAAGGCGGCCAGCATCACGGCCTCCAGACTCTGCGCCATAATCTCCGCCGCGTCGGGCGGACAGAAGACCTTCACCACACCCGCGCCGATCCTCAGACCCGCCCGTGCAGCCAATCGCGCCGCGCCCGTCGACAGCACGCCGCCCGACACCACGCCCAGTCGTCCGCGCATATGTTTGTGCGTCTCATCCGTCGGCCACGGCAGGCGATCGCGCCATTGAACGGGGTCGTTATGCGACTTCATGTGGATTTCCGTTCACGGAAGGCCTCAACGGGCGAAAATCGCTTGCCATATTGTGCAATGCAATGTCCCTTTACCACCCGAGCGTCGGACCAACAAAGGAGCCGGCTCGGGATCCGCCATGAAGAAGATTGAAGCCGTCATCAAGCCGTTCAAGCTGGATGAAGTGAAGGACGCTCTCCAAGATATCGGAGTGCAGGGCATGACCGTGCTGGAGGCCAAGGGATATGGCCGCCAGAAGGGCCATTCAGAACTCTATCGCGGCGCCGAGTACGTCATCGACTTCCTGCCCAAGATCAAGATCGAGGTCGTGGTGGCGGATGACCTGGCCCCTGCCGTGGTCGAGACGATTCAGAACGCCGCCCGCACCGGCAAGATCGGTGACGGGAAGATCTTCATCACCAACCTCGACGACGTCATCCGCATCCGCACGGGCGAAACCGGCGCCCAAGCCATCTAGTCTGACGGCCGCCTCCTGAGGCGGCCGATTTCAATTCCCCAGCTACAGGACCTCCCCCCATGAGCGCCGCCCAAAAGATCCTGCAAGAAATCCAGGACAAAGACGTCCAGTACGTCGACCTCCGTTTCACCGACACGCGCGGCCGCGTCCACCACGTGACCTTCGACATCGGCATGGTGGACGAGGACTTCCTGGAAGAAGGCACCATGTTCGACGGCTCGTCGATCGCCGGCTGGAAGGCCATCAATGAGTCAGACATGCTGCTGAAGCCGGACCTGGCGAGCGCCTATGTCGATCCGTTCTACCAGCAGACGACCCTGTTCATGTTCTGCGACGTCCTGAACCCGGACACGGCCGAACCCTACAACCGCGACAGCCGCTCCATGGCCAAGAAGGCCCTGGCCTATGTTCAGTCGTCGGGCGTGGGCGACACCGTCTTCTTCGGCCCGGAAGCCGAGTTCTTCGTCTTCGACGACGTGCGCTGGAATACCGCGCCGCACGACACCCGCTACAGCTTCGACTCCAGCGAGCTGCCGGCCAACACGGGCGCCGAATACGCCGAGGGCAACCTGGGCCACCGACCGTCGACCAAGGGCGGCTACTTCCCGGTCAACCCGGTCGATTCCGGCCAGGATCTGCGCGGCGAGATGCTGGCGGTCATGCGGGATCTCGGCCTTGATCCCGAGAAGCACCACCACGAGGTCGCCCCCGCGCAGCACGAACTGGGCCTGAAGTTCAGCGACCTGCTGACCATGGCCGACCGGATGCAGCTGTATAAGTACGTGATCCACAACGTGGCCCACGCCTATGGCAAGTCGGCGACCTTCATGGCCAAGCCGATGTTCGGCGACAACGGCTCGGGCATGCACGTCCACATGTCGATCTGGAAGGACGGCAAGCCTCAGTTCGCCGGCGATCAGTACGCCGGCCTGTCGCAGGAATGCCTGTGGTACATCGGCGGCGTCATCAAGCACGCCAAGGCCATCAACGCCTTCGCCAACTCGACCACCAACTCCTACAAGCGCCTGGTGCCGGGCTATGAGGCGCCGGTGAAGCTGGCCTATTCGGCCAGCAACCGCTCGGCCTCGATCCGCATCCCGCACGTCACATCGCCCAAGGCCAAGCGCCTGGAAGCCCGCTTCCCCGATCCGATGGGCAACCCCTATCTGACGTTCGTGGCCCTGCTGATGGCGGGCCTGGACGGCATCGAGAACCGTATCGATCCGGGCGCGGCCGCCGACAAGAACCTGTACGATCTGCCGCCGGAAGAGCGTCATTCGATCCCGGAAGTCGCCGGTTCGTTGAAGGAAGCCCTTGAGGCGCTCGACGCCGACCGCGCCTTCCTCAAGAAGGGCGGCGTCATGGATGACGACTTCATCGACGCCTACATCACGCTGAAGCAGGAAGAGGTCGCCCGGCTGCAACTGCACCCGCACCCGGTCGAGTTCGACATGTATTACAGCTGCTGATCTACGGATCAGTTGGATAGGGAAAGCCCCGGACGGTTCGCCGTCCGGGGCTTTTTCATTTACGCCTGATCGTAGCGAACGGACGCCGCCGCCAAGGCCTCGATGTCGTCAGCGCATAGAAGCGGACGCAAGGCCTCGAACTTCTTCTCAGGCCAATCATAGACGTCGAGCGCCAGCAGAGCCTCGATCACGGCGTCGGAGAACCGCTTGCGGATCGGAACCGCCGGATTGCCCGCCACGATGGCGTAGGGCGCCACATCTTTGGTGACGATGGCCCCGGAAGCGACCACGGCTCCCTCGCCGATCGTGACGCCCGGCATGATCATGGCGCGCATGCCGATCCAGGCCCCGTCCTTGATCACGGTGTCGCCCTTGCCCTGATAGGCGTCCTGGATGACCTCAGCGAAGGGATAGAGGCTGAACCAGTCCGTGCGATGGGTATGGTTGCCGCCCAGCAGGATCACCGCCTCGGCGCCGATGCAGACGCAGTCGCCGATGTGCAACTGGTCGATCGGCCACTGCGGCTCCCATGCCTTCAGGCTGTAGGGATCGCCATAGAGGTAGCGGACCACGCTTTCCTCGAACGAGCCCGTCCAGGCGTTGCTGTAATAGCTGCGCCGGCCCTTGATGTGGATGTTCGGATTGGCGACCGTTTCGTGCAGCAGCTCAACCTTGGACCAATGCCGGTCCGGGGCGGTATGGGACATGAAGCGACCTCAAGATGCTTGTCAGCGCCCGGATCGCCTCACTGCCCCATTGATTAAGCCCCCAGCCCGTCGGCCGTATCGGCCTTCTTGCGGCGCAGTTCGATGATGCGGACGCACCAGATGGAGACCTCGTAGAGCAGGACCATCGGCACGGCCAGCATCAGCTGGCTGATCGGATCGGGCGGCGTCACCACGGCGGCGACCACGACAACGGCGACGATGGCGTAGCGGCGGCCCTTGGCCATCATCTGGCTGTTGATCAGGCCCGCCAGCCCCAGCAGGGTCATTACGACCGGCAATTGGAAGCACAGGCCGAAGGCCAGGATCAGGGCCGTCACCAGGTTCAGATAGTCCGATACCTTGGGCAGCAGCTCGGCCGCCACGCCCTCGCCGATGATCTGCTGGCTCAGGGAGAACCACATCACGAACGGCAGCATGACGTAATAGACCAGCGCCGCGCCCAGCAGGAACAGCACCGGCGCCGCGATCAGGAACGGCAGGAAGGCGCCCTTCTCGTTGCGATACAGGCCCGGCGCGACGAAGCGGTACAGCTGCCAGGCCAGCACAGGGAAGGCCACGATGACGGCGCCCAAACCCGCCAGCTTCATCTTGGTGAACAGGATCTCCAGCGGCGCGGTGTAGATCAGGCGCACGCTGTTGTGGTCCACATCCGGCACGGGGATCAGCCCGGCTGTGCCCAGGATCAGGCTGAACGGCGACACATGGCCGTGGGCCCCCACCGTCTGGTGGAAGGCGGCCGAAACCACATAGGGCTTCACCAGGAACAGATAGAGGGTCTCTGAAAAGGCGAAACAGCCGATGAAGGCGATGATGAAGGCGACCACGCAGATCATCAGCCGCGACCGCAGCTCGATCAGGTGATCCATCAGGGGCGCGCGCGAAGCCTCGATCTCGGCTTCATCGTGATCAGCGCGGCTCATAGATCAACCTTCTTGGTGCGCGCGACCTTGGGGCGAGAGGCGTCGGCTTTCGTCGCAGATTTCGCAGCAGGTTTTCCGGCCGGCTTGCGCGCCTTGGGCTTCAGCGCCCCATCGGCAGAAGAAGCGGTGCTCGCCTTTCTGGCTCGCGGCTTGGCGGCTGGTTTCGTCTCAGGTGCAGGCGCAGCGGCGACGGCCGGCGCCATATCCGGCCATTCGTCAACGCCCGTGGCCAAAGTCTGAGCAAGCGCTTCAGGCGCGGGCTCAACAGGCGCCGTGGAGGCCGGCGCCTCAATCGGCGCCTCCAGCTCCTTGCGGATGTCCTTGAAGGCCTCGTCCGCATCGGCGCCCAGGGCGTACATCCCCTGCCCCGACCGCAAGGCCTCGACCTCCTTGCGAAGGTCGTCCAGCTCGGACTGGCGCGCCATCTCGTCGAAGCTGGCGCGGAACTCATTGGCCATGCCGCGCGCCTTGCCGACGAACTGGCCGACCTTGCGCATGAGCATAGGCAAGTCCTTGGGCCCTACGACAAGCAGGGCCACCAGACCGATGACAAGGATTTCGAACCCGCCGATTCCGGGGCCAAGACCACCCATGATTCAGCGTCTTCCGGCGAGGATCAGCGGTTCAGTTCTTCTTTTTCGGCGTCCGTGCGCGGCAAGGCGCCCGGAGCTTCCTTGTCCTTGGCGCCCGTGTCGTCCTTCAGGCCGTCCTTGAAGGCGCGAATGCCCTTGGCGGCGTCGCCCATGATGCCCGACAGCTTGCCGCGGCCGCCGAACAGGACCAGCACGACGACGACGACGATGGCCCAATGCCAGATGCTCATGGAGCCCATGGCGATACCTCCTCAAGGGGACTCACCGAGACGCGGCCCCACCGACTGATTGTTGTGCGTCATATAGGCTGAGTGATGGCGACGCGCCAAGGGACGCTGTACGCATCGCGGCCATGAGTCTCAACGATCACGTCATCATCCACACCGACGGCGCCTGCAAAGGCAATCCCGGCCCCGGCGGCTGGGGGGCGATCCTGCAAACCGGCGGAGGTCACGAGAAGGAACTCTGGGGCGGCGAGCCCCTGACGACCAACAACCGCATGGAAATGATGGCGGCGATCATGGCGCTGGAGGCGCTGAAACGCCCTTGCCGCGTCGATCTGCACACCGACAGCAAATACGTCATGCAGGGCGTGACCGAATGGATGCGCGGCTGGAAAGCGCGCGGCTGGAAGACCGCAGACAAGAAGCCGGTGAAGAATGAAGACCTGTGGCGGCGCCTGGACGAGGCCCGCAACCGCCACGAGGTCAAATGGCACTGGGTGAAAGGCCACGCCGGCCACGCCCTGAACGAGCGGGCCGACGGCCTGGCCAATCGCGGCGTGGCGGAGATGCGCGGACGCTAGAGCGCCCGCACCTTCAGTAACGGTCCCGACACCGATTCGATGACGACGCTCTCGCCCGCCAGCGGCGACGCGCCCTCGATTTCGGCGGGCCATTCCGATCCCGACACGAAAACCCGGCCGCGCCCGCCGACAAAGGCTTCGACCACACGCGCCCGCTCGCCGACCAGACGAATGTCGCGATCATTGATGTCGGGCTGATCCTCAGGGTTCACCCGCTTGATCAGGCGACGCGACAGAATGGTCGAGGCCACCGTCAGCGCCGCGAAGACGCCGATCTCGACCGGCAGGCCCAGTTGCGGCGCCAGGGCGGACAGCAGGGCCGTCAGCCCCGCCGACACCGCCGGCCACAGCAGCCATTCGGTCGAGGCCGCCGCCTCTATCCCCAGCAGCACCACGCCAACCGCCAGCCAAAGCCAGAACGGCTGGGCGGCGTAGAGGGAGACGAACCAGTCCATGGCTTACTCCGTCGTCGGCACAGAGCCGCCCGAACGTCGCGGCGCGGCGCGCGGCGCGGCCTGACGCGCGTCCGTGCGGCCCTGTTGCTGCTCCTTGGCCAGGCCGACCAGTTCGCCGACCCCGGCGATGGTGCCGACCAGGGCGCCCATTTCCGATGGCACGATGACCGTCTTCTGCTGCGGGCTGCGGGCCAGCTCGGCGAAGGCTTCCACATACTTCTGGGCCACGAAGTAGTTGATGGCGTTGACGTCGCCGCGGGCGATGGCCTCCGACACCATGGCGGTGGCCTTGGCCTCGGCCTCGGCTTCGCGCTCGCGGGCCTCGGCGTCGCGGAAGGCGGCTTCCTTGCGGCCTTCAGCTTCCAGGATCGCCGCCTGCTTGGCGCCCTCGGCGCGGGCGATGGCGGCCTGCTTCTCGCCGTCCGCCTCGGTGATGACGGCGCGACGCTCGCGTTCGGCCTTCATCTGACGGGCCATGGCGTTGGTGATGTCCACCGGCGGCGTCAGATCCTTGATCTCGATGCGGTTGGCCTTGATGCCCCACGGCTCGGTCGCGGCGTCGATGACGTGCAGCAGGCGCGTGTTGATGGCGTCGCGCTGCGACAGCACCTCGTCCAGTTCCATTGAGCCGACCACGGTCCGCAGGTTGGTCATGCACAACTGGGCGATGGCGTAAGGCAGGTTGTCGACGCGATAGGCGGCGCGAGCGGCGTCCATCACCTGGATGAAGACGATGCCGTCGACCTTCACCATGGCGTTGTCCTTGGTGATGACCTCTTGGGTCGGGACGTCCAGCACCTGCTCCATCATGTTCATGCGATGGCCCACGCGCTCGACGAACGGGGTCAAGATGTGGATGCCCGGAGTCAGGGTCTTGGTGTACTTGCCGAACCGTTCCACCGTGAATTCACGGCCTTGCGGCACGATCTTGATCACGCTGAACAGGAAGATGATCGCAAAGACTGCGAACATCACAAAGAAAATCAGCGAAAAATTCATAAGGCCCTCCGGTTGGAGAAGGAGCTTAGCCGCCTAGGATGCGTCACGCCACAGAATCCGGTTCCGTCAGCATGACATCCGCGTCAGCCATTCGCCGCGCCATACGAATGATGCGTCTCGTCTCTTCCCAATCGACCATGGCCAGAGCCGTCTCGAACGGGAAAAAGCCTGCATCGGCGGCGTCATCGCCCGCCACGACCGCGCCCGACGTCCAGCGCGCGGCGTAGTCGATCAGGACATAGTGCCGCCCCGCTTCGGGAAAAAGCCCGTCCACCACGTCGATCAGGCCGATCAACTCGGCCTCGACGCCCGTCTCCTCACGCAGTTCGCGCAGGGCGGCGTCGGCCAGGCGTTCGCCCGGCTCCAGGCGCCCGCCCGGCAGGCTCCATTCGCCCACACGCGGCGGCGTGCCGCGCCGGATCAGCAGCACTTCGTCGCCTTTCAGGCACACTACGCCCACGGCCGGCGTCGGAATCATGTTTTGCCCTTGAATTGACCGCCAGAAGGCAAGGTTTTGCGCTTCCACCACGGCGCGCCTTTTGCCACAAGGCCGATATGACCCTCCCGACGCCAGAATCCCTCGCTGAACTCAAGGCCGCCCTGCCCGGCGCCTGGACGCAAGACGCCGCCGAGATGGCGCCCTGGCTGACCGAGTGGCGCGGCCGTTGGACCGGCGAAACGCCGCTGCTGCTGCAACCGCGCACGACCGAGGAAGTCGCCCGCGCCGTCGAAATCTGCGCCCGTCACGGCGTGGCCGTGGTGACTCAGGGCGGCGGCACCGGACTGGTCGGCGGCCAGATCCCTTATGGCGAGGTTCTGCTGTCCACGCGCAAGCTGCGGACGGTGCGCGACGTGACGCCGCTGGACGACGCCATGACGGTCGAGGCGGGCGTGACCCTGCTGGAGGCGCAGGAATTGGCGAAGGAGAAGGACCGCTTCTTCCCCCTCAGCCTCGCGGCTGAAGGCTCGGCCACCATCGGCGGCGTCATCTCGACCAATGCGGGCGGCACCGCCGTCCTGCGCTACGGCATGATGCGCGATCTGGTGCTGGGCATTGAGGCGGTCATGCCGGACGGTCAGGTGTTCAACGGCCTGAAGCGTCTGCGCAAGGACAACACCGGCTATGACCTGAAGCAGATGTTCATCGGCGCCGAAGGCACCCTGGGCGTCATCACGGCCGCGACGCTGAAGCTGTTCCCCATCATGCGCAGCCGCGCCACCGCCATCGTCGGGCTGGAGAGCCACCACGACGCGGTCGTGCTGCTGGCCCGCGCCAAGGCCGAGACCGGCGGCGGGGTCGAGGCGTTCGAGCTGATGAAGCGGCTGGGCATGAGCCTAGTGCTGAAGAACATTCCCGACACGCGCGAACCGCTGGACTCCACGCCGCCCTGGTATGTGCTGATCGAGCTGGCATCGGGCGAGCCGGACGGCGCCGAGGCGGCGATGGAGCGCCTGCTGACCGCCGCCTTCGAGGAAGGCCTGATCGTCGACGCCGCCATCGCCCAGAACGACGCCCAGAAGGCTGAATTCTGGCGTCTGCGCGAAGAGCATTCCGCCGCCCTCAAGCCGGAAGGCGGCGGCTGGAAGCACGACGTCTCGGTTCCCGTATCGCGAATCGCCGACTTCATCGACGAGGCCACGGCGGCGGTCGAGCGCTTCCATCCGAGTTGCCGCGTGTCGGTCTTCGGCCACGTGGGTGACGGCAATCTTCACTATGATGTGATCCCCGGCGTGGGCGAGGACGTCGCCGCCTTCATCGCGCGCTGGATGGAGGGATCAGAGGTCATCCACGATGTTGTGGCCCGTTACGACGGCTCGATTTCGGCTGAACACGGTCTGGGACGGCTGAAAACAGACGAGGCGCGACGCTATAAAACGCCCCTGGAAATCGCCACCATGCAGGCGATCCGTCAGGCCATCGACCCGCAGCGGATCATGAACCCCGCAGTCCTCTTCTGATGACTAGCGACCGTATGTGACGTTTCAGGCGGTTCAAAACGTCGTGGAAGCAGCCTATGAGGCGCGCTCTTGAGACGCATAGGGAGTCGATCGTCTTGTTGATCGTCCTGTCCCCGGCCAAAAAGCTGGACTTCAACCCGCCCGCCACCGACGCCCCCGTGACGCCACGGCGATGCGCCGATGAAACCGCCGAATTGGCCAAGGTGACGCGAGGGCTGAGCCGTGCGGACCTGCGCCGCCTGATGTCGATCTCCGACGCCCTGGCCGAACTGAACTATCAACGTTTCCAGGCCTTCGACAACGAAACGCCGGAGGGCGCGCTGCAGGCTGTCTTCGCCTTCGCCGGCGACGTCTATGAAGGGCTGTCGGCCCGTACCCTATCGACCGACGACCTGACGTGGGCTCAGGACCACCTGCGTATTCTCTCGGGCTTCTACGGCCTGCTGCGGCCGCTGGATGCGATTCAGCCTTATCGGCTGGAGATGGGCATCCGGTTGAAGACCAAGCGCGGCGCCACCCTCTATGATTTCTGGGGCGAGCGCATCTCGCTGCGCCTGAACGAAGACGCCGAAAAGCTGTCCGAACAAACCCTGGTGAACCTGGCCAGCCATGAGTATTTCGGCGCGGTCGACGCCAGGGCGCTGAAGCTGCCGATCGTGACCCCGCACTTCAAGGAGAAGAAGGACGGCGAGGCCCGCATCATCTCCTTCTACGCCAAGAAGGCCCGCGGCGGCATGGCCCGCTACGCCATCGAGAACCGGCTCGAAAAGGTCGAAGACCTGAAGGCCTTCGATCGAGACGGCTACCGCTTCGACAAGAGCCTATCGACGGACACGGACTGGATATTCATCAGGGAAGGAAAATCCTGATCGCCAGATTGAACGACTGCGGTTAGGTTGCATTGCAGCATCATCAGCCACGGGTTCTTTCTGTCATGTTCGCGATGAACGATCTCAAGGGCCGCGTCGCGGTCGTCACCGGCTCGACCTCGGGCATCGGACTGGCGTTTGCACGGGCGGTCGCCCTGTGCGGCGGCGATGTGGTGCTGAACGGCCTGGGCGACGCCGACGCGATCGAAAAGACGCGCGCCGATCTGGCCGCCGAGACCGGCGTGCGCGTCCTCTATCACCCGGCCGACATGACCCAGCCGGATCAGATCGAGGACATGATCGCCACGGCGCAGCGCGAACTGGGCCGCCTGGACATCCTGGTCAACAACGCCGGCATCCAGCACGTCGAAGCGGTCGAGAACTTCCCCGCCGACGCCTGGGAAAAGATCATCGCCATCAACCTGTCCTCGACCTTCTACGCCACCAAGGCGGCGATCCCGATCATGAAGGCGCAGGGCCGCGGCCGGATCATCAACATCGCCTCGGCTCACGGTCTGGTCGCCAGCCCGTTCAAGTCGGCCTATGTCGCGGCCAAGCACGGCGTGATCGGCTTCACCAAGACGGTGGCGCTGGAACTGGCGCAGGACAACATCACCTGCAACGCCATCTGCCCCGGCTTCGTCGAGACTCCGATCGTCGCCAAGCAGATTCAGGATCAGGCCCGCACCCGCAACATGAGCGAAGAAGACGTGATGAAGAACGTCATCTTGGGCTCGCAGCCGACCAAGCGTTTCGTCACGACCGACGAACTGGCGGGCGTCTTCCTCTATCTGGCGTCTGATCTCGGCGCCTCGGCCAATGGCGCCCACTTCTCCGTCGACGGCGGTTGGACCGCGCAATAGCCTTGATGGCGCCCACGCGGGTCGAGAGACGGAGAGTTTGATGGCGGTAAAGCGCAAACCCGTTTGTCTGGCCCTGCAGGGCGGCGGAGCCCACGGCGCCTTCCAATGGGGCGTGTTGGACCGGCTGCTTGAAGCCGACGTGCTGGACGTGCGCGCTGTCACGTCCGCTTCAGCCGGAGCGATGAACGCCGCCGCCTTGATCACAGGGCTGGAACGCGGCGGCGCCGAGGGCGGACGCGAGGCGCTGGACACCCTGTGGCGCGAGGTGAACCAGTCCGGCGGGCGCAACGTCTTCGGCGACAGTTCGGTCTGGTCCAAGGCCCTCACGCCAGACTGGCTGAAGGGGACGCCGATGTGGCAGGCGGGGCAGACCCTGGCCCTGTCGATGAGCCCCTATTCCTTCAACCCATTCAACCTGAACCCGTTGCGCCGTGTGCTGGAGACGGCGGTGGACTTTGAGGCCCTGCGCGCCTCTTCTATTCAGATGTTCGTCTCGACGACGGCGGTGCGCGCGGGCCGTTCGCGCATCTTCAAATCCGAGGAAATGGCGCCCGAGGTGCTGTTGGCTTCGGCCTGCCTGCCCCAGCTGTTTCAGGCGGTCGAGATCGAGGGCGAGCCCTATTGGGACGGCGGCTATCTGGCCAATCCGGCGCTGTGGCCGCTGTTCTATATGGACACGCCGGACGATATCCTGCTGCTGCCGCTCAACCCGTTCCAGCGTGACGAAGCGCCGCGCGAGGCTGGCGACATCAACGACCGCTTGAACGAGATCGTCTTCAACGCGCCTCTGGTCGCCGAACTACGGGCCGTCGCCTTCGTTCAGGATCTGATCGCCGAGGGCAAGCTGAAGCCCGGCGAAGACCGTCGGCGCGGCATCCGCATCCACGTCATCGAGGCCGACGAATGGCTGGGCGAGGAGTCGCTTCATTCCAAATTCGATACGGAATGGCGCTATCTGAACAAGCTGAAGCAGCACGGCCGGACAGCGGCCGAGGCATGGCTTGAAAGCTGCCTGCCCAAGGTCGGCAAGGCGTCCAGCGTGGACGTGAAAGCGCGGTTTCTCTAGCCCACGAACCCGGCCGCGCGGCGCAGGCGGTCGTTGATCGCCTCGCCCAGCCCCTTGGCCGGAACGGGCGACACCGCGATCCCAGAAGGCTTTGTGCGATCCGCCTCACGCAACAGGCGAAACAGGTTGGCCGCCGCCTCACGCAGGTCGCCGTTGGGGCTGAGGCTCCAGCGCGGATCGCCGACGCCCGCGCCGAAGCCCAGCAGGATTTCGCCGTCCTTCGCCCCGTCCGCCTCGATCCGCACCGGCGCGTCGGGCGCATAGTGCAGGGCCAGACGGCCGGGCGAGCGATGCCCCTGCCCGCCTTCGGCCAGCGGCCCGGCCACTGCTTCGATCTCTTCGCGGGTGACGGAGCCGGGACGCAGCAGGGCGACCTGGCCGTCCAGCACCGAGACGACAGTGCTTTCCACCCCCACGGCGCAGGAACCGCCATCGACCGCCGCGCCAACGGCATGACCCGTCTCTTCCATGGCGTCGTCAAAGGTCGTCGGACTGGGCCGCCCCGAACGGTTGGCCGACGGTGCCACGACCGGCCCGCCAAAGGCGCCGATGACCGCCCTCGCGCGCGGATGGCCCGGCACGCGCACGGCCACGCTGTCCAGCCCCGCCCGCGCCAGATCACACACCCGCTCGCGGTCGCGCACCGGCGCCACAATGGTCAGCGGCCCCGGCCAGAAGGCCTCGGCCAGCGCGCGCGCCCTGGCGTCGAACACGGCGATCGCCTCGGCGTCCACGGCGTTGGCGACGTGGGCGATCAGGGGATTGAAGCGCGGCCGTCCCTTGGCCTCGAAGATTCGCGCCACCGCCTGCGGGTTGGAGGCGTCGGCCGCCAGACCATAGACCGTCTCGGTCGGCAGGATGACCAGACGTCCCGTTTTCAGCGCCTCGGCGGCGATTTCGGGGCTGTCGCCCCTGGCGGGTCGGTCGGCGGGCACGGTCGCTCTTTCCTTACGCGGCGTCAGCCATTCAAACAGGGGGCCACAGTGCGCGGAATCTCGACCAAAGTCCAAGTAGGCTTGCGCCCAAGGGCGTGGCGGTCGACAGAAGCGCAACGTCTTTCTGAGGATAACCGATGAGCTACCGCGCCCCCGTTCGTGACATCGCCTTCGCCCTCGACGCCGTGGCCGGGATCGGCCAGGTGGCGGCGACCGGCGCCTTTCCCGATTACGACGCCGATGTCGCCTCGGCCGTGCTGGACGCCGCCGGTCAGTTTTCCGAAGAGGTTCTGGCCCCGCTGAACCGCCCCGGCGATCTGGCGGGCGCCAAATACGCCAACGGCGCCGTGACGGCCGCGCCCGGTTTCGCCGACGCCTATCAGCAGTTCGCGGCGGGCGGCTGGACCAGCCTGACCGCCTCGGTCGAGGCCGGCGGACAGGCCCTGCCCAAGGCGCTGGAGCTGGCGGCCTATGAGACCGTCCACGCCGCCAACATGGCCTTCGGTCTGTGCCCCATGCTGTCGCTGGCCTCGATCGAGGCGCTGGAGCAGGTCGGCAACGAACACCAGAAGGCCACCTATCTACCCAAGCTGGTGTCAGGCGAATGGACCGGCGCCATGGTGCTGACCGAACCGCACGCCGGGTCCGACCTGGGCGCCCTGACGGCGACGGCGGTTCCCAACGGCGACGGAACCTACGCCCTGACCGGCCAGAAGATCTTCATCACCTGGGGCGATCACGACGCCACGGACAACATCGTCCATCTGGTGCTGGCCCGCCTGCCCGACGCGCCTGCCGGGCCCAAGGGCATCAGCCTGTTCCTGACGCCCAAGTTCGCGGTCAACGCCGACGGCTCATTGGGCGAGCGCAACGCCTTCCGCCCGGTCGGCGTGGAGCACAAGCTGGGCATCCACGCCTCACCCACCTGCGTCATGAGCTATGAGGGCGCCCGCGCCGAACTGGTCGGTCAGCCGAACCAGGGTCTGGCCCATATGTTCGTCATGATGAACGCCGCCCGCCTGGCCGTCGGCGTCGAGGGCGTCGGCGTCGCCGAGCGCGCCTATCAGCACGCCCTGGCCTATGCGTTGGAACGCCGTCAGGGCCGCAGCGTCTGGACCGGCCAGAAGGACGCCCCGATCTTCGACCATCCTGACGTGCGCCGCATGCTGTCGGTTATGAAGGCCAAGGTCGCCGCCGCCCGCGCCATCTGCCTGTCGACCGGCGTCGCCGCCGACCTGGCCCGCCACGCCGCCACGGAGGAAGAGCGCAAGGTCTGGAAGGGTCGCGAAGACCTGTTCACCCCGATTGCCAAGGCCTGGTCCACCGACGTCGGCTGCGAGGTCGCCTCGCTGGGCGTTCAGGTCCACGGCGGCATGGGATTCATCGAGGAGACCGGCGCCGCCCAATACTATCGCGACGCCCGCATCACCCCAATCTATGAAGGCACCAACGGCATTCAGGCGATGGATCTGGTGGGCCGCAAGCTGTCGATGGACGGCGGCGAGTCGGCCAAGGCCCTGATCGCCGAGATGAAGACGACGCTGGCCCAGATCGATCGTCTCTATGCCGGCAAGCCGGTCGAGCGTTTCGCCACCGCCATCGAGGCGGTCGAGGACGCCACCCTGTGGCTGCTGGACGCCAAGTCGGATGCCGCTCGCGCGGCCGACGTGCTGTCGGGCGCCGACGCCTATCTGAAGCTGATGGGCGACGTGGTCGGCGGCTGGATGCTGGCCAAGGGCGCCCTGGCGGCGAAGGCGAAACTGGACGCCAATGACGGCGACGCCGCCTGGCTGCAAGGCAAGCTGGACCTCTATGAAGTCTACGCCGCTAACGTCCTGGGCCACGTCTCCAGCCGTCTGGCCGCCGTCGGCCAGGGCGGCGACCTGCTGCAACGGATGAGCGTCGAAGCCCTAGCGGGCTGATCATCGTTCTATGGCTTGAGCGTAAAGCGCTTCCCGTGCCACCTAGGCGCGGGAGGCGTTTCGTATGAATCGAGCGATTGGCGCTGCCGGTTTTATCTTGGCTGCTTTTTTCAGCGGAGCCTCTTTCGCGACAACGCAAGAGCCGGTCGCCTGGATCACGCGCCCTGTCCCGACACCTGAGGATTTCCCACCCTTCGCCGCCGCCCTGAACATCGGCGGCTGGGTCGAGGTGAACTGCCTGGTGACGTCAGAAGGGCTGCCGAACGCCTGCACCGCCATGCGCGCGCGCCCGGACGGGCTGGGCTTCGCCGAAGCGGCTGTCCGCATCATCGAACGCGCAAGGCTAACGCCCGCCGCGCCCGACGCCTCGCCCGAGAAACGCGAGTTCACGGTGCGCGTGCCCTTCAACGTTCCGCCATTCAACACGGAGGGGCCGACGCCCTGGTCCGGGCCGACGCCCAACGCCGCGCAAATGGAAGGCGGCCGCCGTTTCGCCCGACGCAGCGTCGAGCCTGTCGTTCGCCTGAGACGTCATTGGCGGCTGGACCAGATGCCGCTCGAGATGCGCCGCACGACCGAAGGCTGGATCGCCGAACTGTTCGGAAACCTGGAGACAGAGCGCCAAAGACAGAGCCTGGTGATGGCGCGGGTCCTGGCCCTTCGCGAGTTGGACGCCTTGCCGTCCAAGCAACCGGATGACTGGAGCGAAGCCTGGGCTCCCCAGTTGCGAGAGGCCGGACGCGATATTTATCCTCGCGAGCCGATGATCGAACTACGTCGCCGCTACTGCGCCCGTTATGACTGCGGGCCGACGGCTGGCGTCACCCCCTGAGAACCCACGGAAAATCTGAACATGATGACGCTTCTAGCGAGCCTGGCCCTACTGGCGGAGCCTGTTCTATGGGAGACGCGCCCTGTCGTCGAACGCCATGATTATCCGGCCCTGGCCAAGGACTTGCGGGTCAACGGAACCGTCACCCTCGAATGCGTCAATAACGAAGACGGCGCCTTGACCCGATGCGCCGCCATGTCCGCCAGACCCGCCGACATGGGTTTCCAGGAGGCCGCCCTGGCGATCGTGTTCCGCGGGCGCGTCGCCCAGCCCGCCGGCGTTCCTTTCATGATCGAACTGCCCTTCGACATCCTGACGGAAGGCGACGAACCGCTGCGCCAACCGTGGGAGGGCCCCGAACCAGGCCCAGAACATATCCGGGTCGCCCAAGCTTTTACCGACAGCTTCTATGGCGGCAGCCGCTCCGCGGCCGAACGCTCGATCCGCGACTGGAAAGTCAACGAAATGCCGCCCGAAAAGGCGGCGCTTCTCCGCGCCTGGATGGCCGAGCTATACCCCGACCTTGAAGCCGAAAAGGCTTGGCACGCCGCAGGGGTCGCTCGCGTCCTGGCTCGACACGGCCTGGACTATCTACCGACCAAGAAGCCGATCGGATGGGATGCCTGGTACGCTCAAGTCACACAGGCTAGCCCGGAAGACCCGGCCCTGATCAGGAACGAGATGCGCCGCCGCTACTGCGCAGCGTTCGACTGCGTTTCCGGCGCGGCGGCGGACTGATCCAACAGGGCAATGGCCTCGCGCACATATTGGACGTGGGCGACGACGCCCAGGTCCATGCCTTCGCCGCCGCCCTGCACTTCCTGAACCAGCACACCCGCTATGAAGGGATGTTCCGGCACGGGCGCCCCCGGCACGCGGCGCGCAGCGGGCGTCCAGAAGACCGGGCCGCCGGAATTGCCCTGGGCGACCACGAAGTCGAGCAGGAAGATCGGGAAGTGCCGGATCGGCGTCAGCGGCCATGAGCTGATCCGACCCAGGCGCAGGATCGGAAAGCCCGCCCGATTGGCCGACAGACCATGCGGATAGCCCAGCGCCAGCAGTTCGTCCCCCGGCCCCATGCGCCAGCGATCGAAGGCCTCAGCGTCGGCCAGCCATCCCGCAGGGATGGCCGCCTGGGCGAAGGCGGGCGGCGCCGTAATCTCCATCACCGCCACGTCACGTTCCGGGTGCGCGGTCCACAACGGCGCGCCGTCTGCGTCGCGGATCGCCAGGGTTCCCGGCGTGAACTTCCAGGCGCCGTCCGCCTCCGCCGTGCGCCAGCCGATCCGCACCTCATTGCCGGGCATGACGTCCAGCACGTGCCGCGCCGTCACCAGCACCACGCGCGGCGCGCCGTCAGGCCGAGGCGCGGCGATCAGAAAGCCGGTGCCGACCTTCCTCTGGCCGCTGCTGATGGCCTGATCCAGTTGCACGGTGGCGTTGATCACCCCGACCGTCAGATCCCATTCGGGCGGCGGAGCGGCGACGACGGCGGGTTGTTCGGGCGGAAGATCCTGAATGATCATGACGCCATTTGACGCCGAGCGTCGCCGGGCACAAGGTCCGGCTCAAATCATATTCCAGGGGGAAGCCAAAGCCATGAACCGCCGCGAACTGATCGCCTCGACCGCCGCCATCGGCTTGGTCGCCGCCTCCCCCGCCCTTGCCCGCCAGAGTACCGGAGCCTCGATGTCCAAGCCCATCCCGCCCGTCGCCAAGAAGGTCCCCGTCCGCATCGAACAGCTGGGCCGCGTCCGCGTCGACGACTATCAGTGGATGAAGGACGACAACTGGCAGGCCGTGCTGCGCGATCCCTCGCTGATCAAGGCCGACGTCAAGGAACATCTGACCGCCGAGAACGCCTATCGCGAGGCCATGATGGCCTCGACCCTGCCGCTTCAGGCGCAGATGTTCGAGGAGATGAAAGGCCGCATCAAGGAGGACGACAGCTCCGTCCCCACCGCCGACGGGCCCTGGGAATACTATGTCCGCTACAACACCGGCGACCAGCACCCGCTCTACTGCCGTCGCCCGCGTGGTCGGAAGGACGGCGAGATCATCCTTCTGGACTGCAACAAGCTGGCCGAGGGCAAAGCCTATTCGGAGGTCTCGGCGACCGAACACAGCCCCGACCACGGCCTGTTCGGCTATGCCGAGGACGCGCAGGGGTCCGAAGTCTACAAGATCTATGTGAAGGATCTGGCCACCGGCGAGGTGCTGCCCAACCCGATCGAATCGGCCAGCGCCAACTTCACCTTCTCGCCTGACAGCCAGTGGATCTTCTGGACCAACCGCGACGACAACGGCCGCCCGGACAAGATCTTCCGTCGCCCGGCGCGCGGCGGCGAAACCGCCCTGGTCAATGAAGAAACCGACGAGGGCATGTTCCAGGGCATCGGCCGCACCGCCGACGACGCCTTCATCGTCATCTCCATCGGCAATCAGGAAACCTCGGAAAGCCGCATCATTCCGGCCGCCGCCCCCACGGCGACGCCTGTGGTGGTCGAACCGCGCCACGTCGGCCGCCTGTATGATCTGGACCACTGGGGCGACCGCTGGATCATCCGCACCAACGCCGACGACGCCATCGACTTCAAGGTCGTCGAAGCGCCCACCGCGACCCCCGCCAAGGCGAACTGGAAAGACCTGATCGCCCACACGCCGGGTCGCTTCATCGAGGGCGTGGCCCTGGTGAAGGACTATCTGGGCCGTCAGGAGCGCGCCGACGCCAATACGAAGATCGTTATTCGCGACCGCGCCGGCGCCGAGCATGAGATCGCCGTGGACGAGCCCGCCTACGCCCTGTCGCTGGGCGGCGCGTCGGAGTTCGACACCACAGTCATGCGCTATGGCTACAACTCGCCGTCCACGCCGACCTCGACCTATGACTATGACCTAAAGACGCGCGAACGCACCCTGCGCAAGGTTCAGGAAATTCCCTCGGGCCATAACCCGGCGGACTATGTGGTCGAACGCCTGAACGCCCCGGCCTCGGACGGTGAACTGGTGCCGGTGACGGTGCTGCGCCGCAATGACACGCCGGTCGACGGCTCCGCGCCCTTGCTGCTCTACGGCTACGGCTCCTACGGCATCCCGATGGCGGCCAGTTTCGCGACCAACCGGCTGTCGCTGGTCGATCGCGGCTTCATCTACGCCATCGCCCACATCCGCGGCGGTTCGGACAAGGGCTGGAACTGGTTCCTGACCGCCCGGCGCTTCACCAAGAAGAACACCTTCACCGACTTCATCGCCGCCGCCGACCACCTGATCGCGCAGAATTACACCAAGGCCGGCAACATCGTCGCCGAGGGCCGCTCGGCGGGCGGCCTGCTGATGGGCGCCATCACCAATATGCGGCCGGACTTGTGGGCCGGCGTGATCGGCGGCGTGCCCTTCGTCGACGTCATCAACACCATGAGCGACACCAGCCTGCCCCTGACGCCGCCGGAATGGCCCGAATGGGGCAATCCGCTGGAGGACGCGGCCGCCTACGACTACATGCTGAGCTACAGCCCCTACGACCAGATCGAGGCCAAACCTTACCCGGCCCTGCTGGCGACCGGCGGTCTGTCCGACCCGCGCGTCACCTATTGGGAGCCTGAAAAGTGGGTGGCCAAGCTGCGGCCGGCTTCGACCTCCGGCAAGCCGGTGCTGCTCAAGATCAATATGGAAGCGGGTCACTTCGCCTCGTCTGGCCGCTTCGACTATCTGAAGGACATCGCCCACGACTACGCCTTCGCCGTCTGGGCGGTCGAGAAGGGCTGGGAGAAGGCGTGATCATCCGGCCGTTCGCGGAGGCCGACCTGGCGGCCGTGACGGCCATCTACGCCGACAGCGTGCTGCACGGCACGGGTACGTTCGAACTGGACGTCCCCTCAGCCGACGAGATGCGCGCTCGGCTGGCCGCGCCCGCCGCGCTTGGCCTGCCTGTCCTGGTCGCCGAGATCGATGGAGCGGTCGCGGGCTACGCCTATGCCGCCCCCTATCGTCTGCGCGCGGCCTATCGCTTCATGGTCGAGGATTCGATCTACATCGCCGAAGCGTTTCGCGGACGGGGCGTCGGCAAGGTGCTGCTGGACGCCCTGCTCAGCGCCTGTGAGGCCCTGGGATTGCGTCAGATGGTGGCGGTGATCGGCGACAGCGCCAACACCGGCTCCATCGCCCTGCATGAAGCGGCGGGATTCGCCCATGTCGGCGCCTTCCGCGACGCCGGGTGGAAGTTCGACGGCTGGCGCGATGTCGTCTTCATGCAGAAGGCGCTCGGCGCCGGCGGCGCGGCTCCACCCGACGCCGACGGCCTGGATTGCAGCCGCTAGAGTCTGAATTCGCAGATTTTTTAGCAAAAGCGCCACAATGCGCTTGACCGAAAGCGCGACGAACCGTATTCGCCCCTCCTCTCCTCCTCGCGGGGAGAGAAACGCGGGTGTAGCTCAGTTGGTTAGAGTGCCGGCCTGTCACGCCGGAGGTCGCGGGTTCGAGCCCCGTCACTCGCGCCACTCCTTCTCAGGAATGAGGGAGTGGCGCACCGCCCTTTCGTGTTTTTCCGACATCCAATTTTTCCAAGGACGTGCTCCGCATGTCCGGAAGTTCGCTCGCCGCCAAACATGGTCGGCTTGAGTCGCACGCGCCCTTCCCTACCTGCAGTCGCTCCCGGTGATTCAATCGACAAAAAGAAAGGCGGCGAACCAAGGTTCGCCGCCTCCCATTGTCGACCAGCTTCTGAGTTTAGAAGCGAGCGCGAGCCGAGATCGAGAACATACGTCCCAACAGACCCGGATAGTACAGTTGGGTGTCAGTGTTCGCCTGACCGTTGTAGGCGCCGATCGGCGTCTGCGGTGCGGTTTCGTCAAACACGTTGCCGATGAAGGCCGTCAGCTGGAAGTTATCCGTAACGTTCCACCGTGCTGACAGATCGAAGTAGCTCGCCTCCGGCATGTCGTACTCGGTGACACCATCCACTTCATTGGTGAAGATCGGATCCTTCAGCGACGGAGTGTAGCTCCAGCGGCCGAAGATCGTCCAATCCGCAATGTCGTAGGTGATCGACAGGACAGACTTCCAGTCGAAGTTGGCGCCGCCGATGGCCGAGTAGCCATAGCCAACCGTGTCATCACCGTCGAAGTTCAGTTCATCGACGTAGGTGAACAGCTCATTGACGCGCAAACGACCCGGCAGGCCGAACTCCTCCATATCGACCGACCAGTCGATCTGAGTGTCGATGCCCTTGGTGCGATAGAAGCCGCCGTTGGTGCGCGTCGTGTTCACGTAATCGATCTGACCCGTGACCTGATCACGAATGACGCGCTGGCATGCTTCCGATGTCAGGCTGAGATCGTCATAGCACTCGTCGATCCAATAGGTGGCGCCCAGCGATGCAATGATATCGGTGATTTCGATATCATAGTAGTCAACCGTCGCCCGGAAGCTTCCAACCGGGAAGAAGTCAGGCTGGAACACCACGCCGAAGGTCAGCGTCTCAGCAGATTCAGGCTTCAGGTTCGGGTTACCAAACGCAAAGGCTTCAACCTGGGTATTGTTCTGAGTCAGGCCCGTGGTGAAGTCGATGCCCGGTGCTTGCTGAGCGCAGAAGGCCGCCACAGCGCTCGAAGGCGCCGAGCCGCCCTGCACCATACAGGGGTCGATCGCGCTGGGGAAACCCTGGTCGCCGTTCTGGTACAGTTCGAAGACGCTGGGCGCACGAACCGCCGAGTTGAACACCGAGCGGAACTTCAGCCAATCCAGCGGCTGATACTCCAGACCGATCTTGTAGGTATCGAGACCACCGACTGACGAGTAGTCCGAATAGCGATAGCCAAAGTCCATACCCAGATACTTGGCACCCGGCAGGTCACGAAGCAGCGGCAGCGAGATTTCGCCGTACAGTTCCGAAACGCTGATCGAGCCGCCCTGATCCTGGATGGCGTTGAAGCCGTAGATGTTGCCCGTCCGCTGCTCGTTGTCGACGCGGAACTCCGCACGGCTTTCACGCCACTCGAAGCCGAAGACCGCCGCCAGCGGGCCAGCAGGCAACGTCAGCAGATCGCCGCGAGCAAAGCCCGCAATGCGGGATTCTTCAATGTCAGTCGTTGCGAAAGTCGGGACCGTAAGGAAGTCCACCATCTCCTGCGTCAGAGTGCCTTCGCCAAAGATGTCCAGCGGCACGCAGCCCGGCAAGGCGTTAATGCCCAGAGGAGCGCCCGATATTGGATCCTGGCACCCTGCCAGACCTTGGCGGATAGCGGTCTTATTGACGCTGTTCCGGCCAAGATCTTGCAACTGGTTCTTGCCGTAGCTCGTGGTCAGGCTCCAGTCCCAACCTGAGTCGCCGAAGTCGCCGCTGAGCGTCGCCAGCATAGCCAGCGAACTGTTCTTCGTTTCACCGAAGCGGGCGCCGACTTCGTTGGTACGGCGATCCATGGTGAACGGTGCGTCGGGATCAGCACGGCTCTGCAGAGCAGCCCACAGATCGGCGTGGTTGGTCTGAATCAGCGACCGCATCGCCGGCGTCAGGTTGACGGTCAGACCGGTGGCAGGCGTGGGGGCCAGCGAAACTTCCTGCCAAGTGTTGGCATAGTTCAGCTGGAGATCCAGACGCAGCGTGTCGGTGATGTCGTAATGACCGATCGTCGTGATGTTGAAACGTTCGGCCGGCAGGATCAGATAGTTGTCCGGACCGTAGTTGTAACGCGACGAGCCCGCTGCGCGATCAGGAACCGCGCAGGCGCCGAGGCCTGCATGGGGGGTCAAAGCGCCGCTGGTGTCGAACGACAGGTTGCCGCTGTTGAACGCAGCGGCATCCGGCACGCCGTCGCAGTTCCGATCATATCCGCCGGCTGCGAAGTTGGTGTTCCCAGTGGCGCCCACGAGGGAGCTCAGGCTGCTGAAGGGGTTGCTCGGGTCGTTGTAAACCGTACCCCACGCCGAGGTGCCAGAACCGCCGGGGAAAGAAGTCCCGCCGCCGCCGGCCGTATATTCCAGATATTCTTGCGCAGAATTGACAACCTTCGGCCGCCCGCTGGCGTCATAAGCGATCGCCCCGGATACCGCCGAATAAGGCAGATCAGCCTGGCTCACGCCTTCACGGTTGTAGTAGCTGGCATAGGCGGTCAGGTTACCGCGACCATCAGCGAAATTACCGCCGAACAGACCCGAGAGCGACACTTCCGGCTGCATGCCGTCGAAGGAAGCTCCGTAAGTCGCCGAAAGTTCAGCGCCTTCATAGTTGTCCTTCAGGACAAAGTTCACGACGCCAGCCACGGCGTCCGAACCGTAAACGGCCGAAGCGCCGCCGGTCACGACTTCGACACGGTTCACAAGCGACGTCGGAATGGTGTTGAGGTCGACAACGCCAGTCGTCGACGAGGCTGGCAGGCGCTCGCCGTTGACCAGAACCAGCGTGCGGTTCGGACCTAGACCACGCAGGTCGACGGTCGCGAAGCTCTCACCGCCCGAGTTGTTGGACGTCGCCATGTTGCCAGCTACGACCGACGGCAGTTCGTTCAGGAGGTTCTCGACCGACAGCGTGCTGGTCAGTTCTATGGTTTCAGCCGTAACCGTGGTGACGGGGCTCGGAGCGTCATAGTCCTGACGGACAATACGCGAGCCGGTCACGACGACGTCGGACACCTGGCTGGCCGGTTCGCCACTCTGCGTGGCCGGGGTGCTTTGGGCCATCGCTGGTGCCGCAACACCTGCAAAAGCCAGCCCCGCAATAAATGTCGACGCAAGCAAACGCTCGCGCTTCATCTGAATCTTCAACATAAGTCCTCCTATGTTGCGCACGGCCCCCAACGACGATTTCGCGTCATCTGCCTGCGCCGCCACCCCGCTCGCCCCCGTATCAGGAGATTCGAAACGAATGACTGCACCCTTCATAACCACCCAGGTCGAACGAATCCTAGGATTATTACTAGAACGCAACGATTGAGCCTTACTTGTGTCGCAAAATCGCCACGCTAATTGTATTCGGCCGTAATTGACGACTCGTCAGTCATATTTTTGACAGGAACAAACCTCCATGAAGCCGCTTGTTACGAAATTAATCCAGAAGTCAATTCTCGGCATAGCTGCAATTATTTTTCTTAATTTATCGATTTCCGGAAATTCTTTTGCCCAAGAGCGCACAGAGTTGATGGCCGAACTCGCAGCATGTCGAAGCGTTGCAGACAACACAGCGCGTTTGGCCTGTTTTGACCAAACAGCAAGCCGCATGCTTCTGGCCCATGAACGTGGAGACTTGACCGTCGTGGATCGGGCGCAAATCCAGCAAGCCCGTCGTCAACTGTTTGGCTTCAGCGGCGCCGCATTGCCCTCCATCTTTGGCGGAGGGAGCGAGTCGGAAGAGGTGACTTCAATACAAACGGTACTGAACCGCGCCTCTAGAGATGCTCACGGACAATGGACATTCTATCTAGCGGACGACAGCGAATGGAAACAAATAGACAATGAATCACCGCGCCTTCGTGTCCAGACCGGCGTTCCAGTGCGAGTCCGCCGCGCGGCCTTTGGCAGCTATTTCCTAAATGTGGGCGACGCCCGCGCCATTAGAGTGAGAAGACAGTGACATCGCCCTCGCGCCTTACGACCGACGTCTGGATTTCCGCTCAGATCGCTCCTTCGGCCTTGGCCGAATTGGCGGAGACCCTCGGCCTGAAGCAAGTGATCAACAACCGCCCCGACCACGAGGAGCCGGGCCAACCTACAAGCGAAGAGATCCAGGCGGCAGCCGAAGCGACGGGCCTCGAATATGTCTGGGCCCCTGTCAGCGGCATGCCGAACGCCGATGCTGTCCAGCGCGTCGCGCAGGCGCTGGAAGCAACCGGCCCCGTCCTGATGTTCTGCCGATCCGGCATGCGCTCAGCGGCGGCCTGGGCCCTTGCGCGACGGCTCCAGGGCGAAGACGCGGCATCCCTTCGCCGGCTCGCTCTGGACGCCGGGTACGATCTCAGTCGTTTACCGCTCTGAGAACCGCCATGATCCCCTACGTTCGCCAGTTCGATTTCACCTATGGCCAGCGAGATCAGGTCTCGTCGCTGATCCAGCGCGTGATTGCGGACAACCCGGGACCATTCACCTTCACTGGCACAGGAACCTACATCGTCGGGCGGGATCGACCGGGCGCGGCAGTGGCCGTCATTGATCCCGGCCCTCTCGATGACGCCCATCTGCACAGTCTGATGCGGGCCGTCGCAGGGCGGCGAGTCAGCCATGTTCTGGTCACGCACACGCACCGTGACCACGCCCCCCTCGCTCGCCCGTTCGCCGAGGCAGTCGGGCATCCGCCGATTCTGGCCATGCAGCCGCCCCTGCGGACGGTTCACGCCTCAGACGGCGGCCTGGATGAGGACGAGGACGCAGACTTCCGTCCTGATATCGTTCTGAAGGGCGGCGAGCGGATCGAGGGCGACGGGTGGACGCTGGAGGCCATGGCGACGCCCGGTCACGCCTCGAACCACATGGCTTTTGTCCTGCGGAACGAAAACGCCCTGTTCAGCGGCGACCACATCATGGGCTGGTCTACGACTGTCGTGGCCCCGCCCGATGGCGACATGACGGCCTATATGCAGAGCCTCGACGCAGTACTGGCGCGCGGATTCTCGACAATATGGCCTACGCACGGCCCAGCGATCACCCAGGTTGCGCCGTTCCTGAAAGCCTACCGCGCGCACCGTCTGGAACGCGAAGCCCAGATCATGGCCCGCCTGGAAGCAGGAGATCGACTGATCTCCGCCATGGTTCCGGTCCTCTACGCCGCCGTCGATCAGCGCCTGTGGCCCGCCGCCAGTCTTTCGGTGCTGGCGCACCTGATCAAACTTCTGAAGGAAGGCCGGGTTCAAGCTTCGCCTGGGCCGGACCTGGGCTCGACCTGGCGGCTGGCCGACCCGGCTTTCTGACGGTTCAAGGCGTCAACTCCGCAACCACGGCCTTGGCGAGGCGGCAGGCCTCATCGCCGACCTGAAGGTTGTCACGGCCCGCGACGCGCACATCAGTGCGGCCAGGACGAATTCGAACAGTGACGTCATGCGTCAGACCGAACCATGCGCCTTCCTTGCGTCCATCCACCCGGAACGGCGCCGTGCCAAGAACCGTGAAACCGGCCTTCTCCAATGCCCAGGCGGCCGTCTCGGACGCGACCTGTGTCGGCGCGGAGACCAGGCCCTCACAAACCTGGGGCCGACTTTCAGACACCCCGGCCAAGCGACGCTCCGCCGCCAGGACGCGCGCGAAGACAGGCGGGTCGGACAAATCGGTCGCCACATCGCGGGGCGCGTCGGTAAAGCGGCGCTCCTGTACAAGGTACCCGCCGAGCGTCACCGCGGCGAACAACAGAGCCACGCCGGCGATTCCCAGCAGTCGCCGCTCTCGAAACGCCAGCAGGCACGCGATCAAGGCTCCAGCCAAACCCAGATAGGCCAGAACGCGACCGACTTTCAGCGCCAGCACGCCCATGCCGAAATCTGCGCTCCACAGCCCCAGCACCGTTCCCAAAACCGCGACCAACAGCAAACTCGGCGCCAGAAGCGCCGTCAAAAGCAGCAGCTTGGCCAAACCCTGCCCTTTGGGGCGCGTATTCGACATGGCGTCCTCCCTCGCGATCAGCCGGTGGCGGGTAGCTGGTAACCCTTCATCCGCTCGCGCAGCGTCTTCTTATCGATCTTGCCCGTGGCGCCCAGAGGAATGTCATCGACGAAGACGACGTCGTCCGGCATCCACCACTTGGCGATCTTGCCCTTCAGGAAGTCGAGGTGTTCCTGCTTGTCCTCGGCCTCCCCCTCCTTGAGCTTGACCAGCAGCACCGGCCGCTCGTCCCACTTGGGGTGTGCTGCGCCGATGACGGCGGCCAGGGCGACCTTGGGGTGGCCGACGGCGATGTTCTCGATATCGATAGAGCTGATCCACTCCCCGCCCGACTTGATGACGTCCTTGGCGCGGTCGGTGATCTGCATGAAGCCGTGAGAATCGACGCTGGCGATATCGCCCGTGTCGAAGAAGCCTTCGTGATCCAGGATATCGCCGCCCTCGCCCTTGAAATAGGCGCTGGCGATGGTCGGTCCCTTGACCATGACCCGGCCGAAGGTCTTGCCGTCGTGCGGCATTTCCTGGCCGCCATAGTTCTTGATCTTCAGCTCGACGCCCAGCGGCGGCGTGCCCTGCTTCATGCGCCAAGCCATCTGCTCGTCATACGGCAGCGCCTTCAGCTCAGGCGTCAGATTGGCGATGGTGCCGATGGGCGACGTCTCGGTCATGCCCCAAGCATGAACCACTTCGACGCCGAACCTGTCCTGGAAACCTCGGATCAGGGCTTCGGGACAGGCTGAGCCGCCGATCAGCACCTTTCGCAGGGTCGAGAACTTCAGATTGTTCTCCACCATGTGACCGAACAACCCCTGCCAGACCGTCGGCACGGCGGCCGAGAAGGTGACGCCCTCGGTCTCGATCAGCTCATAGATGGAGGCGCCGTCCATCTTAGCGCCCGGCATGACCAGCTTGGAGCCCGCCGCTGGGCCGACGAAGGCGATGCCCCAGGCGTTGGCGTGGAACATCGGCACCACGGGCAGAATGACTTCGCTGGGCGTACCCCCGACGACCGTCGCCTGCATCCCCAGCAGCGTATGGATGAAGTTGGAGCGGTGCGAATACAGCACGCCCTTCGGATTGCCCGTCGTGCCCGAGGTGTAGCAGAGGCCGCAAGCCGTCTGCTCGTCAAAGCCACCCCAGGTCACGTCGCTCGAAGACTGCTCCAGCACCGTCTCATAGGCTTCGGCCTTCGGCAGCTTGGCCTGAGGCATGTGAGCGGCGTCGGTCATGACAATGACGCGCTCGACCGACGGGCAATGCGGCAGAATGGCTTCCAGCAGCGGCACGAAGGTCAGATCGGTGAAGATGATCCGGTCTTCGGCGTGATTGATGATGTAGGCCAGTTGTTCCGGGAACAAGCGCGGGTTCAGGGTGTGGCACACGGCCCCTATCCCCATAATGCCGTACCAGGTCTCGATATGGTTGGCGGTGTTCCAGGCCAACGTCGCGACCCGGTCGCCCGGCTTGATCCCCCAGGCCAGCAGGGCGTTCGACACGCGACGCGCCCGCTCATGGATGGCGGCGTAGGTGGTGCGGACGATCGGCCCTTCGACCGAACGCGTGACGACCTCGCGCTGCCCATGCCAGTTCTTTGCGTGATCGAGGATCTTGTCGACCGTCAGCGGCCAGTCCTGCATCATACCCAGCATTCGGCGTTTCCCTCGTCTGTGCGCCTGATTGGAAGCAGCGCTTGCGCCCACGCTAAGACAGGAGAACCGCCACAGGCAACGTGACGCAAGGGAAGGCTGGCCGCGACAGATTGCCATTTCAAACGGCTGTCGGGCTTGCGTCATGCGACGTCTGGGTGAATGAGCGCGCCATGACCATTCTGATCGCGATCACCGGCGGCTCCGGTTCGGGCAAGAGCACCCTGGCGGAAGCCCTTGTTTCTTCTCTTCCTGAGGGCGTCGCCACCCTGCTGCGCGAGGACGCCTATTATCTGGACGCAGCTTCGGTCCCGGGCTTCGACGCGGCGACCCACGACTTTGACGACGTGGCGGCGCGTGATCACGATCTGCTGATCGCAGACCTGAGCGCCCTGAAGAGCGGCCGCGCGATCACAGCGCCCGTCTATTCCTTCATTCATCACGGACGTGAACCTCAGGGCGAGCCAGTAACCGCGACCGATGTCGTAATCGTCGAAGGAACGCACCTGCTGTGCACGTCGGCCTTGACCGCCCTGTTCGACATCAAGGTCTTCGTCGATACGCCTGCAGACATCCGCTTCATCCGCCGCCTTCTACGCGACCAGATCGAGCGTGGCCGAACGGCCGAATCGGTTATCCAGCAGTATCTGGGAACCGTGCGGCCAGGACATGAACGTTTGACCGAACCCTCCCGGGTTCATGCCGACTTCATAGTGGCCGACGCAACCGCCGCAGTGCGTCTCGAAGACCCTCAAGCCGTCGTTCGTCTGGCTGCGCCTGTCCTTGCGCACCCGCTGCTAGAACCCTGGCTCAGCAGGTGATTTTCATTCGCAGCGAACAACGATCCCATTGCAATTAAGGCGTTTTAAAGGCAGTGTCCGGCGAAAGGCTGGTGAACGCCATGACCGCTCTGATTGCTGACATAGACGACCCCCGACGCACGGCCCTGGTGCGTCAGGCGCGGCTTCATTTTGTGTCCGAAGGCTATGTCGGCACACGGATGGAGCCCATTGCGCGCGAAGCCGGCGTATCAACGGCCACGCTCTACGCCATGTTTGAGAATAAGGCCGCTCTCTTCGCGGCGGTAATCGATGAAGCTGCGACCGATTTCTCCACGCGGATGTCGGCCGTCAAGAACTATGCAGGGGCTCCTCGAGAACGTCTTCAAGGCTTCCTCACGACCTATGCCGAGTTCATGAGCGACGCCTTCGTTCAGGCTATATTCCGCCTGGTCATGGCCGAGCGATCGCGCTTCGAAGACATCGCCATCGGCTTCTTCGACAAGGCCAAGCGCGACTTCGGCGCACTATTGATCAAAGCGCTCAATGACATGCAGACCGATGGCGAACTGAAGTTTGAAAAGGCGTCCTGGGCCGCTGGGCAGCTAATGGGCATGGTCGAACATCCCATCTTCTTCGTGCCCATGGTGACAGGCGGCCAGGTCATCGCCCAGCGCACGCCGGCGGACATCGCCGCCGACGCGGTCGAGACCTTCCTGGCGCGCTATCAAGCCTGACCGTCAGGCCTCATGGCCAGAGACGCTTCGTAACCCAGGCGGCATGATCGCGGTCAAAACGCAAACGGTCATGCAGACGGAACGGCCGATCGCGCCAGAACTCGATTTGTTCGGGACGAACCCGCCATCCGGTCCAACGATCGGGGCGCGGTACGTCCTGGCCCTCGAATCGCGCCGTCTGCTCTGCGACCCGCGCCTCCAGCGCCTCGCGGTCGCTCAACGGTCGCGACTGATCCGACGCCCAGGCGCCGATGCGGCTCTCACGCGCGCGACTGGCGAAATAAACGTTCGCCTCATCCAGGCTTACAGGCTCGACCGCACCGCGGATACGGACCTGGCGGCGCAGGCTTTTCCAATGAAAAAGCAGAGCGGCCGAAGGGTGCGCCCAAAGCTGTTCGCCCTTCGCGCTTTCCTGATTGGAAAAGAAGGTAAAGCCCCGATCATCGACATCCTTGAGCAGAACCATCCGCACGTCAGGCAGGCCCGCCGGATCGACCGTGGCCAGCGCCATGGCGTTGGCGTCGTTCACTTCACTGCGCTTGGCCTCTTCCAACCATTCGATAAAAAGACCGATCGGCTCGTCGCGGTTGAAGATCGTATCATCCGCATTGGCTGCCAGTTGGAAGGCGTAGTCATCGGCGGACGGACTGGGCGGGATCACCGGCTGGTTCATGAAAGGGCTTCCTAACGCCACGTAAGGCGACGGTCATCCGCCGCTGACATGACTCCTATGTCAATAGGACAAAGCGCCGCTAGCGCGCGTCGTTCCATATCAGAGCTTCGCGAAGACGGTTAACCTCGCCTTGACCATAGCTGTCACAAGTTGGGCGCATGGATGCGGAGCTGTGTCTTTCCACGCATGAAGCGCGACGTCTGCTGGGACTGGACGGACCAGCGACCGGGGCGGCTCTGACCGCCGCGTTTCGCGCTGCGGTGAAGTCCGTCCACCCCGATCATCCAGGAGGCGATGCCGATCATTTCAGGCGCACGATCGCAGCTTACCGCCTTCTTCAGGCCCACACCCCTTCCCTGCCCGCGCCGGTTCGTACTGCGAGCAAAGTCGAAGCTTCGTGTTCGCCTTCGCCAACGAGCGCCCCGCCTCTGATCGTGTTGACGCCCATGCAGGCCTTGAGCGGCGGCACTGTCGCCGTCACGGCGTTTGGCCGACGCCTGCTGGTTCACGTTCCGCCTGGCGTCCGGACGGCGGACTGCATCCGCCTGAAAGGCGCGCGCGACCTGATCTCGGTCCTTATCCGGCCAGCAGACGGACTTTCTGTGCTGGGTGCAGACGTGTTCATGGACTGGCCCATCGCCTCACGCCTGATGCGCGACGGCGGGCGAATCGAGATCGACACCCATGCCGGATCGCAGGCCGCCTGGCTGGTGCCGGACATGGTAGAGCCGGTCCGACTGCGCCTTCCGGGCCTGGGCCTGCCCGCGCGAGGCAAGCGCGCCGCCGGCGACCTGTTCGTCAAGCTGACGCCGTCCGACGACCTGCCCTCGGCGGCGGAAGACATGCTGCTTCGCTTCACTCGGGTCTGGACGCCGGAGCGGATGGCGGCTTAAGCCTCGCCATCATGTCGCACAACACCTTCGGCCACCTGTTCCGCATCACCACCTGGGGCGAAAGCCATGGCTCGGCCATCGGCTGTGTCGTCGACGGCTGCCCCCCGCTGATCCCGCTGACCGAAGCCGACATCCAGCCCTGGCTGGATCTGAGGAAACCCGGCGGCAGCCGCTTCGTCACCCAGCGGCAGGAGGCGGATCAGGTCCGCATCCTGTCCGGCGTCTTCGACGACGGAAACGGCCCGGTCACGACCGGCACGCCGATCAGTCTGATGATCGAGAACACCGACCAGCGTTCCAAGGATTACGGCGAGATCGCCCGCGCCTTCCGCCCTGGCCACGCCGATTATGCCTATCAGGCCAAGTACGGCGTCCGCGACCATCGCGGCGGCGGCCGCTCCTCGGCCCGTGAAACGGCCAGCCGCGTCGCGGCGGGAGCCGTGGCGCGCAAAGTTCTCGGCGACAGCATCCGCATCCGCGCCGGCGTGGTCCAGTTGGGGCCGCACCGCATCGCCGACGAGGCGATCGACTTCGACGCCGTCTATGACAACGCCCTGTTCGCCGCCTCGGCCGACGTAGTTCCTGCCTGGGAGGCCTATCTGGACGGCGTGCGCAAGGCCGGCTCCTCCATCGGCGCCGTCGTGGCGCTGGAGGTCACGGGCGTCCCCGCCGGTTGGGGCGCGCCCCTTTACGCCAAGCTGGACGCCGAGCTGGCGGCGGGCCTGATGTCCATCAACGCCGTCAAGGGCGTCGAGATCGGCGCGGGCTTCGGCGCCGCCGAACTGTCGGGCGAGGACAACGCCGACGAGATGCGCCTGGGCGACGACGGCCTGCCGATCTTCCTGTCGAACAAAGCGGGGGGCGTCCTGGGCGGCATCTCCACCGGCCAGCCGTTGACGGCCCGCGTGGCGTTCAAACCCACGTCGTCCATCCTGACCCTGCGCCAGACCATCAACCGCGACGGCGCCGAAGTCGATCTGCGCACCAAGGGCCGCCACGACCCCTGCGTCGCCCTGCGCGGCGTGCCGGTCGTCGAAGCCATGGCCGCCATCGTGCTGGCCGACGCCAAGCTGCGGCACCGGGCGCAGATGGGCTGACGCCCAATAAGAAACAAACACAGTTGCAAATAAGATTTGGCGATCCTATCTAGGTCTCAAGCATTCCTCGGATGGGAGACCGAACCATGATCGACGTCAGACCTTTCAACACCCTCGGCGGCGCCAACCACGGCTGGTTGAACGCCAAGCACCACTTCTCGTTCGCCAACTACTATGATCCCAAGCGCATGGGCTGGGGCCGTCTGCGCGTCTGGAACGACGACGAGATCGGCGCCCGGTCGGGCTTCCCGCCCCACCCCCATGCCGACATGGAGATCATCACCTATGTCCGCACGGGCGCCATCACCCACGAGGACTCGATGGGCAACAAGGGCCGTACGGGCGCGGGCGACGTTCAGGTGATGAGCGCTGGGACCGGCGTGCGTCACTCCGAGTTCAACCTCGAGGACGAAACGACCACCCTGTTCCAGATCTGGATCGAGACGGACAAACCGGGCGCCCAGCCGTCCTGGGGCCAGCGGGAGTTCCCCAAGAACGACCGCTCAGGCCGTTTCACCGTCGTCGCCTCGGGCGATCCGGCGGACGAGGCCCTGTCGATCAACGCCGACGCCAAGATCCTGGCCGCGACTCTGAAGGCGGGCGAGAGCCTGACCTATGACCTGGCCGCCGGTCGCCGCGCCTATCTGGTGCCCGCCGTGGGCCGGGTGGACGTCAACGGAACCACACTGAACGCCCGCGACGGCGCCGGCATCATCGACGAGCTGACCATCACCATCACGGCCGCCGAAGACGCCGAACTGGTCATGGTCGACAGCCTGTAAGACTACGCTGATCGAAAGATCACAGGGGGCGTTCGAAAGAGCGCTCCCTTTCTTTTGCGCACTGACAGAAGGCAGGCGGCGCGGCAGAGTGCCGTCATGATCCAGCGCCTCACCGCCCTCGCCCTCTGCCTGTCCGGCGCCCTGATGCTTCAGGGCTGCGTCGCGGGCGCCGTCGTCGGCGCCGGAGCCGCCGTGGTCGGCGGCGCGGCCAAGGTGACGGGCGCCGCCGTCGGCGCGGGCTTCGACGCCGTCACCACCTCGGACGAGGAAACCAAGGCCAAGCGCGAGCGCGAGCAGCGCGGATACGAACGCGAACAACGCCGCTGCAAAGAAAGACAGCGTCAGGGCAAAACCTGCTGATCCCTAGCGCACCCCGATGTATTTATGCGTCTGGACGCTGAGCCGCCATTGCGGGTGGGTCAGGCAGTATTCGATGGCGGCAGCGGTGTTGGCGACCTGATCAGGGCCATCCATCGGCTGAAGCCAGAACCGCTCGAAATCGAGATGTTCGAAGCGGGCGGGCATGGCCAGCGGCTGAGGAAAGACCAGCTTCAGCTCCTGTCCTGAGGTCTGAACCATGGGGGCGGCGGCCTTGGGGCTGATGCAGATCCAGTCGATGCCGTCCGGCGCCGTCAGGGTGCCGTTGGATTCGATGGCGATCTCGAATCCGCGTGCGTGCAGGGCGTCGATCAGCGGCGCATCCAGTTGCATCAGCGGCTCGCCGCCCGTGCAGACCACCAGTTTCGGATCGCCTTCGCGGCCGCGCCACATCCCCGCGACGTGGTCGGCCATCAGGTCGGCGGTCTTGAACTTGCCGCCGCCGTCGCCGTTCACCCCGACGAAATCGGTGTCGCAGAAGGTGCAAATCGCCGTTGCACGGTCCCGCTCCAGCCCGCTCCACAGATTGCATCCGGCAAAGCGCAGGAAGACCGCGGGGCGCCCCGCCTGTCCGCCCTCGCCCTGCACCGTCAGGAAGACTTCCTTGGCCGAATAGGTCATGCGGCCGCCCATTGCGCATAACCGGCCGCGCGCAGTTCACAGGCCGGACAAGCGCCGCAGCCATAACCCCAGACATGGCGATGTGTCCGGTCGCCCAGATAGCAGGTGTGGCTGAACTCGATGATGGCCTCGACCAGGGCGCGACCGCCGATCTGATCCGCCAATTCCCAGGTCTGGGCCTTGGTCAGGAACATCAGGGGCGTCTCGACCGGAACAGACTTGTCCAGGCCCAGCGACAGGGCGCGCGCTGTCGCCTGGATCGTTTCGTGGCGACAGTCGGGATAGCCGGAGTAGTCGGTCTCGCACATGCCGCCGATCAGGACTTCCAGCCCCCTGCGATCCGCCAGCGCGGCCGCCGCCACCAGGAAGATCAGATTGCGACCCGGCACGAAGGTATTGGGCAGGCCGCGCGCATCCGCCTCGATGGCGCGTTCGGTCGTCATCGCCGTCTCGCCGATGGCGCCGAAGCCCGTCAGATCGACCACATGATCGTCCCCCAGACGCTCGGCCCACTGCGGCAAGGCCTTAACCAGTTCCTTGCGAACGGACTGGCGCGCCTGCATCTCGACCGCATGACGCTGGCCGTAGTCGAAACCGACAGTCTCCACCCGATCGAAACGCTCCAGCGCCCAGGCCAGGCAGGTGGCGCTGTCCTGCCCGCCTGAGAAGAGGACCAGGGCGGAAGTTAATGCGTTGGGGGGGATTTCGTTCATGACAAACCTGCGGTCGGCCGTCAGCCGCGCGCATCCAAGGACGTTCCAGGATCGGAAGATGGGTAATCACACAGCATAGGCCAGACCGGCCCGCCCGGCAAAAGAAAGCCATGTCGCAGAATCTGCGGTCGCGCTTAACCGTTCAGCAAATATTTTCAAAGAATGTAAAATGGTCTCAGTAGGAGTCCGGCCGAATGCCGACGATCGAAGTGCTGACCGAGCGGGCGGAGCCCGTATCTCCTTCTGCAAAGACAGGAGAGATATTCGCGCGTTTCGAGCGCGAGCCGGACACCCTGGTGATCGCCGTTGTGGACGGCGAGCGTCCCGTCGGCCTGATCGAACGCAGCGACTTCCTGATGAAGTTAGCGGGGCCGCTGGGCCCCAGTCTGTATGGCGGTCGCGAAATCGCCCACCTGATGGACCCCGAGCCTGCGGTAGTGGAATCCGGCGTCCGCATCGACGCCTTCGCCGACATCATCCTGAAAAGCGGACCGGGCACCTTGATGCGCGGCTTCATCGTCACTCGCAACGGCGCCTATCGCGGCGTCGGCACGGCGGTGGCCCTGCTGCGCGCCGTCAACAAGCTGCAAAAGCATGAAAACCAGCATTTGGCCGAGCAAGCGCGGGCCGCAGCCGACGCCGACAGCGCAATGCAGACCGCCGCACGTGAAAAAAGCCGCTTCATGGGCCTGCTCAATCGCGAACTCAGCACCTCCATGAACGGAGTTCTCGCCGTCGCCGAGTTGCTGCACCGGCAGCCATTGAACGAAGCGGCCAAGGCTCACGCTCGCACCATCATGGAATCGGCGGAAGACCTGCTCGACAACCTGCGTGACGCACTGGACCTGGCGCGCGCAGAGGCTGGCGAATTGCAGTTGTCGCCCGCCCCTACGCCCCTTCGCACCTTGATGGACGAGTTGCAGACCCACTGGTCCCCCCGCGCCGCCCAGGACAGCGTGACCCTGATGGTCGGCTATGAAGGCGACACCGAACTGGCGGCCATGATCGACGCCGACCGGTTGAAGCAGGTGTTCAACAATCTGATCAGCGCCGCCCTGGGCAACACCCGTCACGGCATGGTGGAAGCCAGCCTCAAGGCTCTCGCTCACGGCGATCGCGTGTTGATAGAAGCCCGCGTCCGTGACGACGGGTCAGCCGAGATGCGGCGACTGGATGAGAACACCGAGGAATCCTGCGATCTCGGCCTGATGGTCAGTGGACGCCTGATCCAGTGCATGGACGGCCGGCTGCGGGCCGAAAACAACATCGGTCGCGGCGCCACCTTCGCTTTTGATCTGGAAGCTCCCATCGCCCTGATGGAGCAGGAGACCCCCTCAAACGTAGCGAATCTGGATCACCTGCACCTGCAGGCCCAGCCGCACGTCCTGATCGCCGACGACAACGCCACCAACCGCGTGGTGGCTCAGGCCCTTTGCGAAATGTTCGGCTGCACCTCCGAAACCGTTGAGGACGGTCAAGAGGCCGTGGAGGCCGCTCAGTCTCGCCCCTTCGACCTGATCCTCATGGATATCAAGATGCCTCGCCTGGACGGCGTCGGGGCCACGCGCGCCATCCGCGCCCTCCCCGGCGCAGCGGGCCGTCTGCCCATCATCGCCCTTACCGCAAACGCGGACCCTGACGACGCCAAAGCCTATCTGGCGGCGGGCATGGCCGCCGTGGTCGAAAAGCCGATCAAGCCCGAGCGACTGCGTCTGGCCATGAATACAGCCCTGGAACCTGCCGAACCTGCAGTCGCTCACAAGGATCGCGGCGCAGCCTGACCTTGGTCAGGCAAGGCTTCTGAAATCTCCCCTTCGCCTCCGCCCTCCTCGTCATATCCCACAAGGCGCAAGGCGCGCGCTTTGACGCCCGCCAGTTCACACCAGCGCAGCAGCCCCTCTTCCCGACCATGGGTGATCCACACTTCTTCAGGCGCGATCTCGTTGAAGGTGCGGGTCAGCTCCGGCCAGTCGGCGTGATCGGAAATCACCAGCGGCAGTTCCACGCCGCGCTGAAGCGCTCGCGCCCGAACGCCCATCCAGCCTGAAGCGAAAGCCATGATCGGCTCAGCAAAGCGACGCGCCCAACGGTCCTGCACTGCCGATGGCGGAGCAATGACCACCTCACCGCCAAGAGCTCCAGGTTTCAGACCCGTGGCTGGCCTCAGCGCCCCCAAACCGACACCCGACGCCTGATAGAGCTCGTTCAACCGCTCCAGCGCGCCATGAACGTAGATCGGCCGCTCCCAACCCCTCTCGCGCAACAGGCAAATAATGCGCTGCGCCTTACCCAAGGCATAGGCGCCGATCAGATGCGCCCTGTCCGGAAACTGCGCCAGTGAACGCATCAGCCTGTCGATCTCATCGGCGTCGGGGGGATGAACGAAAACCGGAAGGCCGAACGTCGCCTCCGAAATAAAGACATGGCAAGGCGTCAGTTCGAACGGGACGCAGGTCGGATCGCGACGCCGCTTGTAGTCGCCAGACACAGTCATGATCAGACCGTTGCGGCTGACAACGACCTGCGCAGAACCCAGAACATGCCCGGCCGGAACCAGCCGCACATCAACGCCGCCGACGGATGTCGTCTCTCCATAGTCGACAGCCTGCCTCCGCCCGGAGAAATCCATGCCGTATCGCACGGCCATTATCGCCAGGGTCTCAGTCGTCGCCAGAACCGCACCGTGCCCGGCGCGCGCATGGTCGGAATGGCCGTGGGTGATCACCGCCCGATCCACCGGACGCACCGGGTCGATGTAGAAATCACCAGGAGAACAATAGAGGCCTGCGGGCGTGGGTCGTAAAAGATCCTGAGGGCGCATCATCAGATCAAGGTTGGCTGGACAAGACTGCGCCGGACAGGCGACCAAGGGCGACGCTCATAAAAGGACGCCTTGATGACGGATTCGTTCCTCACCACCCTATTGCCGCAACTGGCCTCCGGCGCCGCCCACACCCACGCCCTGGGTTTCGCCTATGAAGGCCTTGAGGGCGACCGCGTTCGGATGCGCGTTCCCTATCACGCCGACCTGGTCGGCGACCCCGAGACTGGCGTCCTGGCCGGCGGCTTGGTGACGACCCTGCTCGATCATGCGGGCGGGCTGGCCGTCTGGGTGGCGCTGGACGCTTTTCGCCCGATCGCGACACTGGACCTGCGCGTAGATTACATGAGAGCCGCACAACCTGGGCGCGACCTGTTGGCTGAAGCCCGCTGCTATCGCCTGACCCGCAATCTGGCCTTCGTGCGCGCCTGGGCGTTCGAAGACGACCCAAGCGACCCTGTCGCCGCCGCCCAATCCGCCTACATGGTCAGTGCAGAAGGCGACAGCCGCACCGGCGCCAACCTGAAACCTCGTCGCGCGAAGGACGCCGCATGACCGCCTTCCTGCTCGACAGCCTGCCCTATGCGCGCTTCCTCGGTCTGCAGACGCAGGTGAACGGCGATGAAGTCACCGTGACCATGCCGTTCGACGACAAACTCATCGGCAACCCTCTCCTGCCCGCCCTGCATGGCGGCTCTACAGCCGCGCTGTTGGAGATGACCGCCATGGCCCAGGTCTCACTGACCTATCCGCGGCTGCGGCTGCCCCGCCCGATAAACGTCACCGTGGCCTACCTTCGTTCTGGCAAGCCCATCCACGTCTTCGCTCGCGCCCGCATCAACCGCGCCGGGCGCAGGGTCGCTCATGTCATCGCCGAGGCTTGGCAGGAAAACCACGCCCAACCAATCGCCAGCCTGACCGCCCACTTCCTACTGGACGAAGAGATCACAACCTGAAGTGAGCGTTCACACGCAAAACGCGTAAAGTAACCAATGGTAAACAAATTCCTACCAAACAGCCTTAACGCGTGTTAACTATTGCTCCTCGCAGATTTGATGAGGGGTATGCTATGGACCGCACTGAAGTGATCGCCGCCGTCGCCGGTGATTTGCACGCTACCGAGAAAGCGATCGACGACGCGATCGTGCAGGCCACCGCCCTGGTGCAGTCGATGATCGGCGCCCGTTCGGCCCTGTCCGTTTCCGCCGTGGCCGCATCGGCCTCTCAGACCAAGGCCATGGAATCCATCGCCGCTCTGAGCGCCGCGCGCGAAGCTATCGTCGCCTGCCACAATGAAATGGCCAAGGATCACCGCCGTCTCGGCTACGGCACTTACGCCGCTGGTCCGCTGGCCAAGCCGGACGAATGGGACAGCCGCCCCATGGGTCACCTGCGGGTTGCGTGAATTTAATCTAACTCACACCTAGAGTTAGGTGCGCCTTCGGCGCTTTGGTGACATGATACCCCCTTCGCTGGACAGCGGAGGGGGTTTCTATGTTCGGCTTCGTATCCGAGTACGTCGGCATATCCATTATGCTCTTGGCTGGGCTGTTCGCGCTCACCAAGGGCGGTAGGCCCGAGCGGATCGGCGCCGGCACCATGCTTGTCGCCTGGTTCCTGTCGATTCTCGCTCAGATGATGGTCGGCTACGAAGCCATGCAGTGGCCGGTGTTCATCATCGACATTATCGTTCTGGGCGTTTTCGTCGCCCTAGTCTGGAAATCCCCGCGATCGTGGCCGGTATGGGCCAGCGCCTTGCAACTACTCGCGGTAGCCAGCCACGTGATGGTTTTCCTGAAGATGCAGCCTACCATCTCGGCCTTCTATACGGTCGTCAACATGACCGGATACGGCATCATGCTCGCCATCACGATTGGCGCAGTCCTCGCTTGGCAAGAGCGTCGAGCCGTGGGCGAAGAGGCTGAATAGGCGAATATTCCTATCCACATCCCGGCATGGTATCATTCCCCATGCCTCTGTCTCATGCGCAGATATGGAACGCCATCGACGTCCTGGCTCGTCGCGAAGGCCTGTCCGCTTCCGGATTGGCGCGGCGCGCTGGGCTGGACGCCACAAGTTTCAATCCGTCAAAGCGGTTTAGCGGTGATCCGACGCGCCCGCGCTGGCCGTCCACCGAGAGTCTGATGCGAGTGCTTCAGGCCACAGGTCTCAGCCTGGGTGAATTCGCCGGCATGGCTGATGATCCAGGCCCCGCCGCCCTGCCGATCCCTATGCTCGGGCTGGCGCGAGCGGGGAATGAAGGTTTTTTCGACGACGCAGGCCTGCCGCTGGCTGATGGCTGGGAACAAACCGAGCTTCCGACACGCAAGGACAGCCTGTTCAGCTTGCGGATCGAAGGCGATTCCATGACCCCTCTCTATCGCCCTGGCGACCGCGTCATCGTCGATCTGGACGCTACCGAAGTCCGACGTGGCGACCGTGTGGCCTTGCGTACCGGAACAGGGGAAACTCTGGCCAAGGAAATCGCGACCATGAACGTCCGTGAAGTGGTCCTAGCCTCCATGAACCCCGACTACCCGCCGCGCCACCTTGCACGCGACCAGATTCTATGGATGGCCCGCATCCTCTGGGTCAGTCAGTGACACGAAAAAGGCCGCCCCTTTCGGGACGGCCTTCGCTTTGATCGGTGCGGGGGAGAAAGCCGATCAGTTCGGCGCGACGTAGTGTGCGTTCACCCAACCGCCGCCCGCGATCTGGACCCACTCGCCTTGCGAGCCGACGGCGGTGAAGGGCTGGCCTGCCGACAGGCTGCCGGTCTGGCGATAGTTGGCGCCCGGGCCCGTGCGGATACGCAGGTTCGAGGTTGCGCGGTACGAGTTAGCGGCTGCCTGATTGGCCGAACGCGCGCGCTGCTGATTACAGCCGATATATGAGCCAGCCGCAGCGCCGGCGCCGGCGCCGACCACCGCCCCCAGGGCGCGTTCATTCTTGGACACCTGGCTACCGGCCAGACCGCCCAGCACGGCGCCGATGGCGGCGCCGGCCTGCTGGCGACCGCCCGGGGCGTCGCAATTGGTGATGCCGTTAGCCTGGGGCATGGCGGCAGCGCTCATCGGCACGGCGGCGGAACCCAGAGCGGCGAACATGGCGGTGGCGGCCAGACCCGCCTTGAAGAACTTCGACATGCGTCTCTCCTGTCATCGAGTTGTCGATGGAGCGACAATGCACTGGCGAAGCTGAAGGCTCCCCCCGTCGCGCCGTTATGTTCTGTTCATGTTGAGTTGGCCTCCCGCGCTTCGCGCTGCTTGAGGTCTCGATAGAAAAAAGAGCCGCCGCAGTATCTACGGCGGCCCCGATGCTCAGTGCTAGGCCAGTTCGCCGTTCGCCCCGGCCTCGATCAGGGCGATTGTCTGCGGTAGGCCGTAGATGGCCGCAAACGATCCGAAGCGCGGCCCCTGCGAGGCGCCCAGCAGCACCTCATACAGCGCCTGGAACCAGGCTCGCAGCGGCTCGAACTCGTGCGCCTTGCCTACGGCATAGACCTCGCCCTGGATGATCTCGCCGTCGGTCGTGTCGGTCGGCAGGGCTTTCAGACGTTCCGCTAGGTCCAGTAGCGCCGCCTTTTCCTTGTCGTCGGGCAGACGATAGGTCTTCGAGGGCTTCACAAAGTCCTCGTAGTAGTTCAGCGCATAGCCCATCAGCCGATCCAGAACCGGCTCATTCTCGGGCGTGGCGTCGGGCAGGTATTTGGCGAAATAGGCCCACAGCTGGTCCTTGCTGGAGGCGTTGGCCACCCCCACCAAGTTCAGCAGCAGGGCGAAGGACACCGGCGAGACGCTCTGCGGCGGCTGACCCGAATGGATGTGCCAGACGGCGTTGTCGATCTGCTTGGCCGGTTCCTGCGTCTTGTACTGCTCGATGAAGGACAGATAGTCGTCCGTCGCGCGCGGAATGACGTTGAAGTGCAGGCTCTTGGCCGACTTCGGCGACTGGAACATGTACCAGCTCAGGCTCTCGGGCGTGCCGTAGCGCAGCCACTCCTCCATCGTCAGGCCGTTGCCCTTGGACTTGGATATCTTCTTGCCCTCGACGTCGAGGAAGAGCTCGTAATTGAAGCCTTCCGGCGGCGTGCCGCCCAGGGCGCGACAGATCTTGCCGCTCTCGCGCACGCTCTCGATCAAGTCCTTGCCCGACATCTCGTAATCGACGTCCAGCGCGGTCCAGCGCATGGCCCAGTCGGGCTTCCACTGAAGCTTCACATGGCCGCCAGTGACGGGCGCCTCAGTGCGGCCGCCCGCAGGATCGTCAAAGACAATGGTCCCACGCTCGACATTGCGCTCCAGCGTCGGCACCTGCAGCACATGGCCGGTGATCGGGCTGATCGGCAGGAAGGGCGAATAGGTGGCGCGACGCTCCTCGCCCAGGGTCGGCAACATGATGCCCATGACCTTGTCGAAGCGTTCCAGCAGGGTCAGCAGGGTCGCGTCGAACCGGCCCGACCGATAGGTCTCGGTCGAGGACATGAACTCGTAGTCGAAGCCGAAGCTGTCGAGGAAGGCGCGCAGGCGGGCGTTGTTGTGCGCGCCAAAGCTGTCATGCGTGCCGAACGGATCGCGCACCTTGGTCAGAGGCAGGTGCAGGTCTTCGCGCAGCATGTCGGGGTTCGGCACGCCCTCGGGCACCTTGCGCAGGCCGTCCATGTCATCCGAGAAGGCGATCAGGCGCGTGCGCCAGTGATCGCCGGTCAGGGCGCGAAACGCATTGCGCACCATAGTCGTGCGGGCGACTTCGCCAAAGGTGCCCATGTGCGGCAGGCCGGACGGGCCGTAACCCGTCTCCAGGATCACCGGCCGGTTCAGCGCCTCGAAGGTCGCCAGAGCCTCGTCCGTCTTGCCCGCGTCGATCAGCAGTTTCGCGGCGTCGCGCTCCGCATCCGACAGCCGTTTTTTGAGCACGTGGGCCAGCAGGTTGCGCGCTTGCTCAAACGGCCACGAACGGGCCTCACGGGACAGGGTTTCAAGGTTCTGAAGCATGCATCGGGCTTTGAAGGCTCCGCAGCATCACGTCAACTTTTGATCCCTTGAAACTCCCTGTCGCCCCGGCCTTACATCGGCTAGCAAGACGCAATGAGTCCTGATTACCGCATCGCCGCTCGCACGCCCGCCATCGACGATTATCGTCGCCTCAGGACCATTTCGGGCCTCACCCCGCGCAGCGCCGAAGCGGCAGCCGCCGGCCTGCCCAACACCGTCTTCGCCGTGGTGATCGAAAACCAGGCGGATGAGACCGTCGGCATGGGGCGGGTCATCGGCGACAACGGGCTGTTTTTCCAGATCGTCGACATCGCCGTCGATCCTGCCCACCAGGGCCGCGGCCTGGGGAAGGCGATCATGAAGGCTCTGGTGGATCACTTGCGCGCCACCGTGCCCGCCGAGGCCTACATCAGTCTAATCGCAGACGGCGAGGCGCATCGCCTCTATGCACAGTACGGTTTCCAACCCACAGCGCCGAACTCCATCGGCATGGCGTTGTTCTTGCGCCCAAACGAGGCCTAGAGCCGCGCCTCGGCGTTCCGGGGCAGTTGCATCTGGTTCTCGAAGCTCATCGCCAGATCACCGTCCTGATTGGTGACGGTCGTCTTGGTGCGCACGACGCCGCGATCGGGCTGGCTCTTGGACGGGCGGATTTCGATGATTTCACGGCGCACGGTCAGGGTGTCGCCGGGACGCACAGGCCGCACCCACCACAGGGCGTCGACGTTCATGCCCAGCAGCGGCGTCTGGCCGAAATAGGCTTCGTTCACGAACTGGCGCATGACGCGCGAACAGACATGCCATCCGCTGGCGATCAGGCCCCCAAAACGTCCTGCTTCGGCCGCCGCCTTGTCCACGTGCATGGGCTGGGGGTCGAACTCCGTCGCGAAGGCGATGATCTCGGCCTCGGTGATCGTGAAGGGCTCGCTGCCCCAGCTTTCGCCGACGGTCAGGTCGTCCAGATAGCGGTCGGTCATGCACTCAACTCCCATTGCTCAGTCTGACATAGCGGCTGGAGCGGTTTTCGCCAGTCGACTTTCGGCCGGGACTCGCTTGACCGCAAAGGCGGGGCGTGAGCATTGCCCGCCTCATGCGGACATCCGATTTCGACTTCGACCTGCCCGAGGCGTGCATCGCCCTGCGTCCTGCCGACCCGCGCGATTCCGCGCGGTTTCTGATCGTGAAGGGCGGAGATCTGCAAGATCGGATCATCCGTGACCTGCCGGACTTTCTGCAACCGGGCGACGCCCTGGTGTTCAACGACACCCGCGTGATCCCCGCCCGCCTATCGGGCGTCCGCCACCGCACCGGGCCGGAAGGCGAACTGCTGTCGGTCCCGGTCGAGGCCACCCTGCACCACCGCGACGCGCCCGATGTCTGGAGCGCCTTCATGAAGCCCGGCAAGCGGCTGAAGGTCGGCGACCGCGTTCGTTTCGGGCGCGAGGAAGACAGCGCCTGCTTCCTGGGCCAGGTCGATGCCGAGATCACCGCCAAGGGCGAGGACGGCCTCGTCACCCTGCGCTTCGATCTGGCGGGCCCTGTGCTGGACGACGCCATCCGCGAGGTCGGGGTCATGCCCCTGCCCCCCTATATCGCGGCCAAGCGGGCCGAGGACGATCAGGATCTGAAGGACTATCAGACCGTCTTCGCCGAGCATGACGGCTCGGTCGCGGCGCCGACGGCGGGCCTGCACTTCACGCCTGCCCTGCTGGACGCCATCCAGGCGCGCGGCGTGACGACCCACGCCGTGACCCTGCACGTCGGGGCGGGCACCTTCCTGCCGGTCAAGGCGGACGACACGGCCGATCACAAGATGCATTCCGAGTGGGGCGAGGTCTCGGCCGAAACCGCCGCCGCCCTGAACGCCGTGCGCGCGGCGGGCGGGCGCATCGTCTGCGTCGGCACCACCTCGCTTCGTCTACTGGAGAGCGCCACCCGCGAGGACGGCGTGGTCCAGCCCTTCCACGGCGACACAGCCATCTTCATCACGCCGGGCTATCGCTTCCGCGCCTGCGACGTGCTGATGACCAACTTCCACCTGCCGAAATCGACTCTGTTCATGCTGGTCAGCGCCTTCGCCGGGCTGGAGACGATGCGCGCCGCCTACGCCCACGCCATCGACAGCGGCTACCGCTTCTATTCTTATGGCGACGGAAGCCTGCTGTTCCGGGAAGACGCCCAATGAGCCACATCGACGACCTGCCCGAAAATCTGGCCGCGACCTTCGACATCCTGGCTTCAGCGGCCAGTGAGCTTCAGGATCCCTGGTGGGTGTTCGGGGGCGCGGGCATGGCGCTGTCGGGCCTGTCGGAATGGCACGTGCCCGATGTCGACGTGATGACCAGTCCTCGCGACGCCCGGCGCCTGATCGAGGCTCTGCACGGCGAAGCCATCGAAGACCCCGGCGAAGGCCTGTTCCGGTCGCAGGTGTTCGGCGAAATCCTGACCACGCCGGTTCCAATTGAGGTCATGGCGATGATGGACGTGCGCGCGGGCGCCGACTGGACGCCGGTCATCTTCACCACGCGCCAGGCGATCGAACTGGACGGGGGCACGCTCTATGTTCCTACCGTCGCCGAACAGATCGAGAAGTGCCGCCTGTTCGGTCGTCCCAAGGATCTGCAGCGTGCGGAGCGCCTCGAGACGCTCCTGCGCTGAGCCTGGTTCAGTACCGGAAGCGCAGACCCACTGTGTAGAGGCTCTCTTCATAGCGCACGTCGCGCGGATAGACGCCCTCGCCATAGTCGTAGAACGACCGGAACGGCTGACCCAGGATATTGGTCGCGTCGAAGCTGACGGTGATGCGCTCGGTCGGTGACCAGCCCGCCGAGAAGTCCAGCCGCGCCACATCATCGACGTGCTCGCCGATGACGCCGTTGCCGAACTTGGTCCGCAGATTATAGGCCAGCCGCGCCGTCCACGGCCCGTTCTCATACATGCCGGTCAGGTTGTAGGAATATTTCGACACATAGGGCAGCGCCCCGTCGATGTAGGTGGCGTTGGCCTGCACCCCGAACGAGCGCGCCCATTGCGGCACGAAATCGTAATCGAAGAAGGTCGTGAACGACGCCTCGACGCCCTGCAGCACGGCGTCGTTCAGATTGACCGGCCGCGTAACGCGCAGGACGCCATAAACGGGATCGTCCACATCCATCGTCTGATCGGCGATGAAGCCTGAGATCTCGCGCCGGAACAAAGCCAGGGTCGCCGCGCCGGTATCGGCGAAATAGCGCTCCAGCGTCAGGTCGTAGTTGGTCGACTGGATCGGCTGCAGATCGGGATTGCCCCCCGAGGCCGTGCGTCGTCCGGAGGTATCGGCCGAAGGGCTGACGAACAGGCTGGGGTTCAGCTGACCGAAGGCCGGGCGCGTCCGCGTCTGGTTCGCCGCCATGCGCAGGATCAAGCCGTCGTCCAGCATGAAGCGCACGCCCAGGCTGGGCAGCAGGTCGGTGTAGCGTCCGCCCTGATCGACCGGCGTGAACACCTCTTCCTCGCCCTCAATCGAACGGCTGGTTCCGCGCACGCTGAAATCGGTGGCGACGATCCGCAGGCCAAGTTCGCCTTCGATCGGAATGCGGGTGTTGATGGCGAAGTCCGCCTGACCATAGGCGGTGTAGGCCATCTCCGACGCCTGATAGGTTTGAACCGGGTTGATGGGCGGGCGGCCCAACTCGAACCCGGCCAGGGCGCGCAGGGCATCCATGTTGGAGCGCAGGCTGCCGTAGGTCGGCGACACCCAGGCGCGCATGGCCTGAACGTCGCTGCCATTGAACCCTGACGGGATCAGGGCCAGTTCGACCGGAAGGGCGGTCAACGGCAGGCCCAGGTCTTCCTGGTTCTGATACCGCTCGCCATTCTGATAGGAGCCGTTACGGTCGACGTAGCGCACGCCGAACTTCAACTGCGGGATCAGGCTGTTGCCCGTGTCATAGGTCAGGTCGATCTTCGCCTGCCAGTCATCGCCCGCGCCGATGAAGTGGCGGTCGAACAGGCCGCGATAGACGTAGTTGTCCGGGTCCGTGACGTCGAAATCGCGGAACTCGAAGGCCGCCCCGCCGTCCTCGCGCGGCATATCGAAGTCGATCAGCGTCACCGGCGCATAGGTGAAGGCCGTGTCGAAGCTGTAGTTCGAAAACTCATAGGTGCTGTCGGTGCGCGCCAGGTCGAAGGCGATCTGAAGCGGCCCGGCGTTGTAGCTGCCGCCCACGGCCGCCTGCCAGGTGTTCGTCTTGCCGGTCGAGGCGCCCTGCCACTGCTCCGGACGACGACCCGCGACCTGAGTCAGGCTCTGAATCTCATTGCGGCCGTTGCGCAGCTCCACGTCCTCGAACCGGGTGGTCTCGTGGTTCAGCGGCACGATGAACTGACGGTCCGAAATCTTGTTACGATAGCCCTGATAGAGGGCGTCGATATAGAAGTCCCACTGGTCGTTCGGCCGCCACTGCAACGCCAGGTTGGCCGACGGCCGCCAGCGCTCGCCCGTCCCGTAGAAGATGCCCACGGCATCGGGATAGCGCGCGCCCTGGATCGCAGGATCAGCCGACTGCCCGTCCACCGCGACGATACCGCCGCTGTCCCAACGCACGGAGTCGAGGTAGCGGAGACTGGTGTAGGACAGGTTCAGCAAGGCCCCGATCTCGCCCGCGCCCGTGTTCCAGCGATTGCTGATCAGGATGTCGCCGTTCGGGTCATAACTTTCCGACTGGGTCGCATATGACCCTTTCACCGAGGTCGACAGTTCGAATCCGTCGAAGTCGAACGGCCGCCGAGACCGCACATTGATCAGGCCGGCGATGCCGGACTCAAGTCGCCAGGCGGAACTGGACTTATAGACCTCCAGCGCAGCGATGGCCGCCGCCGGGAAGTCCTGCATGGCGACCGAACGCCCCTGATCCGTGAAGATGTCGCGGCCGTTGTAGGTGGTGGCCACATCGGGCAGGCCTCGCACGATCACGCGCGACGCCTCCCCGCCTCCCCGCTCGACCTGGATGCCCGTGACCCGCGCCAGGGATTCCGAGGCGTTCACGTCCGGCAGCTTGCCGATGTCCTCGGCGACGATGGCGTCCATCACCTCGTCGGCGTTGCGTTTCAGCGCCTGGGCCGAGCGCAGACTGCCGCGCAGGCCCGTCACCACCACGTCCTGCACCTGGACCGGGCCGTCGGAGGCGGCCGACGGCGGCGTGACTTCAATGAAATCCTGAGACCAGGCAGGATGGGCGACGGCGAGCGCAAGCAGAGAGACGGAACCCAGGGTTCCCGAACGGAGCAGCATTAATCAGGCGACTTTCACGGTTTTGTGCGCTGCCCTAACAGCCGCGTGATCGTTCGGTTGCCAAATAACCGTCGCTATTCGAACAAAGGCGTCGACGCCGGATTGCCGCCACAGAACCGCCTCGCCTGAACGCCTCCAAGGACTGGCGGCCTTCCCCCGTTCGGCCTAAGACGCGCCTCCCTGCAAGGAACGCCCATGCCTTTTCCGTTTGAGATCTCCGCTGTCGAAGGCCGCGCCCGCACCGGCGTGCTGAAAACCACGCGCGGCGACATTCGCACCCCCGCCTTCATGCCCGTCGGCACCGCCGCCACGGTCAAGGCGATGACGGTGGATCAGGTCAAACAGACCGGCGCGGACATCATTCTAGGCAACACCTATCACCTGATGCTGCGGCCCGGTCCCGAGCGGATGGAGCGCCTGGGCGGCCTCCATAACTTCATGCGCTGGGACAAGCCGATCCTGACCGACTCCGGCGGCTTCCAGGTCATGAGCCTGTCGGGCATCTCCAAGTTGACCGAGGAGGCCGTGACCTTCTCCAGCCATATCGACGGGTCGAAACACGTCCTGACGCCGGAACGCTCGATCCAGATTCAGGCCGACCGCCTGGGCTCCGACATCGTCATGCAGTTGGACGAATGCGTCGCCTGGCCCGCCGAGGAAAAGCGCGCGCGCGAAGGCATGGAGCTGTCCGCGCGCTGGGCCCAGCGCTCTAAGAACGCCTTTGGGACGCGCGACCGCCAGGCCCTGTTCGGCATTCAGCAGGGCTCGACCTATGAAAACCTGCGCCGTGAATCCTCCGAACGCCTGCAGGAGATCGGCTTCGACGGCTACGCCATTGGCGGCCTGGCCGTCGGCGAAGGCCACGAAGCCATGTGCGAGGTTCTGGACTATGCGCCAGAGTTCCTGCCCAAGGACCGCCCCCGCTATCTGATGGGCGTCGGCAAGCCGATTGATCTGGTCGAGGCGGTCTATCGCGGCGTCGACATGTTCGACTGTGTCCTACCGACCCGCGCCGGGCGTCACGGACAGGCCTGGACCTGGGACGGCCCGCTGAACCTCAAGAACGCCCGCTTCGCCGAGGATCAGGATCCGCTGGACGTCGAAGTCCCCTGCCCGGCCTCACAAGTCTATTCAAAGGCTTACCTGCATCACCTGATCCGCGCCGATGAGATTCTCGGCAAGATCCTGCTGAGCTGGCACAACATCGCCTTCTTCCAGGCGCTGACGGCCGCCATGCGCGCCGCCATCGCCGAGGGTCGGTTCGAACAGTTCCGCCGCGACTTCCGTGCGCGGCATCTGAAGACCTAGCCGCGACGCGGAACGAACCCGGCCGGCGCCGCCGGCGGGGCGCAGTTGCGCTGCATTCCTACGCCCTTCAGGAAGGAGCGGCGACGCAGGCCCGCTTGAATGGCCGACTGGACGTGCTTGCTGTGAGCGTCGGAGCCGGTCAGGCGGCGCACCCAGCTGCGGGCCGGAATGAAGTCCGTCACCGTGCCGCGCACGGCGTCCAGCGTCGCCCCGGCGGCGGCGTCAGCGGCGCGCTCGCTCATGAAGGTTCCGTCGTCGGTGGGCGCGGCGTCCGTGTCCGGCCCCAGAGCCTCATCCAGGCGCGCGATCTCGGCGGCGATGACAGTGCATCGGGTCATGTTGCGCACGTCATAGGGATTGGATTCCGCCTGCAGCAGAACGGTCGGTATTTCCTGACGCTTGAGGTTCAGATCCTCTAGCGGCGCAGCCACGGCGTCGCCCAGGCCCGTCCCCACCTGGTCCACGCCGTCTCGGGCGGAGGCGCCGGCGTTGCAGCCGGCAAGCAACAGGGACACAGCGATGGCGGTCAATGAAATCTGGCGCATGAGCGCGTTTAATCACGCCCTGCGCGTTAAAGCCAAGCCTGCCTCTCTCGACACCCAGCCCAAAGCCCGCCTAGGCTGATGTCATGCGCCTGCTGAACGTCCCGCTTTATAATCTGACATGGCTGGATTTCGTGATGGCCGCAGTCGTACTGGCGGCGGCGCTCGCACTCGCCTGGCGGCTCCACGGCCCCTTGCGACGGCGCGGCGTCGGAACCTCACATGTCAGCTGGCTGGACGAACGCCTGACGGAACTCGAGCGCGCGGTCCGCAACAAGGACCAGAAGTCCTAGGCGCTGATCGTCTTGGAATTTCAGGGGAGTGGTACGCCCCCTCGGGCTCGAACCGAGGACCCTCTGATTAAAAGTCAGATGCTCTAACCAACTGAGCTAGGGGCGCACATCGCGTTTGCGAAGAGCGCGGAACATACGGATGAGCTTCGCGGCGGGCAAGTGGAAATTTCAGGAAATTTTTCACCGCACAAACAAGGCTCTGACGACGGCCCCCGCCACGAAATCAAGGCGATTCGAGCGCGCGATTCATCCCAGGTTCACATGAATCCTATAAAGGCGCGCCCAGAGGAACCGGCTTCGCCTCTCCACGTTTCCAGCCCCTAGAAGGGGGATCAAAAATGAATCGATCCATGTTGAATCGTCTGATGATCGGCGCGGCGCTGGCCGCCACCGGATTCCTGGCCGCCTGTGAACAACCCTACAGCGAACCGACGCCCGTCGAAGCGCCGGCGCCCGTTGAGGCCCCCGCCGCCGAAGACGCCGCCGCGCCCGCCGTTGCTGAGACCGCCGTCGCTCCCGAAGCGGCCACGCCGGTAGAGGCGCTGCCGCCGGACCAGCGTTCCTCCGAAGAGACAGTGCAACCCGAAAGCGATACGCTGTTTTACTGATTCTCCTGACGAACGGAGCTAATCGCTCATGATCGTCTCGCAACCAGGGTTCGGATTTGACGTCGAGGCTTCCTCTCCTTCTTGCCAGCGCGGCAGTATGCGCCCTTGCAAGCCAGGCCGCCGCCGAACCCCGGGCTCAGATTCGCGGTGAAATAGACGGCGATCTCAAACGCCAGCTCGAACAGGCCATTGGCGAGGTGGACGGCGCGCCGTCCAATCGCTTCGAGGCGCGTCGTCGCGCCCGCGCCGCCCTGACTTCAGCTCAGGCCTTGCTGCGTTCGGAAGGCTATTACCAAGCCACCGTAGAGGATCAGGTCGAGGGCGATGACAAGCCTGTCGCCGTGGTTCAGATCGCGCCGGGTCGCCGCTTCGTCCTGGGCGAAACCACGATCAACTGGACTGCGCCTGCGCCGGACGCGGAAACCAGCACCGCTGTCATTGAAGACATCCGGCTCAAGCCCGGCGAACCGGGCCGGGCCGCCGGGATTCTGGAAGCCGAAGGCCGCGTCGTCGCCGATCTGACTCGGCGCGGCTATGCGGACGCCGTCGCCCTGCCCCGCCGCGTGGTCGTGGATCACGCCACCTTCCTGGTTCAACCCGGCTTCAACATCAACTCCGGCGAGTTGGTGCGGCTGAACGGGATTCAATTGCGGACCCGCGGACCGACCAAGGAAAGCTGGCTCCAGAGCCTGGTCCCCTGGAAGGAAGGCGATCGCTACGATCCAGAGGACATCGCCGAATTGGAACGTCGCCTGCTGGACACCGGCGTCTATGACGGCGTGGGCGTGGCTCTGTCGCCGCTGGACGACATTCGGCCGGACGGCCTGCGCCCGGTCGTCGTCACTCTCGCGGACCGGCCGGTCAGCCTGCTTGAGGCGGGCGCCACCTATTCGACCTATGAAGGCGTCGGCGTCGATGTCTTCCGCACGCGGTACAACCGCTTCGGGCGCGCCGACACCCTGCGCTATGGCGCGCGCATCGCCAGCATCGACAGCCGCATCGGCGGCGAGTGGTCCCAGCCGCACTGGCGCAAGGCCGGACGGACGCTGAAGCTGTCGTCCTTCATCGTCAACGAACAGACGGACGCCTACGACCGCAGCGCCATCACCATGGCCGCAGACCTGTCCCAGCGCCTCGGCAAGACGTCCTGGTTCAGCTACGGCCTGGGCGTCGATGCGGGCCGCTACACGGAATATCGGTTCGACCCGGTGACCCAGGCGCCGATCACCTTCGACCGCGACCTGGCCATCGTCACCCTACGCGGCAGCGCCTTCATGGATCGCTCGAACGATCCGTTGAACCCGACCTCGGGCTATCGTCTGTCGCTGTCGACCCAGCCGACCGCCGTGGCGGGCGAGGATACGGTCCTGTTCCTGCGCACCGAGGGTCAGGCGACCGCCTATCTGCCGCTTCAGGACGACGCCAAGACCGTGCTGGCCGGACGCGCCCGCATCGGCTCCATCATCGGCGGCGAAGAACTGACCGTCCCGTCGGACCGCCTGTTCTATTCGGGCGGCGGCGGCTCGGTTCGCGGCTATTCCTATCAGAGCATCAACCCGCGCCTGCCCAACAACCGACCGCGCGGCGGCCTGTCGCTGTTCGAGACCTCGATCGAAGTGCGACGCGACATCGGCGAGAAATTCCAGGCCGTGGCCTTCGTCGACGGCGGCGCCATCGGCTTCCAGGAAACGCCCAACCTGACCAATATGCGCTACGGCGCGGGCGTCGGCGTGCGGTACAAACTGTCGTTCGGCCCTGTTCGCGCCGACATCGCCTTCCCGCTGAACAAGCGTGAGGGCGACTCTGGGTTCCAACTCTATCTCAGCATCGGCCAGGCGTTTTGACCGACACACCTCCGCCTCACGAAACGGGCGCAGACGTCGCCGACACGCCGGCCAAGAAGGCCAAGCGCAAGCGCACGCGCCTGCAACTGGCGGCCTTCATCGCGGGCGCGACCTTCGCCGGTCTGCTGGCCCTGATCGTCGTCGCCCTGGTGGGCGGGCGGATGTATCTGGTGTCCGACGCGGGACGCGAACTGATCACCAGCTTCGTCGCGGGCAAGAAGATCAGCCGCTACGGCCGGATCAACGTCGAAGGGCTGCAAGGCGATCTATTCAACGACTTCCGCCTGAAGCGCGTTACCGTGACCGACGAAAAAGGCGTCTGGCTGGAAGCCACGGACGTCCGCGTCGACTGGTCCTACTGGCCTCTGCTGGCGCGGCGCTTCCATGCGACGGAAATCAGCGCCGGCCAGATTCGTCTGTTGCGCCGTCCCGAACTTGAGCCGCCGAGCGAGCCGGGCGGGCCGCAGGCCATCTCCATCGACATCGACCGCTTCAGCGCCAATGTCGAACTGCTGGAAGGTTTCTCCAAAGAATACGGCCGTTGGACCCTCAGCGGCGACGCCGCCATTCCGCGCAAGGGCGTCAAGACCGCCAACGTCAACGCCTACAGCCTGAACCGCAAGGGCGACTATCTGCGCCTGGCCGCCGCCTTCGGCGACAAGCCCGAAGATCTGCGCGTCAATCTGCGCGCCAATGAAGCTCAGGGCGGTCCGATCGCCGGGTCGCTGGGCTATTCGCCTGATCAGCCCTTCTCGGCCGTCGCCGTAGTCAACGGCGAGGTCATCGACGTGGCCGTCCAGACCGGCCAGTTCCGCCCCCTGCTGGTGCAAGGAAGCTATGGCGATAACGGCGCCAAGGTGTCGGGTTACGCCGACTTCTCCGGCTCCGACCTGCTGGAGCCCTTCGCCGAACGCATCGGCCGCACCGCCCGCTTCGGCTTCGCCATGACGCCGGACGCCCAGCGCGAAGGCTATCAGGGCGTGGCCTGGCGCCTGTACGCCGACAACATCGAATCCAGCGCGCGCGGCCTGATCCGCACCACGGACAACACCTCGCCCGACGGCATCAGCCTGGAAGTGAACACCCCCTCGCTCAGCCGCCTGGTCGGCAGTCCGATCGCCGGTCCCGCCGCCTATACGGGCGTGTTCAAGGGCGACGCCCAGGTGTGGAGCCTGCAAGGCTCGGCCAGTCTGCTGAACGCCGACATCGCCTCCTATCGCGCCACGCGCATCTCCGGCCCCGTCAACATCGCCGCCAACAAGGGCCGTATCGACGTGACGACCGACGTGCGTGCCGTCGGCGGCTCATCGGCGGGCATCATCGGCGGCCTGCTGGGCTCTGCGCCGCGCATCCAGATGGAAGGCACGCGCATGGCCGACGGCGCCATGCTGCTGAAGAAGATCGACGCGCGCGGACAGGGCCTGACCCTGACCGGCTCGGGCGGGCGCAGCCTGAACGGCGGCCTGAACTTCAGCGGCCGCGCCGACCTGACCGATCTGTCGCGCATTCAACCCGGCGCGCGCGGCGCGTTCGGCGGCCCGATCCGGGCGGCCTCGGCCAAGACCGGCGCGCCCTGGACCCTCAGCTTCGACGGGCGCGGCTCGCGCATGGCTGTCGGCATGGAAGAACTGGATCGCCTGCTGGGCGCCACGCCGCGCCTGCAACTGGCCGGTTCGCTGAACGGCGGCGTCGTCTCCATTGATCGCGGCGAACTGACCGGCGCCGCCGGGCGCGCAGGCGCCAAGGGCCTGATCGAGGGGCCGAAGCTACGGCTGGCGCTGGACTGGAACGCCCAAGGCCCGTTCGGCGTCGGCCCGGTCGCCATCGACGGCGCCATGTCGGGCGACGGCGCCCTGACCGGCACCCTGGCTCAGCCGCGCGCCGACCTGCGCGCCGCCTTCGACAAGGTGGCGGCGGGCGGCCTGATCCTGACCAACGCCGATCTGGTGCTTAGCTTCCGCAAGGGCGCTGACGCTTCGGACGGGCGCGTGGTGCTGAACTCCGGTTCCAACTACGGACCGGCACACGCCTCGGGCAACTTCTACCTGGGCGGGCCACGCCTGCGCCTGTCGGACGTCGATGTGAACGCCGGCGGCGTCGCGGCTCAGGGCGACGTCGCCCTGTCGAACAACTTCCCCTCCAGCGCCGACCTGACCTTCACCGCCCGCCAAGGCGCCTTCCTGGCCTCGGGCGAGGCCAACGGCCGCATCCGCCTGACTGAAGGCGCGGGCGACCAAACCGCCATTCTGGACGTCACAGGCCGCAACGTACGCCTGACCGGCCAGGACTGGACCCTGCGCAACCTGTCGCTGAAGGGCCAGGGCACGCTGGACCGCCTGCCCTTCACCTTGGCGGCCGACGTGGGCGGCGCCAATCCGGTGCAGTTCAACGGCTCGGGCGAATACGCCCGCCAGGGTCAAGCGCAGAGCCTGACCCTGCGCGGGGGCGGCCGCGTGCGTGAGATCGCCTTCACCACCCGCGCGCCCGCCGTCTTCGCCCTCAACGGCGACGGCCGCGTCGCGCGCCTGGACCTGGGCGTCGGCGGCGGCGTCCTGACCGGCGAACTGAAGCAGGACAGCGAGGGCAGCGTTATCCAGGCCGACATGACCAATGTCGAAATGGGCTCGCTGGTCCCCGATCTGCGCGGCCAGGTGACGGGGCGTGTTTCAATGCAAGGGCAAGGTGACACGCTGCGCGGCTCCGCCAATGTCGACCTCAGGCAACTGCGCAGTCTGGACGCGCCACGCGGCCTGGCCGTCGACGGCACGCTGAACGCCGACCTGACCGGCGACGCCCTGCGCCTGCGCGCCGAGGCCCACAACGGCACGGCCGTTCAGGCTACCGCCGACGTCACCTTGCCGGTCGAAACCTCGGCCGCGCCCCTGCGTCTGGCCATCGCCCGAACCGAAAATCTGTCGGGTCAGATCGCCATTCGCGGCCAGATCCAGCCCATCTGGGACTTGTTCCTGGGCGGCGCTCAATCGCTGTCGGGGCAGGTGAACGGCCAGGCGACCCTGGCCGGCACCCTGAACGCGCCGCGCCTGAACGGCCGGCTGGACCTGAACGAAGGCGCGTTCCGTGACGGAACGACGGGCCTGCGTCTCGAGAACATGACCCTGGCCAGCCGCTTCAACGACAGCCAGGCCGTGATCGAACGCTTCCAGGCCACCGACGGCGTGAAGGGCGAAGTGTCCGGCAGCGGCGACCTGGGTCTGCGTCAGGGCTCGCCCTCGACCCTGCGGCTGGAGTTGGCGCGCTTCCAGATCATCGACAACGACATCGCCAAGGCGCGCGCCAACGGTCGCCTGACCGCCGTGCGCGGCGCAGACGGCAACATCCGCCTGACCGGCAATGTGAACATCGACGAGGCCGAGATTTCGCCCGATCTGCCCGGCTCCACCGGCATCGTCAAAATGGACGTGGTCGAGATCAACCGTCCCGGCGGCGACACTGTCGAGACCGAGAAAAAAGCCGCCGCAGGTCCGCAGATCGGCCTGGACCTGACGCTGACGGGACGCGAAATCTACCTGCGCGGCCGCGGCCTGAACGTCGAACTGCGCGCCGATGCCCGCGTGCGCGGCACCATCACCCAGCCCGAACTGAGCGGCACGGCCAATGTGGTGCGCGGCGATTATGAGTTCGCTGGCAAGCGCTTCGTCTTTAATGACCGCGGCTCGGTCATCCTGTCCACCGATCCGGCGCGCATCCGCCTGAACCTGGAAGCCGTGCGCGAAGACCCGGCACTGACCGCCGTGATCAAGGTCACGGGCACCGCCGTCTCGCCCAAGATCGAGCTGACCTCCACCCCCGACCTGCCCCAGGACGAAATCCTGTCGCAGGTGCTGTTCGGACGTTCGGCGGCGCAACTGTCGCCGTTCGAAGCGGCTCAGTTGGCCTCGGCCGTGGCGTCCCTGGCGGGCGGCGGCGGCTTCGACGTCGTCGGCAACCTGCGCGAACTGGCCGGTCTGGACCGTCTGTCCTTCAGCGGTGAGGCCTCCAGCCTGACCGTTGCGGGCGGGCGCTACATCACCGACGACATCTATCTGGAGGTCATCGGCGGGGCCGAGCGCGGCGCAGCCGTCAATGTGGAGTGGCAAGTGCGACGCAACCTGGCCATCACCTCCAAGTTCGGCGGCGAAGGCGATACCGCCCTGTCGGTCCGCTGGCGTCGTGAAGGTCCGCGTCCCGGCGGCGATCGCGGCGACCGTCGTCCCAACGCCGCCGCCCGACGCTAACGCGAGCGAGACTGGCTAAAAGCCGGTTTCGTTCTCTCGTCCATTTTGTTCTTGATTTGTTCTTGTTCGTTCCGCATCCTGCGGACATGAGTAAGGCGATCAACGGACGCGGCGCACGCTCCAACGCCTCGGGTCGGTATGAAGCCGATCGACGCGAGGCCTACGACGACGGCTGGACGGATCAGGACGAGGCGGCGGCCCCGCTTCGCACCACCCTGTCCCCGGAACACGCCCGCACCATCATCGCCAAGAACACGAGTCCCGACGTCGGCTTCGATCGCTCCATCAACCCCTACAAGGGCTGCGAACATGGCTGGGTCTACTGTCCTGTTACACTCCCATGATCGCCGCCGCCAAAACTAGGCCGGTAGCGCGCGGCCGAGGCGCTCGATCGAACGCCAGCGGTCGTTTCGAAGCCGCCAAAGTCGAGGCGTTCGATGATGGCTGGACCGACGACGACGACGCCCTCCCTGCCCAAATTCCTACTACGGTGACGCCGCTTCGGTCGCGGACCATTATCAGCAAGAATCAAAGCCCGGACATCGGTTTCGAGCGTTCGATCAACACCTACAAGGGATGCAGCCACGGTTGTATTTATTGCTACGCGAGGCCATCCCATGCCTATCTGGGCCTGTCCCCTGGCCTGGATTTTGAGACCAAAATCTTCTCCAAACCCGAAGCGGCGCGACTTCTGGAGCAGGAACTCAGCGCTCGCAAATACGTCTGCAAACGCATCCACATAGGCGGCGACACAGACCCTTATCAGCCTGACGAGAAGTCGTTGCTGATCACGCGCAGCGTGCTGGAGGTTGCGGCCAAGTTCAACCAGCCGATCTCGGTGATCACCAAGTCAAACCTGATCACCCGCGACCTCGACATCCTAGGTCCAATGGCCCGAGAGAGACTGGCGACGGCCTTCGTCTCGATCACCACCTTGGACCGTGGGCTGGCCCGCGCCATGGAACCGCGCGCCTCGACCCCGACGAAGCGCCTGGAGGCGATCTCACGTCTGGCCGAGGCCGGCGTTCCCGTAGGCGTCGGGTTCGCCCCCGTCATCCCAGGGCTGAATGACCACGAACTCGAATCCATCCTAGAGGCCGCCGCCAAAGCCGGCGCCACCACGGCAATGTATGTCACCCTGCGCTTACCCTTAGAGATCAAAGACCTCTTCAAGGAATGGCTGGCCGATGTTCGCCCAGATCGGGCCGCGCGGGTTATGTCGCTGGTTCGCCAGACGCGCGGCGGCAAGGAATACGACGCGGACTGGGCGCAGCGCATGAAGGGCACGGGGCCGGTAGCCGAATTGATCGCGGCACGTTTTAAGGCGGCGGTGAAGCGATACGGCCTCGACGGCCCCAAACACGAACTGGACCTGACGAAGTTTCAGGTGCCCGCGTCGGCGCGTGCCCAATTAGACCTGTTCGCCTAGCTGACGGCTGCAACGCTCTATGTCGTGTCTGCTTTCGGGCCAGGCGTCTATTTCCGCTTCCGACCCATTGCAGACATTCAGAAGTAGGCCAGACTGCCACCTCCCATCGCGATGATAGAAACGGCTTTACCGTCGTGGTTGAAGCCTCCTTGCCAACCCTCATAGCCGGAGGAGTTATTGAGGACGTCGAGGCGGAGGCCGTTTGAAAATCGCAGATTAAAATCTGCGGTAAGACGATCCACTGTTGCAGATGACACGGTTGTCCCAGCGAGGAGATCGTTGGCCTTGGTCTCGGCATCGACTGGTGCTGGCAAACCAAACCTCTGCCCATCGTCCTCGTCCGTAAGCGCGATGCCCTCGGATGAGACTAGTCGCCAGTGACAGCCAACGGCCAAGCCCACATTGTCGCCTAGATCAATCGACCAATCTGCTTCGCGACGTTCGATACGGCAGGACCGGCCAACAACTGCTGCTTCGAATGCGAGCGTGAGATCGTGCATGCTGCCTCTCCACAATGAGCAATAGCCTAGTAGGCGACACGTCCGCTTTCCACCCTTCTCAGACATTCGGCAGGTCCGCTTCAGTCAATTGTGGGTCGGGGGCGTAGCAGTACCGTCCATGCGCCATGGCCACATTGCCCAAAAATCGCCTTAAGCCATTGATTTTACTAAATTCATGCGCGGGAGTTACGAAATCTGGCTCTACTGGCCTGTTACACTCCCATGATCGTCGCCGCCAAAACCAAGCCAGCAGCGCGCGGCCGGGGCGCTCGATCGAACGTCAGCGGCCGATACGAGGCAGCTAAGGTCGAGGCGTTCGATGATGGCTGGACCGACGACGACGCCGCGCTCCCCGCTCAAATTCCTACGACCGTGACGCCGCTTCGATCGCGGACCATCATCAGCAAAAATCAAAGCCCGGACATCGGCTTCGAGCGGTCGATTAATACCTACAAGGGATGCAGCCACGGATGTTCGTATTGTTACGCTAGGCCGGCGCACGCCTATCTTGGCCTCTCGCCTGGCCTGGATTTCGAGACACGCATCTTCTCTAAGCCCGATGCAGCGGCTCTGCTGGAACAAGAACTCAGAGCCAGAAAATACGTCTGCAAGCGCATCCATATTGGCGGCGACACCGATCCCTATCAGCCAGACGAGAAGGAGTTGAGGATCACGCGCAGTGTCCTGGAGGTAGTGGCGCGGTTCAACCAACCGATCTCGGTCATTACCAAGTCCAATCTGATTACGAGGGACGTCGACATCCTCGGACCTATGGGACGCGAGAATCTGGCGTCGGCGTTCATCTCGATCACTACCCTGGACCGCAGTTTGGCCCGAGCGATGGAGCCCAGGGCGTCAACGCCTGCAAAGCGCTTGGAGGCGATCTCGCGCCTGGCCGAGGCCGGTGTTCCAGTCGGCGTGGGCTTCGCGCCCGTGATCCCAGGACTGAACGACCACGAACTCGAAAGCATCCTGGAAGCCGCCGCCAAGGCCGGCGCCACTACGGCGATGTATGTGACCCTGCGCCTCCCGCTGGAGATCAAGGACCTGTTCAAGGAATGGCTCGCCGAGGCCCGCCCTGATCGGGCTGCCCGCGTGATGTCGCTGGTCCGACAGACGCGCGGCGGCAAGGAATACGACGCGGACTGGGCGCAGCGCATGAAGGGCACCGGGCCGGTAGCCGAATTAGTCGCGGCACGATTTAAGGCGGCAGTGAACCGGTACGGTCTGGATGTCCCCAGGCACGAACTGGAGGTGACGAAGTTCCAGGTGCCGACATCGGCGCGTCCCCAGTTGGACCTTTTCGCCTAGCCCCCCATCTTCCACTCGACGAAACGCGCCTGTTGGTTGCGACAGTCTGCGTCCTGCCGCCGGAATCTTCTTGCCTCAGAGGCAAACGAGGTGAGCCAGCGCGCCTGATTTCTTCGGTGTCAGAGGCATCCAACCCATGTTCCAATACAGGGGGAGCGCCAGGGCTCATGTCATGTCCACGAACACGTCATTCGCCTGGCGAGCGCCATCCTGCGGCGCGCGCTTGAGCTTCTGAACAGAACCAGCGCTCCCCCGCTGCCGTATCGATCCGCGTCGCAGCATAAGATCGCATCTGGGGGGTATGGAAAATGCGCGCGCCCTTGGCGTTGATGTTGCCCTTGATCACACACCTAAGGTCCGGCGGCGTCTGTTGCGAGGCGACCCTCTGCGCCCTTCGCCAGTCCCAGGGGGCTTCGAAACGGCCGCCATGGACGCCAAATCTGACGTGACCCCCTGAAACTCCTCCAGGAATAGCTAGAGTCCGCCCAACGAAGGACGGACAGAATGAAGCGATCAAGGTTCACGGAAGAGCAGATCATCGGGATCCTGCGGGAGCAGGAGGCCGGTGTGGCGACGGCGGAGGTGTGCCGGCGGCACGGCGTCAGCTCTGCGACCTTTTACAAGTGGAAGGCCAAGTTCGGCGGGCTCGACGTGTCGGAGGCTCGGCGGTTGAAGGCGCTCGAGGACGAGAATGCTCGGCTCAAGCGGATGCTGGCGGACGCGATGCTGGACAACGTGGCGCTGAAGGACCTGCTGGGAAAAAAGTGGTGACGCCCGCCGGTTGGCGCGAGGCGGCTGGTCATCTGCAGGCCGCCTACGAGATGAGCGAACGGCGGGCGTGCCGTGTCCTGGGCGTCGATCGGACGAGCGTGCGCTATCAGGCGACGCGCCCGGACGACGGCGCCCTGCGCGACCGGCTGAAGGCCCTCGCCCAGGAGCGTCGCCGGTTCGGCTATCGCCGCCTGCACGTCCTGCTGCGGCGCGAGGGCCATGCGGTCAACAGGAAGCGGGTCCAGCGGATCTATCGCGAGGAGCGACTGACGGTCCGTCGACGTGGCGGTCGCAAGCGCGCCATCGGCACCCGAAGGCCGCTGGAGCTGCCACTGCTGGCGAACCAGCGCTGGTCGCTGGACTTCGTGGCCGACCAGATGACGGACGGGCGGCGTTTCCGCATCCTGACGGTGATCGATAACTGCACGCGTGAATGCCTGGCGCTGGTGGCCGACACCTCGCTGTCGGGCGCGCGGGTCGTGCGGGAGTTGGACGCCGTCATTCGGCAGCGGGGTCGGCCCGACACCATCGTCAGCGACAACGGGACGGAATACACCTCGAACGCGGTCCTGGCCTGGGCCGACGACACCGGCGTCGGCTGGCATTACATCGCGCCCGGCAAGCCCCAGCAGAACGGCTTCAACGAGAGCTTCAACGGACGCCTGCGTGACGAACTGCTGAACGAGACGCTGTTCCGATCCCTGCCGCACGCCCGCGCGGTGCTGGAAGCCTGGCGGCGCGACTACAACGAGCGGCGTCCGCACTCGAAGCTCGGATGGCTGACGCCGCAGGCTTACGCAGATGCGCTCAACGGACAGATCGGCCGGTCCGCTGCGCTGGTTGGGGGCTGCGCTGACCGGCCTCTTGCCAACCCCACCAACCCCAGTTCAGATCACCAAAGGACTCTCGTTATGGTTGGATGAGAAACGGGGGTCACGTCACATAGGCTGCCGGCGCGTCCCGCCAGCGCAGGCCGTTGCGGTTGACGAAGATGATCCCGCTCAACACCCGCCGGTCATCAACGCGCGGCTTGCCGTGGCTCTTGGGGAAGAAGGGCTTCAGACGAGCCATCTGCTCGTCCGTCAGCCAATAAAGGTCACTCATGGTTCAGACTCCTGTTGAGCCTGAATCAGATCGCGCCCCTCATATCAATGGGTCCTGAGCCTAAATCCTCACGAAGCAGCGGATTGCTGGGAAGCGATTTGAGCGCATTGGCGGCGACGCCAAACCGTTTCCGCGACGAGATCCTGCTGATCGAAAACAATCTTGTATTGGCAGATAAGAAAGTTGTCAGACTGCGGCATCTTGAGTCTGACGTCATAGTCCCATTCAGCGTCGCGCACGCCGTATTTGCGAAGAGGCTCGCCGAGAGCTGCTGTTACGTCGGCACCCGAAATGCCAGTGCCAATCGACGCGAGGCGCTGCGGTTCAACAACAAGGCCGTGCCGCACAAACGGAGGATTCATCTCCTGCGGACTGACTTCGACATCGGTAAAATCAAGCGCGTTCGGATTGCTAACGCGATCAATAGGATTGGACTGCGCCAAGACCGGCGCGGCGGTCACACCCAGCCCAAGCAGAGTGGCAACGATAACAGCTGACAGCTTGTACATACTCACAATCCTTTTCAGATTTCTTTTAGCGTTCACGCAAAGCTTCGCGCGTCTTGTTCAAGGGTTTGGTCAGATAATCCCACACGGTCTTGCGCCCCGTACGGATATCCGCAGTCGTCACCATGCCCGGCGTGATTGGCAGTCTTCTTCCGGCCCTATCCGTCAGTGCGTCAGCTTCCGTTCGCACCAAAACACGATAATAGACGATCTCAGGTTTGACTTCGTCCCGAAGCGTATCGGGAGCGATAGTCTCGACCTTTCCTTCCAATCCGCCATAGATGGAATAGTCATACGCCGTCACCTTCACCTGAGCACTCTGGCCCGGGTGAATGAAGGCGATGTCACGTGGTGAAATTCGTGTTTCCACGAGCAATTGGTCACCAATCGGCACCAATGTCATGATCGATCCCCCCGGTGCCACAACCCCGCCTATGGTTGTAACATCGAGGCTCTTTACGATGCCGCGAACTGGCGCAGTCAATGTCGTGCGATCAAGCATGTCAGCTCGGCCACGCACGACCGATTGCAGAGACCTAACGTCTGCGTCAGCCTTGGAAAGTTCCTCGCGGCTTCGAACCATGTACTGAAGCCGGGCTTCACCCAACTTCAATTCGAGGTCGGCTACCTGCCGCTGCAAGCGGATGACTTCGATGTTACTCGCCGCGCCAGTGGCGATCAGCGACTGGGTGATTTCAAGCTCGCGCCGTGCAAGGCTAGAGGCCTGATTAAGACCGCGTACCGTCTCGTCAAGGCTGGCACGGCGCGAATGAAACAGTGCCGTTTCAGCGGCTTTAAGGTCCGGCCAATCGGCAAGTTCCTCGGGCCAGGCGATGACCGATCGCCCGCTGACTTCGGCCTGCAACCTTGCGCTGGCAGCCAATGCCGCACGATAACGGGCAGCGGTCTCTTCCACGCTTGTTTCACCGCGCGTCGGATCGAGCTGGGCCAGTACCGCACCCTTCTCGACTATTTGCCCTTCCCGCACATGCAGTTCGGACAAGATGCCACCTTCCAGCGTCTGGATCACCTGATCGCGCGAACTAGGAATGACTTTACCGCCACCGCTGGAGACTTCGTCGATCTCAAAAAACCACGCCCAAAGGAAGAAGGCGGCGAGAAACAAGGCCACAAGCCAGACAACGCGCGAGGAACGGCTCGCGCGCGTTTCGTCGAGGTCAGCGAGGTCCGGCAAGCCCCCCTGTTGTTTACTCTTCATCGCACCTGCGGCGTTTTTCAACATCGGCCCGATCAAGACGTTTTTCCTTCGTCAACGCGTGTACGCGGCCGCACAACAAGCCGTGTTTTTGCAGCAGCGGCAGAGCGCTCGGGTGCAGAAGGTTCATTTTCCCGCAACCGCCCCAGTACAGCATTCTTCGGGCCATCCATGACGATTGCCCCGCCATCGACGACAATCACACGCTCGACAGCATCCAGAGCGGACAGACGGTGGGTGGCAATGACAAGCGTGTGCTCGCGAGACAGTTGGCGCAGTCCGGCGACGACGTGACGTTCAGTGGCTTCATCCATGGCCGTGGTCGGTTCATCGAGAAGAAGAACACGCGGTTCACGCACCAACAGACGTGCCAGAAGCAGACCCTGACGCTGACCGCCAGACAGCCCCAGTCCGCCCTCTTGCAGAGCATGATCAAGCCCTAGCGGCAAACGCTGTACATAGTTGAGAGCCCCGACTGTACGCAGCGCCGAAAGAACCCGCTCATCATCCGCAAGCGGCGCACCGAGTTTCAGATTCTCACGCAGAGTACCGTGGAAGAGGCGAGCGTTCTGGCTCAACCATCCAATATCGCGCCGGATATCCGACGGATCGATGTGACTCATCTCTACATTATCGATCAGCACCGATCCGTCGACCGGTTGCATCAGCCCTGAAAGCGCCTGCAACAGCGTCGACTTGCCCGCTCCGTTGCGACCCAGCACAGCAATTCTCTCTCCGGGCTCAATCTTTAAAGATGAAATCTTGAGAGCGGGCGTTTCGCCATCATAGCTGAAGGTGGCGTCATTCAAGGCATAGCGCCCATAAACCGCCGGACGATGGACACGAGTACTTTCCTGCGGATTGTCCACGGGCAGCTTCATGAGTTGATCGAGAGACTGAGCTGCGATTTTCGCTTGCTGCCATCGGTTGAGCACAGTGGTAATTGACGAAAGCGGGGCCAGCATGCGGCTGACCAGTATGCTCGCCGCAACCAGCACACCGGTGCTCATCTGTCCTGCCATCACATGCGGAACGCCAAAGAAGATGACCACGGCGAACGCTGCCCCTTGCACCGTTTGCATCCAGTTGTTGAGCCGGTTGAGCAGGTCTCGCAGCTTCAGACCGGAGTCAGCATTGACGGCGTTGTAGTGGTTCCACTGGTTCTGGAAACGTTGTTCAGCCTGCAGAACCTTGATGTCCTCGATCCCCTGCACAGCCTCGACCAGCATTGCATTTCGCAGAGCGCTCTCGCGCATACCGGTCTGGGCGAGATCGCGTAGTCGCCGCTGCGCGAGAAGGCTGGGAACAATCAGCAATAGGAAGGCTACAACCGGCACCACCACCAGCCATCCAGCGATCAGCCAGAAGATAAGGCAGAACAGAAGGAAGAATGGCAGGTCCGCCGCCGCGGCGATGGTCGTCGAGGTCAACATGTCGCGAACCGGTTCCAATTCCCGGATTTGCGAAATGAAAGTTCCCGTTGATTTGGGCCGCGCGCTGTTCCTGACGCGCAGCGCGTGACCGAATACGCGATCGGAAATTCGCAAGTCAGCCCGCTTGCCAAGCACATCCGTGATCCGCATCCGCGCATCGCGCATAACCCAGGCGAAGATCAATGACAGCAGCACACCTGCGGACAGCACATACAGCGTCGGCATGGACTGTGCGGGAACAACGCGGTCATAAACCTGCATCGAAAACAGGACACCCGCGAGCGCCATCAGATTGGTGATCAGCGAAGCGACAAGGATGTGTCCATATGGACGCCAGTCCACGAGTACGAGGTTACGCAGCCAGTTCTTTTCGACCGGCGCAATATAGTCATCGACCCGAACATCCCGTGCGGCCTGCAAGGGGCGCAGCATCGCCATGAACCGCACATGCGGCTGCAAGGATGCCGCGCTGTGTGTGACCTCGGCGCGCTCGTCGCCACTCATAATGAGGGTCAGCCCGTCGGCTCCCATAGAGGTCACCACGGCGACCTCTCCCCCATCGAGTTGAATGGCGACAGGCAGACGCCAAGCGTTCAAGTCCGACAGTTCAGGACGCGCCTTGTGGAACGACAGCCCCGCTTGCCGCGCCATTGCTCTGGCGCGCTCCTCAATAGATGAACCCTCGCTCCAGTCCGACACAAGCCGGACATGTTCCGACGAGACGTTCAACTGGAAATGCGCGGCCATAACGAGGATGGCCTCGCGCCAGGCCAAAAGCAGCTTGTCGTCGGGAGCGGGAATGGAAAAGCTATCAGGCACAGCAGTCCCTGCACCAATTTCGTCGATGGCCACAGACATCTTCGGATCAGGCTTTTCGTTCATCGCGCCGTACCGATTTCAGCCGTGCCCGCCTCGGAAGCGTCCGTGCTCTCCAAACCGAAAATGTCGCGCAGTTGATCGCGATGATAGATGCACTGTACGGCCAGACGATATTGCGAGTAAATCCCCTGAAGCTGTTCGACGCGCGCCGCGTGATATTCTTGTTCGGCGTTAAGAAGGTCGAGAAGAGACCTGCTGCCAAGTTGAAGATATTGCTGCCGATAAAGCTCTCTCGTGGCGTCTATGCTTCTCACACGTGTGTCGAGAACCGGAGCCCGCCCCGCCCATCCATCATACTGAGAGCGCGCGTCGGCAAGACCCTGACGCGTTTCAAGCCGAGCCTGATAGACCGCGTCCTCGAAAGACCGGAGCTGGTAATAGGCTCCGCGTTCACGCGCGCCTGTTGATCCGCCTTGATAAAGCGGCATAGCGAAATTCACACCAACCTGACCAGTTGAGCGGTGCTCCCCGTAAAGACGCGAGCCATCGGTCAGCGCATAGCCAATGCTGCCATCCAAAGTGACTGTCGGCAGGCGCTCGGCACGGGCGATATCGAGCTGCGCGCGGGCGTCATCCCGCCGTGCCTCCGCCACACGAACGGCCGGCGTTCTGACATCGGCAGCAGGCCGACAGGCTTCGCCCCATAATTCTGCCGGAATATCTCCACTGATCTGTACCGGTTCGACACGCCCTGTGAGGTGCATCAGCGTCAGACTCGCGCGCTGCGCTTCAGCCTCCGCACCTAGCAACTGAGAGCGCAACGCCTCCACACGAGAATTCGCCTGTTCCAGATCCGATCTGGATGTTGCGCCCTTGGTGACGCGCTCGCCAACCAGAGAGGTGATCGCCAAAACGGCATCCAGTTGCTCGCTCGCGAGTGCAACAAGAGCTTGCTGGAGGTGTGCATCGACCCAAGCCTGGGCGGTGCTCATAGCAATTTCGTTCGTCGCCCATTCCACCTGCGCTTCACTGGCCCGCACCCCTGCCCGCGCCTGACGCGTGGCACCAGCGACTTTGCCAAAATCATAAAGCATCTGAGAGGCGCTAACGGTGGCGGTGTAAACATGCCGCGAGTCGTAGCTGCTCTCTCGGTAACGATTGGTCCGCCCCTCTATACCGCCAGTGATCTGGGGCCTGTAGCCCGCTCGCGCGGCTTCAACTCCTTCAAAAGCCTGCCGTACCTGCTCTCGTGCGCCCCTGATACTAGGATGAGTGAAAACGGCTGCTCGAACGGCCTCGGCCATTCCCAGTCTTTCATCGACAGTATCCTGAACGCCGGACTGTGCCCCCACGACAGTGGGAGCACACAGCGCCGAAAGCGCAATCGCTGTAAATCGCAGCAACCAGCGCCGGCCGCCTTTACCGGACACTTCCAGACGAACAGGTTTGATCCTGTTCGTCGGAGGGCTTCCTGTTCGTTGCTTATACGCTTTCGGATCAGGCCGCATAGGAGACATTGATATCTTCATCAATCGCCACCGACACGCCCGTCGAAGTACTGGTGTAGATGATATAGCCGTTCTGCACTTCGCCGTCAGTGCTCCACTCATCGGTATTGGACAGCGACACCTCATCCTCGTCGTCGCCATGGATCGTGAGACGACCGTTGTTTGAGCCCGTAATGCTCAACACATCGGAAATCGACAACCCGCCCGTAATCCGGTTGGCACCGGGGGTCGACAGATCGAGAGCCTCGACATTGCGCAAATAGGTCACAAGGTCCGAACGGGTCAGGCTCTCGCCAAGACGCAGTTCAACCGTATCCGTTCCGGCTCGACCATTGATCGCTTCGCCATCCCAGATGAAACGGTCATTGCCAGTGGTTCCCTGCGCCGACGAAAGCGCGATAGTCAGTGTTTTGGGAATATCCAGCGGTTCGGATTGCGCGCCGTTACTACTTTCAACGGTAAAGGCATTTACCGTCACCTGCACGCCTGACGTGCTCGTATCCATATCTGTCAAGGCTGCCGCTGCCTGTACGAAGCCCAGATCATCGAGATCGTCCTGGGTCAGGCCAGTGATGGTATAGGTATCGGTCAGAGCATCGTAGGTGAACGCATCGTAAAGCGTGTCGCCAACATAGAAGGCCGCATATTCACCAAGGCCGGTGATCTGCAGGGTCGTAGTCTCAGTGCTTTCGTCCGCAACCGCCGCTTTCGCCGCTGCTGCGTCAGCCATCGACGCGTTGAGGTTGAGACTGATGATCTGTCCTTCTCGACCGAACGACAGGGTAGGATCGATGGTCACACCGTTTGCAACCGCTTCCACAGTAAGCGTTTCGAGTGGAACCGTGTCCACGCGCGTCTCGCTCAGCGAGGCTTCGCCAGACTCGACCACCAGCGCCAGATTATCCAGCGTCCCGCTCCAGTTGGGGGCAGGCAGGATCGCGACATAGGCAGGCATGGAGCCATCCGCCGAAAGCACCCAGGTATTGGTGACACCGTCACCTCCGGCGTTGGAGGCCTTTGCGGCGAGCGGCGCATCGCCCGCACTGCTTCCCACATAGAGCAGGAAGCCCACTGGCACACCCGCCAACAGGATCGAATGAATGGACTCAGACCCGTCATTGTCATTGAGAGCAATGGATAGCCCAACCAGCTCAATCGCATGGCTCTTGTCTGCGGATACAGGCTCCGCTCCGGTAATGATCTGGCTGTTCACGGTGACGCCGTTGTTGACGATCTCGATCACCGCAGAGTTGGCGGCAGTCGCAGAGGCCACATTGTTCGCACCCGTTTCCTGAGTCTGTGCATAGGCGGTGAAGGTCACCGCACCCGGTTGAAGGGTTACGCCGTCCGGCACGGTGTAGGTCAGGTCAACAGAACCGCCTGCGGTACCGACATCAATGACATAGTAGTCACCATCAGGCACTCCATCCACATCGCTGACGGTGCTGAGAACGATCGGCTGCCCAGAGCTGTCGGTCACAGTGCCGCCATCGTTATTCGTTGTCGACACCTGCACATAGAGCTTACCGTCGACGACCTGCCCATGGATACCGTCCGCAGGATCGGAGACGGCGATGGTTGCATTCACACTGGTACCGCCTTCGTCCGTATCTCCAGCGCTCACGGTAATAACAGCCTCGTCTGTCACAGGTGTAACCGGCATGTCGGCGCGCTCATCGGCTTTGATGCTCGGTCCGCCGACGACAGAACCCATCAGGCGCGCATCGAAGGCAAAGCTGGCATTGTTGTCGTTGCTGTCTTGCGGCGGCGTAATGCTAATCCCTGCCAACAGAGCATCCAAGGCCGCCTGACTGTCACCACCAGCCGGCACTGTCACCGTTGCAGTCCAGGTCGGCACACCGCCGATGTTGGTGAGGATCATACCGCTGACCTGAGAGCCAGGAGGCAGATCAGTGACGCTGACAGTGTAGCTGTAAGCGAGGCCGGGATCGGCGACCGAAACGGCCGCGTCCATAACATCCCCCAGCACGAAGGCGGAATCCTCGGTGCCTGCCGAGTTGTTATATTCCCATTGATCGATAGCGGGTGGCAGATACACTCCGCCGTCGCTCAGCGCGACATCCAGCGTCCATTCAACACTATCGGTGACAATGCCAGCGGGCGTGGATGCCGACTGCCCCTGATCCTGGACCAGCGCCGTCATCGAGATCGTTGAGAGACCGTTGCCTGCCCCGATACCGACGATGAACTCGACCGGTACGTCGATGCCGCCGGCACCGATCGTACGGGCATCGCCAGCATCATAGATCAGAAGCCAGCTATTCGCACCGACCTGCGAGGCACCTGTCACCGTCACGCCATCGGGCACACCTGTAATCAGGATACGAACAAGATGCTCGCTGCCGTCAGTGTCTTGAGAGTTCACATGCATCGTCACCGTCAGCGCGCCTTGCTCGGTCACGACAGCGGTATCAGGGGTAGCATCGTCGCCCGCAGTATTATCCGTTACCGTTCCGGTCGCCGAGACCATCACGATGTTGTTGATCGATACATCAATCGGATCTGTCACCGGCGTAGCGCTCAAGGCCAGCGAGCCCGGCTTAAGCTCGGTCACGGCAGTAAGCGAGCGGTCGCTGGACGGATCGATAGCTTCATAAAGGAACTCAAGCGATCCAAGGTCGCCATCGAGATTGGAGACTCCCTGAGCTCCCAGATCGCCAATTTGCTCGGCTTCGACGATGAAATAGGTCTCATTGCCAATGACAGTGGTATTCAGACCCGCTTGGTCAAGCGCAACCCCACCGAGATACAGGGTATAGTCTGCACCAAGAGCGTAGTTCTGGGAGATGTAGATTCGACCCAGAGCTTCATCGTTATCGCCGTTCTGATGAACAATCCCGATGTTAAGGGATGTCACCTCGTCCTCGACCAGTGTCGCGCTAGGCGTGATTGTGGCTTCCGGCGAAGGCGTGACGGTAAAGCTGATGTCAACCAGCCCCCCTGTCAGCGAGTCTCCGTCATTTTCAGTGGTGACCGGTGCGACCTTGAAGTTGACCGTGCCGCTGTAATTCGGTGGCGTCACGATCGAGACATTGGCGAGATTGTCGGCGGAAACCACCCAGACACGATCGCCACCGGTCCCCATCGTTACCATGGTCGCGCCGACGATCGAGAATTCTTCCGGTACACCCGTAATGCGCAAGGTGACGGCTTCCGAGCCGTCGCTGTCGAATGACTCGACGCTGTCAATCAGTTGGTCCAGTGAAACACGGTTGTTGCCGTTATCGAGCACAGCTTCGGTTGTAGTGTAGTCGATGACAGGCAAGGTCACAGTCGCCGTGTCCGCGACACCGGTAACCGAAACGTCAATCGTCCGCGACACGGGGGCCGATTGCACGCTGCCATCAACCGAAACCGCACTCATCGTCAACTGGAAGTCGCCATTGCTGTTCAGTGGCGGCGTAATCGATACGGGGACGGTGTTGCTGAAGTCCGAAATCTCGAAGCTCGTATTTCCCGTCGAAGCGGTGAATGTCACAGCCGTTGGCCCGACGCCGTAAGTGATCGTCGCCCCAACCGGGATTCCCGAGATGGTGACAGTGAACGTTTCTGACGGATCCGAACTGGTCGTTTTGATCGACAGCGGAATAGCGGTGTCTTCAAGACCTGTTGCCCGTCCGTTGAGCGCCATTGTAACAGCATCAGCAACCGGATCGAAACGGATCAGCGAAAGGGTCGCCGAACCGCTCACATCAACGCTGACCCCATCCGCACTCTCCTTGGGCGGATCAAGAGGCATAACGGTGACATCTGCATCGTCGTCATAGTCCACTGTCCCGGCCTGCACGCCAATCGTCAGCGTTCCCGACACGTCCGGCGGCAGCATCACTTGCAGAGTATTCAGATAGGGCTGTGGCACCCACAACGGTTCACCAACATAGGTCTGGGTAATCCAGGTCGCGCCTCCATCAGTGGAATAGCGGAACTGGGTGCCGATCTCGGTTTCCCCTGCAGTATCCGGAGCAAGCGTCGGTGTTAGAACCGCATAGATGAACTCGTCCGCATCCGCATTCGACCATCCGGCCAAAAGGTTGAAACCACCCGTGTTGTTAGATGCACCGGTATAGGTTCCACCAAGCGCGAACCAGGCGTCCTCTGAACCGGAAACGGTATAGATGTGATCCGGCATGATCGTGACATCGTTTCCGCCCACACCGTCACTGTCTGTATCCGTTCTCTCGGCGACCGGATCGACGGTTATGTCGACACTGCGTGTGACTGTGGCAGGAGCGCTATCAACCTGAACACCATTGACCGTATTGCTGTCTGTGGAGGTTATCGACAGATCTATGGTCACATCCGCGCTGCTGTGCGCTGGCGGCTTGATTGTAAAGCCGCCCAGAATAGTCTCGCGCTGAGCTTGGGTCAGGCTGTTGTCGAAGATGATCTCGGCATCATTATCGACGAGATTATAGGTCCATCCTGCCGAGGAGGCCGGTGGCGTTACCACCCACCCCGTCGGTACTTCGAACGTCACAGAGTTGATGACTTCGCTACCGCCATCATCAATCGTGTCTGTGACCCTGACACCCGACAGGAAAGCGACAGGCGTATCCTCGTCCGTCGTGGAATCGCTGGCACCGATATCGCCCGCCACAGGCGTGACATAGAGGTTAAGGGTGACGGAACTCGCCACAGTATCAATCACGCCAGAAGAATCTTCATCGGTGTCACGCGCATTGAGGGTAACCGTTACCCCTTCGATGTCGCCGCTGAAATCAGCAGGTGGCTTTATCGTGATCACGGGAGGCGTGTGTGAGGTAGTGAAGGCCGACGACGCACTTGTGACACCGGCGCTAATCGTGGTTTCAACGCCGTCGATGGTGACGACAGAGCCCACCGGTAGCCCACTCACAATATATTGGAAGCCCTCGCTGCCATCGTCATCGGGACCAGCATTACCGTCACTATCATTCAACGCAGCAAGCAGGCCGCTAATCGTAATCGGCTGATCCTCAAAACCGGTGAAATTCGCGGTACTACCGCCGTTAATGGTCAGATTCGCACCATCTGTAACGGCCTGCACATCAACAGTAATGAGTTGGGTATTGGTCGCTCCTGGTATCGGATCGCCCTGCCCGTCCGTGGCGACCGCACCGCTGGCGTCCACCTCATAGCTCGTCACTTCAACCGTGATGTCAAAGTTGATTCCGCTCTCGGCCGGCGGCACGACTTCAAGGGCCTCATACTGGGCAGAGGTCAGATAATAGATGCCGTTCGCAACGTCTTCAGCGGGAACAGTCGTCACATGGCCGACATCTGTCAGCACAATGGTGACCACACCGCCAACCGGCGTCAGCACAGTTGAACCCGTCACAAGGGTGGCACCTGCCGCACCGGCACCGTCAAACGTAAGCGTGATTTCGCCCAGTCGTTCAGGATAGTCGCCATTTGCAACACCTGTACCGAGATCGGTGATGGCTGGCGCGGTCAGGTTAAGAGGCTGAACCGTATCTTCCCGCACGTTGACCGTCTTGTCGGGGTCAAGATCAGGTACGTCTGCCACAGGCGTGATTTCAAAGGTGATCGTCTGCGTCACAGGCGTAGCGCTGCCGCCAGTGGATTCAGCCATGGTATAAGTCATGGTCGGCACCGCGCCTGAATAGTTCGGTGCGGGTGTGAAAACATAAGACCCGTCAGAGTCGATAGTCAGCGTGCCTCGCGCAACGCCGTCGCTATCGGTCAGTGCGATCGCATCCCCCCAGTCATAGTTGCCCGAATTGTAGGTTTCCGGCGTGCCGTCGCCATCGGCGTCGATCTGGAAACTGGTTACCTCGATGATGTCATCAACATCATAGACATAGTCCTGCAAGGTTCCCGTCGCACTGGCGTCCTCGAGCAGCACAATGTTAGCCGCAGCGTTCGTTCCAATCAGGTCGTCATTCGAGCCCGCGACATTGATCCTGATGGTTTGCTCGCGAGAAGCACCATGTTCGTCGGTCACTATGGCGGTGAATTCGTCAATAACATTTTCGCCATTATTCAACGCCTGCGTTGCCGCCCGGCTATTGTCCAGCGTGTAGGTCCATTCACCCGTTATCGGATCGATGACGATCGTGCCGTAGGTTCCATTAATATCCGCAACACTCCACTCCAGCGACGCTCCTGTGTCGACGTCAGACGCGGTTAAGGTTCCGCTGGTGGTATCTGTACCGACGACGCCCGTTCCTGCTTCCACTACAAAGCCTGTTGCATCACTCGCATCGGAAGTGATGACCGGCTGATCATTGGTGCCCTGGACAGTGATGGTCAGGGTGCTGGTGTGGGTCGCACCGTTCACGTCCGTCACAGTGTAGGTGAAAATCTCGGTCGCCGTCTGGCCCTGTCCCAGCGCCTGCGTATCCGTATTGTCGTTATCGAGCGTGTAGACATACGTTCCGTCGGCAGCCAGCACCAACGAACCATAGATCCCGCTCAGGGCCACGCCGACACTGCCCACCACAGCGCCGAAATTGACACCGGAAACCTGCAAAGTATCGGTTTCGCCGTCATCCACATCACTGTCATTGGCAAGGACATCACCCTCGGCCGTAGGCACACCAACGGTGGCGCTATTACCGCCATCCAGTACGCCCGCTTCCATAACAGTATTGACGTCAGCCACCGTCACGGGGCTGTCATTGGTCCCGTTAATGGTAATGACGACCTCGCGGGTATCTGTTCCGCCCTGCCCATCGCTAACCTGAACAGTGTAGGTGAGCGGGATTTCATCACCCTCATTCAATGCCTGGGTTGCCGGCAACGAATTATCCAGCGCATAGGTCCAAGCGCCCGTCGTGGGATTGATGCTGAACACGCCATAGGTGGTGTCTGGTGTACCCACCACGCTCCAGACCAACGGATCGTTTTCAACGTCCGTGGCGCTGAAACTTCCGCTGGCGTCGGGTGTGCCAACTGTGGGCGTACCATTATCCAGATTGCCGGCCTCCACGACCGTACCCTGCTGATTGCCTCCACTGATGACCGGCGCGTCATTCACCGGATCGACTGTGATGACCAGATCGGCGGTGTCGCTACCGCCCTCACCGTCGCTCACCGTATAGGTGATGGTCGGCACCACGCCGTTCCAGTTCGCCGCTGGCGTGAAGCTGTAAGCGCCATCCGC
>NZ_JBDGLE010000001.1:264945-590333 GCF_057655995.1 Brevundimonas sp. Soil_N_31
CAGCGTATCTCCGTCAATATCGGTAAAGAAGCTGCTCAAATCCAAAGACGCGATCGTCTCAGCATCAGCATCGTTCTGAGGTCCGATTACGCCCACCGCCTCGGGTGCGTCGTTCACCGGGTCGATTGTGATAACGAGATTGGCTGTGTCGCTGCCACCTTTACCGTCGCTTACCGTATAGGTGATGGTCGGCACCACGCCGTTCCAGTTCGCCGCTGGCGTAAAGCTGTAAGCGCCATCCGCCGCGAGCTTAAAAACGCCGACACCGGAGATCGTTACCTCCGTGCCGGTGGTGTAATTAGTGCCGTTGATAACAAAACCCGTGACGGTAAGACTGTCGTTGTCAGGATCGCTGTCGTTAGTCAGCACATTGCCGGTGACGGGCCCGCCGTCCTCCGTTCCACGAGATGAATCATCAACTGCGACAGGAGGTTTGCCTTTACTCCCTCCGCCGCTTGTCACTGCCGCAATCGTCGCGCCGCCAGCAACAAGACCAAGAACCCAGGGCCACCAAACCAGCCCGGCAACATGATCGAGTTCGATTTCCGTAAAGTGGAACTCGCTCCACTCTTCAGGATACTGTCCCCACCAGACGACACCGTAGTCGTCCTCCAAAATTAGGTCGTTGCGTGCTTCATCTTCGTTGATGACAGTTTCGCCACTTGTCGCAGCGTCTTCAAAACCATCACCGTCCGGATATTTGACAAAGAAAGACAGGATGACGATTTCCTGGCCATCCTTAAGAACCAAAACGAGATCATCACCACGCCGCACATAACGAGCAACACTCTCTGGTGCCAACTTCAGACGAATGACCGATGGCCGATCTAAGGAAATCAACTGCCCGTCTTCGACCTCACGACGCGAGCCGTTTTTCTTGTCAATGATGTCAACGCGCATGGCCATAATCCCCGTCCAAATTTCATCAAAATAGTGAGCAACTCACAAGACGCTCGCTACCCTAGCGTCAAATTCATCTCACAAGAAGCTTAACTTTTAAAAAGTAAAATCAAATACTTTCATGAAATAATGTAAAATCTTGCAATGATCAGCCCCACCTGAGTGGTCAGATTTAAAAGTTAGTGCATGACCGGCCTCTGGTCCATCGGGACGATGGTTTCCGGGGCTGGTGGACGATAGCCCAATGCGCTGTGTGGTCGTTTGGTGTTGTAATGCCTCCTCCATTGCTCGATCAGGATCTGTGCCTCGCGGAGGCTGTAGAAGACCTCCCCGTTTAGCATTTCATCGCGGAAGCGGGCGTTGAAGCTCTCGCAATAGCCGTTCTCCCAAGGTGATCCCGGCTCGATATAAGCCGTCTTTGCCCCGACCGCGCTGATCCAGTCCCGAACGGCCAGGGCTATGAACTCTGGGCCATTGTCGGAACGAATGAAGGCGGGAACGCCACGCAAGATGAATAGTGACGTGCCCTGAGAATTTCCTCCACGCGGAGCTAGAGTCCGGCCCTTGAAAGGACGGACGGAATGAAACGAGCGTGACGCTCACAACCCTGAGGACTAATTGAGCCTGGCGCTCTCGCCCGGTACGGTTGGACGGGCACATCGCCCTGGCTTGCAGCTTGGGGTGAGAAGGCGGGTGTAATCGGTGATGGTCCGCGCCCTTTGAAGTGATCCGACCAACACTAGCCCGCCTCCATTTCCCTGCCCTTCGATCCGATTACAACAACGAAAGCCTCGGGGGCGGACAGGCGGATCACCGGCAGCGGCAGGTGCATGGCGGGGACAGGCTTGGCCATCGCCTGCGCCTTCCAGTCCTTGTCGGCGCGTTGGATGTGGTTCCAGACGAAGCCGGAGCGGGCGGGGTCGAGCTGGATGGCGCGGATGTCGTCGTCCTTGGTGAGGAGGCGGATGGCGTTGATGGCGCGTAGGGTCAGGGGCGCGTTGGAGGCGTAGTCGGGCGTCCAGCCCGGATCGCAGCCGTCGGCCAGGGCCAGGGCGTCGATCAGGCTGCGACGGGTGACGGGGGCGTCCGCATCGTCGAGCAGCCGGGCGAACACGGCGCGGTCCAGGTAGGTCTGCGGCTCGAAGCGGTTATCTTCCGGAAAATAATCAACGTAGTAGCGGAACTGCAAAGTCGCGGGGTCCTGTAGCGTTCCCGGACGGGAAGGGTGCAGGATGACGCGATCTTGGTCCGCCAGCTCCACCAGGGCGGTGAGCGGGCCTTGGACGGTGACGCGGACGGGGCCGCAGCCGCGCTTGTCGGGGCGAGCGGTGTGGATCGGGGTAAGGGTGACCTGGTCGATCAGGGCGCGGAGCTGGTCGCGGGCGGCCTGGGCGTCGCGGTCCCTGCCGTCCAGCGCCAAGCGCAGGTCGTTCAGCATCGTGTCGAGGCGCCCGACCAGGGTCTCGGCGTCCATCGGCGGGGGGACGGGGCGAAGCTGGGCGCGGCCCTGGCGTTCGAGCCCCTGGCGCTCGGTCTCCAGCCGCTCCAGCTCCTGGCGGAACAGACGCCCCGCCACGTCGTCGCCGGTCCCCAGGCCGTTGCGGACTTGGGCCATGATGTTGTCGATCTGGCGGGTCAGGTCCTTGAGACGGGCCTGGGCGGCCTCGGCCTGGACGGCCTGGGCGGCGTTGAGGCGCTCGACCTCGGCGCGGTGCGCCTCCAAATAGGGCGCGACCAGCTCGGGGCGCAGCAGGCGGCCCTTGAGGCCGTTCAGGACGACGGCCTCCAGGTCCTCGCGGGCGACGCGACGGCGATTGTCGCAGGTACCCTCGCGGGCCGAGCCGATGCAGCTGAGCTTGTCGGAGACCACGGCGTAGGGGCGGCCGCAGGCGCCGCAGCGGACCCGGCCGGAGAGCAGGTAGTCGGGACGGCGCTGGTCGCGGAAGGTCGAGGGGGTGGAGCGGCGCGACTCGATGCGGTCCTGGACCGCCTGGAAGACCTCGTCGTCGAGGATGCGCAGGTGGGGCACCTCGACCACCAGCCGGTCAGCCTTGGCGGTGACCTTGGCCGTGGAGGTGCCCTTGTGGCGGTTGTGCTTGGTGACGGTGCGGCCCCACTCGTTGATCCCGACGTAGAGGCGGTTGCGCAGGATGCCCGTTCCTACGTCGCGGTTGCCGTAGAGGGCGCCGGGCTTCCAGGGCTTGCCGCGCGGGCCGGGAACGCCGTCGGCGTTGAGGCCCTTGGCGATGTCCAGGGGGGTGCGGCCTTCCAGATACTCCCGGAAGATGCGGCGCACGACCTCGGCCTGATCGGGATCGACCTCGCGGCGGCCGTTCTTGCCGTCCAGAGAGGCGACCTTGCGGTAACCGTAGGCGACCTGTCCGGAGATGCGGCCGTCCTTGACGGTGCCCTCCTGGCCCCGGCGCGTCTTCTCGGCCTGGGCCTTGAGCTGGCGGGCGTTGTGGGCGGCCTTGAAGGCGACCTCCATGTCGGTGACGGGGCCGGAGGAGACGGTGCACACGGTGATGTCCAGGGCCTCCATCTCCTCGACCATGCCGTGAGCGCCGGAGGCGCTGCGGCTGAGGCGGTCCAGGTCCTCGACCAGGATGATGGAGAACTCTCCCCGGTCGGCGGCGGCGAACATCTCGTAGAGGCCGGCGCGGCCGATGACGGTGGCGCCGCTGCGCGCGGCGTCGTGATAGGCGCCGGCCTCGATCCAGCCGTGCCGCTCGGCGTAGGCGCGGCACAGGGTGAGCTGGTCCTCGATGGACTTGAAGGTCTGGTGATCGGTCGAATAGCGGGCGTAGACGGCGTAGAGCGAGCCCGGCGGGGGAAAGGCGTTCATGAGCGGGCCTCCGGAATGATGAAACCCGGATCGACCGGGCCGGCGACGGTGTGGACGGCGACGCCGAGCCCCTTCAGCTCGGTCAGCAGGGCGTGGAGGTGGAGGGCGTCGCGGCTGAGACGGTCCAGGCTCTCGACAAGCAGCACCTCGAAGGCGCCCTGGCGGGCCTGGGCCATCAGGCTGTTCAGGCTGAGGCGGGAGGTCTTGCGGCCGCTGACGGCGTGGTCCTTGTGGACGGCGATCGTCGTCCAGCCCTGGCGGGCGGCGTAGGCCTCGCAGGCGTCCCACTGGTCGGCCAGGGGATAGGGCGTCGCCTGGGAGGGGCTGGCGCAGCGGACATAGACGGCGCAGCGGACGAGATCGGGCTGGGCGCCCACGTTGCCGGCCTGGAGGGTGACCAGCCGGCCCTCGCCGGTGTGGGCGACGATCAGTTCGAACTCCCCGGCGGCGAGACGGCCGATCAAGCGGTTCAGGCCCTGCCCGGCGAGCGGGGTGGCGCCGGGCGCGTCCTCGTCGACGATGGTGACCACGCGCAGGCCGATCTGGTCGGCGTGGCGGGCGCAGGCAGCCAGGGTCTCGGCGGAGGCCTGGGTCGCATAGAGCGCAGCGCGATCGGGGCCGATCATCGGGCGCCGCCCAAAACCTGGGCCTCCACTTGGCCCAGGACCTGAGCGCGGGCGCTGATCCGGGCCAGCGACAGCATCAGGGGCAGGAGCTGGGCGTCACCGGCGCCCAGGGAGAGGCCCTGGCGGTGTTCGTCGCGCAACTGACGCTGGCGGCCGAGCAGGCGGCCGAAGGAGGCGTCGCCGTGGACGGGCTGGGGGAAGAAGGGCGGCCGAGCACCGGCTTTGGGTGTATGAGTCATCTTGATCGAGAACCTTCCATGCTGTAGGGATACGAGACCGCACGATAACGTCGGTTGCACATTGGTAACGCGATAGCGTAGTAGCACTACGGTGAAAGAATGTCCACAGGCGCGTCCGATTCGGTCGTTTATCGCGAAGGCCTGTTCACGCCGGCGGAGGCTGCGGCCTGCACCGGCCTGTCGCCGGCGATGCAGAGGAACTGGCGCCAGGCGGGCCATCTGCCGGCGCGCACGACGGGGGTGGCGCTGTTCGGTCCTCGCGACCTGGCGGCGATCCGGCTGATGGTGGTGCTGCGCGAGGTGGGGCTGGGTCCGGCGCTGAGCCGACCGGTCGCCGAGGAGGCGGCCCCGAGCGTGGTGTGGTTGGCCCTGACGGATCATCCCGAGACCTGGACGGTCGCCGGACCTCCCGAGGCAGCCGATGCCTATCGCCAGCGACTAGAGACGCTGGGGGACCGGAATCTGCGCGACATGGCAGGCCTGATGGGCCGGGCCTTCGCCTATGGGGTGGCGCAGGGCAAGACGGTGCAGTTCTTCAGCGAGATCGACAGCGAGACGTTCAACGAGGATGACGAGGTGGAGAGCGTGATCAAGCTGCGGGCGATCGCCGCGCGGATCGCGCGCGAGGCGACCCAGCCCCTCTTCACTATCAGCACGCCCAATCGGTAGGTCGACGCCTCACCGCCTCTTTCGATAGCGTTCGATGTAGGCCGCCAGCCACCCCTTGGTCGTGGGATTGGTGCGTACCCAAGGCACGTCTTCATCACCGAACTGGGGAAGCTTCGCGATCGCCAGCGCCACCAGTTTGGCGTCGTCCACATCGGGGTGCGTCTGCTCGATAAACCCGATCCTGTCGAAGCGAGCGACCACTCGGCCATCGTTGTCGAAGATGCAGCCCAGCAGGCCGTTCGGCAGGAACAGACCGATCTGCCGGCCCTCTTCGGGATCATCACTACAGACAACGGTGCAGCCCAGGCCGACGATGGCGTTGTGGACTCGCAGCCGGGCTTCCTGACGGACATCAGGGTCGGAGTCATCCAAGGCTCCCCGGACTTCCCGAACTCGTTTCAGATGCTCGATCGGACTGACGGCGCCTCGGGCGACCTCCAGCGCCTTTGTGGTGTCCTCGCGCTTGGAGGCCAGTTCCGTCACCACCCTCTCGGCGTCGACCAGCTTTGCTTCAATAGCCGGCGAAGCCCCGAGGCGGCCGAGGACATCGACCCAGCGTTCGATCTGCTCGTTCTGATCGATGATGGCCTTCTCGAGTTCGGCCAAGGTCAGCGCAAGATCGGCGGTTTGGTCGGGCGAGGAGAAGTAGCGGTCGTCCAGGACAAGGTGCAGGATCTCGTCCAAGGCGGCTCGCTCGAACGGCTCGTATCGGAACATGGCTTTCTGGCTGCACCCGCGAGCGCGGGCGGCGAAGTTGCATTTCCAGTATCGGTTCGGATTCGGCTGGCCGCTCGTGCGCAAGTGCATGCGATTTCCGCACCGCTCGCACAGGACGACGCCAGCGAACAGGTTGGCCACGCCCCGCGTGTGACGACCGCCCTTCCTCGGACCTGTTTTTCGCGCCTCGATCTGGGCGCGCGCCCGCGCCACCAAATCCGCGTCAACGATCCGAGGATAATAGCCGCGGACGGGCTCTTTGAATTTCGTCCGCCTCGCGCTGGTGTTGGAGAAGCCCGGCACATAGTCGCCCTCGACCGAAGGCTGGCTCAGGATCATCTTCACCGCGCCGATTTCCCACGTCGGCGTTGATGTGGCTTTGCGCCACTTCCCCCATGCCGGCACACCGCGTTCATTCAATTCCTTGGCGATCCAGCCAGCCCCCTTCCCCTGGGCCGCCATCTCGTAGATCTGCCGGACGAGCGTGGCCCTCTCCGCGACGATGTCGAAGCCGCTGCGATCCGGTTTGGCGATCAGCCACCCCGGAGCCTTCGCCGTAATGATCTGGCCCGTGTTCCGCGCCCGCTCCATGTTGCGGCCGATCCGATCCAGCACGCGCTCGGACTTTTGCTGGCTCTCGTCATGGGCCAGCTTGGCCCGCATGAGGATCTCGAAGACGCTCATCAAGTCAGCCTTGAGGCTGGCGTCATCATAGATTCTGGCCCCATCGATGGTGGCGATGGTCAGACCCGCCGCGCAGAGGTCCTCCATCCAACGCAGGGTCAGGCGCGTCTCCTGGCGAGATAGGCGATCCAGCTTTTCGACGACCAGGACGGTATCTCGCCCGATCTCACCACTCCGCACCCGCTCGGCCAGTCGGCCCAACTCGCCAGCGGAAAGATGGGCACCGCTCCAGGCGGACTTCCCCAAGTCCTCGATCACCTCACGGACAGGCCATCCGTTCCTAGCGCAGAACTCATGGCACAGCTCCAACTGGCGTTCGCGGCTAGCTCCCCTCTCCTGCTTGGGGGTGGAGAAGCGTATATAGATTAGGGCTTCCATCCAGAACCAAGTGCGCGAGGGTCGAGATTAATCATAGCCCCGTGTGGCATTAAGTGCAACAGAGCGGCATATCTGCATCTACTGCTACGCCCGTCCGTCCCATGCCTGGATGGGCCTATCCCCGGGCCTGGATTTCGAGAGCCGGATATTCTTCAAGCCGGACGCCGCGCGTCTGCTGGAACAGGAGCTCTCAAAACCCCGATACGTCTGCCGGCGCATCCACATAGGCGGCAACACCGATCCCTATCAGCCGGTCGAGCGCGAAACGCATTCGACCCGTTCGCTCCTGAAGGTGATGCAACGCTTCAACCACCCGTTCAGCATCATCACCAAGTCGGTGCTGATCGCGCGTGACGCCGACATCCTGGGCGACATGGGGGAACGGGGTCTGGCCTCGGCCTTCGTCTCCATCACCACCCTGGACCGCAAGCTGGCGCGGGCCATGGAGCCACGCGCTTCCACGCCCGCCAAGCGGCTGGAGGCGATCAGCCGCCTGGCTGACGCGGGATGCCCGGTCGGCGTCGGCTTCGCCCCCGTCATACCCGGCCTGAACGACCATGAACTGGAGGCCGTGCTGGAGGCGGCGCAGAAGGCCGGCGCGACCTCGGCCATGTATGTGACCCTGCGCCTGCCGCTGGAGATCAAGGACTTGTTCCGCGAATGGCTGGCCGACGCCCGTCCCGACCGCGCCGCACGCGTCATGTCCCTGATCCGCCAGACACGCGGCGGCAAGGATTACGACCCCGACTGGTCCCAGCGGATGAAGGGAAGCGGCCCCGTCGCCGAACTGATCGCCACGCGCTTCAAAGCGGCGGCCAGGCGCTACGGTCTGGACGCGCCGCGTCAGGCGCTGGACCTCACCCAGTTCCGCGTTCCCGCCGACGCCCGACCGCAGCTTGATCTATTCGACATTCCCGCCTGACGCCGCCTAGGATGACCTTTCAGCAGGCAAGGTGAGGGCCATCTCCATGCGCGGAACCCGGATGATCATCGCCGCAGCCGCGGCTATCAGCGCTGGCGGCTGTTCCGTCAACGTGCCGGAGAACGCCTTCCTCTACCCCGATGCGCGTATCGCCGCCGAGAAGATCGAGCTCACCCCCGGTCCCGCCATGCCGCCATCGGCGCAGACCCTGACCCTGCCCTATGCCGGCGGCCAGTTGGCCACGACCCGACTGTCTTCCGCAAAAGGCGATCAGGCGCCGCTGATCCTGTTCTGCGGCGGCAACATGTTCCGACAATCGGCCTATGGCGGACTGGTGGGCGAACAGCTCTCGGCTTTCGGCGATGTCCTGCTGTTCGATTACCCCGGCTACGGCGCCTCGACCGGCGCGTCCGACATCGCCTCCATGAAGGCGGCCGCCGAGGCCATGGCCGCGCATGCCCGTGCAACGGCCGACAAGGAACGGCGCACGCTCATCCTATGGGGACATTCTCTCGGAGGAACGGTCTGTGCCCAGGCCGCGACAACCGCCAATGCTGACATCCTGGTGCTGGAAACGACCACCCCCTCGGCCGGCGCTGTCGTTGAAGAGACCCTGGGGTGGAAACGGCTGCTGGTTCGCGTTCGCCTGGCCTCGACGTTGGCGGAAATCGATATCCCCTCGACGCTCGCCGGCTATCAAGGCCGGGTCATCGTTCTGGAAGCTGGACGCGATACGGTCCTGCCGCCGATCCTGAGCCGTCGTCTGGCCCAGGCCCTGGCGGAGAACGGACGATCGGTCGATCATCTGATCTTCGCCGAAGCTGGCCACAATGACGTGCATAGTCAGCCCGACTTCACGCCCCGAATGACCGAAGCCCTCGCCCGTCCCTAGTCTCGCCTAGCGCCGGAACACGCCGACCAGTTCGATATGCGTCGACCAGATGAACTGGTCGATGGGCGTTACCTTCTCCAGTCGGAAGCCGGCGTCGACCAGAACGCGCGCGTCGCGGGCGAAGGTCTGGGGGTTGCAAGACACCCCGACGACGACCGACGCCTTGGTCCCCGGCAGCTGTTGCGTCTGTTCCAGAGCGCCCGCGCGCGGCGGGTCGAGCACGATGGCCTCGCAGCCCTTCAGGTCATAGGGCGACAACGGGCGACGGAACAGATCGCGCGCCTGGGCCTCGATCCCCTTCAGGCCCTGAGCCGTGCTCAGGCCCGCCTTCAACGCGGCGATGGAGGCGGCGGCGGAATCGGCGGCCGTCACGCTGGCGACCTCGGCCAGAGGGAAGGTGAACGTGCCCGCCCCGCAGAACAGGTCCGCCACCTTCTTGGCCCCCCTCACCGCCTCGACCGCGCGCTCGACCATGGCCGCCTCCGCAGCCGGAGAGGCCTGCAGGAACCCCCCCGCCGGCAAGGGCACGGACGCGCGCCCGAACCGCACGCGGGGCTGGCGCGCCATGACCAGCGTATCGCCATCCAGGCTGAGCCGCGCCAGATCGGCCTCGGCCGCCGCTGCGATGGCCAGCGCCAACTGGTCTCCATTCAGGCCGCCCGAACGCTTCTCGACCCCGGTCACATCGACGTCCAGACCGGTGTCGGTCAGGGTCACGTGCAGGGTCGGCGCCGATTTCGGATGCCCCAGGAAGGGGGCCGCCACCTTGGCCAGGGCGGGCAGAGCCGCCGTCAGGTGCGGGTCCGACAACGGACAGTCCGTCAGTTCGACCACCCGCCACGACTTGCGCGCCTTGAAACCCAGGATGACGCGCCCTGCCGCGCCCTGCCGCGCATGCAGCGCCAGGCGGCGACGACTGGCCAGCGGCGTCGCCACCGTCGCCTCGACTTCGGATTCCAGCCCCTCGCGAGCCAGGGTCTGGAGCACCACCTCGCGCTTCCAGGCCAGATAGGGTTCGTCTGCCCAATGCTGCAGCGGCGCGACCCCGCACTCGGCATAGATCTGCGAGTGAATCGGGCGACGGTCGGGGCTGGCCTCGATCAGATCGAACCGCTCGGCCCGTCCGTCCTTGACCTCAGCGGCGATCACCTCGCCCGGCAGGGCGCCCGGCACGAAGACCGGGCCGTTAGCGGTGTCGGCGATCCCGTCGCCCTGATGGCCCATGCGGGCGATGGTCAGCGTCTGCGTCATGCAGCGGCTTCTAACGGCTTCCGCGCGAAAATCGAAACATGAACGAAGATGAACGAGGCGATCAAAAGCCGTTCAGCTTCACGGCCCTATCAATGGCTGCAACAGACGGCGACCTGATCCGTTCAGGTGCGGCATCCGTCGAAGGAAAAAACGATGATCGCTCTCATCTCGAAAAAAGCCTCGGCCGCCGCCATCGCCGCCCTGGCCTGCGCCTCGGCCGTCGCCCTGCCCGGCGTCGCCTCAGCCCAAAGCTACGGCTACGACTATCCGCCCGCCTATGGCTACGGCAACAACGGCTACAGCCAGGGAACCTACTACGACCCCTGCGTGCGGGATCAGCGTCAGCGCGCCACGACCGGCGGTCTGCTGGGCGCCGCCATCGGTGCCGTCGCCGGCTCGCAAATGGCCGCGCGCGGCCGCCGCACCGAGGGCAGCGCCCTGGGCGGCGTTCTGGGCGCCGCGATCGGCGCAGGCGTGGGCAACAGCTCGGCCGCCTGCGACAGCCGCGCGCGCCGCGACGTCAACTATGGCTATCAGGGAACCTACGTCCCGCCGGCCTATGGCTATGACAACCGCGGCTATGACGATGGCCGCCGTTACGACGATCGTCGCGACGGCTACGACTACTACCGCGATTATCCGCAAACCATCGATCCGGGTTTCAGCCCCCAGACCAACAGCTATCAGGGCTATGGCGACGAATGCCGCCTGGCCGAGAGCAACATCCGTCTTCCCGACGGTCGTATGGAGACGCGCTACGTCCGCTCCTGCCGCGACCAATCGGGCCGCTATCGCGTCGTCGATTAAGTTTCAGCCCCCCTGTCAATCGACGATGTGAAGAGGGCCGCCGGATATCCGGCGGCCCTCAAATCGTTTGGGGTCAGGCTTTCTGCGCCCAGAGCAGAAACTCGACGTTGCCGTCGCCGCCGGTGATCGGGCTGTCGGCGACCTCGCGCACGGTCCAGCCGCTCTGATCCAGCCAGGCGCGTACCTTGGCCACAGCGGCGGCGTGCGCCTCCGGATCCTTGACCACGCCCTTCTTGCCGACCGCCTTGGGGCCGTCCGCCTCGAACTGCGGCTTGACCAGAGTGATCAGGTCCGCCCCCGGCGCCGCCAGATCGAGCGCCGTCGGCAGCACCTTCGACAGGCTGATGAAGCTGACGTCGCAAACAATCAGGGACGGCGCCTCGGTGATGACGTCAGGCGTCAGATCGCGTGCATCGGTCTTCTCCAGGTTCAGCACGCGCGGATCGGCGGCGACCTTCGGATGCAGCTGCCCCGTGCCCACGTCCACAGCGAACACCTGCGCCGCGCCGCGATCCAGGCAGACCTCGGTGAAGCCGCCCGTCGAGGCGCCGACATCCAGCACGACCCGGCCGTCAACCGCGACCGGCCACAGGTCCAGCGCCCGCTCCAGCTTCAAGGCGCCGCGCCCCACCCAGCGGAAGGCGTCGACATAGGTGACGACCGCGTCTTCATTGACGGTCTGGGACGCCGCCCTCGCGGGCGCGCCGTCCACGGTGACGCCGCCCGCCTCGATCGCCGCCTTGGCCTTGGCCCGGCTTTCGGCCAGGCCGCGCGCGACCAGAAGCTGATCCAGCCGGAGCCGGCTCAAACCATGGCGTCCAGACGGGCGAGAGCAGCCTGCAGCTTGGCCTTGCCCTCTTCGGCCTCGACCAGCTTGGCGCGCTGTTCATCGACCACCTCAGCGGCGGCGCGAGCGACGAAGTTGGGGTTGCCCAGCTTCTTGTTCACATGGCCGATATCGCTATCGAAGGCGGCGATCTCCTTCTCCAGACGCGCGCGCTCGGCGGCCAGGTCGATGATCCCGGCCAGCGACAGGGCGACCGTCGCCCCGCCGGAAACGAAGGTCACGGCCCCGGTCGGCGCGGCTTCTGCCACGGCGACCTCGGACACGCGGCCCAGCGTCAGGATCAGGTCGCGGTGACGCGCGATGCGTTCAGCCGTCGCCGCGTCCGGGGCGACAAAGGCCAGCGGCGGCTTGGCCGACGGCGGCACGTTCATCTCGGCCCGCAGGGCGCGGATTTCACCGATCAGATCGACCAGCCAGCCGATCTCGGCCTCGGCCGAAGCATCGACAAAGGCGTCCGGTAGCATGGGCCAGGTCTCGCCCATCAGCAGACCGTCGCGAGCCGGACCTTCCTTGCCCAGTTCAGCCCACAGCTCCTCGGTGATGTAGGGCATGACCGGGTGCAGCAGCTTCAGCGTCTGGTCGATGGTCCAGGCGGTCATGGCGCGTGTTTCGGCCTTGGCGGCTTCATCGGCGCCGTTGAACACCGGCTTGGCCAGTTCCAGATACCAGTCGCAGAAGACGTTCCAGATGAAGCGGTACAGGGCGCCCGCCGCATCGTCGAAGCGGCCGCCCTCGATGGCGTCCGACACCTGACGCTCGGCCTTGGTCAGTTCGCCGCGGATCCAGCGGTTGATCGTCTGCTGCACCGTCGCGGGATCAAAGCCCTCGACGCGGCGCGCCTCGTTCATCTGGCTGAAGCGCGCGGCGTTCCACAGTTTGGTGCCGAAATTGCGATAACCTTCAATGCGCTGTTTCGACAACTTGATGTCGCGCGTACCCGACAGGATCGCCATGGTGAAGCGCAAGGGGTCGGCGCCCAGCTCGTCGATGATGCCCAGGGGGTCGATGACGTTGCCCTTGGACTTCGACATCTTCTGGCCCTTCTCGTCACGGACCAGACCGTTGATGATGACGCGCTTGAAGGGGACTTCGCCGTCCATGAAGTGCAGACCCATCATCATCATCCGAGCGACCCAGAAGAAGATGATGTCCGCCGCCGTGACCAGGTCGCTGGTCGGATAAAAGCGCTCCAAATCCTCGGTCTTTTCGGGCCAGCCCATGGTCGAGAAGGGCCACAGGGCCGAGCTGAACCAGGTGTCCAGAACGTCCTCATCCTGAGTCAGAACGACCTCGGAATCATAGTCCGACATCGCCTGTTCGCGGGCGTCCTCTTCCGTCTCGGCGACGTAGATCTCGCCGTTCGGACCGTACCAGGCGGGGATGCGGTGGCCCCACCACAGCTGGCGCGAAATGCACCACGGCTCGATGTTGCGCAGCCATTCGAAGTAGATCTTCTCATAGGACTTCGGCTCGAAGACGGTGGCACCGTCCTCGACCGCCTTCAAGGCGGGTTGGGCCATGACCTTGGCGTCAACGTACCACTGGTCCGTCAACCACGGCTCGATGACGACGCCCGAGCGGTCGCCGTGCGGAACGACGTGCTTGGTCTTCTCTATCTCGCGCAGCCAGCCCTCTTCCTCGGCGCGGGCGACGATGGCCTTGCGCGCGGCGAAGCGGTCCATGCCCTCGTATTCCGCAGGCACGTCGGGCGTGTCGGCGGCGGTGATGCGGCCGAAGGCGTTCATGATGTTCAGGGCCTCAAGTCCTGCACGCTTTCCGACGCCGAAGTCATTGAAATCGTGAGCAGGCGTGATCTTCACCGCGCCCGAACCCTTGGTCGGATCGGCGTAGTCGTCGGCGACAATCGGAATGCGGCGGCCGGTGATCGGCAGGGTGACGAACTTGCCGACCAGACCCTTGTATCGCTCATCGTCCGGGTGAACAGCCACGCCGGTGTCGCCCAGCATGGTTTCCGGCCGGGTCGTGGCGACGACGATGAAGTCGCGCGTTTCGAACTCAGTCGCCTTGCCGTCCTCGTCGAAGGCGACCGGATGCTGATAGGTCACGCCGTCCGACAGACGATAGGCGAAGTGCCAATAGGCGCCGTCGACCTCCTTCTGCTCGACCTCAAGGTCGCTGATGGCGGTCTGGAAATGCGGATCCCAGTTCACCAGCCGCTTGTCGCGATAGATCAGGCCGTCCTTGTGCAGTTGGACGAAGACCTTGCGGACGGCGGCGTTCAGTCCCTCGTCTAGCGTAAAGCGTTCGCGCGACCAGTCGCACGACGAGCCCAGGCGACGAAGCTGGCGCACGATGGTCCCGCCGGATTCGGCTTTCCACTCCCAGACCTTCTCGATGAAGGCGTCGCGGCCCAGGTCGCGACGACCGATATTGCCCTCGGCGGCCAGCTTGCGCTCGACCACCATCTGAGTGGCGATGCCCGCGTGGTCGGTGCCCGGCAGCCACAGCACCGCCTTGCCCTTCATGCGGTGATAGCGGGCCAGGATGTCCTGAAGCGTGTTGTTCAGGGCGTGGCCGATGTGCAGGCTGCCCGTTACGTTCGGCGGCGGAATGACGATCGAATAGGCGTCTGCGGCGCCGTCCGTCGGCTGGGCTGCGCGCGGGGCGAACAGGCCGCTGTCCTCCCACTGGGCGTAGATACGCGGCTCGGCGGCCTTGGGTTCGAACGTCTTCTCAAGCATGGTCATCTCGTTTCCCCGGCGACCAACGTGGCGCGCCGTCGATCGGGGCTGGAATTCTTCGGTAAAGCAAAGGGCGGTCCCGCCGGAACCGCCCTTAAATGACTTAATGATCGCCGCGTCCCACGGCTAGGCCAAATCAGTGCCGTCGCGGCGAGAACCAGCCTTCATCCGTGTGTTGGACCGATCCGGCCACCGCCAGGATCGCCAGGGTCTGTTCGATCCGGTCCGTCTTACGGCGACCGATCCGGCCATCGAAGCGACGCGCCAGCTCCAGCGGTTGCAGCGGCCGCCCTTCGCGACGCAGCTCTTCCAGCAACACGCCCGCCAGAACCGCAGGCGCATCGGGCAACGGCGCTCGGGCGCTCGCCCTGTCTAGCGGCGCCTCAATCTGCACGGCGCGTACGGACGACTTGATCCGTCCCGCCTGGTAGCTCGGCCGCAGGAATTGGATCTCGCCCCTCTCCTCCTGCACCCGTCGCGTGCGGTTCAGTTCCAGCAAGGCGCCGAGCGTCGCCGGATCCGTCATGCCGTCGCGCCAACCGTAGGCCATCGCCACCTGCTGATCCAGCCGCTGATGCAGATGATGCAGCAAGCCGACCTGACCGCGATCGTAGAGATCGCGCTCGCTACCTGTCAGTTCGCCCCCCTCCTGAAGGCGACGCCGGACGTTGTAGAGCCCGGTCATCGTCAAATCCTCGTGCTGGGCCAGAACCTGACGACGGCGTTCGTCGATCTCTTCAGCCAAGACGCCGATCTCCTCGCCTGCGGCGCTGTTCAGATCCGGAAAGGGAAAGGCGTCGAAGCAGACCTTCTTGTTATAAACTGGCCGATCCTCCAGCCGCCCGCCGCGCGCCAAGGCCCAAACCCCGTGCACATGCGACGACAGCACGCCCAGGATGCGCGGATCGTCCGAGGCGACGGCGATCAGGGTATTGTCCGGCAGGATGTCCGCATCCAGAAAACGGAACCATCGGTGCTTGGCCGTCTCCACCGTGGCGATGTAGCGGGACAGCCCCTCCAACGCCGGGCGGAACTCGCTGCGCGGCTCGCCGAACATCCACCAGTTGTCGCGGTAGGCGGCGCGATTGTTGCGGTCGCGCTCGGGCTTCACCGCCTCCAACAGATGCTGGAAGACGGCGGGGTGACTACGGCGCGCCTCTTCCTCAGTCCAGCCGAACAGATCGATCACCTTCACGCCGCGCGATCGTGAGGCCAGATCGCGCCCGTTGCGATAGGCGCGGATCGGATTTTCCGCCTCATCGCTGGACGCCTCCAGCAACTGCTTCGCCCGGTCCGGCGATACCATGAACCCACCGCCGTGCAGCTTCACGCCCGGCGAGCACAACAGCGCATTGGCCTTCAGCGGCTGCGCCTCGCTGACCGACGCCCCGATGGTCAGATCCGGCCCGATGTCGCCGCGCTGTTCGCGAAGGACGATGTCCGGCGTTTCGCCGTCGCTCATTCTCTCTTCGACCACCGTCAGCAGGCGGCCCTGCCCATTCGGCTCGCCGCGCTCGGCCACGGTCATGGCGATGCGTACGTCGGCGCGGTCGGCGCCCTTGATCCACGGATGGTCTGGGATGGCGAAGGTCAGGCGCATGGGCGGCGCGCCGTTCAGATGATGCTCCAGCACGCGCCGGGAAAAGGTCTGGGTGATCGAGTTGGTGGTGATGAAGCCGAACCGTCTCAGCACGCTGCCCTTAGCCGTCAGGATTTCGGCCGCGCGGTCCCACCAGGCCGTGACCAGATCCGCCGAGCGGAACCGCCCCTGCCGCACCCGCCACAGGGCGTCGACATAGCCGTCGCCCAGTTCGCCGCGCACGTCCTTGCCCCCGATGAAGGGCGGATTGCCGATGATGAAGTGCGCCGTCGGCCAGGCCGTCGGGCGCGGATCAATATACCGCGTAACCTCTCTCTCCTCGTGCGCCACAACCGCGGAAAGGCCGCCGCCTCGGCTCAACACCCGCGCGTGGGTCAGCGGCCGCCCGCGCGCGTCCCGCACCAGTTCTTCGTCCTTCCAGGTCAGCAGCGCGTCCGTATGCCGGATACGGTTGAAATTGCGCAGGATCGGCTCGGTCGGCTTGGCGTCGCCGGCGTTCCTGAAATGCCATTGCAGATAGCCGATCCACATCACCATCTCGGCGATCCAGGCAGCGTGGACGTTCTTCTCCAGCCCCCAGAACTGCTCGGGACTGACGGTATGCCCCTCCAGGCCGAGCGCCGTCTGGGCGTCTCCCAGGTCGGTCAGGGCGGTCAGAACCTCGCTCTCGAGATCCTTCATCATGTCCATGGCCACATAGAGGAAGTTGCCGGTGCCGCAGGCGGGGTCCAGCACCCGCGTCGTGCACAGCGCATGGTGGAATTCGCGCATGGCGCGGCGCGCCCGCACCACGTCGCCGCTGGCGTAATGGCCGACCGCCAGCCCCGCGACCGCCTCCCACTCGGCGCGCAGCGGCTCCATGATCGTCGCCTCGACCAGCCGCCGCACATAGGCCTTGGGCGTATAGTGGGCGCCGAGTTCACCGCGTTCCATCGGGTCCAGCGCCTGTTCCAGCAAGGCGCCGAAGATCGCCGGCTCGACCGAAGCCCAGTCGCGCTGGGCGGCGGCGATCAGAGCCTCCAGCTCCGCCTCCGTCACCGGCACGGCCGCCTCTTCCTTGAACAGGCCGCCGTTGAAACGCCGCAGATCCTGGCGAACCGCCGAGCAATGCCCGCCGCTGTTCATGCGGCGAAAGAAATCCGCCGCGCTGACGTGAAAGCGATCCGCCATCCCGCGATAGCTTTCCAGCAGACGTAGAAATCCCCGGTCGTCGATCAGTCCCACGCTGTCAGCGAACATGGCGAAGATGCACTGCATGACGAACAGCGATGTGCGCTTGTCCCACGCCGCCCGCGTCACGACATCGACGCAACCGTTGGAATCGGTCGGCGCCCGCTTGCGGATCGAGCGCACCAGCCAGGCCAACCGCTCGGCGATGTCGCTGGTCACGGCCGCCACATGGCCCGCCGGGTCCAGACTCATCGGCTCGTCCCACACCCGGCGCAGACGCTCCCGCACCGCCGGGTCGCGCAAGTCGTCCATGGAGATGCGGCAGCGCGCCAGGTCAGGAAACGGCACATAGCCCTTCCCCTGCCGATCGAAGTCGGCCCACAGGTGGATGGAGCGCCCGACGTCCACGACCACGATGAAGGGCGGCCATTCGTCCAGCGCCTTGGCGTAGGTCTCGGCCTGCCGCTTGGCGTCCAGCATCAGCCGTTCGATTGCACCCGCATCGCCCTTCGGCGGTTTGCGCCCGCGCCCGTTGAACAGGGCCAGATGCCGCTGCGGGTCCAGTTCGCCGCCCGGCGCCCGCTTCTGCGACTGTTTGGCCTCCAGCACGAAAGAGCCGCGCCGATAACAGTCGATGAATCCCCGGTGCGCGCCGCCGTCGTGAAAGCGGAACTCCACCCGCCGTTCGAAACAGTAGCCGCGATCTCCCACCGTCTCCTGATCCGGCGCCGTCACGCCGATCAGGGCGCATAGTTGGCTGATGAAGGTCTGATAGTGCGAACGCTCGCTGATCGTCGCGCTGCTCCAGCGCGTGATGAACGCTTCGACATCCATAGATTGTTCTCCCACCCCTGAGAGAACAATATTAGGTTGCATATTGGCAAAAACACAACCTTACATTACTGCAGGACAACCTGGGCGCGACAGGCCTCAGCGCCTGCCGAAATCCTTCATCACCGCTTGCGCCGCATTGTGTCCTGGCGCTCCCGTCACCCCGCCGCCCGGATGAGCGCCCGATCCGCACAGATAGAGCCCAGGCACGGGCATCCGATGATCGGCGTGGCCCAGCACCGGCCGGGCGCTGAACAGCTGATCCAGCGTCAGCCGTCCGTGGAAGATGTCACCGCCGATCAGGCCGAAGCGCCGCTCCAGATCACGCGGTCCCAGCGCCAACCGCCCGACCACCGACGCCTTGAACCCCGGCGCATGGGCCTCGACCGTCTCGATCATCAGATCGGCCACCGTGTCGCGATGCGCGTCCGCCAGATCCGGTGAAACGTGTTGGCAGAACAGGCTGGCGACGTGCTGGCCCACCGGGGCCAGGCTGTCGTCGAGGGTCGAGGGGATCAGCATCTCGACGATCGGCTTTGACGACCAGCCGTTCAGCCGCGCTTCGGCGTGGGCCCGGTCCATATAGGCCAGGGTCGGGGCGATGATGATGCCCGCCGTCAGGTGATCACCCGCGCCCGGCAAAGCGGTGAAGCGCGGCAGTTCGGACAGGGCCACATTCATGCGGAACGTGCCTGAGCCCGAGGCGTAGCGGCTCATACGCTCGGTGAAGTCCGCCGGGACCGCGGCCGGATCGACCAACCGGTCGAACAGCAGACGCGGGTGCAGGTTGGAGACCACAGCGCGGGCGCAGACTGCGTCGCCCGCTTCGGTCACGGCGCCGACCGCCCTGCCCTTTTCCGTCAGAACCTCGGCGACAGGCGTATCCAGCCGAATGTCGACGCCCTGCTCGGCGCAGGCGGCGGCCATGGCCTGCGTGATGGCGCCCATGCCGCCGATGGCATGGCCCCAGGCGCCCTTCTTGCCGTTCACCTCGCCAAAGACGTGGTGCAGCAGGACATAGGCCGAACCGGGCGTATAGGGGCTGGCGTAGTTGCCGACGACGCTGTCGAAACCGAACAGGGCCTTGATCGGGTCGCTCTCGAACCAGCCGTCCAGCCAGTCGCCTGCCGACTTGGCGAACAGGTCCAGCAGGTCGCGCTGCGCCGCCAGCCCCAGCCCTGAAACCCGCCGCCCCAACGACGCCGCCTTCAGCAACTCCGGCAGTGCAGCCAGCCAGCCGCTCTCGACCACGTTCGGCGGCGTGGTCAGGATCAGGTCGCGCAGGATGGCGGCGACCGTTTCCAGCCGGGCCTCATAATCCGGCAGGCGCTCGGCGTCGCGGGTCGAGAATTTGGCCACCTCAGCCTGGGTCCGCCCCTCGCCGGTCAGTAGGTAGCGCCCATCGTCAAAAGGCAGGAAGTTGGCCGCCCGTCGCTCTACCACCCGCAGGCCGTGGCGGGGCAACTCCATGTCGGCGATGACGCGCGGGTTCAGCAGGCTGACGGTGTAGCTGGCGGTCGAGTTGCGGAAACCCGGATGGAATTCCTCGGTCACCGCCGCCCCGCCGGCGACGCCGCGTCGTTCCAGCACCGTGACCTTCAGACCGGCCCGCGCCAGATAGAAGGCGCAAACCAATCCGTTGTGCCCGCCGCCCAGGATGACGACGTCCGTTTCCGCCTGCGCCATACGCGCTCCCTCCCGCTTGAGAGAGCGACGCTAGTCCTAGGCCGCGCGTCCCGCCAGATAGCGGCGATGCAGCAGCGGCTTGCCCAGCCAATAGGCCAGTTCCGCCGGGCGGCTGATATCCCAGACGGCCAGGTCGGCGGCTTTGCCCGCCTCAAGCGTGCCGATCTCGTCCTGCAGGCCCAGCGCGCGGGCCGCGTTGCGCGTGGCGCCCGCCAGCGCCTCTTCCGGCGTCAGGCGGAACTGGACGCAGGCCAGGTTGATCGCCGCCGTCATCGAGGCGACAGGCGAGGTGCCTGGATTGCAGTCCGTGGCCACCGCCATGCGCGCGCCGTGCTGGCGCAACAGGGCGATCGGCGGCGCCTGCGTCTCGCGCAGCATCAGGAAGGCGCCGGGCAGCAGCACCGCGACCACGCCCGCCTCGGCCATCGCCTTCACGCCCGCCTCGGTCGTGTGCTCGATATGGTCGGCCGACAGGGCCTGATAGCGCGCGGCCAGCGCCGCCCCGCCGCCGTCCGACAGTTGGTCGGCGTGCAGCTTGACCGGCAGGCCCAGTTCCTCGGCCTTGTCGAACAGGCGGCTGACCTCCTCGACCGAGAAGGCGATGGGCTCGCAATAGGCGTCCACGGCGTCGACCAGACCCTCGGCGTGGGCGGCGGGCAGGATGTCGTCCACAGCCTTGTCCACATAGACGGCGCGGTCGGCCTTATGCTCGGGCGGGACGGCGTGCAGGCCCAGATAGGAGGTGCGCACCCGCACCCCGGCCTCACGCCCGATGCGGCGGGCGACGCGCAGCATCTTCAGCTCGCTGTCGTGATCCAGACCATAGCCGGACTTGATCTCGACGGTAGTGACGCCGGTCGCCTTCAGCCCCTCCAGCCGCGCCAGAGCCGAGGCGTAGAGCTGATCCTCGCTCTCCTCGCGCGTGGCGCGCACGGACGAGACGATGCCGCCTCCGGCGCGGGCGATCTCTTCATAGGTCGCGCCTTCCAGCCGCCGCTCGAACTCGCCCGAGCGATCGCCGCCGAAGACCAGATGGGTGTGGCAGTCCACCAGCCCCGGCGTGACCCAGCGCCCGCCCATGCTGTCGGTTTCCACAGCCTTGTGCACAGGCAGGTCGGCGCGCGGCCCGACCCAGGCGATGCGCCCATCCTTGACCAGGATGGCGGCGTCCTCGATCGCGCCATAAGGCTCGCCGCCCTCGGTCATTGTCGCGACGTGGCAGTCGGTGATCAACAGATCGGCGTCGATCATCGCGCGGCTACTCCAGCCAGGATTTCACAGAACCAGCGGCCCGCTGTCAGGGAGCCGAGATCGCCGACTTCCAGCGACGGGTCGTATTCGGTCAGGTCGACGGCGCGCACCTTGGCATGGGCGCCGATGGCGCGGGCGGCATCGAAGAAGTCGTGCACCGACACCCCGCCCGGCCGCGCGCCGGGACTGGCGGGCCACTGGCTGCGGTCGATCACGTCGATGTCGAAGTCGACATAGATGACCTCGCACAGGGACGACAGACGCTCCAGCTCCTCGACCACCACATTGGCTAGGCCGCGCTGGCGGCACTCGCGGGCGGTGCGGACGCTGATGCCGGCCGCCTCGGCCTTTTCATGCGCGCGGCGGGTATTGGCGAAGGGCGCGAGGCCGACCTGGCTGATGCGGCGCCCGTCCATGCCGTCATCCAGCAGCGCCTGGATCGGGTTGCCGTTGGTCAGGCCCTGGTCCGTGTCGCGCAGGTCGAAATGGGCGTCCAGCGTCAGTACGCCGACGCGGTCCAGCCCCAGAGCATGAACGCCCGGCCGGGTGATGGCGTTGTTGCCGCCGACCAGAATGGTCAGGTCGCGATGGGCCTGCGCCGCCACCGCGTCGCGCACGGGCTCGAAGGCGTCGAACGGCGAAACGGCCTTCAGCGCCACATCGCCGGCGTCATGAACCTTGATCTCAAGCTCCAGCCCCGTCTCGACATCATAGGTCGACAGACGCGGCAGAACCCCACGCAGCACCTTCGGCCCCAGGTCACAACGGCCCGGGGTCAACGACCGCTCGTTCAACGGCGCGCCGATCAGGGCGACGCGGGCGTCGGGATGACGCCCCACCAGATCGCCGACAGAACGCCACCCCAGGGCTTCAGACGGTTGGCTCATGGGTGTCATCCTTTGGTCGGAGAGAAGCGCGCGACCAGATCATAGGCCGCGCCGGGGAAAATCTGTGAGGCCCAGGTCACGCCCTGACCGTCGCGCCAGGTGCGGCGCTCCAGCCGCAGGCAGGGCGCGCCGTCGGCCAACCCCAGCCCCGCCGCCGTCTCGCGGTCAGCGCCGACGGCCGAGATGCGATGCTCGGCCTCTGTCCAGGGCATGTGGGCCAGCAGCCAGCCGCCCGGCGGCTGCGTCGTAAAGTCGGCGGCTTCCGCCTCAGGCGCGGCGGACAAGGAGATCAGGCGGCGCTCAAAGACGAACGGCAGACCATCGGCCAGGTGCAGGGTCTGCAGTTCGATCACCCGCTCCCCCAGCCCATCCTCCTCCCCGCTCGTCGGGCGGACGATTCGGCCCAGCAGGCGATGAGAATAGGCCAGGCCCCGGCTCTCGATCTCGCCTTGAATGTCAGGGATGGACACCAGGGCCGAGGAATGCAGCGGCGGATGGGCCACCACTGTCCCCGCGCGACGCCGCCTCACCACCAGCCCGCGCGCCGCCAGGTCGGACATGGCGCGCGACACCGTCATGCGCGCGCAGCCGTATTCCGCCGTCAGTTCGGCCTCGGTCGGGATGCGGAACCCCGGCCGCCACTCGCCCGAGGCGATGCGACGCTCGATGTCGCCAGCGATGCGACGATGAAGCGGCTCCTGATCCATGAAACGAAAATGCCTCTTGCACGCGATATTGTCTAGACATAACAGTACGACCAACACACGACGGCGGCTGACGCCGCATGGAGGATTCGATGGCCACGCCCAATACCCGTATCATTCGTAGCCCGCGTGGGCCGGAAAAGACCGCAAAAACCTGGGCGGCCGAAGCCGCCATGCGGATGCTGATGAACAACCTCGACCCCGAGGTGGCCGAGCGTCCTGAAGACCTGGTCGTCTATGGCGGCATCGGCAAAGCCGCGCGCAACTGGCAGGCCTTCGACACCATCGTCGACCAGCTTCAAAAGCTGGAAGCCGACGAGACCCTGATGGTCCAGTCGGGCAAGCCGGTCGGCGTGTTCCGCACCCATGTCGACGCTCCGCGCGTGCTGATCGCCAACTCCAACCTGGTGCCCAAATGGGCGACCTGGGACCACTTCAACGAGCTCGATAAGAAGGGCCTGGCCATGTACGGCCAGATGACCGCCGGCTCGTGGATCTACATCGGCACCCAAGGCATCGTTCAGGGCACCTATGAGACCTTCATGGAGGCGGGTCGCCAGCACTACGGCGGCGACTGGGCGGGCAAGTGGATCCTGACCGCGGGCCTCGGCGGCATGGGCGGCGCCCAGCCGCTGGCCGCGACCATGGCCGGGGCCTCGTGCATCACCATCGAGTGCCAGCGCAGCCGCATCGAGTTCCGCCTGCGCACCCGTTACGTCGACGTCATGGCCGAGACGCTGGACGAGGCGCTGGCCCTGCTGGAGCAGTCGTTCAAGGACAAGAAGCCCTTGTCGATCGGCCTGTTGGGCAATGCGGCTGATCTTCTCCCTGAAATGGTCAAGCGCGGCGTCCGCCCCGATCTGGTGACGGATCAGACCAGCGCCCACGACCCGGTCAACGGCTACCTGCCCTCAGGCTGGACCGTCGCCGAGTGGGAAGAGAAGCGCGTCAGCGACCCCGCCGCCGTCGAGACCGCCGCCCGCGCGTCGATGGCGACCCACGTCAAGGCCATGCTGGACTTCCAGAAGATGGGCGTCCCCACCACCGACTACGGCAACAACATCCGCCAGGTCGCCTTTGACGAGGGCGTCGAGAACGCCTTCGACTTCCCCGGCTTCGTGCCCGCCTATATCCGCCCGCTGTTCTGCCGCGGCATCGGTCCGTTCCGCTGGGCCGCCCTGTCGGGCGATCCCGAGGACATCCGCAAGACGGATGAGGCGATGAAGAAGCTGTTCCCCGACAACGCCGGCCTGCACCGCTGGCTGGACATGGCGGGCGAACGCATCGCCTTCCAGGGCCTGCCGGCGCGCATCTGCTGGATCGGTCTGGGCGACCGTCACCGTGCGGGCCTGATGTTCAACGAGATGGTGGCCTCGGGCGAACTGAGCGCCCCCATCGTCATCGGCCGCGACCATCTGGACAGCGGCTCCGTCGCCAGCCCGAACCGCGAGACCGAGGCCATGATGGACGGCTCGGACGCCGTCAGCGACTGGCCCCTGTTGAACGCCCTGCTGAACACCGCGTCGGGCGCGTCGTGGGTGTCGCTGCACCACGGCGGCGGGGTCGGCATGGGCTATAGCCAGCACTCGGGCGTCGTCATCGTCGCCGACGGCACCGACGAAGCCGCCAAGCGTCTGGAGCGCGTCCTGTGGAACGACCCGGCCACCGGCGTCATGCGCCACGCCGACGCCGGATACGACATCGCCAAGGACGCCGCGCGCGAACACGGCCTGAACCTGCCCTCGCTGGACCTGTAAGCTTATGACCACCACCATTGAAATCGGCGCCGCGCCGCTCACCCTCGCTCAGCTTCGCTCGGCCCTGAACGGCCCGGTCACGGTCAGCCTGACCGACGCCGCCTGGGCCAATGTCGAAAAGGGCGCGGCGACCGTCGCCGCCATCCTGGACGAAGGCCGCACGGTCTATGGCATCAACACCGGCTTCGGCCTGCTGGCCAACACCAGCATCGCGGCGGAAGATCTAGAAACCCTTCAGAAGAACCTGGTGCTCAGCCACGCCTGCGGCGTCGGCGAACCGCTGAGCGCGGACACCACCCGCCTGCTGATGGTGCTGAAGATCGCCAGCCTGTCGAAGGGCGCTTCGGGCGTGCGTCGTCACACGCTGGAGACGCTGATCGGCATGGTCAACGCCGAGATCCTGCCGCTGATCCCGTCCAAGGGTTCGGTCGGCGCCTCGGGCGATCTGGCGCCGCTGGCCCATATGTCGTGCGTTCTGATCGGCGTCAGCGAAGCGCGCTATCAGGGTCAAGTGCTGGACGCCGTGTCGGCCCTGGCCAAGGCCGGGCTGAAGCCGGTCGTCCTGGGCCCCAAGGAAGGCCTGGCCCTGCTGAACGGCACCCAGTGTTCGACGGCCCTGGCCCTGACCGGCCTATTCGCGGCCGAAGACGTCTTCGCCGCCGCCATCGCCGCGGGCGGCCTGTCGGTCGATGCGCTGCTGGGCTCGGACGCGCCGTTCGACCCGCGTATCCACGCCCTGCGCGGCCAACCAGGTCAGATCGACGTGGCCCGCCGCCTGCGCGAACTGCTGAGCGGCAGCGCCATCCGCGAGAGCCATCGCCACGACTGCGCCAAGGTGCAGGATCCCTACTCCCTGCGCTGCCAGCCGCAGGTCATGGGCGCGACGCTGGACGTGCTGCGCAACGCCGCCGCCATGCTGGAGCGCGAAGCCAACGCCGTGACCGACAATCCGCTGGTCTTCATCGACGATGGCGACGTCATCTCGGGCGGCAACTTCCACGCAGAACCCGTTGCCTATGCAGCCGATCAGATCGCCATGGTCCTGTGCGAGATCGGCAATATCAGCGAGCGTCGCACCTCCATCCTGGTCGATCCCAAGATGACCGACCTGCCCGCCTTCCTGGTCAAGGACAGCGGCGTGAATTCGGGCTTCATGATCGCCCAGGTGACGGCGGCGGCCCTGGTGGCCGAGAACCGCATGGTCGCCCACCCTTGCGTCATCGACACCGTGCCGACCAGCGCCAACCAGGAAGACCACGTCTCCATGGCTACCCACGGCGCCCGCCGCCTGCTGGACATGGCCGCCAACACGGCGACCGTGGTCGGCATTGAACTGCTGGCCGCCGCCCAGGGCATCGAGTTCCGTCGTCCGCTGACCTCGTCGCCGGAACTGGAGCAGACCTACGCCATCGTACGCGAGGCCTGCAGCGCCTATACGGAAGACCGCTATTTCGCGCCGGACATCGCCCGTGCGACGGAAGGCGTGCGCGCGGGTCGCTACCGCGCCTTCGCCGGCGATCTTCTGCCTTCGGCTTGAACCGGACGGCGGTTGAGCGCTTTCGTATCTAGAGCGAACGCAGGACGCCGCCGACCATGAACAAAAGCGCCGTGATTCTGGCCTCCGCCGCCCTGGTCCTGACCGGACTGGGGGCGGCGGGCTGGGCTGCCTGGAATTCGACTTCGGCGGCGCATGGCGGGCGAGCGTCCGGCCCGGCCGTCGCCATCGACGTCGTGCCGCCCGTCGAACCGGACCTGCCGGTCGGCTCCATCATGGCTGTTGGGGAGTTGCGGGACGGATACGAGCACGATCCCGAACGGCTCGCCGTCCTGCCCGGCGAGGACGAACCCTATGTCGAAAGCGCCTGGCTGGAGCTGACGCCGGACCTGCCGCCGTTGCCCGAACAGGAAGCGCCGCCGACCATCGTCCGCCCCTCGCCGCCTCCGCCCGCGCAACAGCTGGAACGAGACGACTACGGATTCGGGTTCGATGCGCCTCAGCCCGACTACGCCGCCGAACGCGAGGCGCGTCAGTCGGCGCTCGACCAGCCTTCCGCATCAGACAGCGTCTTCTATTGAAAAAGGCCCCGGCGAAACCGGGGCCTTTTCCTTGTCAGCGCATCGTCGTGACAGAGACGGTGTAGTCGCCTTCCTGCGCCGAGCTGAGGCTGTTGGCGCGGAAGGAATAGGAGCCGGGGCGCAGATCCTGAGTGACCATGGCGCTGGTGCCGCCGCCGCTATCGTCGTCGGAGGCCAGGCTGTCGCCGTCGCACTGCGGCCCTTCGTGCAGCGAGAGATAGGCGTCGAACTGCGCCGAATCCATGCGAACCGAGACATTGCCACCGCGGCTGACGTTCAGCACGTAGCAGTCGTAGAAGGAGCCGTCGTCGGCCTGACGGTCGCTGAACTCCAGTCGGCCCTGGCGGCTTTCACCAACCGAGATCGGCACGATTTGAGTGGTCGGGCGCAGGCGCTGGCCTTCCGAGACGGTGAGACGGAAGGCGCCGGTCTGCCCCTCGCTCAGGGTGTTGGCGCGGATGATCCAGTTTCCGCCGTTGGAGACAAAGCGCAGTTGCGAGTCCGTGCCCATGTCAGGGCCGTCGTCGTTCGTCACCGAGGTCTCGTCGCAATCCGTGCCGGCGCCCGCCATCAGGAAGGTGTCAAAATCCTCAGACTGCATCGTCACCGTATAGGCCTGACCCGCCTGGGTCTGCACCACATAGCAGCGGTAGTGCGACCCGTCGTCCATACGGGCGTCCTTGCTGCTGAAATTGCCGGTCACGGTCTGCCCAGGCCGGATGGAGCTCTGGGCCGCGGCGGCGCCGGCCAGAATCAGGGAGGACGTCAGGACCGACGTCATCAACAGGGCGCGCATGGGAATCTCCTTGGGTGCGACGCAAAAACGCAGGGGGCGAAAATGCCCAGCTTATTTGACAGGAAGCAATGGAACTCGTTTCAACGCCGCTAAATTTGAAGCGTTTACGCAAAAACAGACAGTTCGCAGTTGCCGAATGGCGAGCTGGAACTGTTCGATGACCGCTTCGGTCGAGACGGTCGCCGCCTGGATGACGCCCGAAGCCAGGCCGACGACGTCGGCGCCCAGACGGATCGCCTTGGCCGCATCCACCCCGTCGCGCACGCCGCCCGATCCGATCAGCAAGGCGTCCGGCAAGGCGTTGCGCGTTTCGGCCAGGGCGCGCGCAGTGGGTATGCCCCAGTCGGCGAAGGCCAGGGCATGCGCCTTGTCCGCCGGATCAGTCGCGCGCTCGCCCTCGATCAGGCCCCAGTTGGCGCCGCCCGCTCCGGCCACATCGACCCCCGCCGCGCCCATGGCGATCAGGCGCTGGGCGGTGACGGCGGAAATCCCGGCCCCCGTCTCCTTGACGATGACCGGCGCGTCCAGATCGCGGATCAGCGCCTGCAGCGCCGCGCCCACGCCCCACCAGTCGCGATCTCCCTCAGGCTGGCAGGCCTCTTGAAGCGGGTTCAGGTGAACGACCAAGGCGTCCGCGCCGATCATGTCCAGCGCCCGGCGCGCCTCGTCCCGGCCGAAGCCGCGTGTCAGCTGGGCTGCGCCGATATTGGCCAGGATCGGCGTATCCGGGGCCTTCAGCCGCAGCGAGAAGTCCAGCCCGCCCGCCGCGCCGCCTTCCAGCGCCGCGCGCTGCGAGCCGACCGCCAGGGCGATGCCCAGGTGCTGAGCCGCTTCGGCCAGGCGGGCGTTGATCGCCTCGGCGCGCGCCGGGCCTCCGGTCATGGCGCTGATCAGAAACGGCGCCTTCAGCCGCCGCCCCAGGAAGTCGACGCCCAGATCGATGCGCGCATGGTCCAGGTCCGGCAGCGCCTCGTGCACGAACCGCCAGTCGTCGAACCCCGCCGACAGGGCGTGACGCCCGCCGCCGGCCAGCACCACGTCCAAGTGCTGGTCTTTCCGGCCCAGGATCAGGGCCGAGGCGGCGGCGTCGTCAGGTTCGCTCAGGGCTGCCGCTCCGTGATCAGCACATAGTCGCCGGTCGAGTTGGAGCCGAAGCTACGGGCGCGCAGCACATAGGAACCGTCGCGCGGAGCCGTCCAGTTCAGGCGGGCGTGGGTGTCCGACAGGCTGTCGTCGTCCTCCTCCAGCTTGAAGTAGTCGCCGTCCTTCTCCTCGCCGACCTCGACCACAGCGTCGAAGCTGCTGGCGATCAGGGTGAAGCGCAGCTTCTCATCCGCCTTGGCCTTGAAATGATAGGCGTCGTAGTAGACGCCGTCGTCGGTGAGGCTGGCCCGCTCGCTCAACCGTCCGCGCACCGTCGAGCCGATCAGCAGGCTGCCCGGCGAAGGTTCGTCGCCCAGATCCTGAAGCTCTAGCGCATAAAGACCCTTGGCGTCGCGCGACCATGACCGTGCACGCAGCACATACTCGCCGGTTTCCGGCAGGGTGAAGATCAGGCGCGCGTCCGTTCCCTGACCCAGACCGTCGTCGTCGCTGGCGATCTCGCTGAACTCCTCGTCGTTTTCGCTCAGCTGCAGATAGGCGTCGAAATCGCCGGACCGCATCACGGCCTGGATGCGCTGCCCCTCGGTTCCGCTGAAGACGAAGGCGTCATACAGGCGTCCGTCATCATCGGTGGCGTCGCTGTTGGCCAGTTCGCCCTCGACCGTCTGGCCGAAGGCGATGGCCGAAGGCGGCGGCGGCGGCGCGATCTCTTCGATGTTCAGCGTGTAGGGGCCCTCGCCGCTGGAGAAGGCGCGCGCCTCGATCAGGTAGTCGCCGTCCTCGGTCAGGGTGTGGGTCAGGCGAGCGTTCAGGTCGCCGGCGCTGTCGTCGTCCGTCGCCAGGCTGTTGTGGTTGGCGTCGAACAACTCAAGATAGGTGTCGAAGCCGTCCGCCTTCATGGTGATCGCCACACGCTGCCCAGCGCGGCCGCTGAAACGATACAGGTCGGTCGGAGCGCCGGAATCGCTGGTCGCGCTGTCCGAGGTCAGACGGCCCCGCGTCTCCTCGCCGACCGTCACCGACGTCGCCGTCGGCGCAGGCGGCCCCTGCTCCATCGACAGGCGGTAGTCGCCTTCGGCCGAGCCGTTATAGGAGGTGGCGCGGATCAGATATTCCCCCGCCTGCGGCGCCGTGAACACGAGGCGCGCGTTCAGGCTGGAGCCGCCGTCGTCGTTCTCGGCCATCTGCAAGAAGGCGCCGTTCACGATGCGGCCGACACGCAGGAAGCTGTCAAAGTCCTCGGACTGCAGATCGATCTTCACCCGCTCGCCCGCAGAGGCGCGGAAGGCGTAGGCGTCGTAACGCTTGCCGTCGTCATCCTCGGCGCTGCTGGATCCCAGGCTGCCCGTCTCATCGCGGCCGATGGCGATGCGGCCCGGCCGCGGCATCCGCGGCGCGGCGCGCTCCTTCAGCGACAGCTGATAGTCGCCGGTCTCGATGCCGGAGAAGGTGCGGGCGCGCACGATGTAGACCCCGGCCTCGGGCGCGGTGAACCGAAGGCGCGCGTTCAGGTCGCCCGCACTGTCGTCGTCGCTGGCCAGCGACTCCCGCAGGGAGCCTTCAGCGTAAACTTCCAGATAGGTGTCGAAATCGTCCGACGTCATCTCGGCTTCCAGCCGCTGACCGGCGCGCAGGTTCACGCGGTAGTCGTCATAGCGATAGCCGTCGCTGCCGCGCGTGCGAGCATCGCCGTCTTCCAGCCGCCCGCGGATGTCATCCCCCAACCTGACGTCGGTCGCAGATTGGGCCCAGGCGGCGCCGGTGGACAGAAGAGCGACAGCACTGACCGCCGCGAGCAGGGAATAACGCATAAAAACCTCTTTGCTGGCGTCATCATAGACGCCGAACCGCAGCGCCTGTAAATCGCGGCAACGCTTTCCAGTTCCCGGCAGATGGAGCCAATTATGGCTGTCGAACCCGCCCGCGCCTCGCTGATCGACGGCAAGGCCTTCTCCCAGACCCTGGTGGAGCGCGTCGCAGCGGCCGCCGCACGGCTGGAATCCGCCCATGGCGTCAAGCCCGGCCTGGCCGTCGTCATCGTCGGCGAAGACCCCGCCAGCCAGCTCTATGTCCGCAACAAGGGCGAGACGACGCTGAAGGCCGGGATGCGGTCCGACACCCACCGCCTGCCCGCCGAAACGCCTCAAGCCGAGTTGCTGGCCCTGATCGCGTCGCTGAACGCCGATGCGGGCATCCACGGCGTTCTGGTGCAACTGCCGCTACCCAAGCACATCGATTCGGCTGCCGTTCTGGACGCCATCTCGCCGGACAAGGACGTGGACGGCTTCCACGTCGTCAACGCCGGACGCCTGGCCGTCGGCCTGCCTGGCATGATCCCCTGCACCCCGCTGGGCAGCCTGATGCTGCTGAAGGATCAACTGGGCGAGCTGTCGGGCCTGAACGCCGTGATCGTCGGCCGCTCCAACATCGTCGGCAAGCCGATGGCGCAACTGCTGCTGGGCGAGAGCTGCACCGTCACCATCGCCCACTCGCGCACCCGCGACCTGCCCGCCCTGTGCCGCACGGCCGACATCCTGGTGGCCGCCGTCGGTCGCCCGGAGATGATCAAGGGCGACTGGATCAAGCCGGGCGCGACCGTCATCGACGTGGGCATCAACCGCGTTCCCTCGCGCGATCCGGCCAAGGCCGCCGAAGGCAAGACCCGCGTGGTCGGCGACGTGGACTTCAACGAGGCGGTCGAGGCCGCCGGTCGCATCACCCCCGTTCCCGGCGGCGTCGGCCCCATGACCATCGCCTGCCTGCTGGCCAACACCTACACCGCCGCCTGCCGCGCGGCGGGCGTGGAGCCGGAAGACCTGAACGGCTGACGGCGGCCGTTCCCCGCACCTTCATCCGTCATCCTCGGGCTTGTCCCGGGGATCCAGACACGCCGACGTATCAGGCCGCCCTGCTGCGCGCGAACGTCAGCCTTCGTGTTTATGGATTCCCGGGACAAGCCCGAGGATGACGAATTCCATGATTGACCGCATCAAATCCAGCCTTGAAGCGGAGCCTTTCGCGCCCGATAGTCTTTAGCGATCAGCGGTCATGAGGACCGCCCGCAGGAGCTTCTTCATGGCTGGTTTCTCGCCTCGCATCGCGGCCGTCGCCGCTGTCATCGTCCTGGCCCCCGCCGTGGGCGCCTGCGGCTACAACACCATTCCGACCAAGCAGGAGCGCGCCGAGGCCGCCTGGGCCGACGTCCAGAGCCAGTATCAGCGCCGCGCCGACCTGGTGCCGAACTTGGTCGCCACCGTTCAGGGCGCGGCCATTCAGGAACGCACCACCCTGACCCAGGTGATCGAGGCCCGCGCCAAGGCCACCAGCGTCAACATCGACGCCTCCAACCTCGATAACGCCGCCGCCTTCCAGCAGTATCAGCAGGCTCAGGGCGAGCTTTCCAGCGCCCTGTCGCGGCTGCTGGTGACGGTCGAAGCCTACCCCCAGCTTCAGGCCAACCAGAACTTCCTGACCCTGCAGTCGCAGCTGGAAGGCACCGAAAACCGCATTTCCGTGGCGCGCCGCGACTACAATGAGGCCGTGCGCGACTACAACACGACGCTGCGCACCTTCCCCAGCGTGATCTGGGCCAAGACCCTGCACGGCGGCTCCAAGCCCATGCAGCTGTTCACCGCCACAGCCGAGGCTCAATCCGCGCCAACGGTAAACTTCGACCTGGGAGCCCAGCCCGGCGGCGGCGCGCCCGCCCCCAGCGCCGCGCCGGGATCCACGCCGCCCGCGGCCGCGCCCGCCCCGGCGGCGCAGTAACCTGAAATGACCCCTTCCGCCCTCGCTCTGAGAGAAGGCGCGGCGCGGGGCCTGCTCCCCGCACTGGTGCTGGGCCTCGTCCTGTGGCTGGCCGCCCTGCCCGACGCAGGCCTGGCCGCCGAGATCAAGTTTCCGACCCTGACCGGCCGCGTGGTCGATGACGCTCAGCTGTTGACGCCCGAACAGGAACAGGCCCTGACCGGCAAGCTGGCGACGCTGGAGCAGCAGACCGGCGATCAGTTGGTCGTCGTCACCCTGCCCTCGCTGCAGGATCAGGAGATCGAGGACTTCGGCTATCAGCTGGGCCGTCACTGGGGCATCGGGCAGAAGGAAAACGACGGCGGCGCCCTGCTGATCGTCGCGCCGAACGAGCGCAAGGTGCGGATCGAGGTCGGCTATGGGCTGGAGGGCGTGCTGACCGACGCCTATTCCTCGCTCATCATCCGCAACGACATCCTGCCGGCCTTCCGCCAGGGCGACTACGCCGCCGGCATCATCGCCGGGACCGATTCCATCATCACCCAGCTGACCGCCGACCCGGCCGAAGCCCAGGCGCGCGCCGAAGAGGCCAAGAGCGCGGCGACCGCGACGACCAAGCCGGTCCTGCCCGCCATCGTCATCCTGCTGGTGTTCGCCTTCATCTTCTTCAGCATGGTCGGCGCCGCGGCGGGCGGCCGCAAGCGGCGCGGCCGCGGCGACGGCCTGTCGCCCATCCTGATCTGGGCCGCCAGCGAGGCTCTGCGCAACCGCGACGACGATGATCGCGGCGGCTGGGGCGGAGGCTGGGGCGGTGGCGGCGGATTCGGCGGCGGTGGGTTCGGCGGAGGCGGCGGCGGCTTCGGCGGCGGCGGCGCCTCGGGGGGATGGTGATGCAGTTCACGAACGACGACCACGCAAGGGTCGCTCAGGCCATCGCCCAGGCCGAGGCGAACACCTCCGGCGAGATCTTCTGCGTCGTGGCCCGGCAGGTGTCGTCCTATCGCGACGTCAGTCTGGGCTGGGCGGCCGCTGCGGCCCTGTTGCTGCCGCTGGGCTTGATTCCATTCGGCTTCAACGGCGACTGGCTGACCTTCGGCGGCGGATGGGAGATCGCCCACGCCCCTGCCGCCTCGGCCGAGATCGGGCGCGCCCTGGCGGCCTATGGCCTGGTGCAGGCGGGCGTCTTCGTGGCCGTCTTCCTGCTGTCCTTGATCCCCGTCGTGCGGCGACTTCTGACGCCCGCCGCCCTGCGCCGCACGCGCGTTCGCCGCGCCGCCATGCAGCAGTTCCTAGCGCACGGCCTGCACGTCACCGAGGCGCGCACCGGCGTCCTGATCTTCGCGGCCCTGGCCGATCATCAGGTCGAGGTCGTGGCCGATGAGGGCATCCACTCCTGCGTTAGTCCCGAAGTCTGGGCCGACGCCGTGGCCGCCCTGACCGGCGCCCTGCGGCGTGACCAGCCGGTCGAGGGCTTCGAAAAGGCCATCGCCCTGTGCGGTCAGGTTCTGACGGAACGCTTTCCGCCCAAGCCCGCTGATGAAAACGAGATCCCCGACAAGCTGGTTGTCATCTAGTCCGGTTATCAGGATCGCTATCGGGGCCTCGCGACCGCCGCATTGAGGCGCGACAGTCGCGGCGATCGCGGGCAAGGAATTCATGCCGAGACTTCTGACCTACAACGTCCATCGCTGCGTCGGCGTCGACCGCAAGCTGGACGTGAACCGCATCGCCGACGTCATCGCCGAGCATGAGCCGGACGTCGTCTGCTTGCAGGAGTTGGACGTCGGCCGCGCCCGCACCGGCTGGGTCGATCAGGCTGACTCCATCGCCCAGCGCCTGGCCATGAGCGTGCAGTTCCATCCCGCCATGAAGGTCGAGGCCGAGCTTTACGGCGACGCCATCCTGACCCACCGGCCCGAGCGTCTGGTGCGCGCCGCCGCCCTGCCCACCTTGCCCGGCCTCAAGGGGCTGGAGCCGCGCGGCGCCCTGTGGTCAGCGGTCGATTTCGACGGCGTGGTCGTCAACATCATGAACACCCACCTGGGTCTGGTTCCGCGCGAGCAGCGGCTTCAGGTCGCGGCCCTGATCGGCCGGGACTGGCTGGGTGATCCGATGTGCGACGGGCCGACCATCCTGACCGGCGACTTCAACGCCACCTCCATCACCCGCCCCTACCAAGCCCTGACCCGGCGGCTGGACGACGCCCAGCGGCGGCTGGGGCTGAAGCCCTCGATCAAGACCTTTCCGTCCACCTTCCCGGCCATTCGCATCGACCACTGCTTCGTCAGCCGCGAAATCCGCGTGACCGGCGCCCGCACGCCGTCATCGCCCCTGGCGCGAGCCGCTTCGGACCACCTGCCGCTGATCATCGACTTCGAAATCGATCAGCCCAAGGGTCAACCCGGCGCCTGACCGCCCTCTGACCTGGGTCGGGTGCGATGCGAACGGTTCAGCCGCTTCCATGGCCGCCAGGCGTCGGTGGACGACACCGGATCGCCGAACTGCCACTCGGCGAACATCCGCTCGACCCGCGTCGGCTCGGTCGCGCCCAGCGGTTTCATGCGTTCATGGCCGAAGGTCTGAATCGCCTGCCCGACTGAACCCAGCAGGGTCTCAGCTTCGGCGAAAGCTTCACCCGATACGCCGATGAAATGGCCGAGCGAGTGACGGCGGAAACGCTGGATCACCTCGCGCTGCGCTTCCGTCTCAGCCTCGACCGAAACGTCGCACTCCGTATCCAGCCCCATCGAGCGATTGTTCAGGTTGCTGGACCCGATCCTCAGCAGCTTGTCGTCGACGATGGTCATCTTGGCGTGGACGATGATCCGCTCGCCCTCGTCCGTCACCGGATAAAAGGCGGTGAAACGATCATGCCGGTCCGCCTGCTCCAGCCGGTATAGAACCTCGGCCCGCGCCGTATCCATGGTCAGGCCGTCAAACCAGCTGGGGCTGCGGCCGGTCGAGACCAGCACCACTTCAGGCCCGTCCGGCTCGTCCAGCCGCGCAGCAAGCGCCGCCGCTAGCAGGGGCGAGGTGAAATACTGGTTCTCCATATAGATCAGCGAGCGCGCCCGCCGGATGGCCTCCAGGTGCAAGGCCTCGTTCTCGCGCACCTCCGGTCGGCCCCGCACCTGCGGTTCCGTGCGGGAGATGGCGACAGGGACGTTCTGCAAAGCCGGCTCCACGCCGTCGGGCCAGGCGTCGCCGCCGCGCGGCATGGAGACTTCCAGCACCTCGCCGGTGGCCCGCCTCCACCGCTCGCGCGCCAGTTCGCCCAGAGCCTGCGCCGCCGGGCCGTCCATCACGCACATGACTTCGTGCCGGGGCGCAGGGATGACGCCCGTCGGCTCGCACCGACGCGGATCGCCCGAGAAATGCTCTTCGGTGTCCCAGCGGTCGGTCGAGATGTCGCCGCCGCCGCAGAAGGCGATCTGATTGTCGATCACCACCACCTTCTGATGGTGGCAGGCGCCCAGGATGCCCGGCCCATCCAGCCGGAACTCGACAATGCGCCGGCGGAACCAACGCTGAGCCTTGTGCGGATAGAAGCCTTGCGACGCCGCGATCAGCAGCGGCGAGCGCCAGATCAACAGGCGCACGTCCAAGTCGGGCTTGTGACGCACCAGAGCCTTCAACTGATGGCCGATCTCAGCCCGGCGGTCGGTCAGCGGCCCCTCAGGATTCAGACGCGTGCGTGGATCAAACTGCCAGCCCAGGATCAGGACCGACCGCTTCGCCTTGTGCAGGGCCGACGACAGGGCGTCGAAATAAGCCTTGTTCTCCATCAGAGGCGCGAGCCGATGCGCGGGCGCGGCGCGCCACACCCCGGGACCAGGTCCGATCAGACTGCCTTCATAGGAACGATCTGGCCGCATGAGCCTCCAATGACCGATTCGCGTGACGGCCTGATACTCGGCCCCTTGATGCAGATGTCGATCAGCACAGGATCGTTCCATTTCCGCATCACCAGGGTCAATGGCGACGCTTCATTACTTCGCCGCATTGTCGCCGGAACCGTGATCTGTCATATTGCGCCCCATGCAAGCTCTGATCGAAATGGTGATCGGCCTTATCGCCCTGCTCGCTGCGGTTGCGCTGTCGCAGTTCGGGGTCGATCTGAGCTCGCCCAAGAAGTCGGAACGCGAGATTCAGCGGGTCGAAAAAAAGTGCGCTGACGCGCCTTCGACGCACATCCACGTCAACGCCCCCGCCTCCTGCTGATCCACAACTTCCGTCCGGTGAAGCTGCGCCTTCGGCCCGGATAATGCGCTCTCCAGCCTTTTCGCCTTTCGATCCAGTCGTTAGGGTCGGTCCGCATGCGACCTCGCCCGCGTCTCCAGGCGACCAGTAATCGAGATCGACGCCCATGAAATCCAGCCATCGGCCGCCGCTCAATCTGACCGATCCCGAGCCCGCTTCGTCAAATGAGGCGCCCGTCCTCGCGCCCGAAGCAGACGACTTGCCCCATCCGGCAGAGTTGGAGACCTCGACCTCGCCGGAATCGGAGCGCGCCCCGGCACGCCCCATGTCCGAACGCCAGCGTCGTCGCCTAGCCGAGCAGCAGGCTATCGCCGAACAGCGCGCCGCCGAAGCAGAGAAGGCTGCGCGCACCTTGGCCATCCTCGGCGAGTCGGCCGACGCCCCGCCCGCCACGATCGAACAGGCGCCCCTGCCGGTCCCCGCCGATTCGCGCAGCAAACCTGCAAAGGGCGGCGGCAATCACGCCTATCTGATCGCCGGCCTGGCTTCCGCCCTGTGGGTCGGCGGCCTCGCGTCCTGGTTCGCCTATGAGCTGGGCTCAGGCATGATGGAGATCGACCCGCTTCGTCTGGCCGTTTACGCCCTGATCCTGCTGGCTCCGGTCGGGTTGTCGATCCTGTTGGCCCACGCCGTGCGCCAAGGCGCCGGTCTGGCCCAGGAAACCCGTCGTGCGCGAGACATGGCCGACGCCCTGGTCGGTCCGGCCGCCCTGGCCGCCAACGAAGCCGGCCAGGTGTTGACCACCCTGCGCGACGACATCAACCAGGCGGCCCAGGCGGCCGAACGCGCGCGCAACGACATGGCCCTGCTGCGCGAGGCCCTGGCCAAGGAAACGACCCTGCTGAATGAAGCGGCCGAACGCGCTGGCGGTACGGCGCGCAAGCTGACCGAGCAGATGTCCGTCGAACGCGAACAGATGCACGGCCTCAGCGGACGTCTGGAATCCCAGACTTCGACCGTGGTCGAAACAGTCGAGCGCCAGTCGCGCATGGTCGCCGACGCCTCGGACCTGGCCCAGACCCAGTTACGCGAGGCTGAGGCCGCCCTGGCCGCCCGCGCCGCAGACCTGGCCGCCGCCGCCAATGAAGCCCAGGACGCCGCGCGCGCCGCCGCCGACGACCTGGCTCGCCAAACCCTGCGGCTGGAGACGGCCGGCTCTGGTGTAGCCGAACAGATTCAATCCGTTGAGGAAGGCCTGGGCCAGCAACGCGCCGCCCTGGTCACCGCCGCCTACGCCCTGCGCACCGATCAGGAAGACTTCTCGGCCCAGATCGAGAGCCAGCGCGCCCAGTTGCTGGATCACCTGTCTCAAACCCGCTCCGCCGCTGACGACCTGACCCAACGGGGCGGCGATGCGGCCCAGGCGATCAAGGCCCAGGTCGAGGCCGTGGTCGATCAGTTCCAGGCCCTGGTCCAGATGTCGCAGCGCGAAGCCGACGGCTTCGACCACGCCACCAAACTGGCATTGGATCGGTTTGAGACCCTGTCCGCCGAATCCCGCGATCTGCTGGTCGAAGAGACGCGCCGTGCGCTGGCCGCTCTTCAGGCCACCGCCGACGATCAACGCATCGCCGCCGACGCCGCCATCGAACAGGCCCAGATCCGCGCCGACCGCCTCGGCCAATCCCTGTTCGACGCCGCTCAACAGGCGGACGCCGCCGCTGAAGCGCGCATCGACGGCGCTCGCCGCATCGTCAGCCAGACCGCCGAAATGGTCGATCTGACCGGCGAACGACTGATCGACAGTCTGCAGAACACGCTGGCCCGCGTGACCGAAGCCCTGTCTCAGGTCGAGCAGGCGGTATCCGACATGGACGAACGCGCCAGCCGCCTGCCCCAGGAAGCCCAGGCGCGCGTGGATTCTGTCCGCGCCGCCGTCGAGAACGGCCTGACTGCGCTCAACGCCGCCTCACGCAAGGCGGCTGAGGACACCGAAGCCTTGGAGTCCGGCTTCCAGGAGCGCGTGCGACGCAACTACGACATGCTGACCGAGGCCGTGCGACTGATGGGCTCCGTGTCCGGCGAAGGCGGCCTTTCGCGCCGCCGCCCCCAGGCTGCCTCTCAAGCCGCCGACAGCGCCACTCGCCCGCCCGCCGAACGCACGCAAGACGGCCTGCGCGGCCGACTGCGTCCGCAGAACGCGCCCGCGGGCGAGATCGAAGCGATTCCCGTCGCGCCGACCGCGCGTCCGTCGCCCCCCCATGCGCCTGCGGCCCCGGCGACGCGCCATGACGCTCCCGCCGATCTGGACTGGAACGTCCCGGCCGGCCAAGACGGCGCATCTATGCCGGAAGACCCGCTGAACCTGTCCGCTCCCATCGCGTCGCCCGAACAGATCGACGCTCTGGCGGCTCGGATCACCGATGCTATCCGCCGCATGGGCGTGGATCCTAACGCCTTATTGCCGCGTCCGCGTATCGAGGAAACGGCTCATGCCTTCGCCGCGCGTGACCCGTCTCGCGCACGCCAGATCGTGCGCCGCGTCGCCCCCGCCGCCGTGCGCAGCGTTTCGCGGCGCGTCCTAGGCGACGACGCCTTGCGCGCCGACGCCGAGGCCTACGTCCGCGCCTTCGCCCGTGGGCTGAGTCTTCAGGCCGATCGCGGCGACGCCCACGATATCCAGGCGCGCCTAGCGACCGACGAAGGCCGGGCCTTCATGTTGCTGGACGCCGCTATCGGCGATCTCAGCTGAGTCCCCGCTGCGGCTTGAGACTTGACCTCACGACGTTTTTACCCGCACGGTCGAGGGGCCCCGCGCCATCCCGACGTATAGGAGCCACGCCCCTTGGTGGACACGGATTCCAGCAACCGTCCTGATCGACGCCCTGTCATCGCCATCTGCGTCTGGAATCCCTCCTATCCGACCTGGGATTTAGTCGAGGACTTGTCAGGCGAGCCGTGGAGCCCTCCCGGCGCCCGCACTCAGCCGATTTCAGGCGACGCCGACGGCGAGGCCCTGGCCGAGCGCCTCATCGCCGCGCTGAAGGCCCGAAACTGCGGCGCCCTGCTGCTGATCGGCCGCACGATCCATTCCGGAGACTTCCGTCTTCAGATGCGCGCGGAAAACCGCCGTCTAGACGGTTCCGGCCGGCTGGATGAAACCGGGCCCGGCGTGGCGCGCGTCACCGCGCCGATCGCCGAAATGTCACGAGAATTGACCGCGGCAGGCCTGTCCGTTCTCGCCGCGTCCGACGCAGAAGACGACCAGGGCAGCTATATTCTGTATCGCGTCCTGGCCGATCTGCCAGACAGCCTGAACTCGCCCTCTATCGGCCTCCTGCGTATCCCCGACGAAGCGACGGAAGACGCCGTGCGGACCGCGATCAAGACCACCGCCTCGGCAATGGCGCGCCACCTCACCCCCTTGCCCCGTTCAAGCGCGGCCTGAGATCTCCAGCCGCCGCGCCAACACCACCCCCGTCACTCCGCCGACCAGCGCCAGCCCCGCCATGGCCAGGTAGGCGCGCGGGCCGAAAGCATCGTACAACGGTCCGCCAGCCAAGGTCGCCAGCCCGATCAGCACCCCCGCAGACAGCGCCGAACTTAACGTCTGAGCCGCCGTATGATTGTCGGGCGGGCACAGGCGCTCCACAATCTGCACACCCGCCAGATAGGTGGCTGCGAACGTCAGGGCGTGCAAAGCCTGCAACGGCCACAACAGCCACAGCGGCGGGGCGAAGGCCATTGCCGTCCAGCGCAACACGGCAGCGCCTGCGCCCAAGGCCAGGATGAACCACGGGCCGATTCCTCTCTTTCGGCGCCATGGCTCGACCACCCACATGAAGCCGATCTCGACCATGACGGAAAAGGCCCACAACAGGCCCGTCATGCTTTCGGCCACGCCCTGCGCCCGCCAGAGAATGGCGGAGAAACCATAATAGAAGGCGTGGGCCGCCTGTACTGCTCCCACGGCGAAGATGGCCGTCATGAACACGGGATCCGCCGCCAGCCGCCCCAACCCTCTAAAGCGCTCGAAACCGGATAATGGCCCGTCCTCGCCTACCCGCTCCGCCGGCAAAAACCGCCACGCCGTCACCGCGATCAGAAGCGAGGCCGAGACCGCCCAGACGATCACCACATCCGTCGATGTCCGCGTCAGCAGCACCCCCATGACGACGTTGGCGATAACGAAGGCCGCCGAGCCGCACCCGCGCGGGAGGGAGAAGGGAAAGCCTTCGCGTCGCGCGACTTTCAGCGTCAGCACGTCGCTGAGCGGGATCAGAGCCGCCGCCGCCGACGCTCCGATCAGCCAGAAGACAGCCCAGGGGACGATCCCCTGAACCAGCCCCGCCCCGCCATAGCCGGCAGCCATGGCCAGCCCCAGCAGGGCGATCGGCGAGCGCCGATGCGTGAAGCCGTCGGCCCAGACGGCGATCAGCGGCCCAGTCAGCGCCCGCGCCAGCATGGGAATCGCCAGCAGCACGCCGATCTGCGTCCCGCTCAGCCCCTGACTTCGGAACCACAGGCCCGCGAACGGAAGCGTCACCCCGCTGGCGCCGAACAGCAGAACGTATTGCAGGGCCATGCGCGGGGCGGACGTCATGGCGCGCCATAGCAGACTTCCCTTGATTTGTGGTCTAGACATAAACCATGAGTCCCGACCGCAACCTTCTCGTCTTCGCCGGGTTCAACGGCGCCATGGCCGTAGCGCTGGGCGCCTTTGCGGCTCACGGCGCTGCACCCGCCGTCAAAACCCTGCTGACCACAGGCGGCCAGTATCAGATGGTCCATGCGGCCTTGGCTGTGGCGCTGGCGCTATGGAACAACGGCGGACGCTTGGCCCGACTGGCGGGATGGCTGGCCAGCGGCGGCGGCTTGGTCTTCTGCCTGGCCCTGGCCATGATCGGCCTGTTGAGCCTTCCCGCAATGGGAGCCATCGCCCCAATCGGCGGAGTCATGATGATCGCGGCCTGGTGCCTGATCGTCGCCGCCGCTCTCAAGCCCTCCCCGACGAACGTTTGATCTTCAGCTGAACAGGGTCCACGCATGTTTTCCGTGAACGACACGCTCCGCCGCGACCTCTACCCGGAAATCGAAGCCTACGCCTCGGGCTGGATGCAGACCGACAGCGTCCATGAGATCTACTACGAGGAAAGCGGCAATCCGCACGGCGTGCCGGTCATCGTCCTGCACGGCGGCCCCGGCGGGGCGGTCAATCCGGGGATGCGGCGCTATTTCGACCCGGCCAAGTACCGCGTCGTCATGTTCGACCAGCGCGGCTGCGGTCTGTCGCGGCCGAACGCCTCGCTTGAGAACAACACCACCTGGGATCTGGTCGCCGATATCGAGCGCTTGCGCGAAATGCTGGGCATCGACAAATGGGTGGTGTTCGGGGGGTCGTGGGGTTCGACCCTGTCGATGACCTACGCCATCAAGCATCCGGATCGATGCCTGGCCCTGCTGCTGCGCGGCATCTTCCTGCTGACGAAGAAGGAGTTGCACTGGTTCTATCAGGACGGCGCCTCGATGATCTTCCCTGACGCTTGGGAGCGCTTCCTGGCGCCCATCCCCGAGGCCGAGCGTGGCGACCTGATGGCCGCCTACTACAAGCGCCTGACCGGCCACGACGTGGAGGAACGCAACCGCTGCGCCGTGGCCTGGGCGACCTGGGAGGGCGAGACCGTCAGCATCCAGGGCCCGTCAGGCAAGCCGGACAAGTTCGCCGATCCCGACTTCGCCGTGGCCTTCGCCCGGATCGAGAACTGGTACTTCACCAACGGCGGCTTCTTCGACAGCGAGCACTGGATCCTCGAGAACATCGAGACCATCCGCCACATCCCCTGCTGGATCGCGCAAGGCCGCTTTGACGTGGTGACGCCGATCTCGGGCGCCTGGTCCCTGCATCGCGCCTGGCCCGAGGCCAAGCTGGACATCATCGGCGACGCCGGCCACGCTTCCAGCGAGCCCGGCATCATCGACAGCCTGATCCGCGCCACCGACTGGGCGGCGACGCTCTAGGCGTCACAGCGCGTTCAGGCGCTATTTCGGGTTGGTCTTCTCGACCATCTCGCTGAGCTGGAAGCCGATACGGCGCGCCTCGCGCTCCTCCGGCTTCTTCATGGCGCTGAGCACCACATTGATCTGGCTGTAGTGCTGGATCAGGCGCGCCGGCTTGCCGTCAGCGTTGCGGCCGAAGAACATGATCAGGTCCGGGCCCCAGAAGCCCACGTCCATGATCTGCATGGCCCCATCGCCCGGCAGGCCGACGACGCGCGCGCCGATCTCCTCGTCCTTGTCGAGGTTGGCCTCGAACTCCTCGATCAGCTTGGACAAGCGGACGAAGGCCCACTCGGCCGGGTTGTCGCGCATCCGCAACCCCTCGGCCTGAACCGCCGCCTCATTCTTCGGATCCGCCAACACAGGTTGCGGACAGGGCGTGTCGCCGCAGTCGGAGAACATGGCCGGATCGGCCTTTGGGATGTCGGCGGCTTCGTTTTCGGGCGTCTGAACAGTCATGACGACAGCCTAACGCCCGTACAGCCGATTAGAACAGCCCCTGGCCCTTCGGCAGTTCGACATAGCGGTGCACCCGCATCGACAGGATCAGGCCGAAGCCGATCATCACCGTCATCATGGTCGATCCGCCATAGGACAGCAGCGGCATGGGCACGCCCACGACCGGCGCCAACCCCATCACCATCGCCCCGTTGATCAGCACGAACAGCGCCAGGAAGGCCGTCATGCCGGCCGCGCTGATCCGGCCGAAATGGCTGTGCGACAGGGCCGCGATCCGCAGCGAGATCAGGATCAGCGCGACATAGCAGGCCAGAACGGTGAAAGAGCCCAGGAAGCCGAACTCTTCGGACACGGTCGAGAAGATGAAGTCCGTATGGCGTTCCGGCAGGAACTCCAGCTGGCTCTGACTGCCCAGGCCGTAGCCCTTGCCCATCAGGCCGCCGGAACCCAGGGCGATCTTCGACTGGATGATGTTGTAGCCGGTGCCGGAGGGGTCGGCCTCCGGGTTCAGGAAGGTCAGCACGCGGTTGCGCTGATAGTCGTGCATCACGAACATGACGAAGGGCGGAATGACGGCCACGGCGGCGGCCACGGCGGCGGCGATGACGCGCCAGCTCAGTCCCGCCATGAACATGACGGCGGCGCCGGTCAGGCCGATGATCATGGCCGAACCCAAGTCCGGCTGCTTGGCGACCAACAGGAAGGGCACGCCGATCATCCCCACGGGGATCAGCAGCTTCCATGACCAGCGCGCCTCCTGCGCCGAATGGCCGTGGTACCAACGCGCCAGAGCCAGCACGAGGCCGATCTTGACGAACTCGGCCGGCTGGATGCGGGTAAAGCCCAGGTTCAGCCAGTTCTTGGCCCCGCCCGCCGTATAGCCCAGCGGCGTGAACTCGATCATCAGCACCAGTACAAGCAGCACGCCGTACAGCGGATAGGCCGCATGGAACCACCACTTGGGGTGAACCATGGCCATGCCGATCATGGCGACCAGCAGGACGCCGAAACGGATCAGATGCTTGGCCGCCCAGGGCTGCCAGTGGCCGCCCGCGATGGAATACAGCATGGCCGTGCCGATCCCGGCCAGGATGCACAGCAAGCCGATGACGCGCCAATCCAGCTCGGCGAACTTGCTGGACAGGCGATCGCGTTCGCCGGGACGGGTCAGGGCGGATGCGGTCATTGTCCGGGCTCCGTCAGGGGCGGCGGCGCGACGACGTCGACGCCGACGCCAGCGCCGTCGATCGGCTCGCCTCGCGCCTCGGCTTCGCGCGCGCCGGCGTCCTCCTGGGCCTCAAAGCCTGCCGATTCGATGCGGGCGCGGATTTCCGGATCCTTCAGCAGGGCGACCTTCATCACCTCGCGCGCGCGCGGCGCGCCGGCCGTGCCGCCGCCCAGACCGCCGTGCTGAACGATGACCGAGACGGCGTAACGCGGATTATCCGTCGGCGCATAGGCCACGAACAGGTTGTGGTCCTTCTGGTCCCAGGGACGTCCGGCGCCCTTGCGCGAGCCTGAGCCGTAGTTGCGCGCCTGGGCCGTGCCGGTCTTGCCGGCCATCTTGACCGTGCCCAGACCCAGCTGGCTGTTGCGGAAGCCCGTGCCCCCGGCGGCCGTCACCGCCTCCATCCCGTCGCGCAGAACCTGCAGCATCTGAGGATCATAGGGCAGATCGGCGAAGGCGCTGCCGCCCTGCTCCACCCCGCCGATCGACTTGATCAGACGCGGCGACACCGCCTTGGAGCCGTTGGCGACGCGCGCCGTATAGACCGCCAGTTGCAGGGCGTTCACCGTCAGAGCGCCCTGACCGATGCCATAGCTGGGGTTCTCGCCCGGATACCATTTGCCGTCCCCACGCACAGGATTCTTCCGCCGCCATTCGCGGTCAGGCACCAACCCGGCCTTCTGGCCGGGAATGCCGATGTCGAAGGTCTGGCCAAAGCCCATGTCCCGCGCCGTCTCAGCGATGGCGTCCGGCCCCATCTCGGTCGCCAGGGTCATGAAGTAGACGTTGCAGGAGGCCTTGATGGCCCCGCGCAGGTCCAACGCCCCGTGCCGTCCCAGACAGGCGAACCGGCGTCCCAGGTAGAAGCTGCCGTTGCAGAAGATGCGGCGGCTGGGGTCCAGCCCCCGCTTCATCGCCGCCAGGCCCACGATCGGCTTGAACGTCGAGCCCGGCGCGAAGGTGCCGCTCAGCGCCTTGTCCAGCAGCGGGCGGCGCTCATAGTCCGCCAGGGTGCGATAGATCTTGGACGGAACGCCCGACACGAACAGATTGGGATCGAAAGACGGCGACGACACCATGGCCAGAATGTCGCCGTTGCGCACATCCATGACGACGATGCTGCCCGCCTCTTCGCCGAACACCTCAAGCGCGCGCTGCTGGACGTCGTTGTCCAGCGTCAGCACCACCTCGGAACCCTGAACCGCCGGACGCGATCCGGCGATATCCTCGGCCACGACGCGGCCGCGCGCATTGACCTCGACCCGCTTGCCGCCTTCGACGCCGCGAAGGTCCAGATCCAGCGATCGTTCAATGCCCTGACGCCCGATGCGGAAACCGGGGTTGAACAGGATGGCCGGCGGCTGTTCGCCCTTGTCTCGGATCGCCTTCACGTCGCGGTCGGACACCTTGGCTACATAACCGACCACGTGGGCGTAGGCGCCGCCGTGCGGATAGTAGCGGGCCTCGTTCATGTCGGCCATGACGCCGGGCAGTTCCGCCGCATGCAGATTGACCTTGGAGAACTCCTCCCAGGTCAGGTCGCTCTTGACCGGAACCGGCGAGAAACGCGGCGCGGCGTTGACCTCGCGAATGATGGTGCGGCGGCGCTCCAGAGTGTCCGGCAACAGCTGGCCCAGCAGGTCCAGCGTCTGGTCCAGATCCTTGGTTTCGTCGCGAACCACCAGGACGCGGAAGCTGGGCCGGTTCCCGGCGATGACCACGCCGTTGCGGTCCTTGATCAGGCCGCGCGGCGGCGGCACCTGACGGAAGTTGAACTGATTGCGCGTCGCCAGGGTGGCGAACTCTTCCGACTTGAAGAGCTGCAGATGCGCCAGACGCCCGACCAGGGCCAGCCCGCCCACGACCGTCGCCCCGCCCAGCAGCATGGTGCGCCGCAGGAAGGAGCCCTGCCGCTCGTTCACATCGGAAAAGAAGATATGCGGTTCGCTGCTCATCGGAATCGCACGTCCGCGTCGTCGAAGCGCTCGATCAGCCAGTCAGCCAGGGGGAAGAGCAGAAGCGTCGGGATCATCTGCCCCATAACAGCCAACAGATTGGGAGCATTCCCAAGGCTGCCGCGCGTCACGAAATAGGCGACCGCGAAGGCCAGGCCCGTCGAAGCGACATAGAGGGCGAACAGGACGATCGTCGCCTGCCCCGCCAGATACTTCGACGCCAACAGCATCGCTCCATAGATCAGCAGCAGGCTCAGCGCCCACATGCCGGTCTGGCCGCCCCAGAAGAAGTCGAGGAACACGCCCAGACCGAACAGCACCGCCGGCGCCAGCATGGACGGACGGATCAGCGGCCAGGCGAAGGCCAGAACCATGGGCCAGACCGGCTCGGGCAGGGTCAGGCCGAACAGGCGCAGCGGAATGGCGAACAGGATGGTGGCGGCCGCGGCGATCAGCGCCGGGTAGCCGATCCACTGCATCGGACCGACCATCCGCACGGTGATCGTCCGTCTCACTCGCGACCTCCGTCAGGCGCGGTCGGCGCCGGAGCCTGCGCCGAAGGTTGCGGCGGCGTGGCGGCGGCCGGCCGGGGCGCGGCGGGACGCGGCGTCGGCTGGGCCTGAGGCGGCGTCGCAGTCGCGGGCGCAACCGGCGTCGGAGGCGGAGCGGCGTTGGCGGCGCGGACGCGCTCTGCGGCGGCCTGTGCGGCGGCGGCGCGGCGCGTGGCCACGTCCTGAATAGCGGCGGCCTGGGCGGCGTTCGGCGGCGGCGCCGTGTTCAGGCTGGCCAACGGGGCTGCGTTCAGGGCGTTCTGATCCGCCAGCTGGCTGAAGTCCTGGAACAGCAGGACGCGCACATAGTCGATGGCCGTGCGGTCGCTGTACAGCTTGACCCGCCACGAGCCGTCCACGCCCTTGGCCACGACGCCGACCGGCAGGCCGCGCGGGAAACCGCCGCCGTCGCCCGAGGTCAGGATGCGGTCGCCTTCCTGCACAGAGCCCTGCCCCCGCACATAGTCGAGGCGCGGGCTACGGCTGCCGTCGCCGGTCAGCATGGCGCGGGCGTCGGTGCGCTCCACCATCACCGGAATGCGCGAGGCCACGTCGGTCAGCAGCACCATGCGGCTGTGTGCGCCCGAGACGCCCGAGATGCGGCCGACCAGTCCGTGCTCGCTCAGCACCGGATTGCCCACGCGCACGCCCTTGCCGGCGCCGACGTTCAGCAGGCGCGACCGAGCGAACGGTCCGCGCGCGTCGGTGATGGCGCGTCCGGCCGTCATGGCGATGGGCGGCTCGGTCTGCAGGCCCAGCAGTTGTTCGTAACGGGCGTTGAGGTTCTTCAGCGCCAGGGCGTCGTCGCGCCAGGCGCTCATCTCCGCCAGTTCGCGGCGCAGGCGGCGGTTCTCCGACACGGCGAAGAAATAGCCTTTGACGTAATCCACGGCGTCGCCGCCCCAGCGGACGGGCGCGGCCAGAACGCCGCCCGTGGTCCCGGCGGCGCTGTCGAAGGCTGCGCGCGCGGGCTCCAGGTCATTAGCCGCCGGTTGCGGCCGATCGGCGAGCAGAAGCATGACCGCGGCGACAATTCCGCCGACGACCATGACCGCCGCCGTCCAGGCCAGCGGCACCTTCAGATTCTCGAACGGTCCGTCGCGAAACGCCACGGCCAGCCTTCCTGTTAGAGCTTAGGAATCGGCGGGGCGAAGCCCGCCGAAAGCGTTAGCCTGCCCCAGAAATCCGCTCCTTTTCAGGAATGCGGCGCCTGCGGCAGGCCGATCAGTCTCAGAGCGACGACTCGAGGACGCCCTTCATCCACGACGGGTGCTCCAGCACCTTGCCGCAGCCGATGGCGACGCACGACAGCGGATCGTCCGCCACCTGCACCGGCAGGCCCGTGTGGTCGCGGATCTCGGCGTCCAGGCCGCGCAGCAAGGCGCCGCCGCCCGTCAGCATGATGCCCTTGTCGGCGATGTCGGCGGCCAGTTCCGGCGGCGTCGCCTCCAGGGCGACCTTCACGGCCTCCACGATCTGCGAGACCGGCTCGGCCAGGGCTTCAGCCGCCTGACGCTCGCTCATCTTCACTTCGCGCGGCACGCCCTGCATCAGGTCGCGGCCCTTGACCTCGATCGACAGGCCTTCGCCGTCGGCCGGGATGCGGGCGGTGCCGATGTCCTTCTTGATGCGTTCGGCGGTCGTTTCGCCGATCAGCAGGTTATGGTTGCGGCGCATATAGGCGATCAGGGCGTCGTCCATCATGTCGCCGCCGACGCGGACCGAGCGCGAATAGACGATGCCCGACAGCGACAGAACGGCCACTTCGGTCGTGCCGCCGCCGATGTCGACGACCATCGAGCCGGTCGGCTCGTGGATCGGCAGGCCGGCGCCGATCGCGGCGGCCATCGGCTCGTCGATCAGGCCGACGCGGCGAGCCGAAGCGTTCAGGCAGGAATCATTGATGGCGCGGCGCTCGACGGCCGTGGCGCCCGACGGGACGCAGACGATCATCTTGGGGTTCACGAAGCCCTTCCGGTTGTGAACCTTGCGGATGAAGTGCTTGATCATCTCCTCGGCGACTTCGAAGTCGGCGATGACCCCGTCGCGCATCGGGCGGATGGCTTCCATGTGACCGGGGGTGCGGCCCAGCATCTGCTTGGCTTCCAGACCGACGGCGTGGACGATCTTGCGGCCGCCGACGTTACGCAGGGCGACGACCGACGGCTCGTTCAGGACGATCCCCTTGCCGCGCATGTAGATCAGGGTGTTGGCCGTCCCCAGGTCCATTGCGATGTCATTGGAAATCATGCCGAAGAGGGGTGAAAGCATGGGCGTCGGTACCGCTTTAGTTCGGGCCTGCAAGGGCGTGAATTTCATTCGTCCGCTGTGGCGACGCCCTACCCCCGCTTCACGTTGATCGCAAAGCTGTCCTGACCGTCTTCGCCGAGCCGACTACAGGCCCGTTTGCCCTCATGCCGCGGGGATTGCAAGCGCCTATGACTCCTCGATCACAGGCTTGTCACGGCAAGGCTTGAAAGCCTTGCCGCTCAAGCTTTCCAGCCCCGCTTGCGGGTTCGCGGCTCAGACCGCCGTGATGCCCTCGGCATGAAGCACGCGCTGCACGGCCGGGCGCGATTGCACGAGGTCCAGATGGGCGTTCAGCTTCGGAAAACGCGCCTTGTCCAGCAGACCCGCCTGACGCGCCCAGCGCGTGAAGACCAACAGATAACCGTCCGCCATCGAATGATCTTCGCCCATGACCCACGGGCCGGACAGCAGATGATTCTCGGCCAGGTCGTATTTCTCCAATGCGATCCGCACGGCCTCGTCCCTGACCTCGCCTTCCAGCGGCGGCTTGGAGAACAGCGCCTTGCCGATCGCCGGGTGCAGCGACGACGCCAGCCAGCCGTTGAAGGCCTGCATCCTCGCAAACTCGAACGGATCGTCCAGATCGGCCAGTTGAGCGTGCGGATGAGTCTGGGCGACATAGGCCAGGATGGCGCCGTTCTGGGTCAGCACCCCCTTGGGGGTCTGCAGGGCCGGGGTCACGCCCGCCGGGTTGATGGCCAGATATTCCGGCGTGCGCTGCTGGCCGGCGCGCAGGTCGATCTTCTCGATCACATACTCCGCTCCCGCCTCTTCCAGGCCGATGTGCGAAGCGATGGCGCAGGCGCCGGGCGAATAATAGAGCTTCAGCATCGTCGTTCTCCGATCAATCCACTTGCAGGTTGCGTGCAGCCTCGCGGCGCTTCACCCACTCGCGCACCGCCAGCATCAATACAAGCCAAACGCCCGCGACCGCCGCCAGGATCACCGAAGTCCAGATTCCGTCGCCGCTGACCGCCGCCATGAACGACCCGCCGAAAAAGGCGACCAACGCCGTCTTGGGCAGCACTCCTAAAGCGCACCCCGCCAGATAGGCCGGAAACGACGCCCGCACCGCGCCGAACGCCATGTTCACGACGATGAAGGGCGCCGAGGGCACGTTGCGGATGATGAAGCTGGCCGAAAAGGCGTTGCGGCCGACGAATTTGCGGATGCGCTCGACCGTCCCGCCGCCGTAGCGTTCCAGCGTGCGCGCGGTCGGCCCGCGCCCCAGCCAATAGGTGACGGCCGCCGAGGCGATGGTGGCGATCCAGCTATAGAGAAAACCGAACCACGGCCCGAAGGCCACGACGCAGGCGGCGATCAACAGGAACTGCGGCACGCCGATGAAGGCCGACAGGGTGAACACCAGCACCGCCGCCGCCAGCCCCCACGGGCCGATGCGATAGCCGGCCAGCCAATGCTCCAGCCGGTCCTCAGCGCCCAACGCCAGCTGCGTCTTACCCAGGGCGAACAGGGCGATGATTCCCGCCAGCAGCAGCAGGGTCACGGCCAGGGTGCGCCACCGCTTGGCCTCCATATTCAGCAGAAAATCGACGACCCGCCGCATAAATTTCGCCCAAATCGCCTTTTGATCGTCCAGGCCGCGCACAAACGTTGTGCGCCCCTGCGGGGTTGCGTATCAAGCCTCAGCCTCCCCGGCCCCATCACTTCCACCAGACGGGATAGACATGTCCAGCCTTCAGTCCGCCTCCCTCGCTCGCGTCAAGCCGTCGGCCACCCTGGCCGTGACCGCCCAGGCGCGCGAACTGAAACGCCAGGGCCGCGACGTCATCGGTCTGGGCGCCGGCGAGCCGGACTTCGACACCCCTGAAAACATCAAGGCGGCGGCCATCGAGGCCATCAAGCGCGGCGAGACCAAATACACCGACGCCGACGGCATGCCCGAACTGAAGGCGGCCATCGTCGCCAAGTTCGCTCGTGAAAACGGCCTGACCTACGAAACCAATCAGATCCACGTCGCCTCGGGCGGCAAGCCGGTGATCTACAATGCCCTGGTCGCCACGCTGAACCCCGGCGACGAAGTGATCGTGCCGGCGCCCTACTGGGTGTCCTATCCCGACATGGTGCTGCTGGCCGGCGGCGAGCCCGTCACCGTGGTCGGTCAGGAAGCCGACGGCTTCAAACTGCGTCCCGAGGTGCTGGACGCCGCCATCACGCCCAAGACCAAGTGGATCATCCTCAACTCGCCGTCGAACCCGACCGGCGCCGCCTATACCCGCGCCGAGCTGGAAGCCCTGGCCGTGGTGCTGCGCAAGCACCCGCAGGTCTGGATCCTGACCGACGACATGTATGAGCACCTCGTCTATGGCGACTTCGACTATGTCACCATGGCCCAGGTCGCGCCGGACCTGTACGACCGCACCCTGACCTGCAACGGCGTGTCCAAGGCCTACGCCATGACCGGCTGGCGCATCGGCTATGCGGGCGGGCCCAAGCCGCTGATCGATCTGATGCGCAAGGTGGCCAGCCAGACGACCTCCAACCCCTCGTCCATCAGCCAGTGGGCGGCCGTCGAGGCCCTGAACGGCCCGCAGGACTTCCTGGCCCCGCGCGCCGCCGCCTTCGAGAAGCGCCGCGACCTGGTCGTCTCCATGCTGAAACAGGCGGCGGGCATCCGTTGTCCGAAGCCGGAAGGCGCCTTCTACGTCTATCCGTCGATCGAAGGCCTGATCGGCAAGACGGCGCCGTCGGGCGTGGTCATCACCGACGACGAGACCTTCACCGCCGAACTGCTGAACGCCGAGGGCGTGGCCGTGGTCCAGGGCGCCGCCTTCGGCCTCAGCCCCTATTTCCGCATCAGCTACGCCACCTCGGAAGCCGTGCTGGAAGAAGGCTGCACCCGCATCCAGCGCTTCTGCGCCAGCCTGAAATAAGCCTTCAGTGAACCGGCGCCGGCGGAATGTTCAACGTCGGCGCCGTTTTCAGGATGAAGCCCGCGCACCACGCCAGCGCACGCTCTGAGTTGTCGATCTCTCCGCCGGGAAGGCGTGACAGACGGCAGGCGGCGTCCGGCTCGCCCTCCACCTCAGGTCCGGCGTAAAGCACGATCGGGCCGTCCGGCAGGCTGCCCTCGCGATACAGCATGATGATCGGCGGCACAGGGCGCACCACCAGTTCGGCGTCGTCCCGCATCATCGCCTCGCCCAGCAGGGCGCGCGCCTGACCGCCGGGATCGCCCGGCTCCAGACGGAACAGCTCACCCCTCAAACCGTCCCCCGGCCTTTGCGGCATGAGGAAGCGCGGCGGCTCCTGCGCGGCCAGTTGCCCGGCGACGAGCAGCGCCGCCAGCATCACATCGCCCGGCTGACGGCGAAGTCGGCCAGGGCTTCCAGCGCCGAGCGCCACGGCCCGGCGGGCAGAACCTGCAAGGCCGTCTTGGCCCGGTCGGCGTATTCCGACGCCGTATCGAGCGTGGCTTCAACGGCGCCGCTGGCGACGATCAACTGCCGCGCGCGGTCGAAGTCCTCGGGCTTGCGGTCGCCCTTGGTGATGACGCGGTCCCAGAACAGATCTTCGGTCCCCTTGGTGCGCTGAACGGCCAGCAGCAGCGGCAGTGTGGCCTTGCCCTCGTTGAAGTCGTCGCCCGCGTTCTTGCCCAGGGTCTCGGTCGCGCCGCCGTAATCCAGGGCGTCGTCCGCCAGTTGGAAGGCGATGCCCAGCGCCATGCCGTAGTCGCGCAGGGCCGCGACCTGCTCGTCCGTCGCCCCCGCCCCGACCGCGCCGGATTCGGCGGCGGCGGCAAACAGTTCGGCCGTCTTGGCGCGGATGATCTGCAGATAGGTGTCCAGGTCCAGGTTCAGGTCGTGGGCGCGCGTCAGCTGCAGCACCTCGCCCTCGGCGATCACGGCCGAGGCTCGCGCCAGGATACCAAGCGCGCGCAGGGAATCGGTCTCGACCATCAACTCGAACGCGCGGGCGAACAGGAAGTCGCCGACCAGCACCGACGAGGCCGAACCCCAGATGAGGTGCGCCGCGACCTTGCCCCGGCGCATTTCCGAGCCGTCGACGATGTCGTCGTGCAGCAGGGTGGCGGTGTGGATGAACTCGACCGAGGCGGCCAGCTTCTTGGGGCCTTCGATGGCGCCTGTCTGACCGATCGCGCGCGCCGCCGCCACGGTCAGCAGCGGGCGCAGACGTTTGCCGCCCGCCGACACCAGATGCTCGGCCAGTAGGGGGATCACCGGCACGTCGGACTGCATCCGCGCGATGATCAGGGCGTCGACCGCCGCCATGTCGTCCTTGGCCAGATGAACCAGGGCGTCCACATCGCCCTTGGGACGGGGAGCGACGGCGAGAGCTGCGTCCACGGAAATCTCTTTCAGCACAGGGGCGAAGGGGGAGATTCGCCCGAAATTCACACGCATCCGCTTGCCCGGACGCGATGCGGCGCACAATGGTGGCGGCGCCATGACGGGTCAAGCCGAGTCATCCCTTACTGTCGCCGCAGATGTGGCCGAATCCGCCTTTTTGGGCGGTCGCATCCGCTTGCGCCAACCGACGAAGGGTTATCGCGCGGGCATGGACGCCGCCCTGCTGGCCGCCGCCGTCGAAGCGCGCCCCGGCGAACGACTGATCGAGGCGGGCTGCGGCGCGGGCGCCGTCCTGATGCAGATCGCCGCCCGACGCCCCGGCGTCCTGCTGACCGGACTGGAGCGCGACGCAGCCGCCGCCGCCCTCGCGCGTCAGAATGCAGAACTGAACAACGCCGAGGCGCGCACCGCCATCGTGGACGGCGACGTGGCGCGCGGTTTTCGCGCTCTGGACCTGCCGCCGTTCGACTGGGCGGTCAGCAACCCGCCCTTCTTCGACGACCCCGGCGCCCTGCGCGCCCCGGCCGAGGGCAAGCTCGGCGCCTGGATGGCCGACGACGGCCTGACCGCCTGGGCGGGCTTCCTGCTGAAGGCGGTGCGCGAGGGCGGACGCATCGTCATCATCCACCGCGCCGACCGCCTCGCCGACATCCTGAGCCTGCTGGCGCCCAAGGCGGGCTCCTTCGCCGTCCGCCCGATCCACCCCTACGCAGATCAACCCGCCAAGCGCGTGCTGGTCCAGGCCATCAAGACCGGCAAGGCGCCCTTGCGATTGCTGCCGCCTCTGATCCTGCACGACCGGGACGGCGCCAAACACAGCCCGCAAGCCGAAGCGATCCTGCGCGGCGAGGCCGATCTCCGTTTCTAGAGGACAACGCCCCTACCCCTTCAACAGACGGTCGCGCGCAGCGTTGACGCGGGCGGCCAGCCCTTCTGTACCGCCCTGGTCTGGGTGGGCGCGCGCCATCAGACGGCGCCAGGCGGCGTGGATCGTCTGGGCGTCCGCATCTGCCCCAACGCCCAGAATAGCGCGGGCTTCAGCCTTGCTCATGGGTTCGACAGGACGGGCCTTCACCGTCACTGGGCGGATGCGCGACTGCACCGCCAGCCAGACGCCCGCCAGCGCCATGCCGCCCGCAATCAGCCACGCTCCGCGCGCGACGGCGAACACCGCCCCGGCCAGCAGGGCGGCGCTCAATATGGTCGCGGAGATGCGCCAGTGACCGCGCCTGGCGCGCTCGGTCTGACGGCCCAGACGCACCATGGCCCACAGGGCCACGGCGGCCAGACCCAGCCAGATCAGCCCCATGAAGCGATCAGGCCGCCGCGTCCATGGCGGCGATGGCGTCGTCCAGACCCAGGGCCTGCATCAGATTGCGCATCTCCTGACGCGCGGCGACATGGGCCAGCGACACCGACACCGGACGGATGTCGTTCGACAGGTCCGCCACGGTCAGGCCGAAGGGGAAGAGTTCGCGATAGATGACCCGGTCACGCAGGCCCGGTCCGACACGGAAGCCGACACGCTTGGCCAGCTTGTTCATGCGGGCTTCCAGACGGCGACGGTTGCGGGCCTCGGCCACGGCCAGACGGTTGGTGACCACGATCCAGTCGATCGTCACCTGACGGCCCTCGGTGATGGCGCGGTGCTTGCGCGCCTCCCAGACACTCTCGGAATAGATGGACGGCTTGACCAGATCCAGCGTCACCGGATCCACCTCGCCCAGCAGGTCGAAGTCAACGAAGCTGTCGTTCATCGGCGTGACGATCTGGTCCGCCCGCCCGTGCGCGGCGCGGGACAGGGCCGTATCGCCGCCTGGCGTGTCAATCAAGATGACGTCGGCCACAGCCTTGGCCTCGGCGAAGGCGGCCTCGAAGCGGGCCATCTGCTCGGTCTCGTCGGCCTTATGCAGGGCCTTGCCGTCGCCCATGTCCGGCACGATCGGCTGCGGCAGCTCATGACCGTTGGCCTTGGTCCAGGCGGCGCGGTTGGCGAAGAACCGCTCCAGCGAGCGCTGGCGCAGGTCTAGGTCGATGACCGCGACCTTGCGTCCGGCGTGCAGAAGGCCGGTGACGATGTGAATGGCCAGGGTGGACTTGCCCGCCCCGCCCTTTTCATTGCCGATGACGATGACCTGAGGCTGCGCCATGTGAAATCCTACTGTGATCAGCAGGCGCGACTCATCTTCGTCCGCCGCCCGCCCATGGGCCGCAAGATCAGCCTCCGAGGGCCAATCGTCAACGAAACCTTAAGCTGAGCCTGTGGACGATCAGGCTGCGGCGCCACCGGACCGCGCGCACCAGGGGTCCGACGCCGCCAGGTCGCGGCACAGGGCCTGAGCCTGTTCGACGGAGGCGGCGACCTTCAGCCGGACCACGCGACGGCCGCCGACCTCGACCGCCTCATAGACGGGCTGAAGCCCCGACAACGCCGCCCCGCCCGGCCCGCGGTTCAGTCGCGTCCAGGCCGCGTGGGCGCCGTCCTCGCTGGAATAGGCGCCCAATTGCACATGGCGGGCGGCGGCCGCAGGCTTCGGCGCCACAACAGCCGCAGGCGGCGCTTCGGGATCAGGATAAACCGTCGGCGTTGGTGCCGAGGCGAGGCGGACCTTGGCGCTCAGGCCTTCGCGCGCGTCCCACAACTCGTGCGGGGTCATCAGTTCGACCTTCAACGGCGCGGCTCGCTCGCGAGACTGATCCGGCGTAGCGGTCGGCCGCGCCTCGCCCTCGCCTTCCGCCGATACCGGAATGGAGGCCACCGACTGCGCCAAACTCTCGAAGCGGTGCGGATCGGCTTCGTTCACGCCGCAGCCCGCAAGCGCCAGCGCCGCCGCCGAGAGGGCGACGACAAGGCGTGGTCGATGCAGGACGGGCTGGGCCATGCAGCCACCCTCGCCCGCCCGGCTTTGAGACGGAGTTAACGGCCTGCGGTCAGCCGATGGCGCCAACGCCGCCCTCGACATCGCCCGGCGCCACATCGGCGTCGGTCAGGGCCAGGGTCCAGCCGTGGTGGGTGTTCAGGCCCCAGCGCCGCGCGCCCGAGCCGTCGCCCGCGTCGCCGCCCGCCGTAACCACGACGCGGCGGCCCTTCGGCAGAGCCGGCGGATCGATCTTGCCCACGGCCAGAGACGTCGGCGTCTCGCCGCCATAGCCGTCGAACACGCTGAGCATCGACCATTCGCGGCGCAGGCCGATCCACCAGGGATCGTCGCCGCTGATCGACAGGACGGCCACGCCCTTGCCCTCGGCCGCATGGGCCAGGGCCGCCTGCGGGTCGAGGACCAGCTTGATGTCAGCGGCGGCGCCGAAACGCAGGCGGGCGCCGTCCACGGCCTTGGCCGGGTCGATGGGCGCCCAGACCTGGACCTGCAGACGGCCCTGGCGCGCCAGGCCCCAGCCGACGATCTCGCGCCACAGATGCGCGACCGCCTCGCGGTTCTCAGGGTCGCACTGCTTCAGCAGGCGCGCCTGGACGGCCTGTTCGCGATCGGGGCGCAGCTTGGTGTGGGGGCCGGTCGGGGCGTCCTTGGCCTTGCCCACCTGGGCGGCGACGGACAGGCGGCGCTCGAACAGTTCGAGGATCTGATCGTCCAGATTGTCGATTTCGGCGCGCAGGGCGGCCAGCGCCTTCTGTTCGGCGCTCAATTCAACGGTTTCAGCGGGCCAGACTTGCTGGATGGCGGATTGCGACATGGGAAATGGCTTTCAGCATGGGATTTTCGATAGGGAAGCCGCGTCCGCCGATGAAGATCAGGCAGGGACGCGCGGTATGGCCGCTTGGGGAGAAGCGGTCGCCAGTGAGACAGTCAGGGTTGGTTAGAAGCCCGACGCCTCAGCCGGCGTATCGAAAGCCGTAATAGCCGTAGCCAAAATAAAAGCCGGCCACCGCGCGCGTGGTGGTTTCAACGGTCATTTGTGCGCGCAGCGAGGACATGAATCCGGTCCGGTTTCTGGATCAAGGTCGATCCGACCGGACCTTAAAGCCGCAAACTTTATGCGTGGTCAACCCTGAGGGGCCGTGAACAGGACAAAACGGGTCCGGTTGTCGCTGAAATCCTGCAAATCGTTGCGCAGAACCACCAACCCATAGACCTCGGCCGCGCGGGCGGGCGCCACGGCGGCGCGCGTCGCGTCGTCCGCCTCGGCCACGGCGGCGGCGGCGCCCCCTGTGTCGAACACCTCGACGGCCGTAATCTTCATCTCGTTCAGCGCCTTGGAGCACTGCTGCAGGGCGACAGGGTGGCTCTCGGCCGTCTTCACGTCCGAGAGGCGCGCGTCAGGCGCGCCCAGCAGGGCCAGGCGGATCGGCCGCCAGGCCTCGCTGACCTCGACCAGTCCCGCTTGCCGCACCAGGGTGGCCGCAGGCTCGACCACGCCCACGGTCGAGTTCTCGACGGGGATCAGGGCGCAGTGGCAATCCCCGCTCAGGACGGCGTCGATCGCGCCCTGGAAGGTCTCATAGCCGACGGCCTCGTCCCACGGGCGCAGGTCCAGGCAGGCCTCATGGCTGAAGGCGCCCGGCGCGCCCTGATAGGCGACGCGGCCGGGCGTTTCGTCTTCTGCCGTCATGCGGCCTCGGACCGGGCCTGCCGCCCGGCCTTGAGGCGCTCAGCGACCAGGAAGGCCATCTCCAGCGCCTGATCCGCGTTCAGACGCGGGTCGCAGTGGGTGTGGTAACGGCTCGACAGGTCGTCTTCCGTGACCGCCTGGGCGCCGCCGATGCATTCGGTGACGTTCTGGCCGGTCATCTCCAGATGGACGCCGCCGGGGTGGACGCCCTCGGCCTCGGCCACGTCGATGAAGCTGCGGACCTCGCCCATGACGCGGTCGAAGGGCCGCGTCTTGTAACCGTTGCCGGCCTTCAGCGTATTACCGTGCATCGGGTCGATCGACCAGATGACGCGCTTGCCCGCCGCCTTCACCGCCCGCATCAGACCCGGCAGGCGGTCGCCCACCTTGTCGTGGCCGAAGCGGCCGATCAGCGTCAGTCGGCCCGGGATGTTGTTCGGGTTCAGGGCGTCGATCAGCGGCAGCAGGTCGTCCGCCGTCATGGTCGGCCCGCACTTGACCCCGATGGGGTTGGAGATGCCGCGCATGAACTCGATGTGGGCGCCGTCCAGCTGGCGCGTGCGCTCGCCGATCCACAGCATGTGGGCCGAGGTGTCGAACCATTCGCCGGTCGAGCCGTCCAGACGCGTCAGGGCGCTCTCGACGTTCAGCAGCAGGGCTTCGTGGCTGGTGAAGACCTCGACGCGCGACAGGTCGGGATGCGTCTCGGGCGTGACGCCGACCGCCTCCATGAAGGCCAGGGCCTCGGTGATCTTGTCGGCCAGTTCACGGTAGGCCGCGCCCGCGCCGTCATCAGCGAAGCCCAGCGTCCAGCGGTGGATGTTGTACAGGTCGGCATACCCCCCGCCCGCGAAGGCGCGCAGCAGGTTCAGCGTCGAGGCCGACTGGTTATAGGCGCGGATCAGGCGCTGCGGATCGGGCATACGCTCTTCCGGCGTGAAGCCCATGCCGTTGATGATGTCGCCGCGATAGGACGGCAGTTCGACCCCGCCGATCTCCTCGACCGGGGACGAGCGCGGCTTGGCGAACTGACCGGCGATGCGGCCGACCTTCACCACCGGCTTGCGGCCGGCGAAGGTCAGCACCACCGCCATCTGCAGGATCAGGCGGAAGGTGTCGCGGATGTTGTCGGTCGAGAACTCCTTGAAGCTCTCGGCGCAGTCGCCGCCCTGCAGCAGGAAGGCGTTGCCCGCCTCGACCTGGGCCAGATGGTCCGTAAGCTTGCGCGCCTCGCCCGCAAAGACGAGGGGCGGCATCGCGCGCAGCTCGTCTTCGACGCGCGCCAGTTCGGCGGCGTCCGGATAGTCCGTCGGCATATGCAGGACGGGCTTGTTTCTCCAGGATTCTGGGGTCCAGCGCTTACTCATGCCGGCAAGATAGGCTTTTCCCCCGCCCTGAACAATGAAGCTTGCGCGAAATCAGCCGATCAGCGGTTTCCATGCCTCATCGGCGGGCAAGGGCGCGAACAGAGCCTCGATCTGGGCGTCCGAAACCGAAGAAAGCTCGGCCGGCGACCATTGGGGGGCGTTGTCCTTGTCGATGATGACGGCGCGCACGCCTTCCTGGAAGTCATGCGTCTGAACCACGCGCCCGCCCAGGGCGTATTCCATCGCCATGTTGTCGGCGAAGTCGGTCAGCGTCGCCCCGGTGCGGATCTGGCGCAGCGACACCTTCAACGACTGCGGCGACTTGGTCTTCAGGATGTCGAGTTGCTTCAGCGCCCAGTCCGAACCCTCGGCCTGAAGGGCGGCGACGATCTCCTCCACCGTGTCGAAGGCGAACAGGCGATCGATGGCCTCGCGGTGCGGGGCCAAAGGCGACGCTCCGGCGTCTCCGGCGACGCGATCGGCGACCGCCTTGGGATCGGCGGGCGCGGCCAGCAGTTCGCTCTTCAGGCCCTCAACGGCCTCGCTCGGCACGAAGTGGGTGTGGATGCCCAGCGCCACCGTATCCGCCGCCTTCAGCCGCGCGCCGGTCAGGGCCAGCCACACGCCCGTCTGGCCCGGCAGGCGCGGCAGGAACCAGCCGCCGCCCACGTCGGGGAACAGGCCGATGCCGGTCTCGGGCATGGCGTAGGTGGTGCGCTCGGTGGCGATGCGGACGTCGGCGGGCTCGCTGATGCCCACGCCGCCGCCCATGACGATGCCATCGACGATGGCCGTGATCGGCTTGGGATAGACGAACATCAGATGGTTCAGCTGATACTCGGCTTTGAAGAAGGCCCTGGCCTCTGACGCATCCCCCGCCCCGCTCTCGGCGATCATGCGGATGTCGCCGCCCGCGCAGAAACCACGCTCGCCCGCATGGTCGATCAGCACCGACTGAACCGCGTCGTCCCCGCGCCAGGCCAGCAGGGCCTCGATCATCGCCTCGCACATGGCCCGGTTCAGGGCGTGGATCGCCTTGGGCCGGTTCAGGGTGATGCGGCCGACACCATTTTCGATGCGGGTGATGACTTCGGATTCAGTGCTCATGTCTTGGGTCTAGAGCCCGCGCCGTCGCGGGTAAAGCCGAAGAGCCGTCTTGCATTCGACGCGATGCAGCGTTGGTATGTCGCCCGTATCGCTCACGAAAGACCTCCCCCATGCTCATCGCCGCGATGACCGCCGCCCTGACCCTGACCGCCGCGCCCGGCGATGAACGCAGCGCCCAGTGGGTGACGCACGACATATCCGGCGAAGGCACGGTCGCCAGCTTCCTGAACTGGAACTTCACCAGCGTCATCACTCGCGCGCACTGCGCAGGCGGCCAGGTCACGTTCCAGTATTTCTATGACTTTCCGGGATCGCCCGCCCCCGGTCAGCGCGCCCTGGCCCTGACCGTCGACGGCGCCGACTACCGGCTGACGCCCTCAGTCGATGACATGGACCGGCAGGTCTACACCCTGTCGTCCGAAGGCAAGGCTGCGCTGAAACAGGCGCGCAACGTGGACCTGGACGCTCCGAACGAGGCGGACGAGCCGTGGTATCTGGGCCAGTCCGCCGCGCTGGTGAACCTGGCGAGGCGCTGCGGCTGACGCCTAGCGCGCCAGCTCGCGCGCCACGATCACACGCATGATCTCATTGGTGCCTTCCAGGATGCGGTGAACGCGCAGGTCGCGCACGATCCGCTCCAGCGGGTAGTCCTTCAGATAGCCGTAGCCGCCGTGCAGTTGCAGCGCCTGATCGGCGATCTGGAAGCAGGCGTCGGTCGTCAGGCGCTTGGCCATGGCGCACCATTTGGTCTTTTCGGCGTGGCCGGTGTCGATGGCCCAGGCGCCGCGCAGCACCATCAGGCGGGCGGCCTCCAGATCCGTGGCCATGTCCGCCAGCTCGAACTGGGTGTTCTGGAACTGGCCGATGGCCTGGCCGAACTGCTTGCGGCCGGCGACGTATTCCTGCGCCGTCTCCAGCGCCAGACGCGCCCCGCCCAGCGAGCAGGCGGCGATGTTCAGGCGCCCGCCGTCCAGACCGGCCATGGCGTATTTGAAGCCCGCGCCTTCCTCGCCCACCAGATTGGCGACCGGCACGCGGCAATCGTCGAAGCTGACCACGGCGGTCGGCTGGGCGTTCCAGCCCATCTTCTTCTCATTGGCTCCGAACGACAGGCCGGGCGTCCCCGCCTCGACCACGATGGTCGAGATGCCCTTGGGGCCCTCGCCGCCCGTGCGGACCATGACGACATAGACGTCCGACGTCCCGGCGCCGGAAATAAAGGCCTTGGCGCCGTTCAGCACATAGTGGTCACCGTCGCGCACCGCCGTCGTCCGCAGCGCCGCCGCGTCAGAGCCCGAGCCCGGCTCGGTCAGGCAGTAGCTGGCGATCTTCTCCATCCCGACCAGCGACGGCACGAAGCGCGCCCGCAGCTCGTCCGAGCCGAAGCTGTCGATCATCCACGTCGCCATGTTGTGGATCGAGATGAAGGCCGCCGTCGCCACGTCGCCGCGCGACAGCTCTTCAAAGATCACCGCCGCCTCGACCCGGCCCAGCCCCATGCCGCCGTGTTCCTCGCCCGTATAGATGCCGGCGAAGCCCATTTCGGCGGCGGCTTTCAGCACGTCGACGGGAAAGTGCTTGTCCTCGTCCCAGCGGGCCGAGTGCGGAGCCAGCTCAGCCTCGGCGAAGGCGCGGGCCGCGTCCCGAATGGCGCGTTGATCGTCGGTGAGGGCGAAGTCCATGAAAGCTCCCGCGGTTACAACCTGCCCTCTGACGGGGCGTTCGAGGCGCTTCTAACGGCTGGCGGGGCGCGCGTCACCTTGCTGTCGGCCCCCTATCAGATTTCCGCTCATCCCGGCGGACGCCGGGATCCAGCAAGAGCAACGCGCGCAGCATTGATAAAAGAGCGTGGGCTTCACACGCTGGGCCTGTGGCCAAAGCTCTGGATCCCGGCGTCCGCCGGGATGAGCGGGAAGAAAGGGGGCGCGCCCGCTTGGACAGTTCGCCTTTTGCCTCTCCCCGCGCTTTGTTTTAAGCCGCGCGCATGACCATGCCCTTCCAGCCCCCCGCCTTCCCCTACGCCCGCCCGCGTCGTCTGCGTTCACAGCCCTGGGTGCGCCGTCTGGTCGCCGAGACGACCCTGACGCCGGCCGATCTGATCTGGCCGCTGATCGTCCATGACGGCCCGGAAGACCGCCAGCCGGTCACCTCCATGCCCGGCGTCTTCCGCCTGTCGCCCAAGGAGGCCGCCAAGGCCGCCGTCGAGGCGCGCGATCTGGGCATTCCGATGGTCGCCCTGTTCCCGAACGTGAACGACGGGCTGAAGGACAATATCGCCACCGCCGCCACCGACCCGGACGGCCTGATCCCCGACTGCATCCGCGCCATCAAGGACGCCGCGCCCGAGATCGGCGTCATGACCGACGTGGCGCTGGACTGCTACACCGACCACGGCCACGACGGCGTTCTGGAGAATGGCCGCATCGTCAACGACCCGACGCTGGAACGGCTGGCCGAGCAGGCCTTCATCCACGCCCACGCGGGCGCCGACGCCGTGGCGCCGTCCGACATGATGGACGGCCGCGTCCAGGCCATCCGCGAGGCGCTGGAGGCCAACGCCCTCAGCGACACCCTGATCATCAGCTATGCGGCCAAATACGCCTCGGCCTTCTACGGCCCCTATCGCGACGCGGTCGGCTCGTCCAAGTCGCTGACCGGCGACAAGAAGACCTATCAGATGGACTTCGCCAACGCCGAGGAGGCCCTGCGCGAGGTGGCTATGGACCTGTCGGAAGGCGCCGACGCCCTGATCGTCAAGCCGGGCCTGCCTTATCTGGATATCGTCCGACTGGTGTCGCAGACGTTCAAGGTGCCGACCTTCGCCTATCAGGTGTCCGGCGAGTACGCGATGATGCAGGCCGCCTTCGCCAACGGCTGGCTGGACCCGGACCGCGCCATCCTGGAAAGCCTGCACGCCTTCAAGCGTGCGGGGGCGTCCGGCGTCATCAGCTATTTCGCGCCGCAAGCCGCCCGGATGATGGGCTGATCTCTTCCTTCTCCCCTTGTGGGAGAAGGTGGCTCGCGTAGCGAGACGGATGAGGGGTTGCTGGACATCGGCCGACGCCAGCCCCCTTTCATTTCAGATTTCGGAGAGACCCCTCATCCGAGCCCTTCGGGCCCACCTTCTCCCACAAGGGGAGAAGGATTCAGGCCGTCGGATCGGCGGCCTTGCCGTACTTCCCGCGGAAATAGGTCAGCGCATCGCCCGGCCGCGTGTCGAACGCCTCGACCCGGCCGACGATGACCAGATGGTCGCCCATGACGATGCGGTCGTGTGTCCGGCAGGTCAGGCGCGTCACCGCGTTCAGCAGACGCGGCGGCTCAGGGTCGTCCACCGCGAACTCGTCGTCCGACAGGCGGCACACGCCCCAGGCGAAGCGGTCGGACATGGCCTGATCCTCGACCGGCAGCATATGGACGGCGAACCGGTCCGCCCCGGCGAAGGCGTCATGACGGTCGGACTTGATGTCCATGCACCACAGCACCAGCGGCGGATCCAGCGAGACGGAGGTGAAGCTGTTCACCGTTATCCCCAGAGGCCCGTCGACGGTATGGGCCGTAACCACGCACACCCCGGTCGCAAACCCGCCCAGCGCCCGGCGATAGGCGCGAGGGTCGAAATCGGCGGCAGGGGAAGCGGACGCGTCGGACATGGCCCTCAGCTAGGCCGTGAAGCCCGCATGGGCAAGGGCGCGGCGCGCCGTCGCATCTCACCGCAACCGCTTCTTAAGCCCCGCATGGGATTTAGGGCGAACGAACACGATTAAGACGGACCCGCCCCATGGCGCTGAACGATCGCCCGATCCTGATCAAGAAGGTGAAGAAGGTTGCCGGACACGGCCACCACGGCGGCGCGTGGAAGGTGGCCTACGCCGACTTCGTCACCGCCATGATGGCCTTCTTCCTGCTGATGTGGCTGATCAACACGACCGATCCGGAGCAGAAGCGCGGCATCGCCGAATATTTCGCCCCGGCCAACGTCTCGGCCTCGACCTCGGGCTCCGGCGGCATCCTGGGCGGCACCTCGCTGGGCGATTCCGAAGGGGCCAAGGGCGCCGGCTCCAACGCCGTGATCGAACAACTGGCGCCCGAGGCCCCCGACGCGCCGCAGGAAGCGGGTCAGAACTCCAACCTGGCCTCGGCCAGCGAAGCCGCCCTGCGCGCCGAGATCGCCCGGCGCGAGGCCGCCGATTTCGCCAGCGCCGCCGAATCCCTGCGTCAGGCCATGCAGTCCATGCCGGAACTGGCCGAACTGTCGAAACAGCTGATCATCGACCAGACGCCCGAGGGCCTGCGCATCCAGTTGGTCGATCAGGAAGGCCGCTCGATGTTCGAGAACGGCTCCTCGCGTCCCAATCCGCGCGCCCAGCTGCTGCTGCGCGCCGTGGCCAAGGTCATCAACCAACTGCCCAACCGCATCTCCATCACCGGCCACACCAGCGCCGTCGCCGGCTCCAGCCGCGCCAGCAGCCCCGGCGACTGGCCCCTGTCCTCGGCGCGCGCCGACGCTTCGCGCCTGACGTTGCAAAGAGCAGGCGTGAACAGCGACCGGGTCTATTCCGTCGCAGGCAAGGCGGGATCCGACCCGCTCTATCCCGACGACCCGTCGCTGGCGGGCAACCGCCGCATCGCCATCGTCCTGCTGCGCGAGGCGCCTGTCCTGCCCACGGACACCAGCCTGTGACCGCGCGCGACGATACGCTCGCCGCGCGAAGAAGGCTTGCGAAAACGGCCGGTTGCGCGCCAAATCAGAATATGAGCCGCGCCTATCCATCCGGCCCCTGTGCGGGCGCTGACGCCGTCACGGAGCGACAGCCGTGACCCAGCACTTCTTCTCGCGCCAACTCCGCTTCTTCATGACCGCCAGCGCGCCCTGCCCCTATCTGCCGGGCCAATTTGAGCGCAAGGTCTTCGCCAACCTGCCGTTCAGCGACGGGGCCGACGTCAACGACGCCCTGACCCAGGCCGGGTTCCGCCGCAGCCAGAACATCGCCTACCGCCCGGCCTGCGAGGCTTGCGCGGCCTGCGTCTCGGTGCGGATTCCGGTGGCGGACTTCGAACTCTCGCGCTCACGCCGCCGCATCCTGGCGCGCAATGCCGATCTGTCGCGCGGCCTGGTCGAAGCCGAGGCGACGATGGAGCAGTTCGACCTGCTGCGCCGCTATCTGAACGCCCGCCACCCCGGCGGCGGCATGAGCGACATGAGCTGGCTGGACTATGTGTCGATGGTCGAGGACACGGCCGTCCGCACCCATCTGATCGAGTACCGCCTGCCCAGCCAGGATGACGGCCCCGGCCGTCTGGTCGGCGTCTGCCTGACCGACCTGCTGCATGACGGCCTGTCGATGGTCTACAGCTTCTTCGACCCCGATCTGGAGCGTCGCAGCCTGGGCCGCTTCGCTATCCTGGACCACCTGCATCAGGCCGAGACGGTGGGACTGCCCTATGTCTATCTCGGCTACTGGGTCCAGGGTTCGCCCAAGATGGACTACAAGGCTGAGTTCCGCCCGCTGGAGGCGTTGCGGCCCTGGGGCTGGGAGCGGCTAGAAGAATAACACAACGCGCCTCTCCCTCCCCTTCATGGGGAGGGTGGTCGCGAAGCGACCGGGTGGGGAGGGCCAGGCGATCCTGGGCGCTGCGTTAGAATAGCCTCGCCGCCCCCACCCGACTTCGGCCTTCGGCCTCAGCCACCCTCCCCATAAAGGGGAGGGAGAAGGAATTACGTCATCGGCACCGCCGTGCCCGCCGCTTGCGGCGCTCCGCCCCACGGGCCGTCGTCGCGGCCGCCGGCGAACTGCACCAGCGCGGCGATCCGCTTCTCGATCGGCGGATGGGTGGCGAACAGGCCTGAGAATCCCGTCTTCTCCGCCGTATTGTCCAGAAACATGCCGCGCAGTTCGTCCGGCGCCTCCAGCTTCGACTGGCCCGACACCTTGCGCAGGGCCGAGATCATCGCGTCCGGGTTCTTGGTCAGTTCCACCGCCCCGGCGTCGGCCACATATTCCCGCGTCCGCGACAGGGTCATGCGGATGACGGCGGCCAGGCCGAAGCCGATCACCCCGATGGCCAGCCCGATCAGGATCAGGGGCATGGCGTTCTTGTTGTCCCGCCCTCGCCCGCCGCGCATGTAGAACAGGCTGCGGAACACCAGTTCGGCCACCACGCTGATGATCCCCGCGAAGATCGAGGCGATCACCATGGTCCGCACGTCCTTATTGATGACGTGGGTCAGCTCATGCGCCAGGACGCACTCCATCTCGTCCCGGTTCAAGGTCTGCATCAGGCCGCGCGTGACGGTGACGCTGTAGTTGCCCTCGTGCAGGCCGGACGCATAGGCGTTCAGCGACGGGCTTTCGATGATGCGCAGGGCGGGCGTCTTCATCCCGCGCGAGATCGCCAGGTTTTCGAGTAGGTTGTAGAGTTCCGGCTCGACCCGGCGCTCGAGCTTTCGCGCCCCGGTCATGACGTCGATCATCATCTGATTGCCGAAATAGGCGATGACGAACCAGATCGCCGCCGCGACGGCGGCGAAAGGCACGGTCCAGCCCAGCATGGACGCCGCCAGCGCCAGATCCTGCCCCAGGTCGCCGCCCGAGTTGGGCAGCAGGCCGAACCCCATCATCAGCACCTGAACGCCGAACAATATGCCGACCAGCAGCACCGGGAACCCGGCCAGCAGAATCGCTGACCGGGCGTTGTTCTGCCAGATGTGGGTCTTGAGGCCGACGGCCTGACCGAAAACCGCCATTGGGGCTTAGAACTTCACCGTCGGCGGGGCGGCGTTCAGGGCGGCGCGCTCGCCCTCGCCCACGTCGAAGAAGGGTTTGTCGGCGCCGAATCCGAACATCCCGGCGAACAGGACGGTCGGGAACTGGCGGCGCACGGCGTTGAACTCGCTGACCGCGTTGTTGAAGAAGCGGCGCGCGGCGGCCAGCTTGTTCTCGATGTCCGACAGGTCCATCTGAAGTTGCTGGAAGTTGGCGTTGGCCTTCAGGTCCGGATAGGCCTCGGACACGGCGAACAGGCGGCCCAGGGTCGCCGTCAGCATGTTCTCGGCCTGCACCTTCTCATCGACCGTTCGGGCCCCCGCAGCAGCGGCGCGCGCCTGGGTCACGGCGTCCAGGGTGCCGCGCTCATGCGTGGCGTAGCCCTTCACCGTCTCGACCAGATTGGGGATCAGATCCTGGCGCTGCTTCAGCTGCACGTCGATGTCCGCGAACGACTGGTTCGCCGTCTGATCCAGCTTCACCAGCCTGTTGTACGCGCCGACCACGACGAACAGCAGAATGACGACGATGACGCCGATGATGATCCAGGTGATCATTGAGCCTCCTCCGAAAGATCAGTCGTGAATATGGGGAGACTTCCTCTCCGCACACAATGAATTCGTCGTCACTCTTCCCTCTCCCAGAATAGGGAATGTAGGGCGGGTAGGTGAGCAAGAACCTCTTGGTTTTCAGGTCGCTGGTCGACAAGGAGCACCCGCTCTAAATGTCGTGCCACCCAAGGTGCCACTTTGCGACAAGTTCGGGAAAATCCTTGAACGACAACGTTCTAATTGTAGCATAAGACGTACTGCAGCGCGAACTGCAGACTGGGCATTGCGCGCTATTCGATCACCGGCATGCCCTTGAAGATCGCTGGCGACGGCGGTGGGCCGTCTGTCCAGTGCCAGGTCTCGCGGGTGCGCATCAGCTCCTGCGTGACCTGGGCCGGGACAGCCGGAATGTCGACCGGCGTCGGGGCGTAAGTCCCCGACGGCGCCAGGTTCAGTCGGAAACGATGGGGGAAGCCGCCGAAGCGCACCTCTATGACCATATCGCGGACCATGCCGTCGGGGATGACGATCTGTTCCGCCAGGATGGCGCCGCCGTGGGCCGTGCCGGGGTCGATGGTCGTCGTCTCCAGCATGGTCCGCCCCAGGGTGGAGATGGTCTGGCGAAGACGCCGCTGGATGTGATCGTGCGACGCCTGCAACTGCCCCGAGGCGCTGCGGTAGGCGATGTCGTGGCGGCGTGGGTGGTCCTCCATCTCCTGAACGGTGAGGAAATACTCCACCGCCGCGTCGGCCCAGGCCAGGTTCATCTCGCGCTGGGCGGTCGTGCGCGCGGTGTGGCGCAGGTAGTCGAAGTCCTGAACGCTGTAGGGCTGCCCATCCAGATAGAGGCGCACGTCCTCTGAACCGATGTTGATCGGGTAACCTGAGGTGTTGAAGGCGGCGATCGAGAAGTAGAACTTCTGCGTGTCGTTGTAGCGGACCGGCAGCAGCATGATCGCACCGGACGGCCCGTTCGACACCATCAGGGCGTTGCCGCGCGAGAAGCGGACGCCCACGCCGTGATCGGCCGTAGGGATCATCCGCACCTCCGGCGGCGGAGTAGAGGCGCAGCCGGTCAGCAGAGCGCTAGCGCTTGTCAGGATAAGCAACCTTCTCATCGGCGTTTCGCTCCTACGGCACCCAGGATGCCGATGAGCAGACCGATGATCGCGCCTATCGGTCCGGCGACGAAAAAGCCGACCGCGCCGAACATCACACCCGCCAGACACCCCATAATCGCCCCTCTGGAATAATAGGACATAGATGTCCTAGAGAGGTTACCGCTCCGCTAACACCATCGCGCTGATGGAATGGGAGAAGATCGTCGGCGCAAATATCAGGCGTCTCCGCAAGGAGCGCGGCTTGAGCCAGGAGGCGTTAGCGGGTGAAGCGGGTCTGGCGATGCGTCATCTCGGGCGCATAGAGCGAGGCGAGGGCAACCCGACAGTGGCAATTCTAGGCAAGTTGGCTGAAGTGCTTGGCGTCCATCCCACAGAATTTTACGCAGTCCGCTAATCGGAGCGAACGGGACGAGCGTTTACCGTGTCTATCAGCGGTGCCCGTAGATGCGCCGGCAAACTGTTGCAGGCGCTCGCTCGCTCGGGACCCAGAACTTCGATCACCCTAGCCTGCCAATGAGTTGGCACCCGCATTCTGGCCCTCTGGAGCGCCAAAAACAGGGCATCGGCCAAGGGGCCGACATTCCCGCCTTCGTCTGGTAGCGTAGCGAATAGCAGCTCAGTGCTGGACCGAAGTTCGAGTGCAGAAAAGCGACGCTTTGCGATCGCAGTCGCTTTGCGTTCGTCAATCAGGGCGATTGCCCCAAGGCGCACGGCTACGACCAAGGTCGCAGCCTCGCCATCGTCCAAGGTTTCGGCCGTGCCGCCTGCAACTAGGCTAAGATACGGCTCTTCGTCTGCGGTTTCCATCTCCACAACTCGAATTAGCCCGGACTGGATCAGCGGCTGGATATGCTCCAGCACCCCATGCCCATTGGCGCTGCCGCGCTGAAGTTCCCTGAGCACCACATCAACGATAGCGATTGACGCACCGAGCGCAGCGAGGATTTCCGGGCATCGGCCCGTAGCGGCGAGGTTGATCCAAACGCTCGCATCAGCGACATGTATTGGGGGCTCAGCGCCGGATGCGGGGAAGCCCATCGGCCGCCTCCTCATCTGCCTCATAGGCGTCTATCAACTCACGCGCTTGTACCCGGTCGATCTTGAGCAGACTGACCACTTGACCCTCGGAGAGCAGGCCACGCTTCCACGCCTCGGCCGCTAGGAGTTGAAGGCGGAGCGACACCGACCGCTCCCCATCTTCGCCGCGCGGATCGAATGCTGGGTTTTCGCCCAGGACCTGCCGCGCCTGGTCGTTAGTAATGCCGCCGGTCCGTTCGAACCAATCCCAAGTTCCGTTCGGCACGAGGTCCAATTCTTCGAGCCGCCGCACCAAAGCTTCACGTGATACACCGAAGCCATGGGCAAGCACGATCACGTGGCGGCGCGTCAGATTTGTCGCCCCCGCTGTCGTGTCCCGGAACATCGACTTGACCGTTCGCGCAGGCGTTAGGAACGCCCGCGCGAAGGCATTGGCGTAGCGCTCTTCGCGAGTCTGTTCAGGCGAGCCCTCATAAAGGCTGTCCGGCGCGTTTCGGGTAGAGATGTAGTGACCGAGTTCATGGGCGGCGGTTTGCGCTCGCCGTTCTTTCGGATGTAGGGCGTTTAGCAGGACGCATGGACCAGCGTCGTTGTCGTAGGCATAGAGACCAGAAATCTTGGCCTCAAGCCTGCGGACGAACACACGAGCTCCAAGCTGAAGTTCGAGAATTGAAACCATGTCATGGACGGGCGCATCTCCTATGCCCAGCCACTGGCGTAGTTCGAATGCATCTTCTTCGGCTTGGGCGAGGACGTTACCGGGCAGAATGGGGCGCTCCGGAGGCTCGGATCGACCCCGAACCACTCCAAGCAAATCTTCAAGTTCCACCTCGGCCTTGACCAAGTCGGTCAACAAGGCGGAAGCCATCTCAACAGCTGAGCCGCCGTCTTGGGTTCGACGAAAGCGGGGACGCAGGTCTACCTTGGCTGACTCCCGGCGCAACAACGCGTTCACTGTCGTGCCGTAAAGGCCAGCGAGAGTCTGCAATTCTTCTAGACGCGGCCGGCGGCCGCCCTGTTCGATCGCCACTAGGGTCGTGCGAGCCGCAGAGATGGCTTCGGCCGCTTGGGCCTGGGTGATCTTCGCCGCGTCTCTCGCCAGACGCAGGCGCTCCCCCAGGGCGATTGGATCAATGGCGGCAGGAGTCTCCATCACGCGACCACGCTGGCGGCATACCGCGCAACAAAAGATTGATTGCCTTGAGCGATCACGAAGCGACGCCATTCCTCAGCGTGGCGATCCAGCAGAGCTCGGGTCTGGGCCAGCACAGAGCCTTCATCTTCACCAAGCGCGTCTGCAGTGAGGCGTACGACGCGATGGAATGCACTGGTCTGCGCTGAAGGTGCAGCCAGTGACGCTAGATGGTCCATATGTAGCACGCCTGCGATACCATACTCTCTCAGAGCGCGCGTATGTCCTTGGAATGCGGCGGCAGCGCCAGTGTCAAATTCAGTGACAGTCAGATTTTCCCACACGTACCTGTCCGCAGGCTCATCAATCTCCGCAGCGAACATGCTCACACGTCGCAGCATGCACGCCGCGCAAATTCCGCATTGGCGGCGTGAGCCGTCTACGGAAGCTTGCTGCGAACTCTGCCAGCAACTGCGCGTCCGCGTGACGAAATCCGGGGGCGTCGGTAATGCCTTCGCGGCGGCCATGGTCTCACCCTTGGTGTACCAGAGACGCGGATACTCATACCGAATTTCATGCCCAGTGAGCGCCAAGAACAGGCTTTCCATTTTCCGGCTAAAGGCGGGATGGACGCGATAGTCGGGGTACGCATGACCGGATCGAACAAGCACCGGTCCCAAGACCCCTTGCCCGCTTTCGGTGACGATGATCCGTTGAACTCCCGACATCGCTGCGGCGATCGCGGTCACGACCGCGAATTTGAAGCCCCTAGATCGAGCGGACGATTCCGCGTTGTTTGGCACGGAGACTTTGTAGGGCACTCGTGCAAAGGGTTTGCGGTCCTTGTCCAGCACTGCCTTGTCGACGCCGCCTGACCCTAGGCGCACCCGGACAAGTTCGCTGTTGGTCGCGTGTGCCGTGAGGGCATGGACCGCAAGAGAATCTAGGCCTTCGCTGTAGGGCATAATGAGCGCGCAATAAGGCGGAAGCGGCAGTGGAAGCGTCACAGGCGCGGGTTCGTCCCTTAGTCTAGCTTCGAAGCAGAACCGCCAGACATCACCTGTCAGGAATGACACGGTCTCTTCCAGAAGTGCCTTCGCCTCCGGTGCGGACCAGACTTCGGGTTCGTGCACTGCGACCCGGACGTCAAACGCGCGCGACCACCCCCAACCTGGACGTCGTTTAAAGCGGTCACAGAATTCGACCGCCGCCGCGACAACTAGGAGATCGTAGAGGCGGCGATCAAACCGCGCGAAGAAGAATGAGGTGAGCCCGCGGGTATCAAGGCAAAGACTTTGCCCTAGCAGAGCGGGCGTCGCGCCGTCACGGAGCGGCGCATCTGCTTCGACCGCATCGATTAAAAGCGGTGCTTCGTTTGCGCGATAGGAGGCGAAACCCGTCATGCGAGGGCGGGTCCATCTTCGAGGCCGGACCGATCCACGGCCTTCGGCAAGGCACGCTTCATAACCCCGGTAACTAGGCCGGTTGCGACATCACGCACCCGGTCACTCGCCTGCTTGAGCGCAGCGGTGACTCGTTGCTCGACATGAGCGGCTCGTTCTAGCGGCGATCGGCGCAGGTAGTGCTCCACAAGAGATCGGGTCACTGCTTCCCCACGCTCCTCAAAGACAGCCTCGGCTCCGCTTTGGAAAGCTTCAGCTCCGCGTTGGCCGTTACGTAGGGCGTCGCCGACCGCTTCTACCAAGTCGATCTCCATAACCGAGGCCGCCTGCGAACGCAGCGCCGCCACCTGTTGGGGCGTGTCGTCGATCAGTTGCGGCTGTTCGGACGTGAGAATCCGACGCAGGCTTCTGAGCAGGCCTTCGCTGATCTCGCCTTTTGCGTCCGCAGCTAGTGCGGCCGGAATTCTCTCAACCACTTCCTCCAGTGCATGGGCACGTCCGTCTGCGATCTCGCAGACTTTCTTCCAGGCCCGCCTCAACGGCAGGCTACGATGAGGACCGTCGCTCATGGTCTTACCTCCATGCCAGGAAGGTTGTCGCACGATTATGACATTGTCAATAAAAATACCGACGATTTCTGACATAACGAAATTTAGGCCGTCGCTGCGTGTTCACGCATGGCACGATTGGACAATGAATCTTTAGAGCACGAGCTGTCCTGCAACCGCCCCGCTCAGAATGAGAATCGGTGTCCAGCGCGGTTTGATCCGCACGGCGGCGATCAGTGCGGCGATGAAGATCAAACCTGCGATCCACCACGTCGGCGCCGACTGGGCTGTGGTCCAAGCCAGTTGAAGCGAAGTGGCGGCGATGACGCCGACGACGGCGGCCGCCACGCCTGCCAGGAGGCGGTGCAAGGCCGGGTTCTCGACCACGGCCTCCAGGTGATTGAACAGCACCATCGAGAAGGCGAAGGCGGGCAGGAAAATTCCGGCAGTCAGCGCCAGCGCGCCGGCCCAGCCGCCGACCACATAGCCCGTGAAGGTGCCGAAAATCACCAGAGGCGCCGGCAGGACGCCGGCCAGCGCCACGCCATCTAGGAAGACGCCGTCCGGCAACCAGCCGCGTCCGACAGTGTCGGCGCGCACGTAGGGGATGGCGGTATAGGCGCCGCCGAACGTCAGCAGCCCGCCCTTCAACCCGGCGATGAATAGAGCGGCGAGTTGAGGCGACGGCTCAGCCGAGATCGCGATCGCAGGCGGGGCGACCTCCAGATAGACGCCGAACAGGATGGCGATGAAGACGGCGGCGACGGCAATGGCGACGCCTGCCCAGGGACGTTGCTCCAGGGCGTAGATCAGGCCGCAAGCCACAAGCGGTATCCAGAAGGGCGCATGGAGGAGAGAGGCGACGAAGGCCCCGATCGCTAGCGCCCACAGCAGACGGTCCTCTAGGACGTGGGAGCCGATCCGATGCACGGCGCGGATGATGATGGCGACCACGACGATCTGAACGCCCAAAAGCAGCCCGGTCAGGCCTGATTGTCCGGCGATGAAGCGTTCATAGAGCCAGGCCGCCGCCAGCATCAGAACGAAGCCAGGCAGCATGAAGCCAAGGCCTGCAAGCAGACCGCCGATCCGTCCCCGCGCCATCATGCCCATATGGACGCACAACTCGTGGGCCTCCGGTCCAGGGAGCGCCTGCATCACCGCCAGAAGGCGATTGAAGCGCGGACTGGAAATCCATCGCTCCTCATCGACGAGGGCGCGGCGGATCATGGCGATCTGGGCGACGGGGCCGCCGAAGGCCAGGAAGCCGAACCGCAGGAATTTGAGAAACAGCGCCGCCAGCGAAAGGCGGGGCGGACCAAGGGTGTCAGACGACGTCGTCATGGCCTTGCCTCACGGGGTCGCGCGGACGTCGAGGACAACGTGCGTTTCGCGCATCGCCCCAGCAGGGCAGCCGCGACTGCCTGCCCGTCCATCATAGCGCTACCGGAGGCGGATTGGCAGGGCGACGTTCTGGTGGTTGGAAGCTGGCGTCACAGGTATTTGGTGATCTCCCGGAACTCGGCCATCGCCTGCTTTGCCTCGACAGGGTCACCGTCTGCGGCATGGGCCAGGCAGTGGTCGATGTGGTCGTGGATCAGGGTCTTCTTCGCCGCCGCGACCGCCTTCTCGATGGCGTGAAGCTGTTGGGCGAGATCAACGCAGGCCCTCTTATCCTCCATCATCTGGATGACGGTCCGCATATGCCCCTCGGCGCGCTTCAGGCGTTTGATGACTTCGGGATGCGACGCATGAGAGATGTGTGCCATGCAATTTGACCTATCCCCCTGGTAGGGATACGTCAAACGCGAAAACGCCGCATCGAAAGGCTTGTGATGTTCTCGCCTCTCAGGAACGCCGCCTATCGCCACCTGTTCATCGCCCAAGTGGCGGCCCTGCTGGGAACCGGCATGGCGACCGTGGCCCTGGGCCTGCTGGCGCATGATCTCGCGGGCGCCAGGGCGGGTGAAATCCTCGGCGTGGCCCTGGCGATCAAGATGATCGCCTATGTCGGGGTGGCGCCTTTCGCCAGCGCCCTGGCGTCTCGACTGCCGCGCAAGACCCTGCTGGTTTCGCTGGACGTGGTGCGCGCCGGTGTTGCGGCTTCGCTGCCCTTCGTCAACGAGGCTTGGCAGGTCTACGGACTGATGACCGTGCTCTACGTCGCCTCGGCCGCCTTCACCCCGGCTTTCCAGGCCATGATCCCCGACCTGCTGGAGGACGAGGGCGAGTACACCAAGGCCCTGTCCCTATCCCGACTGACGGCCGATCTGGAAAGCGTCGCCAGCCCCGTGCTCGCGGCGGTGCTGTTGGCCTTCATCAGCTATCACAACCTCTTCGTTGGGACGGCGCTGGGCTTCATCCTGTCGGCGGGCTTCGTCGTGACGGCGGTCCTGCCCAAGCTGTCGGCGTCGCAGAGCCTGCCGTTCCTGCGTCGTCTGACCGGAGGCGTGAAGCTGTTCGCCCTGACGCCACGCCTGCGCGGCCTGCTGGCGGTTAGCCTGGCGACGGCGGCGGGCGGCGCCATGGTCTTCGTCAACACTGTCGTCCTGGTGCAGTCGAACTTCGGCCTGTCGCAGCAGGCGACCGCCTGGGCCTTGGCGGCATTCGGAGGCGGGTCGATGACGGCCGCCTTCCTGCTTCCCAAGACGCTGGAGCGGGTGACGGATCGCAGCGCCATGGTGTCGGGCGCCGTCCTGATGACCGCCGTGCTCATCGCCGGTGCGCTGTTCGCCCGCAGCTATCCGGTGCTGATCGGTCTGTGGATCGTCATGGGCTTTGGCTACTCGCTGACCATCACGCCTGCGGGCCGCGCCCTGCGGCGGTCCTCGTCGGCGGCGGAACGGCCGGCCCTGTTTGCGGCCCAGTTCGCCCTGTCGCACGCCTGTTGGTTGATCGCCTATCCGGTCGCGGGGCTGGTGTCGGCCGAAGCTGATCCTCAGATGGCCTTCGTCGTTCTGGCGGGACTGTGCGGCCTCGGCGCCCTTCTGGCGCTCTTCGTCTGGCCTGCGCACGATCCGCTGAACCTGCTGCACGACCACCACGACATGGAGCCGGATCACGCGCACCTGGGCGAGGGAATGCGCCCCGATGCGGAAGGCGTAGCACACGCCCACCCTGTCGTGATTGATGACAATCACCGCCGGTGGCCCAAGAATCGCGTGTGACGCCGTAAAGAAATCAGGGCGCGCCGTGCAACGGCGCGCCCTGTCTATAGGTGTCGGGATTTACGTCAGACGACGCGCTTGATCTCGGTATAGGCGCCACTGGTTTTAAGGGTGATGGTTACGGGCTGGCCGGTGCGGTTGCGCCAGAACCAGCCGTGGCTGCCAGTGAAGGCCGCCGTCAGGACGCCCTCCTCCCTTTGGGAGGAGCCCTTGCCATAGCCGTGGTAGGAGACGCCTGGTCGGTCAGCGTGGGTGTCGAAGTTGATCTTGCCGCCGCTGCTGGTCCAGGTGAAGCGCGCTGTCGCGCCTTCTTCCATGACCAGCTTGATCTCGGCGCCTTGATCAGGCTGCAGCGTCAGGACGGTTTCGTCCGTGCGGCCGACGTTGGGCGTGGCCGCCGGGGCGGAGGCTGGAACGGTGCCGGCTGGCGCAACGGGGCTGGGCGACGCCGCCACAGGGACAGCATCTACGGCGGCCGCGTCAGCTGCGGCGTCAGCTTCGGCCTCCTTGGCGAGTTGCTGCTTGATGCGGCCCATTTCGGTCAGACCAAAGACCGAACCGATGCGCGTGGGGTCGACGCCGTATTCGGCGGGCAGGACGACGGTGACCAGGAGTACGGAGGCCACAGCGGCGGCGATGCCGGTCGACTTCAGCAGTTGGCCCGTGGTCGGGAGATCGGCTTTGGAGGGGCGGTTTGCGTTGTACATGAGGGTGTCTCCGATCACATGACGAAGAAGCCGACGAGCTGATAGCCCGTCAGAATGAAGCCGAGCGTCATCAGCACGACGTTGGTGAGGTAGGCGTGTTTCCAGAAGCCGTCCGTGCGGCGCCAGAAGCCCATCAGGATGAGGATGCCGCCCAGGGCGAGCAGTTGGCCGATCTCGACGCCGATGTTGAAGGCCACGAGGTTCCACAGCAGGCCGTCGGGCGAGAGTTGGAAGTCCTGCAGCTTGGTGGCGAGACCGAAGCCGTGGAACAGGCCGAAGATCATTGTGGCCGCCTTGGTGGAAGGCTGGAAGCCGAACCACCTCTGATAGGCGCCCATGTTGTCCAGGGCCTTGTAGACGACGGACAGGCCGATGATGGCGTCGACCAGATAGCTGGAGACGTTGATGTTCATCAGCACCCCGAGCAGCAGGGTCGACGAGTGGCCGATGGCGAACAACGTCACATAGATGCCGATGTCCTTCATCCGGTAGAGGAAGAAGATCACGCCAAACAGGAACAGCAGGTGGTCGTAGCCGGTGACCATGTGCTTGGCCCCCAGATAGACGAAGGGCCAGAAGAGGAAGCCTGAGGTCTCCTGGATGTAGCCCTTGTCGCCTGCGGCGACGCCGTGGGCGAGGACCTGGCTGAGCAGGCCTTCAGGGAAAAGGAAGCCGACCACAAGGACCGCCAGGGTCCAGGGTGATCGAAGCCACGACAGTCGGTCGCGGCAGGGTGCGGAAGTCATGTGCATCCTTGCGATTGGAGGGAAAGCGCGACATCCGCCGTGGTCGGCGGGCGTCGGTAATGGGTTGAGGCGCTGACGACCGGCCGCCTCGAAACGGGGCGGCCGACCGCTTCAGAGCGCTCGACGGCGGCGGAAGGGGAGATGGTCCAGCCAGGCGGGCCTGGGCCGATCCGTCGGGGCGTCCCGGCCGTGCACCAGGCTGTAGAGCGCCGGGAGCACGAGCAGGGTCAGGATCGTCGAGGAGACGATGCCGCCGATGACGACTGTGGCCAGCGGACGCTGAACCTCCGCGCCGGCGCCGACATTGACCGCCATGGGGACGAAGCCGAGGCTGGCGACCAGGGCGGTCATCAGCACCGGGCGCAGGCGCGTCAGCGCCCCCTCCCGGATGGCCTGACCCACGGGCTTGCCCTCTTCGATCAGGCCCCGGATGAAGCTGACCATGACGACGCCGTTCAGCACGGCCACGCCCGACAGGGCGATGAAGCCGACGCCGGCCGAGATCGACAGGGGCAGGCCCCGCAGCGCCAGCGCCGCCACCCCGCCGGTCAGCGCCAGGGGCACGCCGGAGAAGACGATGGCGCTGTCCCGCCAGGAGCGGAACAGCGCAAACAGCAGGCCGAAGATCAGCAACAGGACCGCCGGAACGACCAACTGCAACCGCTTGGCCGCCGAGATCAGCTGCTCGAAGGTGCCGCCATAGGAAATCCAGTAGCCGGCTGGCAGATCGACTTCCTGTTCGACGCGCTCGCGCACCTCGCCGATGAAGGAGCCGAGGTCGCGGTTCCGAACGTTGGCGGTCACGACGATGCGGCGCTTGCCGTCTTCGCGACTGATCTGGTTCGGGCCGGTCTCCAGCGCGATTGTGGCGATCTCGCTGAGCGGCACGAAGCCGCGCGGCTGACCGTTCGCGCCCGGCAGCGGCACCTGGATGCGGCCGATGGCGTCGGTGTTGCGACGCAGGTCTTCCGGCAGACGCACGACGATGTCGAAGCGTCGGTCGCCCTCGAAGATTTGCCCGGCCGTGGCCCCGCCCATGGAGGTCGAGATCACCGACTGAACATCGTCGATGCTCAGGCCCAGGCGCGCGATGGCGTCCCGGTTCGGCGTGATCTGCAGCATGGGCAGGCCGGTGACCTGCTCGGACTGCGGATCGGCGGCGCCGGGTACGGCGCCGACGATCTCTTCGATCTGGGACCCGAGCGCCACGAGTTGATCCAGGTCGTCGCCATGGACCTTGATGGCGACATCGGCCCGGACGCCGGACAGCAGTTCATTGAACCGCATCTGGATGGGCTGGGTGAACTCGTATTTGCTGCCTGGCACCGCGTTCACCGCCTCTTCCATCTCGCGAACGAGCTGGAGTTTCGGCTTGCGGGGATCAGGCCAGTCCTTGCGGTCCTTCAGCAGGATGAAGGTGTCCGCGACCGAGGGCGGCACAGGGTCGGTGGCGACCGCCGCCGTGCCGATCTTGGCGACGACGCGTTCGACCTCCGGGAACTTCGCCAGACGGGCTTCGAGGGCGGTCTGCATCTCGACGGCCTGGGTCAGGCTGGTGCCCGGAATACGCAGGGCGTGCATGGCGATGTCGCCTTCGTCCAGGTTCGGCACGAACTCCGAACCCATGCGTGAGGCGACCAGGGCCGCGCCCACGACGAGGGCGACGGCCACGGCGACCATGGCGACGCGCGTCCTCAGGGCGAAGTCGAGCGCCGGCTGATAGCCGGTGCGCGCCCAGCGCATCAGGAAGCTGTCCTTCTCCTGCACCTTGCCGGTGACGAACATCGCCACCGCCGCCGGCACGAAGGTCAGGGACAGCACCAGGGCGGCGGTCAGGGCGATGACCACGGTGATGGCCATGGGGTGGAAGGTTTTGCCCTCGACCCCGTCCAGGGCGAAGATCGGCACATAGACCAGGGTGATGATCAGGACGCCGAACAGCGACGGCCGGATCACTTCGCTGGAGGCGCGGGCCGCCAGGGAGAAGCGCTCGTCACGGGTCAGCAGGCGGCCCTGCTGATGCTGGGCCTCGGCGAAACGCCGCAGGCAGTTCTCGACGATGATGACCGCGCCGTCGATGATCAGGCCGAAATCCAGCGCGCCCAGGCTCATCAGATTGCCCGACACGCCGGTGCGCACCATGCCGGTGATGGTCATCATCATGGTGATTGGAATGACCGCTGCCGTGATCAGGGCGGCGCGGAAGTTCCCCAGCAGCAGGAACAGCACCACGATCACGAGCAGGGCGCCCTCAAGCAGGTTCTTCTCGACCGTCTTGATGGCCCGCTCGACCAGGTCTGTGCGGTCATAGACGGGCGAGGCGATCACGCCGTCCGGCAGAGCCTTGGCGGCTTCCTCCAGTCGCGCCGCCGCCGCCTGAGCGACGACGCGGCTGTTTTCACCGGCCAGCATCAGGACGGTCGCCAGGACCGTCTCCTTGCCGTTCTCCGTCGCCGCGCCGGTGCGAAGCTGTTCGCCCAGGCCGACTTCGGCGACTTCGGCGATCCGGATGGGAACGCCGCCGCGCGTGGTGATGACGATGTTGGACAGGTCCTGCGTCGTCGAGGCCTGACCCGGCACGCGGATCAGCCACTGCTCGCCGTAGCGCTCGACATAGCCGGCGCCGACGTTGGCGTTGTTGCGCTCCAGCGCCGAAACGACCTCGTCCATGGTGACGCCGAAGGCGGCGAGCCGTTCGGGACGGGGCGTGACGTGGTACTGACGCTCGAAGCCGCCGATGGTGTTGACCTCGGTGACGCCGGGCGTATTGCGCATCTGCGGACGGATGACCCAGTCCTGCAGGGTGCGAAGGTCCTCGGGCGAATAAGGCGTGCCGTCGGCCTTGCGGGCGCCGGGCTTGGCCTCGATCGTGTACATGAAGATTTCGCCCAGGCCCGTGGCGATCGGCCCCAGTTCGGGCGACAGGCCGGACGGAAGCTGGCCGCGCGCGGTCTGAAGCCGCTCATTGACCAGTTGTCGCGCCCGGTAGATGTCGGTTCCGTCCTCGAACACAACCGTGACCTGGCTCAGGCCGTAGCGCGAGACGGATCGGGTGTAGGACAGGCCCGGTACGCCGGCGACGGCGGTCTCGACCGGGAAGGTGATGCGCTGTTCGGCCTCAAGCGGCGAATAGCCGGGCGCCTCCGTATTGATCTGAATCTGGACGTTGGTGATGTCGGGCGTGGCGTCGATCGGCAGCTTCTGGAAACTCCAGACGCCGATGATGACCGCCACGAGGACGAGCGCCAGCACGACCCAGCGATGCCGGATCGACAGGCTGATGATGCGTTCAAGCATGGTGACGCATCCCCCTAGTGGTCGTGGCTCGCGCCGGACTTCTCGATGTCCGCGCGAATGAGGAAGGCGCCGTCGACGACATAGGTCGTGCCGGGCTCGATGCCGCCCAGGACCTCGGTCCACTCTTCGGTGCGACGGCCCAGGTCGAGCATGCGCACCTCATAGGTGTCGCCGACCTTGGCGTAGACCACGGTGAAGTCGCGGAACGGTTGCAGCGCCTTGGTGCGCACCGCCAGCGGGACCTCGCCCTGGCCGACCTGGACCAGACCCGAAACCCCGAGACCCGGCCGCCAGACGCCGCCCTGGTAGGGCAGTTCGACATGGGCGACGAGGGTCTGGCTGAGCACGTCGTCGGCCGGCAGGATCGCCTCGATGACGCCGCTGGCCGTGTGCTCGCCCGCCTGGCTCTTGATCTCGATCCTTTGACCGACCCGAACGCGTTCGGCATCGCGAGGATAGAGGAAGAACTCGGCGTGAAGCCGGGTCGGGTCGCCGATCGTCAGCATGGGGGCGCCGCCGCCGGTGATGGAGCCGGGATTGACGTTCTTGGCGGTGATCACGCCCGAGATGGGCGCGGTGACCGAATAGGTCTGGAGGCTTTCGCTCGACTCCACGCGGGCGACGACCTGTCCGCGCGAGACGCGTTGACCCAGTTCAACGGTCATCGACATGACCCGGCCCGGATAGCGGGCGTGAACCTCGGCCTGGCCTTCCGGCGTGATCTCGACGCGGCCGCTGAGCGGCAGGCTCTCGCCGAGAACGGCGGGGCCGGCCTGCTGGGTGGTGACGCCGCCGGCTTGGGCCGCATCGGCGCTGATGACCGTCCGACCCTCATAGGACTGATAGGTCCAGGCCGAGCGCTTGCCCGCGCGAACGGCGCTGACCGCGACGTCGAACGAGTGGGGCTCGGACACGACGCCCGGACTGGCCAGGTAGTCGTTCTCAGGCGTGAAGGTGAAGCGATCCACCTTCGGCCCCAGGCGGCTCAGGGCGATGTTCGCCTGCACCTGCTTGGGGTCGAGCGGCTTGTCGTTCAGGTAGGGATAGAGGCGGAACAGCGGTTCCGGCCCCTCCTCGTAGATGGTCACCTCGATGGCGAAGTCGCCGTCACGAAGTAGGCGGCCGTTGTGCGGTCCGCGTTCGTAATCGGCGGCGCCTGCCGCTTCGCCTTCCGGCTTGGCGGCCTTGTCGCCGCCGCCGCAGGCGGCCAGCGTCAGGGCGACGGCGGCAAGGACGCAGCCGAGCGGGGTCGCGGAAGTGCGGGACGTCTTCATGGTTGGGTCTCCAGGCCGAGCAGGTCGGCGTGCGCGCCGGTCAGGCGGTCGAGCCGCGCGCGGTCGTTGTGGAAGGTCTGCAGCACAGCGACGCGACGGGCCTTGGTCTGCAGCAGGGCCGCATGGGCGCTCATCACGTCGTTGTAGGTGAAGCCGCCGCGTGCGTAGCCGTCGCGGACGAGGACGACGGCGCGTTCAGCCTGGGGCTGGGTTTCCTCGGCGATCCGCCGGGCTTCATTGGCGCGGGCCAGAAGCTGCACCTGGAGGCGGGCGATTTCCCGCTCGCGCTCAAGGCGCAGGGCGTTCTGATCGGCCTGGGCGGCGACGCCGTCAGCGCGGGCGCGGTCGATGGCGCCCTGGTTCCGGTCGTAGCGCTGCAGCGGCACGGACCCGCCGAAGACCAGAGCCACCTCATTGTCCCATATATGCCGGACGCCGACGCTGACCGTGGGATCGGGCACGGCGCGCGCCTGCTCCAGGCGAACCTGGGCGTCGGAGATAGCCTGGCGGGCGCGGAAGGCTTCTAGGTCCGCCTGGGCCACAGCGCCGGCGGCGACGCGAGCGGCGCTGGTGTCCTCGAAGTCGGAGGCCCCCATGCGGAAGTCGGCGGCGCCGTCCCAGAACTTGGCCAGGACGATGCGCGCGACGCGAACGGCGATCTCGGCCTGATCGAAATCGATCTGGGCCTGGGCCAGTTCGGCCTCGGCGCGCGCCCCCGCGAACAGGGGATCGCGGGCCGCGTTCACGCGACGCTGAACTTCCGTCTGGAAGCGTTCCGCGAGCGAAAGCCGCTCCCGTGCGATCTCGAGCTGGGCTTCAGCCGCCATGGCGTCGACCCAGGCGCGTTGCACCAGTTCAAGACGATCCAGTTGAGCGATCTGGGCCTGAGCTGTGATCAGCAGGCCTTCGCTTTGCGCCAGGCCGGTGCGGGCGGATCGATCGCCGCCGCGTTCCAGCTTCTGCTCATAGGTCAGGGTGGTTTCTGTTCGCCCCAGAATGTCGCCCCCGCCCAGGGTGGGCAGGTTTTCGACCATCAGACCCAGGGTCGGATTGGGACGAAGGCCGGCCTGGCGAACGCCGGCCTCGACGCCGCGCAGGCGCGCGTCGAGACCCGGTCGAGCCGGATCGGCGGCGGCGGCGCGCCGCAGCGCGCCTTCAAGGGTGAGGTCCGGTCCAGAGGCGGCTTCAGCAGAAGCCGGCGACTGGGCGAGCGCAATGGCGGGCGGCGACCATGCCGCAGCCAGGGCGAGCGCGAGGGCGGATACGGCCGCGCCTCGCCCTCGCCATCCGGCGACGCCGGATTGGGAAGGTTTCAAGGGATGTCTCCAACAGGACGCGCACGGCCATGAGGCCGCGCAGGATCAGCTTTTCAGGCGATCAGGCGTTCTGTCTGGGCGGTTGGAGCGGCGCGTCGAGAACGGCGCCGGGCGGCACGGCGTCGGGCGCCGGGCCAAGGTCGAGCGAGGTCACCACGCCCGCGCCGGTCGGATGGACAGGCGTCGCCAGGGCCACATGAATGTCGCCCCCGCTGTGATGGTGATGGCTGAGAGGGGATTTGCCGCTTTCATCGGCGACATCCATCGTCTGAGCGTTAGCCGAGCCATCGTCGTTCGTCGCCGCGTCATGGCTGTGACCGTGGTCATGGTCGTGAGCCAGATCGGCCGCGTCTTCATAGGAAACGCCAGGGAACTGAAGGCCGTGTTCGATCCTGTGCTGATTATTCTGCACGCCATGCATCTGCACCGCGACCATGACGGTCACGCCCAAGCAGACGCAAAGGAAACGGAACAAGCGTGGCAAATCGAAATTCCCCGATCGAATTTCGTTACGGGGAAACCGTCGACGATGCAACTGCGTGAAGGTCGCAGCAGTTTGGCCCTACTCGCCTTTATAATCGCGCCGTCGCTTCAGTGGCTCCTGGTCCGGAAAGCGTAGCTGCACTCCGGCTCCGAGCATTCCTGCAGGGATGAATACGACACCAGCGTCTTCCAAAGTTGCAACAAGCAACCGTGCATTTGCCGTTGTGACGGGCGCAGCGGCGTTGGTGCTTTCGGCCTTTCGAACGGTGTTCAGCGCCAGCCCCGTACGCTCAGCCAGATCGGACACGGACATATTCAAAAGCCCGCGCGCTGCGCGCAACTGCGCCCCAGTAACGACGGCGCCGGAGGGGCTTGTGTCGCGCTCAGAATTCATGATTGACCAATAGCACCATATTTGATAAATAGCACCAATACATGAAGGGAGGTGCCTCTATGAATGACGTTAAACCGGATCAACCGACTTGTCCGCTCCATGGAAAGCCGAGCCAACGCCGAACCTGCCGAAGCTGCAATGCTGCCTACATGCGCGGCTACCTTAGCGTTGCGCGTAAAACTCGTCCCACTTCCGCGCTTTTGACGCGAGCACGTCAGCGCGCTGTCCGTCAGGGCGTACCCTATACGCTTCGGCGTCAGGACATCTCCATGCCGCGCCGTTGCCCCGTTCTTGGTCTGCCCTTGACCGTGGGTACGGCGAGGTCCGCCAGTTCCCCCTCTCTTGATCGGATCAATCCCGCCAAAGGCTATCAGCCTGGCAATGTCAGGGTCATCAGCGACCAGGCTAATCGCCTGAAAAGTAACCGCAGTCTTGAAGAGGTCGTCCGACTGAGCCAGCGAGGGGCGCCTGAACGACGCGCGCAATATGCTGCCGTTGCGGCCTACATGGAGCGGGAAGCGCTCTTGGCTGAGGTGAAGCGAAAGGCGGCTATTGACCCGTCGCCGAGCAAGCCTTGGCAGGTGATTGCTGATTTCTTGGAGAACCGCTTTCGCGAATACATTCCACGATAATCACGATTCAATGTAGATTTTGTTTACGATAATACTGAATTAACCAACAAATCGTCTAGTTTTTGCTATTTTTTCTTGACTAATGTTTTCAGTTAAGTTTTCGTAAATCTCACTATTAACTCGCACTGACCCACAGGAGATGTGCAACGAAGCAAGGAGAAACCATGAAGAACGACGAACGTGATGCGCCCAGCCTGAGCCCGCTGGAGAACCGCTGGCTGACAGCCGAAGAAGCCGCCGCCTACATCGGCGTGAAGGTCGAGACGCTTTCGAAATGGCGCCTTCGCGGCCACGGCCCTCGCTACTCGGCCGCCTTGCGGCGCGATCCGCGCTATCGCCTGTCCGACCTCATGGAACACATGGCCGCTCAAATGGTGTCCAACACCCGCGAAGCGCGCACCGTTCGCATCTCCTATGCCGCTGACCATTCCCCGATGACGCTTACGGCGACCGATGCGCCCGTTGCGATCGGTGCAATCCACGGATCGTGGTTAGTCTCCCCGACGCGCGAACCCTTCACTCGACGGCTCCATCAATTTCACGCCGCCTCGCATACCTGAGAGGCGGCGTCCTCGTACCCCGCCGGCCTAAACATCAGCGCGCCGTCAGGCGCTGGCAGCGCGATCGGCGCTCGTGGATGTGGGGCTTTGGGCCCATATGAACGTTGCCAAATTGAAGGGATGAGGCCTCACCAATTGTAGGACGCCGCATGTCAGAATCTCTGACACGCGGCGCTTGGGGCTGCCTCAAATGCATTGACAGTTATTGTCGGAATTTGCGGCAGGAGAAACGTGCTTCCGGGACGTTACTGCTTATCCGAAGGCGCAGGGCTAAACGCGTGCGGCCCCACCATTCGAGCGATTTCATCGCTCCAGGCATTCTGAGCGGCCCGCACCTTCTCGCGCATTGTACGAACGTTGTAGCGGCGCGAAGGCTGGTTTTCATCGTAGTGGTTGATGACGTGCTCTGCGACACGCTCCGGAAAGCCCAAGTCTTCTTCAATGACAGTGCGTCCGTATCGTCGACCGTCGTACAATTGCAGTTCTTTCGACGGAAGTTCGCCAGCCTCAACCATCTGGTTGCGCATGGCCATAAAGGCACCTCCCATCGCCCCCCTCAAGAGGTGGTCGCCGCGCCCACATGTCGGGAAGAGATACGTGCTGGAACTGCGCTCCATCTGCGTCTGGATCAACCGCATAGCCAGCGGAGTCAGAGGCACATAGTAGGGCTTCCGCTTTTTCTTGGTCAGATGTTTCGGAACAATCCAGGTGGCCTCCGACAAATTGATATGCTCCCGCTGCGCGCGAGCAACATCAACGGGTCGCTGGAGTGTCACCAGATAGATCAGCGTCGCAAGCGCGACACTGATCCGCGTGTCCTTACCGGTGGCGCGTGCGACGTTCGCATGCCAGATTTTGGCAAATGAATCCGGATCAAAGTACTCGGGACGTTGTTCCAGATTGTCTTCAAAGAGGGCCGGGAACGACGCGGGGTTTTCGGACAACCACTCCCGATCAGAGATCGCCCAGTTGTACATTCTGCGGACAATGGACTGGATTTGGTTGGCCGTGGAATGCCCATTGAATCGGGGATGGCGGGCATCTATCGCAATCTGGCTTTGGATGCTGCGAACCAAATCCTTCATCTCAGGTTTCGAAATTTCCCTGAAGGGACGATCGCCTATGCGTGGCAACACGAAGCGCCCCAGCAGGTAGCTTCTCGCCTTCTTATCCCCCTCCGAAAAATGCGGGTGGGCCTCGTCGAACAACTCCGCCAGGGCGCTGACCGTTTCCACCTTTCCGCGTTTCGCGGCTGCAATGTCGTCACGACGTTCAACGGCGGGATCAATTCCTTCCAGTTGCAGCGCAGCCAACCGCTGAAGCGCTCCACGGCGTGCGTCTTCGGGCGGAATGGAAGCTGCGCACAGCCGAAAGTCATTCTTGCTGCCGTCAGTCCTCGGATAGCGGATGTAGTAGCTGGCGGACCCTCCGGGCGTAATCTGGACGTACAGTTGGGGCACGTCTGTGTCCCATAGGCGCACCCGCTTTCCCTGCACATGATCGGCTTGCGCTTTGTCGATCAGCTTGCGCGTTAAGCGGGCGCGATTGCCCTTTCTGTTCTTGTGGTTTGTCATTCTTTACCTCGTTCAAAGTTCGAGGTTCGAGCAGCACTTCCCACGCCAGACAGACCACCCACCGTGCCACTAACAGTGGTCGTAAGTCGTCCTAAGTGATCCCAAATGGCCCCCGAGAGCCTCTCTGACAGCGACCAAAGGCGGCGTTCAGAAATGGGATAAGATTCTGAATTGCTGTCCATTTTCGGGACACCGGGCAATTCATGTTTCTTCAGGCCTTCCTGCTCCCGCTGGGAGAGGGATTGAGCGCGCGGCGGCGCAGCCGTCGCCCTTGCGCGAAAGGGTGAGGGTTCTCGGCTGCAGTCGGCCGCAGGCCGTGACGCGACGGCTTACGCCGACGGACGAGACAAGCCCCTCACCCTTTCGCCTGAACCAATCGCTTCGCTCTTGGAGGCTCAAGCCCTCTCCCGCCGGGAGAGGGATGATTCTAGCGGAACTTGCGCAGGCCGCGCGGTCCCTGGCGGCCCGCCCCGGCGCGCTTGCCCAGCCAGTCCTTCCAGTCCGGCCAGTTGCGGCGGCGGCCGCCGCCGTCGGCCCATTCCGGCCCCTGTTCGGCGTTGAACACCGTCACATCGGCCAGGCCGCCCTGCTTGTAGTTCTGCAGCTTCACGCCCTTACCCCGGCCCATTTCGGGCAGTTCGGCCAGGGGGAAGATCAGCGCCTTGATGTTCTCGCCGATGGTCGCGACGTGGTCGCCGTTGACCCGCAGCATGGCCAGCATCTCGCCGTTCAGCACCTGCTTGCCGCCGCGCTTCTGGGCCAGCAGGTCGTTCTCGGGCGCCACGAAGCCATAGCCCGCCTTCGACGCGACCAGCAGTTTGGCGTTCGGTTCGTGCGCCACGACGTTGATGATGTCGGCCTTCTCGTCCAGGTCGATCATCAGGCGCAACGGTTCGCCATGCCCGCGCCCCGACGCCAGCTTGTCGGCGCCGATGGTGAAGATGCGCCCGTCCGACGCCCCGACCAGCAGCTTGTCGGTCGTATAGGCGGGGACCAGGAAGCCCAGCTTGTCGCCTTCCTTGAACTTCAGTTCGGAGGGGTCGTCGACCTTGCCCTTGGCGGCGCGGATCCAGCCGCGATCCGACAGGATGACGGTGATCGCCTCACGCGGGATAAAGGCCTCTGGCGCCACGAAGGCTGAGGCGTCGACCGCCTCGCCGATCACGGTCCGGCGCGGCGAGACCAGCGCCTTGCGCACGGCCTCCAGCTCCTTGCCGATGGCCTTCCACTGCTTGGCCTCGGAGGACGTCAGCGCCTGCAACGCCGCAAGTTCTTCCGACAGTTCATTGAATTCCTTCTCGATCGTCATCTCTTCGAGACGGGCCAGTTGACGCAGGCGGGTGTCGAGGATGAAGTCGGCCTGAAGCTCGCTCAGGCTGAATCGGGCGATCAGTTCGGCCTTGGGTTGCTCTTCCTCGCGGACGATGCGGATGACCTCGTCCAGGTTCAGGAAGACGATGCGCAAGCCTTCCAACAGGTGCAGGCGCTTTTCGACGCGGGCGATGCGCCACTGGCTGCGGCGGTTCAGCACCACGCGGCGGTGATCCAAGAAGGCCCGCAGGCAGTCCTTCAGTCCCATGACGCGCGGCGTGCCGGTGGCGTCCAGCACGTTCATGTTGATGGGGAAGCGCGTCTCCAGATCGGACAGCTTGAACAGGCTTTCCATAAGGACTTCAGGTTCTACCGTCCGGGACTTCGGCTCCAGGATCAGGCGGATGTCCTCGGCCGACTCGTCGCGGACGTCGGCCAGCAGCGGCGCCTTCTTGTTCTCGATCAGGTCGGCCAGCTGTTCGATCAGCTTGGACTTCTGCACCTGATAGGGAATCTCGGTGACGACGATGCGCCAGACGCCTCGGCCCAGATCCTCGGTGTCCCAGGCGGCGCGCAGGCGCACCCCGCCCCGGCCCGTCTCATAGGCATCCAGCATGGACGCATGGCCCTCGACCGAGACGCCGCCCGTGGGGAAATCCGGCCCCGGCACGATCTTGACCAGGTCTTCGGTCGTGGCGTCCGGCTGCTCCAGCAGCAGGTGGCAGGCGTCGATCAATTCACCGACGTTGTGCGGCGGGATCGAGGTCGCCATGCCCACGGCGATGCCCGACGACCCGTTGGCCAGAAGATTAGGGAAGCCCGCCGGCAGGACCACCGGCTCTTCGTCCTGATCGTCATAGGTGGGACGGAAGTCGACCGCGTCCTGGTCGATGCCGTCCAGCAGCAAGACGGCGGCGGGCGTCAGCTTGCACTCCGTATAGCGCATGGCCGCCGCGCTATCGCCGTCGATGTTGCCGAAGTTCCCCTGCCCGTCGACCAGCGGATAGCGCTGGGCGAAATCCTGGGCCAGACGGACCAGGGCCTCATAGATAGAGGCGTCGCCGTGCGGGTGATAGCCGCCCATGACCTCGCCGACGACCTTGGCGCATTTGCGCGCGGCCGCCTGCGGGTTCAGCCGCATCTGATGCATGGCGTACATGATGCGCCGGTGCACGGGCTTGAAGCCGTCACGCACGTCGGGCAGCGCCCGGTTGGTGATGGTCGACAGGGCGTAGGCCAGATAGCGGCGCGACAGCGCATCGCCCATCGGTTCTTCGACGATGCGGCCGCCTTCGGGCGTCGGGGTGTGGATGGTCATACGGCTTCGAATCAATGATCGGACGAGGAAAGTCTAGCGCAGCCGGGGCCTGACGCCGGGATTGTCAGCGCCTATCTGTGCAGAAACGCGCGAAGGAGCCCCGATGAAGACCGCCCTGACCGACCGCCTCGGCCTTTCCGTTCCGCTGATCCAGGCGCCGATGGCCGGAACCTCGACCGCCGAACTGGCCGCCGCCGTGTCGAACGCGGGAGCGCTTGGCTCCATCGCCCTGGGGGCCATCGACGCCGAGGCGAGCCGCAAGGCCATCCGCTCGGTGAAGACGCTGACCGACCGGCCGTTCAACGTCAATCTGTTCTGCCACGCGCCGATCGCGGCCGATCCAGCGCGCGACGCGGCATGGATCGACAGCCTGCGCCCGATCTTCACTGAGTTCAGCGCCGTCCCGCCCGAACGGCTCAATGACATCTATCAAAGCTTCCTGACCGACGACGCCAAGCTGGCCGTGCTGGTCGAGGAAAAGCCCGCCGTGGTCAGCGTCCATTTCGGCCTGCCGCGCGTCGATCAGATCGCGGCGCTGAAGGCGGCGGGCTGCGTCCTGATCGCCAGCGCCACCACGCCCGAGGAAGGCCGCGCCGCCGTCGCCGCCGGGTTCGACATGGTGATCGCCCAGGGGGTCGAGGCGGGCGGCCATCGCGGCGTCTTCGACCCGGCCGACGATCCGCGCTTCGCCACCCTGCCGCTGACGCGCCTGCTGGCGCGCGACCTGTCGGTTCCGGTCATCGCGGCGGGCGGGATCATGGACGGCGCAGGGATCACAGCAGCGCTGGCGCTGGGCGCGGCCGGGGCGCAGATGGGCACGGCCTTCGCCGCCTGCCCGGAATCGGCGGCGGATGCGGCCTATCGGGCGGCCTTGGCAGGAGCGGACGCCGGGCGCACGCGGGTCAGCGCGGCCATCTCCGGCCGCCCGGCGCGCGGGGTGGAGAACGCCTTCATGCGCCGGGCCGATGAGACGAAGATCGCCGCCTATCCTTACGCCTACGACCTCGGCAAGGCGCTGAACGCGGCGGCAAAGGCCAAGGGCGACAACGGCTATGCGCCGCACTGGGCGGGACAAGGCGCGTCGCTAGGCCGCGCCCTGCCTGCCCCTGAACTGGTCGCGATGTTGGAAAGGGAAACGCGCGAGGCGATTGCGGGGCTGTCGGCGCTGAATCGGTAAGCGCGCACAATCAATTCCCGTCACCCTCGGGACAAGCCCGAGGGTGACGGTGAGGTTTCAACCGCCTTACCGGAGTTAAAGCCGCCCCGCCTCGCCCAGCTTGTCGATCATCCAAACGCGCGCGGGCGGCAGCGGCCGGTTCAGGGCGTGGAAGACGAACTGCTCAAGGAAATGCCCCGTCAGCTCCAGCCCCGCCTTCACGTCGCCCTCGCCCAGCCCCGCCTGCGCGCCCAGCATGAAGGGCGGCAGGGCCAGCAGCTTGTCGGCATAGGGCGCGCCCGCCTCGCGGCTGACGGCGCGGCCGGTGCGGGGGCTGACCCAGACCAGGTCGTCCATCGACCCCGTTGACGCGCAGCGCGACAGGTCGAGACCGAAGCCCAAGTCCTCCAGCAACCCAGCCTCGAACCGCACGAAAATGGCGGGCCAGACCTCGGGCACGGCGAACGCGCCCATCAGCGCCTCGAAGGCGTAAAAGGCGCCCGGATGCGGCTCCCGCTCCGGCAGGGCGCCCTGCGCCACCGCAGCGGCGGCGCTCAGCCCGGTCAGGGCCAGCGGGTCGTCGAACAGTGCGGCCGGGCCTTCGCCCACCGGCTCCAGTCGCGCCGAGCCTAGCTGATCCGACGTCCGCGACCGCAGATCGGCCACGACCCGCGCGCCCGGCTGAAGGAAGGGCCGCATCCGCCGCGACGCCCCGCCCGCGACATAGGCGGCGCGGCGACCGTGCCGTTCAGTCAGCAGATCGACCACCGCCCCCGTATCGCCATGCGCCCGCGCCGACAGCACGAAGGCGTCGTCCTGAACCTCCATCAGTCGGCCTTGATGGCGTCGACGACGGCGCGCGCCCGGTCGTTCGGTACGGCGAAGCTGAGGACGTATTGCTCGATCTTCCAGCCGTCCTCGGTCAGGCGCAGTACGCCCGAGCCGCGCGTCGTTCCATAGGCGTCACTGTCCAGCACCTCGTCGAACCAGGCGACGCAGCGGCAGTCGATCGGGGCGATCGTCACGGCCCGCGCCGTCGGGCGATAGGTCCAGCCCTTGCCCTGCGAGAAGTAGGGCGTGGCGTAGGCGCGGAATTCCGACAGGCTCCACCGCTCAGCCGCGTCGGTGCCGATGAAGCGGGCGTCCGGCGTGAACGTCGCGAAATAGGCCTCGCCGTCCGCCACCGAAGCGGCGGCGTGCATGGCGTCCAGCGTGCGCTCGATCGGCGCGGTCTCTGCAGGCGCGGCGGACAGTTGAAGCATCATCAGGGCGGCGGTGATCATGGCTTTGTTCTAGTCCTGTTCCGTCAATGGGGGAAGCGCCGGGAAACGACGCCCGCCTGGCGCGTTCCGGCTCCATCCGAAGGAGGATCCCATGAAGATCGTCACCAGCCTCAGCTTTCAGGGCCAGTGCCGCGAGGCGCTGGAGTTCTACGCCCGCGTGCTGGGCGGCAAGGTCACGGCCGCCTTTCCGTACGGCGACGGCCCGCCCGACATGCCGGTCGATCCCAAATACAAGGAATGGCTGATGCACGGCTGGCTGGAGATCGGGGACCAGGCGATCATGGGGGCCGACATGCCGCCCGAGTTCGCGCCCAATATCGACAAGCCCAAGAACGGCTTCGACGTGTCCTATCACACCGACGACCTCCCCAAGGCGCGACAGGTCTTCGACGCCCTGTCCGAAGGCGGCAAGGTCGGCATGCCCTTCGCCGAGACCTTCTGGTCACCCGGTTTCGGCACCTTCACCGACAGGTTCGGCATCCCCTGGATGGTCAACACCAACCCGACCGAGGACTGGAATCCCGGCGGCTGACGCCTTTGTGATCACGGACTGTTACGACCAAAGCCGTATTGGAATCAGGGTGATGCGGCGCCTATGTCCGCGTCGTTCCTTGAGCCCTCCCCGGCTCCAGTCGTCAGGTTTGCGATGTCCCGCGTCCGTAACGCCGCCCTCAAGTCGAAGATCATGTCCGCACAGGACGCCGCCAGCCTGATCCCGGCCAACTCGACGGTGGGCATGAGCGGCTTCACCGGCTCGGGCTACCCCAAGGTCGTGCCGATGGCCCTGGCCGAGCGGATCGAGGCCGAGCACGCGGCGGGAAACCCGTTCAAGCTGAAGGTCTGGACCGGCGCCTCGACCGGGCCGGAACTGGACGGCGCGCTCGCAAAAGCTGACGGCATCGAGTTCCGCCTGCCCTACAACTCCGACCCCATCGCCCGCGAGAAGATCAACAAGGGCGAGATGGAATACCTGGACATGCACCTGTCGCAGGTGGCGCCGGTGGCCTGGCAGGGCTTCCTCGGCCCGCTGGAGACGGCGGTGGTCGAGGTGTCGGGCATCCGCGAGGACGGGGCGCTGATCCCTTCCTCCTCCATCGGCAACAACAAGACCTGGCTGGACCGCGCCGATCAGATCATCCTTGAGGTCAACAGCTGGCAGAACGCGGCGCTGGAGGGGATGCACGACATCTACTACGGCACCGCCCTACCGCCCGCGCGCGTGCCGATCCCGCTGACCAAGCCGACCGACCTGATCGGCGAAACGGTCTTCCGCGTCGATCCGTCCAAGATCGCCGCCATCGTCGAGACGGACAGCCCCGACCGCAACCTGCCCTTCGCCGCGCCGGACGCCAGCGCCACGGCCATCGCCGGGCACCTGATCGAATTCCTGCAGCATGAGGTGAAACTGGGCCGCCTGCCCGCCCATCTGCTGCCGCTGCAATCGGGCGTGGGCAATGTCGCCAACGCCGTGCTGGCGGGACTGCAAAACAGCCCGTTCGAGAACCTGACCGCCTATACCGAGGTGCTGCAGGACGGGATGCTGGACCTGCTGGACTCAGGGAAGCTGACCGTCGCCTCGGCCACCGCCTTCTCGCTCAGCCCCGAGGCCGCCGCCGATCTGAACAGCAGGATGGAGCAGTTCCGCGGCAAGATCATCCTGCGCCCGCAGGAGATCTCGAACCACCCGGAGATCATCCGCCGTCTGGGCTGCATCGCCATGAACGGCCTGATCGAGGCCGACATCTACGGCAACGTCAACTCGACCCACGTCATGGGCTCGCGCATTCAGAATGGCATCGGCGGCTCGGGCGACTTTGCGCGCAACGCCTATATTTCCTGCTTCGTCACGCCCTCGACGGCCAAGGGCGGCAAGATCTCGGCCATCGTCCCCATGGCCAGCCACGTCGACCACATCACCCAGGACGTGCAGGTCATCGTCACGGAACAGGGCCTGGCCGACCTGCGCGGCCTGTCGCCCAAACAGCGCGCCCAGGTCATCATCGCCAACTGCGCCCACCCCGACTATCGCGACGCGCTCAGCGACTATTACGCCCGCGCGCTGAAGGGGTCGTACGGTCTGCAATCGCCCCACCTGCTGACCGAGGCGCTGTCGTGGCACCAGCGCTTCATCGAGACGGGCTCGATGAAACCCTGATCGGCCTCAGCGCGCCAGCGCGGCGGGGAACGGACGCCCCAGAGCTTCGGCCATGGCCTGCTGATTGATCAACAGCACCAGGTCGCGCAGGTGGTAGTTGTTGGACAACACCACCACCGTCACCTCCTGATCGGGCTGGTAGGACACAAGGTTGCGGAACCCCGCCCAGCTGCCGGTGTGGTAAATCTGGCGATCGCTGAACGGCGATGAGGTCCGCTCGCCCAGGGCGCTGACGTAGATGCCGTAGCCATAGGCTCGATGAGGGCCGCGCCGCTCGGGCATGTCGTCCGGGGCGTGATCGGCGATCAGGTCGGCATAGGCCTTGTCGCTCAGGATGTGGCCCTGATGCAGGGAGCGGTTCCAGGCCAGCACGTCGTCCAGCGTCGAATACAGCGCCCCGGCGCCCGCCACGACGCTGACATTGGCGATGGGCTGCGGCGTCAGGCCCGCCGGAAACAGGCCGTAGCCCATGGCCAGGCCCTGAGCGTCGTTATTCACGTCCGAGCCGGTGTCCTTCATGCCCAGGGGCTTGAGGATCGCCTGCTCCATATAGGTCTCGAACGGCTGGCCGCTGGCCTTTGACACGATCTCGGCCGCCAGGTTGAAGGCGGCGTTGTTGTAGCGGACCTTCGTCCCCGGCTCGAACTGCAGGCCATAGCGGGCCGAGGTCTCGGTCAGTTCCTGCGGCGTGCGGTGGGTGACGCGGATGCGGCCCCACTCAGCCTGAGCCATCACGTCAGGAATGCCCGAGGTATGCGACATCAGGTGATGGATACGCAGCGGCCGCCAGGCGTCGGGGCACGGCTCGATCCATTTGCAGACGGGATCGTCGACCGACAGCTTGCCCTCGTCCTGAAGCTTCAGAACGGCGACGGCGGTGAACTGTTTGGACACCGAGGCCAGGCGGAAACGGGTGTCCAGGGCGAAGGGCGTGTCCTGCTCATAGTTCGCCTTGCCATAAACCTGGCGGAACAGAACCTGATCGCCCCGGGCCACCAGGACGGCGCCGGTGAACTGCTTGCTGGCCGCCAGGTGGTCCAGACGTTCCTTCAACTGCGGCAGGGCCTCGACCACCTCGACCGGCGGGCGCTTGGGCAGGTCTGTCCGATAGACGGCGGCCGCCTGGGTTTCCGGCGCGACGGCCTTGACGAACCACGCGCCCGCGCCAGCCGAAATCAGGCCGGCGACGACGAGGGAACCGAGGAACCAGGGCCTTCCGCCCGCGGTCTTGGGAACGATGAACACGAGACTAGACGTCAAACTCCAGGCCGAACTGGGCGTACAATGCCTTTGAGTCTTGCCATTTGGGATCGACTTTGACGGTCAAAAACAGGTGAACGGGCCGATCCAGGATCTCGATCAGCTCCTCGCGCGCCTTCTGGCCGATCCATTTCAGAGTCTGGCCGCCCTTGCCCAGGACGATCGGGCGCTGGCTTTCGCGCTCGACATAGATGGTCTGTTCGATGCGGGCCGAACCGTCCGCCTTGTCCTCGAACGAGGTCGTCTCGACCGCCGCCGAATAGGGCAGTTCCTCGTGAACGCGCAGATAGACCTTCTCGCGGGTGATCTCGGCCGCCAGGACGCGCAGGGGCACGTCCGCCGACTGATCTTCCGGGTACAGCCACGGCCCCTCGGGCATGGCCAGAGCCAGGCGCGTCTTCAGATCCTCCACGCCGTCGCCGCTGAGCGCCGAGATCATGAAGACCTCGGAATAGACGCCCGTCTCGAACAGGCGCTGCGACAGGGCCAGCAGGGTGTCGCGGCGCATCCCGTCGATCTTGTTCAGCGCCAGGATGACCTTGGTGTCGGTCGCCTTCAGATTGGCGATGATGGTCTCTGTGTCCTCGGCCGAGCGGCGGTCGGCGGCGGTGCCTTCGCGACCTTCAGCGTCGATGTGCGACTGGGCGTCGATCAGATGGACGACCACGTCCGCGTCCTGCGCCCCGCCCCAGGCCGAAGTGACCATGGCGCGATCCAGGCGACGGCGCGGCGTGAAGATGCCGGGCGTGTCCACCAGCACGATCTGGGCGTCGCCCTTGATGGCGATGCCGCGCACGGGGAAGCGCGTGGTCTGGACCTTCTGGGTGACGATGGAGACCTTGGAGCCGGTCAACCGGTTCACCAGCGTCGACTTGCCCGCATTGGGCGCGCCGATGATGGCGGCGAAGCCCGCGCGCTGGCCGGTGATCTCGGTGGTTTCGGTGGTCTCGGTCAAATTACGTCTTCTCGTTTCAATAGGGCGATGGCGGCGGCCTTTTCCGCCTCCTGTCGCGAACGTCCCTGGGCGCGGGCCGGTTCATAGCCCGTCACCGTCGCCTCGACCGTGAAGGTCGGCGCGTGATCCGAGCCGGTGCGCTGGACCACTTCATAGGTCGGCAGCGGTCGGCCCTGGCCTTGCGCCCATTCCTGCAGGGCGGACTTGGGGTTGGTCACCGCCGCACTCGGAGGTGCGGCCAATTCTTCGGCCCAGGCGCGTTCGAACACGGCCTGAGCAGCGATCAGACCGCCGTCGCGATAGACGGCCGCCAGGATCGCTTCCACAGCATCGGCGATGACTCCGGCCTTTCTGCGGCCGCCGGTCTTGGTCTCACCGGGCGACAGGCGAAGCGCGTCGCCGACGCCCAGCCGCTCGCCCACGCGGGCGCAGGCGCTCTTGTCCACCAGGGCGTGCAGGCGGGCGGACAGCTGCCCCTCGTCCGCCGACGGGTAGTCGCGCACCAGTCGATCCGCGACCAGCAGGCCCAGCACCCGGTCGCCCAGGAACTCCAGCCGCTCATTGTCAGCGGGCGTCTGCGGCCCCGCCCCCTCGCCCACGCTGGAGTGCGTCAGGGCGCGCTCCAGCAGGGAGGCGTCCTCAAAGTCATGCCCCAGGCGCTGGCGCAGGGCCGCCACGGCCTCGGCGCGCACGTTCGTGCGTCCGCCGGCCATCAGTCGAGGATCTTGAAGAACCGGCTGAAGCGCACATTGGCGAACCAGCTGACCGGGTTGAACAGCGAAGCGCCCGGCGTCCACGAGAACATGATGATCTCGGCCTTGCCGACCAGGTTCTCGGCCGGGACCATGCCCACGCCGGCCGACATCTCGACGCGGCTGTCGATCGAGTTGTCGCGGTTGTCGCCCATCATGAAGTAGTGGCCGGCTGGAACCTCATACAGCGGCGTGTCGTCCAGATCGCCGCCGGGGCCGAAGTCCTGCGTCATGAAGGTGCGGCCGCCCGGCAGGGTCTCGCGCACCTGGGTCACGGCGCGCGGGCCGAACATGTCGGCCATCTGGGCGCGGCTGACCACCACGTCCTGCACCGGCGCGCCGTTGATGTAGAGCTTGTTGGCGATCATCTGCACCTTGTCGCCCGGCAGGCCGATCACGCGCTTGATGTAGTCCGTCTTGTTGTCGCGCGGCAGCTTGAACACGGCGATGTCGCCGCGCTCGGGGCCCTTGCCCAGGATGCGGCCGTTGAATACCGGCGGGCTGAACGGGATCGAGTGCTTGGAATAGCCGTACGACCACTTCGACACGACGATGTAGTCGCCCTCGTACAGATTCGGCTCCATCGAGGCCGACGGGATGGTGAAGGGCTGGAACAGCAGCACACGCAGCACCAGCGCGATCAGCAGGGCGAAAACGACGGTCTTGATGATCTCGACCGTTTCGTTGCTCGCGGACTTTTCTTTCTTCACTCGCTTGGCCTTCCTGGCGCGCCGGGGCGCATAGATCGGGGTCTCGCTGTCGAGGGCTTCGGGGTCGTCCCCCATGTCGAAGGGCGCGTCGCCGTCGTCGCTCCAGATCGGCCGTTGGTCAGCCGGATCGAGGGCTGGGTCGGCTGCTCCGCCGTTCGCCTTGGGGTCGTCGCTCATCGTCTGCTCGAATCCTCCGCCGAACGCGGGGTTTGAAGGTCGAGGCGTAGTCGCTGAACCCGCCGCGAGCAAGACTCTGGATGATGAAGGAACCGCAACCTTCGCGGCGGCGTCAGGCCTTGGGCAGGGCTTCGATCACCACAAAGGCCAGGGCATAGGGGTGTTCGTCGCTGAGGGTCAGGTGGATGCGCGCCTCATGCCCCGGCGGGGTCAGGCGGGCCAAGTGCTCGGCCGCGTGGCCGGTCAGGGCCAGCGTCGGCTGGCCGGACGGCAGGTTCACCACCCCCATGTCGCGCCAGTAAACGTCGGAGCGCATCCCCGTGCCCAGGGCCTTGGCGCAAGCTTCCTTGGCGGCGAACCGCTTGGCGTAGCTCCACGCGGGGTCGGCCTTGCGGTCGGAACGGCTGCGCTCCAACTCGGTGAAGACGCGCTGTTTGAAACGGTCGCCGAAACGATCCAGCGACGCCTGGATGCGCCGGATGTCAGATAGGTCAGCGCCGACGCCGATGATCATGACCCCGATCCTGAAATCGCCTCGTCCATCGCCGCGCGCATCCGGCGGATGGCGGCGTCCAGACCGACGAAGACCGCCTCGCCGATCAGGAAATGGCCGATGTTCAGCTCGACGATCTCACGGATGGCCAGAACCTCGCTCGCCGAGGCGTAGTCGAGGCCGTGACCCGCATGAACCTCCAGCCCCAGAATATCGGCCTGTGCGGCGGCGGCGGCCAGACGGTCGAATTCGGCCGCGCGCACGGCCGGGTCGGTCAGGTGGCAATAGCGGCCGGTGTGGAACTCGACCACCTGGGCGCCGACGGCGGCGGCGGCCTCGACCTGATCCTCGGACGGTTCGATGAACAGGCTGACGCGGATTCCGGCGTCCGACAGCGCCTTCACCACCGGGGCGATGCGGACCTCATGACCGGCGACGGCCAGTCCGCCCTCGGTCGTCACCTCCTCGCGCCGTTCAGGCACCAGACAGGCGGCGTGCGGCCGGTGGCGCAGGGCGATGGCCAGCATCTCCTCCGTCACCGCCATCTCGAAGTTCAGCGGCTTGTCCGCGCGGCGGCACAGGGCCGTCAGCACGTCGATGTCGGCGTCGGTGATGTGACGGCGATCCTCGCGCAGGTGAGCGGTGATGCCGTCGGCGCCCGCCGCCAGCGCCGCCTCGGCCGCGCGGGCCGGATCGGGATGAGCGCCGCCGCGCGCGTTACGAACCGTGGCGACGTGGTCGATATTGACGCCCAGACGAACCCGCTGACGCTTCATCCCGTTCTCTCTTCTCTACTTCGACAGGCGACGGCTGCCCGGATCCTCGACCGGCAGAGCGGCCAGTTCCGGCGGCAGGGCGTCGGCCGGATAGGCAGGCACCTCCATCGAAGCCAACGCGATCAGGGGCACGCCCACATCGACCTTGCCGCCCGACCGATCAACGATGCAGGCGGCGGCGACGACTTCGCCTCCCGCCTTCTGGATCGCGGCGATGCATTCGCGCGAAGAAAGCCCCGTGGTGACGATGTCCTCGACCATGACGATCTTTTCACCCGGCTCGACCGAGAAGCCGCGACGCAGTTTGAATTCGCCGCCCTCGCGCTCGACGTACATGGAGCGGACGTTCAGGTGCTTGGCCGTCTCATAACCGGGGATGATGCCGCCGACGGCGGGCGAGATCGCCGCGTCGACCGGGCCGACCGTCGCGACGATCTTTTCCGCCAACGCCTTGCACAGGCGCGCACAGCGGGCGCCGTCCATGAAGACCAGGTTCTTCTGCAGGAAGACCGGGCTGTGCAGGCCGGACGAGAGGACGAAATGGCCTTCGCGCAGGGCGCCGGCGTCGCGGAATTCGTTGAGGACGTCTTCAGTGTTCATGAAGGCCGTCCTTAGACCCTGCAGCAGCCGCCCTCAACCCGCGCGCTATTTGATGTCGCAGTTCGGCTTCAGTCCGCCTTCCAGCAGCCTGGCCCACACCGTCTCGGCGTCGTCGGCGAAGGCGAACAGGTTCATGTCCGACGCCTTGACCATGCCGTGCTCGATCAGAACGTCGAAGTTGATGACCGAGCGCCAATAGGCCTCGTCGAACAGGACGATGGGAATCGGCGGCGCCTTGTCCGTCTGGCGCAGCGTCAGGATCTCGAACAGTTCGTCCAGGGTGCCGAAGCCGCCGGGGAAGACCACCAGGGCGTTGGCCCGCATGGCCAGGTGCATCTTACGCATGGCGAAGTAGTGGAACTGGAACGTCAGCTCGGGCGTCGACCAGGGGTTCGGGAACTGCTCGTGCGGCAGGGTGACGTTGAAGCCGATCGACGGCGCCCCCGCCTCATACGCGCCCTGGTTAGCGGCCTGCATGATGCCCGGCCCGCCGCCCGTGGCGATGACGTTGTCGCGCACCTCGCCCGGCTCGCCGCGGAAGGCGCCGCCGCGTTCAGAGGCGATGCGGCCGAACTCGCGCGCCTGCTCGTACCAATAGGCGTGACGACCGTCGCCGTTCACGCCGACGCGGGCGCTGCCGAAGACGACGATGGTCGAACGCACGCCCCAGGCCTTCAGCGCCTGTTCGGCCTTCTCGTACTCCATCAGGAAGCGCACGCCGCGCATCGACTCGCCCAGCAGGAAGTCCTGATCCAGGGCGGCCAGACGATAGGAGGGCGAGGCCATCTGGGCCTCGTTGGCGAGCTTCTGTTGTTCGGGGGACATGACGGCCTTGTCGTAAAATACAAAGAGGCGGCGGCGATCAGCCGCGCGCGCGGTCGACGGTGTCGACGGACGGATTGGCCCGAAGGGCCGCGATGATCATGGTCGCATGGCGGGCGTCTTCAACCTCCACGTCGATATCGACGTCGAAGAAGTCCTGCTGCCGGTGCGCCATGCTGAGGTTGAGGATGTTGCCGCCCGCCTCGCCGATGATGGTGGCGACTTGGCCCAGAACGCCGGGGGCGTTCTTCATGGTGGCGTGCAGCTTGACCGCGCCGACGGCGCTGCGCTCGGCCTGCGGCGTCCATTGCAGATCCTGCCAGACGGAATCGTCGTCGGCGAAGTCGGCCAGGCTCTGGCAGTCGATGGTGTGGACCGTCAACCCCTTGTCCGGCTCAAGGATGCCGACGATGCGGTCGCCGGGTACAGGAGAACAACACTGGCCGAAGTGAATGCTGACGCCCGGCGTCAGGCCGCTGCCGCGCACGAACAGGCGCGGCGATTCCGCGCCGATGCGCTTGCGCTCCGGCCCGGCCTTCAGCTGGCCCTTCAGCGCCGGGAACAGGGTCTCGGCCACGCGCGTGGCGGTCAAACGGCCCCGGCCGATGGCGTCGAACATGTCGTCTTCGGACGGCATGGCGAAGGTCTTCAGCACCTCCGTCAGCTTGACGTCGGCCAGCGACTTGCTCGCCCGCTCCAGCGTCTGCTCCAGCGTCGTCTTGCCCAGGCGCACGAACTCTTCGCGCTCCGAGGTGCGGATGTGGCGGCGGATGGCCGAGCGGGCGCGGCCCGTGACGGTCAGGCTGCGCCAGTCGGTCGGCACCTCGCGCTTGGTCCCGCGAATGATCTCGACCACGTCGCCGTTCTGAAGCGCCGTGCGCATGGGCTTCAGCTCGCCGTTGATCTTCACCCCGACGGCCGTATCGCCGACCTCGGTGTGGACGGCGTAGGCGAAGTCCAGCGGCATCCCGCCGCGCGGCAGAGTGATCAGCGTCCCCTTCGGCGTGAAGACGAAGACCTGATCCAGGTACATTTCAAGCTTGGCGTGCTCGACCCAGTCCTCGCCCCCTTCCCCGTGCTCGATCACCTGAACCAGATGGCGCAGGTTCAGCAGGGGGTCGCGGCCGCCGTCAGCCTCCATGGCCTCGCGGTCGAAGCCGTAGGACTGGTTCTTGTAGGCCCAGTGCGCCGCCACCCCGTCCTCGGCCACACGATCCATGATCTCGGTGCGGATCTGCATCTCGATGCGCAGGCCGCCCGGCCCGACGACCGTGGTGTGCAGCGAGCGGTAGTTGTTCGACTTGGGCGTCGAGATGAAATCCTTGAACCGCTCCGGCACCATCGGCCAGGCGCGGTGGATGACGCCCAGGGCGCGATAACAGTCGTCCTCGCTCTCGACGATGACGCGGAAGCCGTAGATGTCCGACAGGGACGAAAAGCCGACTGTCTTGCGCTGCAGCTTGCGCCAGATGGAATAGGGCGTCTTCTCTCGGCCCTTGACCCGCGCGGTCAGCCCCGCCTCGGACAGCACCCGCTCGATCTCGGGCGAGACGGCCTCGATGGCGCTGCCGTTCTCCAGCTTCAGCGCCTCCAGGCGGCGCTGGATGGCGACGCGCGCCGTGGCGTTCAGATGCTCGAACGCCAGCTCCTCCAGCTCGGCGGCGATGGAGTGGATGCCGATCGACCGGCCCAGGGGGGCGTAGACTTCCAGCGTCTCGCGGCTGATGCGCTCGCGCTTCTCAGGCTTCACGAAGTGAAGGGTGCGCATGTTGTGCAGGCGGTCGGCCAGCTTGACCAGCAGCACCCGCACATCGCGCGAAATGGCCAGAATGAACTTCCGCAGGTTCTCGGCCTGACGCGTGTGCTCGGCCTGAAGTTCAAGCCGCGACAGCTTGGTCACGCCCTCGACCAGGACCGCGACCTCTTCGCCGAACATGTCGGCGATGTCCTCACGGGTGGCCGAGGTGTCCTCGACCACGTCGTGCAGCAGGGCGGTGACGATGGTCGCCGTATCCAGCCGATAGTGGGTCAGGATGCCTGCGACCTGGATCGGGTGTGCGAAATAGGGATCGCCCGAGGCCCGCAACTGCGAGCCATGCATCTTCATCGCATAGACATAGGCGCGGTTGAGCAGCGCCTCATCGGCGGTCGGGTCATAGGCCTTGACCGCCTCGATCAATTCGAACTGGCGCATGATCGGTGCGCGTTTGGGTTCAGACAATACAGGGCCTTCAGACGACTTCGGCGCCGCCCCAGCAGGGGGCGACGCCGACTTGTCTTGCAGATTCGCGGGTTGGTCCATCGGCGTGTCCGCCAGGGGCCGCGCCGTTGAGGGAGTGACGCCAGTGACCGGCTGCGCCGTCAGTAGCGTTCCTCCTGGCCCCCGTCGCGATCGCTTTGCAGCGCGCGGATCAGTTCGGCTTCGGCCATGTTCATGTGCTGCGGCTCGGCCAGCAGGGCCACGACTTCGGCTTCATCCTCGGCCTCGGTCCGCTCATCGACCCGTTGCAGGGTGGTGATGATGTTCTCGCGCAGTTCGTCCGGGGTAACGGTGTCCTCGGCCAGTTCGCGCAGGGCGACGACCGGGTTCTTGTCGTTGTCGCGGTCCAACGTCAGCGGCGCGCCGTTGGCGATGTTGCGGGCGCGGTGACCGGCCAGCAGAACCAGACCAAAGCGGTTCGGCACCTTCTCGATGCAGTCTTCGACAGTGACGCGGGCCATGAAATTCCTCTGGCGGCAGGGAGAACCGCACAAAATATAGGTTGAAAGCCGATTGTGCAACGCCGCGAAGGCGGCATTGGGGCGGATCGGCGTGAGTTGCGCCTCCCTCGCCCGAGACCCGCTCCACGTCAAGCCTTGGGAACAGGCCTCGCATCGTCGCCGACCTCGGCGCGCAAGGCCAGATCACCTGCTCGTGCGCCACAGACCGGATGTGGCCAGTTCGGCGCGATCTCGGCCAGGGGGCCCATGACGAACAACCGATCCGCCGCGCGCGGATGAGGCAGAATCAACCCGTCCAGATCGCCGCTGAGTCGTCCGTAGGCGATCAGATCCAGGTCCAGCGTACGCGGTGCGTTGCGCGCCGTCCGTACACGCCCGAACAAATCCTCGATTCGCCCCAGGGTCCGCATCAAGGTCGGCGCGTCCTGTGTCGTGCTGACGATCGCCACCCCGTTCAGGAAGGGCGGGTCGCCCGGATCAGGCCAGGCCTGCGACGCCCACCAGGATGACCGGGCCAGCACATCCACGCCCTCCGCGCGAAAACGCGCCAGCGCCGCCTCCAGCGCCTCGGCGCACGATGACCAATCGCCCTTGTCATTACAGCCAAGTGCGACGATGACTGCGCCATCCAGATCGAGCGCGCTATCGGCCGTTTCGCTTTGGGTCTTCATTTTCTCGACCATACCGACGGACTCATTTTTCGCTCATGACCAACCATCCCGACGACCGCATCGCCCTGTTCATCGACGGCGCCAATCTGTACTCGGCGGCCCGCGCCCTGAACTGCGATCTGGATTTCAAGAAGCTGACGGAACGTTTCACCGGCGAAAGCCGGCTGGTCCGCGCATACTATTATACGGCCGTGGTCGAGGGCGAGGAATTCTCACCGATCCGGCCGCTGGTCGACTGGCTCGACTACAACGGCTTCACCGTAGTGACGAAACCCGTCAAACGCTACGTCGACGCTCAGGGCCATAGCCGCACCAAGGGCAATATGGACATCGAGATCGCAGTGGACATGTTGGAACTCGCGCCGCGCTTGGATCACGTGGTGCTGTTCTCGGGTGACGGCGATTTCCGCCGCCTGGCGCAAGCGATGCAGGCCAAAGGCGTGCGCGTCACCGTTGTCTCGACGGTGAAGAGCCAGCCGCCGCAAATCGCCGACGACCTGCGCCGCCAGGCTGACGCCTTCATCGATCTGGCCGACATCATCAACGAGATAGGCAAGCCCAAAGCGCCGATGAATCAGGGCGTGACCCGCACCCTGGATCGGAGCGACCGCGCGTGAAGGTCGGGCTGAACCCTGAACCTGCCCGCGACTGCCCCCTGTGCCCCCGTCTGGTCGAGTACCGCGCGGAGAACGCACGTCAGAACCCGGACTGGTGGAACGGTCCTGCGCCGTCGTTCGGCGATCCGAACGCGCGTCTGCTGGTCGCAGGCCTGGCGCCCGGCCGCACCGGAGCCAACAGGACCGGACGCCCCTTCACCGGCGATCATGCAGGCTGGCTGCTTTACGACACGCTGAAGAAGACCGGCTTCGCGACAGGCCGCTACGATCCTGACGGCAAGGATGATCTGACGCTGATCGACTGCATGATCACGAACGCCGTGCGTTGCGCTCCGCCTCAGAACAAGCCGACGGCGGCGGAAGAGAACACGTGCCGTCCCTTCCTCGTCGACCGGCTGACCGCCCTTCCCCGACTGAAGGTGATCGTGACGTTGGGCGACGTGTCACGCCGCAGCATACTGCGCACGCTCGGCTATCCTGGTTCGGCCATTCCCGCCGGACATGGGGTTGAAGGCAAGGCCGGCCGCTACATCCTGATCAACAGCTATCACTGCTCGCGACTGAACACGAATACGGGGCGCCTGACGGCAGAGATGTTCGAAGACATCTTCATTCGCGCCAGGGCGGCCCTAGAAGACTAGTAAAGAACACCCTCTCCCCATTCCGATGGGAGAGGAACCACGCAGTAGTGGAGGGCTGCCGACAGCCAAACCAAGCGGCTTCCTCCGTCTCGTCGCCTTCGCCGTCGATCCACCTCCCCGTTGCATAGGGAGGAAATCAGCCCCCGGCGACTTCGCCCGCGACCATGACGGGAGCCGCCGGTTCGCGGAAGTAGCGGTCAATGCCATCGGCGACCGAGCGCATCAGACGACGGCGAGCGCGCTCATCGGTCAAAACGCGCTCATCTTCCGGATTGGTGATGAAGCCCATCTCCAGCAGAACCGCCGGCACGTCGGGCGCCAGCAGTACGGCCAGACCCGCGTCGCGGTGGCTGCGCCGCAGCAGGGGATGATTGTCGCCCTCGATGTGGGTCAGCAGGACGCGCGCGAACTGGGCCGAGCGGTTCTGGGTGGCGCGCTGGGTCATGTCCAGGAGGATGCGGTCGACCGAAGGGTCGCGCCCCGGCAGGCGCAGGTCGCGCTGCCAGTCGTCGCCCTTGGTGAACTCACGCACGGCGCGTCCGGCGCCCTGTTCGGACAAGGTATAGACGCTGGCGCCGCGCAGGGCCGGGTCCGAACCGGCGTCGGCATGCAGCGAGATGAACAGATCCGCCCCGGCGTCGCGGGCGATCTGCACTCGGCGGCCGTGCACCACATAGACGTCGCCGTCCCGGGTCAGACGCACGCGATAGCGGCCGGTCCGTTCCAGCGCCGTCTTCAACTCGCGGGCGGCCGCCAGGGTGACGGCCTTTTCCTGAACATGCTGGCCCTGAGCGCCCGGATCGCGACCGCCATGACCGGCATCGATGACGATCAGTGGCTTTTCAGCGCGCGCCGGCGCGCGGCGCGCGGCGGCGACCGGCGTCACCGCGGCGGCGCCCGTCGCCTTCAGGTCGATCACATAGCGATAGTGTTGAACCCCATCGCCGGGCGGCAGCAGGAAACGACGCTCAATCTCCGCGCCTCGCGCCAGATCCAACCGCACCCGAGACGAAGAACCGGAAGCGGACACGTCATAGCCGCGCACCAGTCCCGATCCCGCACCGTCCAGCCCCCGCGCCGGCTGAACGCCCGACAGGGCGACAATGACGCGCCCGGACGTTCCATCCTCGACCACCTGACCCCGCGTAGCCCGGCCCAAGTCGACCACGATGCGGGTCCGCTGAGCGTCCCCGCCGAAACGGATGCGCATGACCTCGCCATCCGATCCAAAGGCGAGACCGCGCCCAGCCGCCAGCACGACGCCGCAAACGACGATGAAGGCCAAGGCCGTCATCGCCCATTCGCGTACGCCCCAACGGGCCAGATTGTCACGCCACCGACCGGCCATGAACCGAAGTTACCCTGTAGTTTCATCGCTAGGATGCCCCGGCGGATTAAGGATTTCGTTAAGACCTCTTACCGTCGCGGTTCTTTTATTTTCCGTCGCATATGCCTATTATGAACTTCGTACGCGACTGATCGCGCCGCCCGCAGTCCTGCGGGATCGGCCGCGCCCTCCTCGCGGCGCTGACTTTTCACCTATTCCGAGGATTGCCCGGCCTGGCCGACGATCCGAAGAACGGGTTCAGGACGCGGCCTTGATCGGCGCGTCCGGGCCCAGGACCGACAACCTTATGGGCCGACCCGCCTGCGCTCCCGAACGGCAAGACCATGCCGCTCTCGCTTTTAGCGAGGGGATGACGCGCGCCCTGGCCCCCATTTCCATTCGGCGAGCCGCCCCTATTCCCGCGACTGCGTTCGCGGCGCACGGCCTGGCGCGCCTGAGAGAGACCTTCAATGTCAAAAACCATGTTGATAGACGCGGCGCACGCGGAAGAAACGCGCGTCGCGATCGTGGACGGCCGCCAGGTTGAGGAATTCGATTTCGAATCCCGCGCCCGCCGTCAGCTTCGCGGGAACATCTATCTCGCCAAGGTCACTCGCGTAGAGCCCAGCCTGCAGGCGGCCTTCGTCGAGTACGGCGGCAACCGCCACGGCTTCCTGGCCTTCAACGAAATCCACCCGGATTACTATCAGATCCCCGTCGCCGACCGCGAAGCCATCATGGCCGAGGCGCACGACGACGCGGATGAAGACGACCTGGGCCGTGAATCCGACGACGCCGATTCCGACGGCAAGCTGGCCGACGAGGAACGCCTGAAGCGTCGCCTGATGCGCCGCTACAAGATCCAGGACGTCATCAAGCGCCGCCAGATCCTACTGGTGCAGGTCGTCAAGGACGAGCGCGGCGCCAAGGGCGCGGCCCTGACCACCTGGCTGTCGCTGGCCGGCCGCTACTGCGTGCTGATGCCGAACACCGGCAAGGGCGGCGGCATCTCGCGCAAGATCACCAACACCTCGGACCGCCGCCGCCTCAAGGCCGCCGCCGCCGCGCTGAAGGTGCCGCAGGGCATGGGCCTGATCATCCGCACGGCGGGCGCCAAGCGCACGCGGGCCGAGATCAAGCGCGACTATGAATATCTGCTGCGTCTGTGGGAGACGATCCGCGAACTGACCCTGCGCTCCAATGCGCCGGCGATGATCCACGAGGAAGAGAACCTGGTCCGTCGCGCCGTGCGCGACATGTACGACAAGGACTTCGACGGCATTCAGGTCGAGGGCGTCGAGGGCTTCAAGCAGGCCCGCGACTTCATGCGCGTGCTGATGCCGTCACAGGCCAAGAAGATCCACCTCTACCAGGGCTCGCGCCCGCTGTTCGCGGCGAACGGCATCGAAGAGGTGCTGACCCAGATTCACCAGCCGGTCGTGCCGCTGAAGTCGGGCGGCTATCTGGTCATCAACCAGACCGAAGCCCTGGTCGCCATCGACGTGAACTCGGGACGCGCCACCAAGGAACGCAACGTCGAGGCCACGGCCACCAAGACCAACCTGGAAGCCGCCGTCGAGGCCGCCCGCCAGCTGCGCCTGCGCGACCTTGCCGGTCTGATCGTCATCGACTTCATCGACATGGACGAGGGCAAGAACAACCGCGCGGTTGAGAAGATTCTCAAGGACGCCCTGGCCAAGGACCGTGCGCGCATCCAGATGGGCCGCATCTCCGGCTTCGGCCTGATGGAGATCAGCCGTCAGCGCCGCCGCCTGGGCGTGATCGAAGGCGCGACCGAGGTCTGCGAATGCTGCCAGGGGGCCGGGCGCGTCCGCTCGGCCGAATCGGCGGCTCTGACCACCCTGCGCGCCGTCGACATCGAGGCCGGCAAGAACGGCGCGGGTTCGGTGAACCTGCGCGTCTCGACGGTCGTGGCTCTCTACATCCTGAACCACAAGCGCGACTATCTGCAGTCCCTGCTGGAACAGCGCGGCGTGAACGTCGTCATCCAGATCGACGACAGCCTGGCCCAGGGCGAACACTCGATCGAGCGCACCGAAACCAACGAAGACTTCGTCGCGCCGGAAAGCCACATCGACCTGGCTGACCTCGACGACGGCTTCGACGACAGCGCCTTCGCTGATGAGGACGAGGACGTCGATGAGGACGAAGACCTCGGCGGCGACGATGAAGACGACGCTGACCTGGACCGTGAAGACGAAGACGACGACGAAGCCCGCGCTCGCCTGGAACAGGACGACGACGGTCGCGGCGGTCGTCGCCGTCGTCGCCGTCGCGGCGGTCGTCGTGAAGAAGAAGCCGAAGCCGTTGTTGTCGAGGACGATGACGACGGGCGCGGCGGTCGTCGCCGTCGGGGCCGTCGCGGCGGTCGCCGCGTGCGCGAGGAAGGCGAACGCGACGTCTTCACCTGGGTGCGGGGCCGCACGCCCTCGCTGCAGGATCCTTACGTCTGGTTCGATCCGATCAATCCCGCGCCTATCATCGCCGAACGCCCTGCAAGGGATGAGGCTGAGAACGGGGACATCCGTGAAGTCTCCGTCGAACAGGCGAACGATGGCGAAGGCCGCAACGGCCGTTCGCGTCGTCGTCGCGGTCGCGGCCGCGGTCGTGGCGAAGTGACGCACGACGCCAAGGTCGAGGATCGCGCCCTTAATGAGGGCCTGCCGCCCGTCGGTTCGCCGGACACGCCCATCGCCGTGATGATCGATGGTGACTCCGTGGGGGAAACCTCCGCCGACGTCCCCCACGTCGTGGAAACCATCGAGGCCCCCAAGCGTCGTCGCGTTCGCCGCAAGGTCGCGTCTGAAACCGCCGCTGAGCCTGTCGTGGAAACGACCAGCGAGGATGCAGCGCCGGTCGAGCCGGAACCTCAACCGGTTCCGGCCGACCTGGACGTACCCCCGGCCGTCGCCGCCCGCATCGAGCAGGCGATCGAAGAGGCCCTGGCCGAAGACGTCGTGATCGAAGACGTCATGGTCAAAGATCAGGCCCAAGCCGTGGTCCTGACCGAACCGGCGCCGACGCCTGCCGCAGAGGTCGACATCGCGGCCATCATCGCCGACGATCCGAACCAGATCGGCGAAGCGCCCGCCAAGCCCAAGCGGGGCTGGTGGCGCCGTTGATCGGACACGATTAAGCTGGAAGCTGCGGGGGAGACTATCGCTCTGGAGTTCGTCATGACCAGGACGCCCCCCGCCGCAACCCGCTTTCGGCGCTATCTGGCCGCCAGCGTCGGCGCCCTCGCGGTGCTGGCTTCATCCGCCGCGGCCCAGGCCCAGAGCCTGATCCGGGACACCGAGATTGAGGGCATCATCCACGAGTGGTCCGAGCCCGTGCTCGACGCCATGGGGCTGGACCCGAACGAGGTCGAGATCCTGCTGGTCAACGACAACGACCTGAATGCCTTCGCCACGCGCGGGCGGATCATGGGGTTGAACACCGGCCTGATCCTGCGGACCAAAAGCCCCAATCAGCTCCTGGGCGTGATCGCCCACGAGGCCGGGCACATCAAGAACCGGCATACCCTGCGCGACGGCGCCCAGAACGCCGGGATGCAGCCGATGATCATGACCATGGCGCTGGGCGCCCTGGCCGCGATCGCAGGCGCGCCCGACGCGGGCGCGGCCCTGCTGGCCTCCAGCCAGTACTTCGGCACTCTGGGCGCCCTGCGCTACATGCAGAGCCAGGAGGGCGAGGCCGACATCACCGGCGCCCGCGCCCTGGAGCGCGCCGGGGAATCCGGACGCGGCATGGTCGAGTTCTTCGAGAACTTCCGCTCGCAGGAAATCTTCTCGGACCAGCGCCGCTACCCCTATTTCCGCAGCCACCCCCTATCGTCGCAACGCATCGAGGCCCTGCGACCGCCGGTCGAAGCCGCCTCCAACTACAACAAGCGCGATAGCGCCGAGCGTATGGCTCAACACGCCCTGGTCGTGGCCAAGATCCGCGCCTTCATGGACGCGCCCAATTCGACCTTGCGCGACTATCCGTCCAGCAACGTCACCCTGCCCGCCCGCTATGCTCGCGCCATCGCCTGGTACCGCGACGGCCAGACGCAGAAGGCGCTGGACGCCGTCGATCTGCTCCTGACCGAACAGCCCGAGAACCCCTATTTCTGGGAACTCAAGGGCCAGATTTTGTTCGAAGAAGGCCGCCCGACCGAAGCCATCGGCGCCCATGAACGCTCTGTGCAGCTCAAGCCCGACGCTCCGCTTCTGCGCATCAACCTGGCCCATGCCCTTATCGAGACGAACGATACGACCAAGCTGGCCGAAGCGGAAAACCAGCTGAAGCGCGCCGTGGCTCTGGAAGGCGACAACAACCTGGCCTGGCGCCTGCTGTCTCAGGCCTATTCCAGCCAGGGAAAGGAGGGCGAGGCGCGCCTGGCCTCGGCCGAATACTGGTTCGCTCTGCGCCGTCCGGACCAGGCCGCCCAGTTCGCCATGCGCGCCCGCGACATGCTGGACCGCAGCTCGATCGAATGGCGCCGCGCGACGGACATCGTACTGGCGACCGGTGCGACTGAGAAAGATATCCAGGACGCCGAGCGTCGCAATGAGCAGCGCAGCCGATCCGGCGTTATCCCGCCAGGAGGCGGCTGATTCCGCCCCGCCCCACGGTTTTACTGAGTAAGACGAGAGACTGATGACCGACGACGCACGCCGCGATCCCACCCCGACCGCTACGCCGAGAAAGGCGCGCCTAGGCCTGTCGGGCGCGATGCCGGGCTGGGCCGCCGCAGGGATGTCAGCCGTCGCCCTGGTCCTGTCGGCCGCACCTTACCTGACCGGCGGATTCGGCGAACGGGTGCGGGCCTATCTGATCCAGAACCCGCAAGTGCTGGATGAAGTCCTGGCGGCGCGCGAGACGGCGGAATCCCAGTCGCGCGTCCAGACCATCAACGCCGCCGCCGCCGCCAACCCGGCCCTGCTGGCCGCCGATGCGCGCGATCCGGCCTTCGGCCCGGCGAACGCCAAGGTGACGGTGATCGAGTTCTTCGACTTCCGCTGCCCCGGCTGCAAGGCCGTGGCACACGATTACCGCGCCCTGATGGCCGCCCACCCGGACGTGCGCTTCGTCTTCAAGGACTGGCCGATTCTGGACCGGGGCGAGGACGTCTCCTCACAGTACGCCGCCCGCGCCGCCCTGGCCGCGCATCAGCAGGGCAAATACCTGGCCGTCTATGACGCCCTGATGGCCGAACGCGCGCTAGACCGCGCCTCGATCGACCGCATCCTGGCCGACAACGGCGTCGACATGGCCAAGGCCAACGCCGCCATCTCGGCCCCCGAGATGACGCGCCACGTCACCGACATTCATGCCGCCGCCGCTGCGCTCGGCCTGCAGGGCACGCCGACCTTCTTCATCAACGGCGTCGCCAGCCCCGGCATCGACCCGCGCGAGGTCGGCGCCCTGATCGAAGCGGCCAAGAAAAAGGGCTGACCTTCCGGTCAGCCCCTGAGCCTTCTCAGATCAGCCCCGCCAACGGCGAGGACGGGTCGGCGTAGAACCGCTTCTTCATCCGTCCTGCGAGGTAGGATTCACGCCCGGCGATGACCGCGTGCTTCATGGCGCTGGCCATCAGCAGGGGATCGCGCGCCTCGGCGATGGCCGTGTTCATCAAGACGCCGTCGCAGCCCAGCTCCATGGCGATGGCGGCGTCGGAGGCCGTGCCGACGCCTGCGTCGACCAGCACCGGCACCTTGGACTGCTCGACGATCAGGCGAATGTTGATCGGGTTCTGCACCCCCAGCCCCGAGCCGATCGGCGCGCCCAGCGGCATGATGGCCACGGCGCCCGCGTCCTCCAGCTTGCGCGCATAGACGGGGTCGTCGGTGCAATAGACCATGACCTCAAAGCCCTCGGCGGTCAGCAGCTTCAGCGACCGCAGCGTCTCCTCCATGTCGGGGAACAGGGTCTTGGGGTCCGCCAGAACCTCCAGCTTGACCAGGGTCCAGCCGCCCGCCTCGCGCGCCAGACGCAGGGTCCGCACGGCGTCCTCGCCGGTGAAGCAGCCCGCCGTATTGGGCAGATAGGTGTATTTCTTCGGGTCGATGAAGTCCGTCAGCACCGGCTGGTTCGGATCGGTCAGGTTCACCCGGCGCACGGCCACGGTGACCATTTCGGCGCCCGAAGCCTCGGCCGCCGCCGCGTTCTGGGCGTAGTCGCGATACTTGCCGGTGCCCACGATCAGGCGCGAGTTGAAGGTGCGGCCGGCGACGGTCCAGCTGTCGGTGCGGGGAGCGGTGTCAGTCATGGTTTAGTGACCTAGCGCCGCCCGCCGCCGGGGGGAAGCGGCGTTGCGGGATTTGATGAGCTGTCACCCCCTCCCGCTCATCCCGGCGTCCGCCGGGATGAGCGGAGGTTAGGGTTAGGGTCAGCCCCCGCCCACGAACTGCACCAGTTCGATCTTGTCGCCTTCGGCCAGCGCCGTCTCGCCGTGCAGCGAACGCGGCACGATCTCCAGATTGCGCTCGACCGCCACCTTCTTGGGGTCCAGCGACAGCTCCTGAACCAGACCCAGAATGGTCGTGGCGGCGGTGTCCCGCACCTCGCCGTTGACTTCGATACGCAAACTGTTCGCTCCAAGCACAGGGTGGAGAGGCAAGGCCTCTTTAGGAACGTCAGATAATGAGGGTTCCGGCGCGGGACATCAAATCCACGACTTCAGTGAACTGTCGCCGCCATTGCGGGCATGGGCAATCTGTCGTTCACTCCCGATATGGCCGACGAAATCGCTCGATCAGCAAATTCCATCCGTGACCACATCGTGGGCACCTTGAGACGGGAATTCTACATCGAAGAGCCGATCAACGATGAGGCTGAACTTTACTATGATCTCCACCTCGCGGGCGATGATTTGGCTGATGCCATTGACGCGATCAGGAAGCCGTTCGGGACTGACTTCAGTTTGATGGATTTGCGACGCTACGCTCCCAATGAGGTGGGCCATAACTTCGGGCTAAACTTTCTGCGTGAATTTCGCGAATGGCGAGGTGAGCGCACTTATCGCAGCCTGACAGTGGCAAGCATCATCCACGCCGTTCAAGCCGGATCGTGGAACGATGGCTGAGCGGTATTAATCGACTTCTCAGGCTAGGCCGCCGTCGCCAACCTCCCCCTACGTCACCCTTTTTCCTCGCCCGCTTTGCGCCGCGCGTCAGCTGGGCTACAACGCGCGCTCGATTCCGCGCGGCGGCGCGCCTGTTTTGCGAGCGAATGCCCGAAACTCTCACCCTGTATGTCCTGAACGGGCCGAACCTGAACCTGCTGGGGGTTCGGGAGCCGGATATCTATGGTCGCGAGACGCTGGCCGACGTTCAGGCCATGTGCGAGGCGGCGGCCGAGGGCGCCCGCGTCGTCTTCCATCAGTCGAATCATGAGGGCCAGCTGGTCGACTGGATCCAGGAGGCCCGCATCAAGGCCGACGCCCTGGTCATCAATCCGGCCGCCTTCACCCATACCTCTCTGGCCCTGCTGGATGCGCTGAAGACGCTGAGCATCCCCGTGGTCGAGTGCCATCTGTCGAACCCCGCCGCGCGCGAGGCGTTTCGGCATCACTCCTATGTGTCCTTGGCCGCGACCGGCGTGATCGCCGGCTTCGGCCCCCGCAGCTATGAATTGGCCGTCCGGGCCGCTCTGGATCTGGCGCGCCGCGCCGGGGCCGAGGGCTGACCGCCGCGCGCCGTCTGAAGATCAAGTAGAAGAGACCCCCATGTCCGACGACAAGAACAAGAACATCGACGCCGACCTGGTCCGCAGCCTGGCCGACATCCTGAACGACACCGATCTGACCGAGATCGAAGTCGAGCGCGGCGACCTGAAGATCAAGGTCAAGCGCGAAGTCACCGTCGCCGCCGCGCCGATCCAGCACGCCGCCGCCCCGGCCCCGGTCGCCCACGCCGCACCGGCCGCCGCCGCGCCGCTCTCCATGCCGTCGGACCCGGCCACCATCGTCGCCCGCGCCGGCGAAGAGGTGAAGTCGCCGATGGTCGGCACCGCCTATCTGCAGCCCGCGCCGGGCGCCGATCCCTTCATCAAGGTCGGCGACAAGGTGAAGAAGGGTCAGACCCTGGTCATCGTCGAAGCCATGAAGACCATGAACCCGATCCAGTCGCCGCGCGACGGCGTGGTGGCTGAAATCCTGGTGGGCGACGCCCAGCCGGTCGAGTTCGGCGAAGCCCTGGTCGTGCTGGAAGCCTGAGCCCCATGTTCACCAAGGTTTTGATCGCCAACCGCGGCGAGATCGCGCTTCGCATCCACCGCGCGTGCAAGGAGATGGGCATCTCCACCGTCGCCGTGCACTCGGAAGCCGACCGCGGCGCCATGTGGGTGCGCCTGGCCGACGAGAGCGTCTGCATCGGCCCCGCGCCGGCGGCCAAGTCCTATCTGAACATCCCCTCGATCATCGCGGCGGCGGAGATCACCGGCGCCCAGGCGATCCACCCCGGCTACGGCTTCCTGTCGGAAAACGCCCGCTTCGCCGAGATCGTCGAGGCCCACGGCCTGGCCTTCATCGGTCCCAAGCCCGAGCATATCCGGGTCATGGGCGACAAGATCACCGCCAAGCAGACCGTCAAGGACGCAGGCATCCCCGTCGTCCCCGGCTCTGACGGCGAAGTCGAGACGGTCGAACAGGCCATCGAGGCGTCCAAGACCATCGGCTTCCCCCTGATCGTCAAGGCGGCCGCCGGCGGCGGTGGGCGCGGCATGAAGGTGGCGATGACGGCCGACGACCTGGTCGAGGCCGTCCAGACGGCCCAGACCGAGGCCCTGGCCGCCTTCGGTAACGGCGCCGTCTACATGGAGCGCTACCTCCAGAAGCCGCGCCACATCGAGATTCAGGTCATCGCCGACAGCCACGGCAACGTCGTCCACCTGGGCGAACGCGACTGCTCGCTGCAACGCCGCCACCAGAAGGTGCTGGAAGAGGCCCCCTCGCCCGCCCTGTCGGCCGAGGGCCGCGCCAAGATCGGCGAGACGGTCAACAAGGCCATCGCCGCCATCGGCTACCTGGGCGCCGGGACCATCGAATTCCTGTGGGAAGACGGCGAGTTCTTCTTCATCGAGATGAACACCCGCCTGCAGGTCGAGCACCCGGTCACGGAGATGATCACGGGCGTCGATCTGGTGCGCGAACAGATCCGCATCGCCGCGGGCCTGCCGCTGTCGTTCACGCAGGACGACATCGAGTTCAAGGGCCACGCCATCGAGGTGCGGATCAACGCCGAGAACTCGGAGACCTTCACCCCTTCGCCGGGCACGATCACCGAGTTCCATGCACCCGGCGGCCTGGGCGTGCGTCTGGATAGCGCCATCTACGCCGGCTATTCGATCCCGCCCTATTACGACAGCCTGATCGGCAAGCTGATCGTCCACGGCCGCGATCGCGAAGAGGCGCTGGCGCGCCTGAAGCGTTCGCTGGGCGAGACGGTCATCAGCGGCGTCGACACCACCATCCCCCTGTTCCAGAAGTTGTTGCAGGAGCCGGACATCCTGTCGGGCGACTACGACATCCACTGGCTGGAGAAGTGGGCGGCGGCGCGCAAGGCCAAGGCCTAAGCGCCCTTTGGACGAGCCGGGCTTCAGCGCGAGCGGCCCTTCCGACGTCTTCGGACCGGAAGCGCTGCTCGCCTGCTACGCGCGGGGGGTCTTCCCCATGGCCGAGGCGCACGACGATCCGCGCGTCTTCCTGGTCGAGCCGGACCAGCGGGGCGTCATACCGCTGGATCGCTTCCACATTCCGGCACGCCTGCGCCGCACCGTGCGGGGCGAGCCGTTTCAAGTGCGGGTGAACGCGGCATTCGCCGCCGTGCTGGACGCCTGCGCCGCGCCCGCGCCGGGGCGCGAAGACACCTGGATCAACGCTCCGATCCGCCGCCTCTACGTCGAACTGCATCAGCGCGGCTTCGCCCACAGCATCGAGTGCTGGCGCGACGAGACGCTGGTCGGCGGCCTGTACGGCGTGACGCTGGGCGGCGCCTTCTTCGGCGAGAGCATGTTCAGCCGGGCCACGGACGCCTCCAAGGTCGCCCTGGTCCATCTGGTCGCACGACTGAGAAAGGGCGGCTGGCGCCTGTTGGACGCGCAGTTCCTGACCGACCACCTCAGCCAGTTCGGCGCCGTCGAGACGCCGCAGACGGCCTATCTGCGAATGCTGGCTCCGGCCCTGAAGGTCGTACCGGACTCCACCGCGCTGTTCGTCCCGCTGACAGGCGTCGAAGCCGTGGCGGCGGCCGTGTCCGGACAGGTTTTGTAACTGTCGGGACACGGTAAGGCTGGCCTTACCGACTGACCCGGCGCGCCATGGCGTCATGACCCATGTCGCCAACGCCCCCGCCCCTGTAGACGCACCGCCCGCCTGGCGCCGTGAAGTCGTCGATATCGCTCGAACCCTGGCCTACGCCCTGCTGCTCGTCTTCGTCGTCAGGACCGTGCTGTTCCAGCCGTTCACCATCCCCTCCTCGTCGATGGAGCCGGGCCTTGTCACCGGCGACTACATCGTCGTGTCGAAGTACAGCTACGGCTGGAGCACGGCGTCGCTGCCGTTCAACCCGCCCGTAAAGCCGAGGCGGCTTCTGGCGCGTTCCCCGGCCAGGGGCGATGTGGTCGTCTTTCGTCGGCCCAACGACCCGTCAACCGCCTGGGTTAAGCGCGTCGTGGGCCTGCCAGGCGATACGGTTCAGGTTCGAAGCGGCCAGGTTTTCATCAACGGACACGCCGTCAAACGCACGCCCCTGGGTCTGACCCAGGATCACGACGCGCCCGAGCGACAGGTGCTGGCCGTGCGCGAAACGCTCGGCGACGGTCGAGATTATGTCACCTACGATGGCGGCCCTTCTCAGCCCGGCGACGACACCGACGTCTATCGCGTGCCGGCGGGCCGGTATTTCGTGATGGGCGATAATCGCGACAACTCACTGGACAGCCGATGGCCCGCCGAGGTCGGCGTCGGCCTGCTGCCGGCCGAGAACATCATCGGCCGAGCGGAGATCGTGCTTGCGTCATGGGAACCGGGCGCCGGCCTGACCAGACCCGGGACGTGGCTGAACCTTCAGACCGACCGGTTTTTGAAACCCATCCGCTAGAGTCTGATCGGTTGAGGTGGAATCGCTTCGCGATTCCGCTGATGCCGTGAATCAGGCTCCAGCATTGATGCTGGAGCGAATATCTGAGTTCAGATGCAATCGCATCTGAACCGATTTCGCTCTAGCGAGCGCGAAACTCTTCAAAGGTGACGACGCCGTTCCGGTCGCGGTCCAGGCGATCGAATGCGGCGCGCGACGGCGAGAGGCTCTGAGCCAGCGACGGCGCCGCAATCGCACCCAACGCCAGCCCGGCGACCGCTGCGATCCATATCTGGCGCCACGACGCAACGCGAACATCCGCCCGATCAGCATCAATGAAACGTCGGATCGCCTCGCTGGCCGTCATGCCCTGGGCCCGGCATCGCGCCATGAAGGCGGTCTTGGCGGCGTGCGAAAGCCGAATTTCGACGGTTTCGGTCTTCTTGGGGGATTTCCGATGCGTCATTCGCGCGCCCCTTAGCCCTTACAGCCGACAACCCAGGCGTCGTAGACCGGGTGTTGCAGCCCGCTGACGCTGGGCGACGAGGCGAACATCCAGCCCTTGAAGACTTGACGGGCCTCGGTCGGCGCCGCCAGACCGCGCGGCTGAACCCCGACCTCCATATAGGCGATGGCGTCCTCGGTCATTTCATCCGAAGCGGAGACCTCGCACGCGCGGGCCTTGAAGATTAGGGTCTTGCCAAAACGCACCGGGCGACCGCCCACCTCGACTTCGAACCGCATGGTCTCGGCCGTCGTCTTGTCGACCGCCTGAATGACGGCGACGCGGCGGCGCTGGCGCACGCCCGGCGGCGTGGTCGGAGCGGCGGGCGCGGGCGCGGCCTCTTCCTCTTCGGCGGTCAGGTCTTCCGGCACTTCTTCCTGAACGGCGACTTCCTGTCCCTGGACCGCGACGGTCGGGACGCCCGGTTGTACGGGGGCGGGAGGCGTGGTCGGGTTCGTCGCCGGAGTCTGGCCGCCGTTGGCGGGCGGAGTCTGCGGCTGCGTCGGTTGCAGCGGCGTGCGGCCGGTGTCGCGCAGCAGGTCGCCGATCGGATCGGCCGGGGCCGGCGTCGCGTCCTGCGGCAGGTCCATCAGGGCGCTGGCCACGCCGACGCCCGAGATCGCCAGTCCCGCGACGACCACCCCGGCCAGCAGGACATGGCGAAGGGTCATTCCGGGCTCCAGGCCTGATAGTCGCCGGTGGCGGCCGGGCGTTGGCCCAGGGCCGCCAGCGAGCCTTGCGGACGGCGCGCCATCGGCGTGCCTGTCAGGTTCGGCAGGTGATCCTTTTCCCACGCCTGGCGCGGCAGCGGGCGCTCGGCCGGGGTCTCGTCATAGGTGTAGCGCAGCCAGCCCTGCCATTCCGGCGGCACCTTGGTCGCCTCGGCGTAGCCGTCATAGATGACCCAGCGGCGCTTGCGGCCGTCATAGCTGACGGCGTCGCGGGATTCGTAATAGCGGTTACCGAACTCGTCCGTGCCGACCAGTTGGCCGCGTTTGCCGACGGTGAACAGGGTGCCGATCGTGGCGCCGTTCCACCAGGTGAAGATCTTGCTCAGCACGTCGTCGAACTCACTCGAATCCACCGCCCAGGGAAGGTCCGGCGGCGCAGGCCGATCATAGAAACCGCGACGCCCTACGTCCAGCATGGAGCGCAAGGGAAACGCCTCAACATCTTGTGGGCAACCCCCGCGCAAACCACAACATACGTTGAACGCCCGTCAGGTCTGTCGGTAAGCTGGCTTAGACGACATGCGTGGAGACGTGGAATGCGCTTCAAGGCTCGCTTTGCTCCTCTCGCCGCGACGCTCGCTTTCGAGCCCCGCGAGATCGAGCGCGGCCGCGCCCTGACGCCGGTCACAGCGCCCGCCGGGTGGACAGACGTCCGCGTCGAAGCCTGGCTGGACTGGGCTGAAAGCCAGGCGCCGTCGTCCTCCCATGCCCTCGACGACGCCATCCACGGCTGGGCCGCGCGACTCGCATCTGATGGGCGTGAAAGCGGCGCCCTGGCCACCGCCGCCGAGGCCGAGCGATTCGCCGCTGAACTCGCAGCGTCCGTGCTGCTGGGCCTCGCCGCGCCCGCCCTGCCGACGACGAACGGTTTCCGGCCGCTGATCGACCTGTCCGAGCCGGATGCGACGCAGGCCCTGTCGGCCCAGGCCGCCGCCTGGCGCGGGCGTCGCCTGTCCTCGCGCGCGACCGAGGCCCTGGCCAAGGCGCTGGGCGAGGTCGCCGACGCCGTCTCCCGTTGCGAAGGCCCGCGCGAGGCCTGCGCCGATCCCGCCGCCAACCCGGCCCTGGCCCGCGCGGCCGTGGCGGCGCGCCGCTGCGGCGCCGGCGACGCCGACATTCTGCGCGCCATTCAGGGCGAGCCCGCCGATCTCACGATCGAAGCCTCCGAACAGCCCGCCGCCCTGCCCGTGCTGGCGGCGCGCGACACGACCGCCTCAGGCGATCCCCAGACCACCTCCGTGGCCGAGGCCGTGCAGGAAGGCCCGGTCGTGGTCGTCTTCTCGCCCGCCGACGCCGAGGCCATGACCGCCGCCCAGACGGGCGGGCGCGCGATCCTGAACCTGCCTGCGCTGGCGGCGCTGGCGGGGGCGGACTTCGACGCATCCCTGGATGCCCTGGTCGCCCTGTGGACCACGGCGCTGGATATCGAACTGGACCGGATGAGCCGGGCCGAGGCGCAGGCCGCGCGGCCCATCGCCCTGGGCCTCTGCGGTCTGGCGGATTGGGCGGTCAGCCAGGACGGGGCCGACCCTGTCGCGCAGGCGTCCGCGCTAGGACGGCGCGTCGCTGACATGGCGTCCCAAGCCTCCTGCGAGCTGGCGGCCCGACTGGCGCCCTGCCCCGAATGGGCGACCGCCAAGGACGACGTCATCGCCGCGCTTCACGCGCAAGGACGCGACGCCGCCGCGTTGGAGCCGAACGGGCGACGCAACGCCGTGATCAGCCTGTTCGTCGACGAGGCCGAGCTGGACCTGCGGCTGGGCCTGTCGCCGTTCGGCGCGACGGATGTGTTCCAGACCGCCGACGACGAAATCGCTCGGCGCCTGAGACCCGCCCTGGCCGCCGCCATCCTTGCGGCGGGCGGCGAGATCGAGGCGGCGGAGCGCCATCTGTTCGGCCGCCGCACCCTGGCCGAGGCGCCCGGCGTAAGCCACGGACGCCTGCGCGAACTGGGCTTCACCGATCTGGAGCTCGAGGCCATCGAGCGCGCCCTGGCTCTGGTCGAGGACTTCGGCCCCGCCTTCGCTCCGCCGGTGCTGGACGCGGGCTTCATCGGCGACGTGTTGGGGCTGACGCCGGACGAAGGCGCCCTGCTGCCTCGCCTGGGCTTTACGGCCGAAGAGATCGAAGCCGCGACCGCCTATGTCTTCGGCCGACCGGACCTGTCGGACTGGGATCAGGCGCCGCCGTCGCTGACAGCCCTGTTGGCGACGCCGGGCGCCGATCTGGAGGCGGCCCTGCGCCAGACGATCGAGCCGTTCAGCGACGCCCCCGACGCCCGCCCCCGCCTGCTGGACTGGCGCTCCGACGCCATGCAGATAAGCCGCGCCATCGCCGACGGCGCGCGCGACGATCGCCGCGCCGTGGCCCTGCGCCGCGCGGAAGCCCCGCTCAGCTTCCGCCTGACCCTGCCCGAAGTTGAAGCCCCCCGCCGCGCCGAGGCCCCGCCGCAAGCCGCGCACCAGACCGTCGAGCGCGTGATCGAGAAGGTGGTCGAGCGCGACCGCACCCGCCGCCGCCTGCCCGACCGCCGCAAGGGCTATATCCAGAAGGCCTCGGTCGGCGGCCACAAGGTCTATATCCACACCGGCGAATACGAAGACGGCGAACTGGGCGAGATCTTCATCGACATGCACAAGGAAGGCGCCGCCTTCCGCTCGATGATGAACAACTTCGCCATCGCCATCTCCATCGGCCTGCAATACGGCGTGCCGCTGGACGAGTTCGTGGACGCCTTCGTCTTCACCCGGTTCGAGCCGTCGGGACGGGTCACGGGCAACGACTCCATCCGCTCGGCGACCTCCATCCTCGACTATGTTTTCCGCGAGTTGGGCGTCTCCTATCTGGATCGGCGCGAACTGGCGCAGGTCACGCCCGAGGCCGCCAATCTGGACGGTATGGACGGCGCCCCGACCGACGCGCCCCAGCCCGTGCCCGCCGCCCGCTTCATCTCCAAGGGTTTCGCCCGCGGCGCGGCGCCCGACAATCTGATCGTCGCTCCCTTCGGCCGGAAGGAGCCGTCGCCACGCACCACGCCGCAGGCGCAGGCCGGCCCCTGTCCCGAGTGCGGCGACCTGATGCTGACGGATCGGAACGGGACGCCCGTATGCGGGGCCTGCGGCGCGGCGCCCAAGGTTCAGGGTTAACAAGTTCAGGGCTGAAACGGGACGCACTGTCCCGAAACGGCGGCCCGCTTCTTGCTGCGAAGCGGCAAAGCCTGGAGCCATCCGCATGATCCGTCCCGCAATCGCCCTTCTCGCCGCCGTCGGCCTGACGCTGACGGCCCTGCCCGCCTCGGCGCAGAACGCCTCTCAGATCAGCCAGGTGCGCCGCGGCGCCTCCTGCCCCGGCTGCAACCTGTTCCAGGGCGACTTCTCGGGCCTGGAGCGCACGGGTCTGAACCTGGCGGGCGCCCGCGTCCGTCAGGCGGACATCAGCCTGTCGGTGATGAACCGCACCAACTTCAGCCGCGCCGACCTGCGCGACGTCGAGGCCTACGGCGCCGTCCTGTCCAGCTCGAACTTCACCGGGGCGGACCTGACCAACGCCAGCTTCGTCGGAACCTATCTGGAAGGCGCCGCCTTCGCCGGGGCCAAGCTGAACGGGACCAATCTATCGGGCGCCGAGATGTCGCGCGCGCGCGGCCTGACCCAATCGCAGCTCAATCAGGCCTGCGGCGACCAGAACACGGTTCTGCCTTCGGGACTACGCATTCCCGCCTGTTGAGCGTCGCCTTCGTTACCGCGATTTAAGTAGGGTTTTTACGGACTAAGGCGCATTCAAGAGGGGTGATGAAACGCTCGATTTCACCCCTGCGCCGTCTGGCCCTCGCCGCCTCAGCCCTTGTGGGATTGACGACGACCGCCCCCGCCTTGGCCGGCGCTGTGGACATGACCTCGTCCCAGGATCGCGACGTCGCCCGCATGGTGTCCTTGGGCGGCAGCTGCGTCCGTTGCGAACTGTCGGGCCGCGACCTGTCCGGCGCCACCCTGACCGGCGCCAACTTCGCCAACGCCACCCTGGTCGGAGCCAATCTGCGCGGCGCCGAACTGGTCGGTTCGAACTTCGTCGGCGCCGACTTCAGCCGGGCCGACATGCGCGGCATCGAAATGGTCGGCTCGACCTTCACCACCGCCAATATGACCGGCGCCCAACTGATGGGCGCAGAAGCGACCGGCGCCGTCCTGATCCGGGCCAATCTGACCGGCGCCAATCTGACCGGCGCCGAGCTTCAGGGCGTCAACATGAACAGCGCCGTCCTGGTCCGCGCCCGCCTGAACGATGCGGAGATCTTCGGCGCCACCCTGGCCAATGTGAACGCCAGCGGCGCAGACTTCACCGGCGCCGACATCAAGGCGTCCAACCTGTCGGGCGGAAACTTCGACAACGCCACCTTCCGCGACGCCGACCTGGACAGCGCACGCCTGTCCGGCGGCAGCTTCAATCGCACCGATTTCCGCGACGCCTCCCTGCGCCGCACCGACATTCGCGGCCTGGATCTCTCCCGCGCGCGCGGCTTGACGGCCGATCAGGTCGAAGAGGCCTGCGGCGACGCCTCGACCCGCCTTCCGGGCGGCCTGACGGCCCGAAACTGCCGCGGCGGCGTCCGCGTCATCCGCACGCCGCCCGCGCCGCCTGTTCCGCCTATTCCTCCGCGCCAGCGCAACCTGGTCATCACCTCGGGCAACTGAGGACCGGACACAAAAAAGGGAGGGGTCGCCCCCTCCCTTTTCCAATTCAGCGCTGTCGCCGCGATCAGATCTTGATCGGCAGCTGGGTGCGGATCGACAGCTCCTTCAGCTGACGCTCCTCGACCTCGGCCGGGGCGCTCATCAGCAGATCCTGGCCCTGCTGGTTCAGCGGGAAGGCGATGACCTCGCGGATGGCCTGCTCGCCGGCCAGCAGCATGACGATGCGGTCGATGCCCGGCGCCAGGCCGCCGTGCGGCGGCGCGCCGAAGCGGAAGGCGTTCAGCATGCCGCCGAACTGCTCCTCGACCACCGAGGCGTCGTAGCCCGCGATCTCGAAGGCCTTCAGCATGATCTCGGCCTTGTGGTTCCGGATCGCGCCCGAGCACAGCTCATAGCCGTTGCAGACGATGTCGTACTGGTAGGCGCGGATGGTCAGCGGATCCTGCGTCTCCAGCGCCTCCATGCCGCCCTGAGGCATCGAGAAGGGGTTGTGGCTGAAGTCGACCTTCTTCTCTTCTTCCGACCATTCGAACATCGGGAAGTCGACGATCCAGCAGAACTTGAACTGGTCCTCGTCGACCAGCTTCAGCTCCGTGCCGACGCGGGTGCGGGCCAGACCGGCGAACTTGGCGAAGACGCCCGGCTGACCGGCGACGAAGAAGGCCGCATCGCCAATGCCAAGACCCAATTGCTTTCTTAGCGCCTCAGTTCGCTCCGGGCCCAAGTTCTTCGCAATTGGACCAGCGTCCTCGAAATACTTGCTCCGCAGAATCTCCGCGATATCGCCGTTGCCCTCCAAAATGAGGTGCTCAAGCATCTTCGTGATGATCTTTCCATCCAGCTCCGCAACATACTTGACGCTGGAGATAACCGCCCCACCAGATTCAGCCACAATAGCGCGGCCATCATCCGTTTCAGCAAAGGCAGCTAGTCTTTCCATCAGGTCCGCTTGCGGCTGAACATCGGGTTTCCCACGCCAGAACATGTAACCTAGGCCGGGCTGACCTTCACTCTGCGCCCAGCTGTTCATACGATCACAGAACGCCCGGTTGCCGCCGGTAGGTGCCGGAATGGCCCAAATTGCGTTCTTCTCGTCGGCACCCAGAATCTTGGCGAACAGGCCGAAACCGCCGTCGCGGAAGTGGTCCGACACATCCTGCATCTTGATCGGGTTGCGCAGGTCCGGCTTGTCCGAGCCGTACCACTTCATCGACTGCTCGAACGTCAGACGCTCGAAGCCCTTGTGCTCCATCGTCTGGCCGAAGTCGTTGGTGAAGGTATGCGTCCCGTCGATCGGCGACACCGGCTTGCCCTCGCCGAATTCAGTGAACAGGCCGTGCATCAGCGGCTCGATCGCCTGGAAGACGTCTTCCTGCGTGACGAAGCTCATTTCCACGTCGAGCTGGTAGAATTCCAGCGAGCGGTCAGCGCGCAGGTCTTCATCGCGGAAGCAGGGCGCGATCTGGAAATAGCGGTCGAAGCCCGACACCATCAGCAGTTGCTTGAACTGCTGCGGGGCCTGCGGCAGGGCGTAGAACTTGCCGGGGTGCATCCGGCTGGGCACCAGGAAGTCGCGCGCGCCTTCCGGCGACGAGGCCGTCAGGATCGGGGTCTGGTACTCGAGGAAACCCTGGGCGCACATGCGGTTGCGGATCGACTGGATCACGCGCGAACGCAGGACGATGTTTCGGTGCAGCGTCTCGCGACGCAGGTCCAGGAAGCGGTTCTTGAGGCGAATCTCTTCGGGGTATTCCGGCTCGCCGAAGACCGGCAGCGGCAGTTCGGCGGCTTCCGACAGCACTTCCACCGACTGAACGCGCACCTCGACCTCGCCGGTCGGCAGGTTGGCGTTGACGGTCGAGCCTTCGCGCAGGACCACTTCGCCGTCGATCTTGATGACGCTTTCGGCGCGCAGGCGCTCGACGACGTCAAAGCCCGGCGTCTCGGGGTGCAGAACCAGCTGGGTCAGGCCGTAGTGGTCGCGCAGGTCGATGAACAGCAGGCCGCCGTGGTCGCGCTTGCGGTGAATCCAGCCCGACAGACGAACATTCGCGCCCGCATCCGTCGAACGGAGGGCGCCGCAGGTATGGGAGCGATAGGCGTGCATATCGGATTTTCGTCTGAAAACGGCTGTCGAACAGCGTGAATTAGGAGCGGGGAAAGGCCCATCATCGCCCCCGAAAGTCAAGGCTGGCGGCTGAATCGCCCACGACGCGCCATCCACAGCGGCGGACAGGTTGTCCCCGTGATCCCGCCCTATCAACAGAGACGCCCACGGCTCGGCCCGGCTAGGGTCTGTCCTCATGAACGCCTCGGCCGCCGAAATCCGTCAACTGCGCCTGCCGCTGCAGCAGGAGACGCCGCAGCGCGCCTCCGACCTGGCGATCTCGGAAGCGAACGCCGCGGGCGTGGCCGCCCTGACCACCTGGCCGGAAGCGCCGGGCGCCATCCTGGCCCTCTTCGGCCCGGCCGGTTGCGGCAAGAGCCATCTGGCCGCTGCCTGGGTCGAACGCACCGGCGCCATCGCCCTGCACGGCGCCGAGGCCGCCCTGGTCGACCCGCTGGAGCTTGAGGGCCGCCCCGTCCTGCTGGACCGCGCCCAGGACGCCGACGACGAGAGCCTGTTCCACCTCATCAACCTGACCCAGTCGGGCGGCGGCGCCCTGCTGCTGGTGTCGCGCGATCCGCCCGCATCGTGGGCCACGGACCTGCCCGACCTGCGCTCGCGCCTGAACGCCATCCGCACCGTGGGGATAGAGGCGCCCGACGACGTGGTCTTCGCCGCCATGCTGCGCCGCGCCTTCGCCAGCCGGAACATCACCCCGGCCGATGAACTGATCGACTATCTGGTCCGCCGCATCGACCGCTCGGCCGACGCCGCCGAGGCCGTGGTCGACCGCCTGGACGCCCTGCACCGCCCGGTGACGCGCGTGCTGGCCCGTCAGGTGCTGGACGGGGAACCCTGACCACCCGCTCATCCCGGCGGACGCCGGGATCCAGTGCTTTGGCGGCATGCGCAGGCCCGGATCATGAGGCTGCTTCAAAATCGGGAGCCTGTGGCTCTTACTGGATCCCGGCGTCCGCCGGGATGAGCGGAATTATACATGGCGCTCCAAAGTCCCGCCCGCCGCGGCACAATCGCGGTTGCAGCCGTCACAGGCGCGAGCGACAACGGAATCATGACTGATCTCGCGCCTATCGCCGTCGACACCACCGGCGAGGAAGTCCCTTCCTCGCGCGCCCCGCAGCTGGAGCTGTCCGAGGCGCTGATGGCCTCGCCCGAGCGGTTCATCAACCGCGAGCTGTCCTGGCTGGCCTTCAACGGCCGGGTGCTGGAAGAGGCGGCGAACGAGGGCCACCCCCTGCTGGAGCGGGTGCGCTTCCTGTCCATCTCGGCCAACAACCTGGACGAGTTCTTCATGACCCGCGTCGCCGGTCTGAAAGGACAAGTGCGCGAGCGCGTCCGCGTGGTCTCGCCCGACGGCCTGACCCCCGCCGAACAGGTGGAGCAGGTCAATGCGGCGGCAGGCGGCCTGATGGCCGAACAGCAGCGTCAGTGGCGCGTCCTGCGCAAGGAGATGGCCGCCGCGGGCATCGAGATCGTCGAGCGCAGCCGTATCACCAAGACCGAGCGCGAGCGGCTGGAGCCGGAGTTCCTGAACCAGTTGTTCGCCGTCCTGACGCCGATGGCCATCGACCCGGCGCATCCCTTCCCCTTCCTGCCCAACCTCGGCTTCTCGCTGGCGCTGAAGCTGCGGCGCAACAGCGACAACCGCGTCCTCTATGCTCTGGTGCCGGTGCCGACGCAGGTGCGGCGCTTCTGGGCGCTGGCGACAGACGGGCGTTCGACGCCGGGGCGCACGCGCTATGTCTCGCTGGAAAACCTGCTGCTGCTGTTCATCGACCACATGTTTCCAGGCTGCGAGATCCTGGAAAAGGGTCTGTTCCGCCTGATCCGCGATTCCGACATCGAGATCGAGGAAGAGGCCGAAGACCTGGTCATGGAGTTCGAGGAAGCGCTGAAGCAGCGCCGCATGGGCTCGGTCGTCCGCATCAAGATCCAGGCGGACATGCCGGACGACCTGCGCGACTTCATCATCGCCCAGCTTCACGCCCAGCCGCAGGACGTGGTTCTGGTCGACGGCATGCTGGGTCTGGCGCAGTTGTCCGAACTGATCCCCGGCGGCCACCCCGACCTGAAGTTCAAGGGCTATGAGCCCCGCTACCCCGAGCGGGTGCGCGACAATGGCGGCGACATCTTCGCGGCGGTGCGCGAAAAGGACATGCTGATCCACCACCCGTTCGAGAGCTTCGACGTGGTGGTCCAGTTCCTGCGTCAGGCGGCGCGCGACCCGCACGTCATCGCCATCAAGCAGACGCTCTATCGCACCTCCAAGGACAGCCCCATCGTCGCCGCCCTGATCGAGGCGGCCGAGAACGGCAAGAACGTCACCGCCCTGGTCGAGCTGAAGGCCCGCTTCGACGAAGAGGCCAACCTGCGCTGGGCGCGTCAGATGGAGCGGGCGGGCGTCCACGTCGTCTTCGGCTTCGTCGAGTACAAGACCCACGCCAAGATGAGCGTCGTCGTGCGGCGCGAGGGCGACAGCCTTCGCACCTACTGCCACTTTGGCACCGGCAACTATCACCCGGTCACGGCCAAGATCTACACGGACCTGAGTCTGTTCACCTGCGACCAGGCGCTGGGCCGCGACGCGACGCGGGTGTTCAACTACATCACCGGCTACGCCGAGCCGGACGAGCTGGAAGCCCTGGTCGTCTCGCCGCTGAACATGAAGACCAGCCTGATCGAGATGATCGGCAAGGAGATGGCCGCCGCCGCCAAGGGCAAGCCCGCCGCCATCTGGGCCAAGATGAACGCCCTGGTAGACCCGGAGATCATCGACGCCCTGTATCGCGCCAGCCAGCAGGGCGTGCGCATCGAACTGGTCATCCGAGGCATCTGCTGCCTGCGCCCCGGCGTGACCGGCCTGTCGGAGAACATCCGGGTCAAGTCGATCGTCGGCCGCTTCCTGGAGCACAGCCGTATCGTCGCCTTCGCCAACGGCCACGACCTGCCCAGCAACCGGGCGCGGGTCTACATCTCCTCGGCCGACTGGATGCCGCGCAACCTGGACCGCCGGGTCGAGGTGATGACGCCGATCCTGAACGCCACCGTCCACGATCAGGTGCTGGATCAGATCATGGTCGCCAATCTGAAGGACGACGCCCAGAGCTGGGTTCTGGCCTCGGACGGCTCGTATCGGCGGGTGATCCCCAGCGGGTCGGAGCGGCCCTTCTCGGCGCACAAATACTTCATGACCAACCCCAGCCTGTCCGGGCGCGGCCGCAAGGTGAAGACCCTGCCCGGCGCCCTGTCCTATCCAGGCCTCAAGCCGCGGAAGCGCCGCTGATGAGCCCCGAGAACGAACACGAGTCGAAACAGATCGCCGTCATCGACATCGGCTCCAACTCGGTGCGCCTGGTGCTGTACCGGCTGGAAGGCCGGGCGGTCTGGACCATGTTCAACGAAAAGGTGCTGGCTGGTCTGGGGCGTGACCTGGCCGCCACCCGACGCCTGTCCGAGCCGGGCGTGGTCATGGCCATGACGGCGCTGCGCCGCTTCGCCGCCGTGATCGAAGGCGTCCAGCCGGATCAGGTGCTGGTCGCCGCCACCGCCGCCGTGCGCGAGGCCGAGGACGGCCCCCTGTTCTGCGAGCGCGTGGCCGCCGAGACGGGGCTGCGCATCCGCGTCCTGAGCGGCGAGGAAGAGGCGAAATATTCGGCGCTGGGCGTGCTGGCGGGCGATCCCGGCGCACGCGGCGTGGCCGCCGACATGGGCGGCGCCAGTCTGGAGCTGACGCGCATCGGCGACGGTCCGCGGGGCAAGGGCGTGACCCTGCCCCTGGGCCCCTTCGCCCTGCTGGACGCCAAGGGCTTCGACGCCGATCGCCTGCGCGGCCGCATCGCCAGACGGCTGGAGCCGATCCAGGACGACTATGCGACCTCGACGCTCTACGCCGTCGGCGGCGCATGGCGGAGCCTGGCCCAGATGCATATGGCGATGGTCGAGCACCCGATCCGCATCGTCCACCAGTATGTCCTGAACGCCGCCGACGCCCGCGACATGGCCCGGCTGGTCGCGCGTCAGTCCCGCGCCTCGCTGGAGAAGCTGCCCGGCCTGTCCAAGCGCCGCGCCGAGACCCTGCCCTACGCCGCCCTGGTGCTGGAGGGGCTGATCGACCGGCTGGGGCTGAGTTCGATCATCTTCTCGGCCTGGGGCGTGCGCGAGGGGCTGCTGTATGACGGCATGGAGCACGCCATGCGGGCCGTCGATCCCCTGCTGGCCGGATGTTCGGCCTGGGGCGGCCGCCAGGGCGTGGACCCCGCCCTGCCCCGCGCCCTGGACGGCTGGCTTCAGTCGGTCGCCTCGGCCCTGCCTGAAGTGTTCGGCGAGGAACGCGACGCCCTGCTGACGTCCTCGGTGTGCCGTCTGGCCGACCTGGGCGCGCGCCTGCACCCGGACCACCGCACCAACCTGGTGTTCGATCAGGTGCTGTGGTCGCCCATTCCGGGCCAGACCCACGCCGAGCGCGCCTTCATGGCTGTGGCGATGAACGCCCGCTATGGCGGCGAGGCGCGCACGCCCGCGCCGGACACGGTCAACCGCCTGCTGTCGGAAAAGGGCCAGAAGCGCGCCCGCGCCCTGGGGCTGGCCATGCGGCTGGCCTGCGACCTGTCGGGCCGTTCGCCGCAGCTTCTCGCCAACGCCACGGCCACGGTCGAGAAAGGCGCCCTGCGCGTCACGGCCGCCAACGGCTACGCCGACATGCTGCTGGGCGAACAGACGAAACGCCGGGCCAAGGCCCTGGCCGAAGCGATGGATCTGGCGTTGAAAATCTAAGGAGCGACCCTCATGCCCGTGACCGGAATCGGCGGCTTCTTCTTCCGCTCGAAAGACCCCGAGGGTCTGGCCAAATGGTATCTGGACCACCTGGGCGTCGGGGCGCCGGAGGGCGTTTACATCTGGAACCAGGAAGCGGGGCCGACGGTCTTCTCGCCGTTCAAGGAGGACAGCGACTATTTCGCCTCCGACCATCGCTGGATGCTGAACCTGCGCGTCACCGATCTGGACGACATGGTTGCGGCTTTCCAGACGGCGGGCATTGAGGTGCGCGCCGACCCGGACTGGAACGTGCCAGAGATCGGCCGCTTCGTGCGTATCCACGACCCCGAGGGCAACCCCATCGAGTTGTGGGAGCCGGCGTCGCCGCCGGCGTGACGTCCCTCAGCCCTCGATCTCGACCACTTCGACGCGGGCGCCGTTCAGCACCAAGGCGATCTCGCCCTTCTTGAGCTTCAGCGCGTCCTCGCCGAACAGCTGGCGGCGCCAGCCCTTCATGGCCTCGACGTCGGCGTTGTCGTTCAGCGCGATCTTCTCCAGATCAGAGACGGTGGCGATCAGCTTGGCCGCCACGCCCGCGTTGTCGCTCTTGGCCTTCAGCAGCACCTTCAGCAGCTCCACCACCGAAGGCGGCGCGGGCTGGTTGTTGGCCGGACGCTCCAGCTTGGGCGCATGGGCTTCCGGGTCGGCTAGGACGCGCTTCAGCTCCGCCGCCAGCTCCAGCCCCAGACGCGACCCGCCGAAGCCCTTGGGCACCGAGCGCAGGCGGTTGAAGGCGTCCGGGTCGGTCGGCGCCTGGACGGCGATCTCATCGATGGCCTCGTCCTTCAGGATGCGGCCGCGCGGCTGGTCGCGCTCCTGGGCCGCGCGCTCGCGCCAGACGGCGACAGCGACGAAGGCGGCCAGATATTTGGCGTTGAACTTCTTCGGCTTCAGCCGCTTCCAGGCATTCTCGGGCGAGGTGTCGTAGAGCGCCGGATCCGTAACCGCGCTCATTTCGGACATGACCCAGTCGAGACGGCCTTCCTTCTGCAGCCGATCGCGCAGCTTGGGATAGAGGGCCGACAAATGCGTTACGTCGCCCAGGGCATAGGTCAGCTGCGCATCCGACAGCGGGCGACGCGCCCAGTCGGTGAAGCGGCTGCCCTTGTCCAGTTCCTGACGCAACATCTGGCGGACCAGGGCCTCATAGCTGACCTGATCGCCGAAGCCGGCGGCCATGGCGGCGACCTGGGTGTCGAACAGCGGGCGCGGCATGGCGCCCAGCTTGTTGAAGATCTCCACATCCTGTCGGGCGGCGTGGAAGACCTTCAGAATCGATTCGTCCCGCAGGATGTCGAGGAAGGGCGTCATATCCAGCCCCTCCGCCATCGGATCGATGATGGCGGCGTCCGTAGGCGAAGCCGCAGCCTGAATCAGGCAGAGCTTGGGCCAGTAAGTCGTTTCCCGCATAAATTCCGTATCAACGGTGATGTACGGGGCCTTGGCCAAACGATCGCAGAAGGCGATCAGCGCGTCATTGGTGGTGATTGGCGTCATTCCGATGCTATAGCCCCGCGCGACGCCGTCGTGGCAAGAGCGCCGCGACATATTTTCGCCCCCGATTTCGAGCCGTGACCGATGAGCGACACCCCTGAGGCCCTGAAAAACGGTCTGACCTACGCCGACGCAGGCGTGGACATCGACGCCGGAGAGCAGCTGGTCGACGCGATCAAGCCCCTGGCCAAGTCCACGCGCCGCCCCGGCGCAGAGGCCTCGCTGGGCGGTTTCGGCGCCCTGTTCGACCTGAAGGCCGCCGGTTTTGAAGACCCGCTGATCGTCACCACCACGGACGGCGTCGGCACCAAGCTGAAGATCGCCATCGAGACCGGCCGCCATGACGGCGTGGGCGTCGATCTGGTCGCCATGTGCGTCAACGACCTGCTGGCCCAGGGCGCCGAGCCGCTGATGTTCCTGGACTACTACGCCACGGGCAAGCTGGACGTGGACGCCGCGCGCCGCGTCGTGGCCGGCATCGCCGAGGGCTGCCGCCAGTCGGGCAGCGCCCTGGTCGGCGGCGAGACGGCCGAAATGCCGGGCATGTATTCGGGCGGCGACTATGACCTGGCCGGCTTCTCCGTCGGCGCCGTCGAGCGCGGCAAGGTGCTGCCCTATCTGGACCAGCAGAAGCCGGGCGACGTCATCATCGGCCTGGCCTCCTCGGGTCCGCACTCGAACGGCTATTCCCTGATCCGCAAGGTGGTCGAGAAGTCCGGCCTGGCCTGGGGCGACGACGCCCCCTTCGCCAAGGACTGCACCCTGGCCCAGGCCCTGATGGAGCCGACCCGCATCTATGTGAAGCCGGTCTTGCCGCTGATGAAGGCGGACCTGATCAAGGGCGCGGCCCACATCACGGGCGGCGGCCTGATCGAAAACCCGCCGCGCTGCATCGCCGAAGGCCTTGAGGCCAGCTTCGACTGGGACTCCTGGCCGATGCCCGCGGTCTTCCAGTGGCTGGGCGAGACGGGCGGCATTTCGGACCACGAGATGCGCCGCACCTTCAACTGCGGCGTGGGCTTCATCCTGATCGTCGCGCCGGAGAACGTCGAGCCGGTGCTGGCCGCCCTGCTGAACGCGGGCGAGACGGCGTTTGTCTGCGGACAACTGCAGGCGGCGTAAGGCGGCGCCGCTTCGGATAAGACAAAGGCCCCGGTCAGCGACTGGGGCCTTTTTTTTTCTGCGCCCGCATTTCTCTACCGCTCACCCCGGCGGACGCCGGGGCCCAGTGAGAACCTCAAGCGCCGAGCCTAAGGCCAAAGGACTGGATCCCGGCGTCCGCCGGGATGAGCGGAGAGAGGCGTCCTTAGCGCAGGCCGCCGTTCTGCGTCTCGTCGTAGAACTTGGCCATGTCGGTGTAGAGCTGCTCCAGCGCCGGGCGGGCCGTGTACATCATGTGGCCGCCTTCATAGTAGGTGAACTCCAGGTTCCCGCGCAGGTGCGGCTCCAGCATCATCTGGGCCAGGTCGTACTCCGTGCTGAAGAAGGGCGTGGCGGCGTCGTAGTAGCCGTTCAACGCCAACACCTTCAGGTGCGGATTGCGGCGGATGGTCGTGGCCAGGTCGACCGCCGTGTTCGGCGTCGTCTGCGGGCCGCCGACCGGCGGGCGGTGGCTCCAGTCCCAGTCAAAGCCCGGCAGGCCGCGCGCCGACTGGCGATAGTCCATGTCGGTGCGGTAGTTCAGCGTCGTGGCCACATAGTCGCGGAAGATGCTGAAATAGGCGCCGGTGATGGCGCTGCTGGAGGGGTCTTCTTCGGGCGAGCCGCCGACCGCATTGGCGTCGATGCCCAGGTAGCGGGTGTCCAGACGGCCGACCGTCTGGCGACGATCGCGCAGCAGCTCCTTGCGGAAGGGGCTCAGCTCAAGGCGCAGATTGGCCTGATCCAGAACCTCCGGCGAAATGCCGATCAGGGCGCTCATCTGCTGGGCGATCTGGGCGCGCTCGGCGTCCGAGATCAGATGCCCCTTCGACAGGGCGGCCGAGTACGGGCCGATGGCGAATTCACGGGCGCGCTGGACGTGTTCCTCCAGGCTGGGCTTGTTCGGGATCTTGTTGTGATACCAGGCCGTCGCCGCATAGGTCGGCAGCAGGGTCACGAAGTTCTGCGGATAGCCCGGCTGGCGCACGCCGTAGTTCATGATCGACGACAGCAGCACCACGCCGTTCAGCGACATGCCGCGGCTTTCCAGCTGATGCACCAGGGCGCCCGCGCGCAAGGTGCCGTAGCTTTCGCCCAGCACGTATTTCGGGCTGGACCAGCGGTCGAACTTGGTCGTGTAGCGCATGATGGCGCGGGCGAAGGTGTCCGCGTCCTGATCCACGCCCCAGAAGGCCGAACCCGGCGTCTCGCCCAGCGGGCGCGAATAGCCGGCGCCGACCATGTCGATGAAGACCAGGTCGGTCTTGTCCAGCAGGGTCATGTCGTTGGGCGCCAGGTTGAACGGCCCCGGACGCTCGACCACCGGAGCGTCGGTCTGGACCCGCATCGGGCCGAAGGCGCCCATGTGCAGCCACACCGTCGGCGAACCCGGCCCGCCGTTGAACATATAGGTGATCGGGCGACGACCGACCGGCTGGCCATCCAGCGTATAGGCCACATAGAAGAGGCTGGCTGTCGGCATGCCCGCGTCGTTGCGGACTGTCAGCGTCCCCGCCGTGGCCTTGTAGCGCATGGCGCGGCCGTGGGCGGCGATCGAGTGGCTGGTCGTCACCGCCTGCTCATCGGCGCTGGCGCGGGCCCAGTTCTTCTCGATCTGTTCGGCGTTGGCGTTGCGCAAACGTTCGGCCGCCGAGCGGATCGGACCCGAACCGCCGCTGGACGCGGCTTCCTGAGCCATGGAAACGGCCGGCGCGGCCAACAGGGCCGCAGCGCAGGCGGCGGTCAACAGACGACGCATATAAGATACTCCCCCCTTAGGATGCCGGACTCTCCGGCGGATCGACGCTAGCGCCGCCGTTTCCGAAGAAGCAACGGAGTTTGCGCCGGTTCATCGACGATGGTTCGGCGGCGACACGCCCTCCCCTTCGCCTTGCAGTCCCTCTTGCTAAGTCGCCGTCGGGGCCGCATGGCAGTCGCGCCTTTTTCAATGCGTGAGCCGCCCATGTCCGTCGCCAAAACCCGCGTCGCCGTCCTGATCTCGGGAACCGGCTCGAACATGGCCAGCCTGATCGCAGCGGGTCAGGCGGCGGACGCGCCCTATGAAGTCGTGGTCGTCGTCTCCAACATCGCGGGCGCGGGCGGCCTGACCAAGGCCGAGGCGGCGGGCGTCGAGGCGTTGACCGTCGAGCACAAGCCCTTCGGCAAGGACCGCGAGGCGCATGAACGCGCCATCGACGCCCTGTTGACCGAGCGCGGCGTCCAGGTGGTGGCCCTGGCCGGATACATGCGCCTGCTGACCCCGTGGCTGGTCGGGAAATGGGCGGATCGGATGCTGAACATCCACCCGTCGCTATTGCCGCTCTATCCCGGCCTGAACACCCACGCCCGCGCCATCGAGGCCGGAGACCTTGAGGCGGGCTGCACCGTCCACATCGTCACCGAGGGCGTCGATGAAGGCCCGATCCTGGGCCAGGCGCGCGTGCCGATCCAGCCCGGCGACACGCCCGACATCCTGGCCGAACGGGTCAAAGCGGCGGAGCACGGCCTTTATCCCCAGGCGCTCGCCGATTTCATCCGCCGCGCCTGATCCTTAACGATTTTTAATGCGACAGCCGGTCGCAGCCCGCGCAGGTTGCCCGCAAGCACGGATGCGCCGTCCCGATGGCGCAATCGCGCACGTCTGCACCACTGGGAAAGACCCGATGATGAAAACTCGCCTGATGGGCGCCGCCGCCATGGCCCTCGCCCTCGCCTTCACGGCTCAACCGACCTTGGCCCAACACGCCCACGCCTCGGCGACCGCCTCGACCACGCCCGAGATCAAGCCCTGGGGCTTCGACCTGGACGGCCGCGACCTGACGGTGAAGCCGGGCGACGACTTCAACGCCTACGCCAACGGCGTCTATCTGCGCGATACCGAGATTCCGGCCGACAAGGCCCGCTTCGGCCCGTTCGACGTCCTGTATGAGAACTCGCAGGCCCAGCTTCGCGCCATCATCGAGGCCAGCGCCGCCAACCCGGTCAACGACAACGCCCGCAAGGTCGGCGCCCTGTACGCCAGCTTCATGGACGAGGCCCGCGTGAACCAGCTGGGCGCCCAGCCCCTGGCCGCAGACCTGGCCGCCATCCGCGCCGTGTCGAACCACAGCGACATGGCCCGCCTGATGGGCGCCAGCCACGAAGGCTTCGGCGGCTCCCTGTTCGGAGTGGCCGTGTTCGAGGACTTGCAAGACCCCAACGTCAACTCGGCCTATCTGGGCCAGGGCGGCCTGGGCCTGCCGGACCGCGACTATTATCTGAAGCCGGACTTCGCCACCCAGCGCGAAGCCTATGTCGTCTATGTCACGCGCGCCCTGACCGCCGCCGGCTGGAGCAACCCGGCCCAGGCCGCCGCCGACATCCTGGCCTTCGAGACCAGGGTGGCCGAGAAGCACTGGACCACGGTCGAGCGTCGCCAGATCGACAAGATCTACAACCCGACCCCGGCCGCGCAGCTGTCGACCTTCGCGCCGGGCTTCGACTGGGCCGCCTTCCTGCAGGCCTCCAAGGTCGAAAGCGTGCCGACCCTGGTGCTGATGGAAAACACCGCCATCCCCGGCATCGCCCAGGTGTTCGCCGACACCCCGATCGAGACGCTGAAGGCCTGGCAGGCCTTCCAGACCGTCGATCAGGCCAGCCCCTATCTGTCCGACGCCTTCGTCGACTCGCGCTTCGAGTTCCGCGGCAAGACCCTGCGCGGCCAGCCCGAGAACCGTCCGCGCTGGAACCGCGGCGTCGCCCTGGTCGACGGCCAGCTGGGCGAGGTTCTGGGCCAGGAATACGTCCGCCTGCACTTCCCGGCTTCGTCCAAGACGCAGATGGAGCAGTTGGTCGCCAATCTCAGCGCCGCCATGACCGAGCGCCTGAAGGCTCTCGACTGGATGAGCGACGCCACCCGCGAGCAGGCCATCCTGAAGATGTCCAAGTTCGGCGTGAAGATCGGCTATCCCGAGAAATGGCGCAGCTATGACGGGCTGGAGCTGACGGCGGGCGACCTCTACGGCAACGTCGAGCGCGCCTCCGCCTTCGACTGGGCCTGGAACCGCAGCAAGATCGGCCAGCCGGTCGATCCGCTGGAATGGGGCATGACGCCCCAGACGGTGAACGCCTACTACAACCCGCCGCGCAACGAGATCGTCTTCCCGGCCGCCATCCTGCAGGCGCCCTTCTTCGACCCGAACGCCGATCCGGCGGTCAACTACGGCGGCATCGGCGCCGTGATCGGCCACGAGATCACCCACGGCTTCGACGACCAGGGCCGCAAGACCGACGCCAACGGCGTGCTGCGCGACTGGTGGACGCCCGAGGACGCCGCCCGTTTCGAGGAACGCGCCAAGACGCTGGGCGCCATCTACGCCGCCGAAGAGCCAGTCCCCGGCACCCACATCAACGGCGAGTTGACGATGGGCGAAAACATCGCCGATCTGGGCGGCCTGCTGATGGCGCTGGACGCCTATAAGCGCAGCCTGAACGGCCAGCCGGCCCCGGTCATCGACGGTCTGACCGGCGAACAGCGCGTCTTCCTGGGCTGGGCCCAGGTGTGGCGCGAGAAGTCGCGTGAAGAGGCTCTGAAAGAGCAGCTGACCACCGACCCGCATTCGCCCGGCATGGCGCGCGCCGCCACCCCGCCGCGCAACATCGACGCATGGTACGCCGCCTTCGGCGTCACCCCGGATCAGGCGGAGTACATCGCCCCCGAAAAGCGCGCCCGCATCTGGTAAGCGGCGCGTCCGGCGACGGACAAATGGAAAGGGCGTCGGCTTCGCGGCCGACGCCCTTTTTGTTTCCCCTTGCGGAGAAAGCCTTACTCGTGCGGCTTCTTCGGCGTGGTGGCGGCGCCTGCGACGGCGCCGATGACGCCGCCGGCGACCGTCGCACCGGTGTTGCCGCCGATCGCCTGACCGGCGACCGCGCCGCCCAGGGCGCCCGTGGCGGCGCGTTGTTCCGTCGTGGTGCCGCAGGCGGCCAGCAAGGCCGTCAGGCCGATTATCGGGGCAAGCTTCAGCATCGTCTTCATGGCGGTCATCCTTGTTCTTCTTCGAGAGACAGCGTGACCATGAAAACGAAACGGCCCGCCCCCGGTTCCGGGAGCGGGCCGCTTTATCGCTGTGTCAGACCTCACAGAGAGGCCTGTCTCAACCCTTAGCCGACGATGTCGGCGTCCGTGAAGAACTGGGCGATCTCGATGCCGGCGTTCTCCAGCGAGTCCGAACCGTGGACCGAGTTCTCGCCGATCGACAGGGCGAACAGCTTGCGGATGGTGCCTTCAGCGGCGTCGTTCGGGTTGGTGGCGCCCATGACTTCGCGGTACTTGGCGACGGCGCCTTCGGCTTCCAGCACCTGGACGACGACCGGCTCGGCGATCATCTGCGAGACCAGTTCGCCGTAGAAGGGACGCTCGGCGTGCACTTCGTAGAATTTCTTGGCTTGGGCTTCGGTCAGCTTGACGCGGCGTTGAGCCACGATACGCAGGCCAGCGCCTTCGATCACGGCGTTGATGGCGCCCGTCAGGTTACGGCGGGTGGCGTCCGGCTTGATGATCGAGAACGTACGTTCGGTCATGGGAGTGACTTCTTGTTTGGGAGTTTGAGGGTCGGCGGCTTATAGCGAGCGCCGCACATCTTTCCAATATCCCCGCGCGTAAGCCTTTTTCTTTCCGGTTCCCATGCTGCAGATCAAAAACCTGACCTACAACGCCTGGGGCCGCGAGTTCCTGGACGACGCCTCCGTCAGCCTGCCGCCGGGCGCCAAGGTCGGCCTGGTCGGCCGCAACGGCATCGGCAAGTCGACCCTGTTCAAGCTGATCCTGGGCGAACTGGCCGCCAACGGCGACGAAATCTCCCTGCCCAAGACAGCCCGCATCGGCTCGGTCGATCAGGAACACCCGGCCACGCCCGTCAGCGTTCTGGACACCATTCTGGAAGCCGACGTCGAGCGCCACGACCTGCTGACCCGACTGGAAACCGCCGAGCCGGAGGAAATGGGCGAGATCTGGGGCCGCCTGATCGAGATCGACGCCGACAGCGCCCCTGCGCGTGCGTCCGAAGTCCTGGCGGGTCTGGGTTTCAGTCACGACGACATCCTGCGCCCGATGGCCGAGTTCTCGGGCGGCTGGCGGATGCGCGTCGCCCTGGCCGCCGCCCTGTTCGCCGAGCCGGACATGCTGCTGCTGGACGAACCGACCAACTACCTCGATCTGGAAGGCGCCCTGTGGCTGGAGCAGCGGCTCAAACGCTATCCGCACACGGCCCTGATCATCAGCCACGACCGCGAACTGCTGAACGGCGTCTGCACCCACATCCTGCAACTGTCGAACCGCAAGCTGGACCTCTACACCGGCAACTACGACACCTTCGAAAAGACGCGGGCCGAAAAACTGCGCCTGATGGCGTCGACCCAGGCCAAGCAAGACGCCGAGCGCGCCCACCTGCAGAAGTTCATCGACCGCTTCAAGGCCAAGGCGTCGAAGGCGACGCAGGCCCAGTCGCGCGTCAAGCGGCTGGAGAAGATGCAGCGCATCGAACTGCCGCCCGAAGAGCGCGTCGCCCCCTTCACCCTGCCTTCGCCCGAACGCCCCCTGCCCCCGCCGCTGATCCGGCTGGAGAAGGCCAACGTCGGCTATGAACCGGGCAAGCCGATCCTGAAGAACCTGAACCTGCGGATGGATCTGGACGACCGCATCGGTCTGCTGGGCGTCAACGGGGCGGGCAAGTCGACCTTCGCCAAGCTGATCGCCAAGGCCCTGACGGTCGAGACGGGCGAGTTCCATCGCGACGGCAAGATGCGCGTGGGCTGGTTCCACCAGCACCAGATCGAGGCGATGGACCCGACCGATACGCCGCTGGAGATCATACGCCGCGCCATGCCGGATGCCTCGGAAAGCAGCCGTCGCAGCCGCCTGGCCCAGTTCGGCCTGCCGTTCGAGAAGCAGGAGACCACCGTGGCGTCCCTGTCGGGCGGCGAGCGGGCGCGCCTGCTACTGAATCTGGTGGCGATGGATGCGCCGCACATCCTGATCCTGGACGAACCGACCAACCACCTGGACATCGACAGCCGCCGCGCCCTGCTGGACGCGCTGAACGAATATACGGGCGCGGTCATCCTGATCACCCACGACCGCTCGCTGATGGAGCTGGTGGCCGACCGCCTGTGGCTGGCCGCCGACGGGTCGGTGAAGCCGTTCGACGGCGACATGGACGACTATCAGAAGTTCGTCCTGGACCGCGCCAAGCAGGCGGGGATGAAGCCCAGCCAGGTCAAGCATGAGGAAGCTGTGGCCGAGGCTCCCGCGCCCACGCCCAAGGCTGAGAAGAAGAAGGGCCCCTCGCCCTCGACCCTGCGCCATGCGGTGAAGAAGGCGGAAGAGAAGATGGCCCAACTTACCGCCGATCTGGCGCGTCTGGATGACGATCTGGCCAACGCCGCCGTCAATGATCCGAAGAAGCTGGAAGGCCTGACCCGCGCCCGCGCCAAGGCCCAGGCCGATCTGGATCAGGCCGAGATCGACTGGATCGCCGCCGAAGAAGCCCTGGCCGAGGTGTCCTGATGAGCAAGACCCCGCCCCTGCTGACCAAGGACGAGATGCAGGAGGCGTCCGCCCGTCTGCGCGCCTACCTGCGCGACGAGATGGAGGTGGAGGTCGGCCAGTTGCCCGCCGAGATGCTGGTGGAGTTCATCGGCCGCGACATCGGCCGCCTGTTCTACAACCGCGGCCTGCGCGACGCGGAGACCGTGGTGCGCCAGAAGGTAGAGGACGTCGCCGACGCCCTCTACGGCCTGGAGCGATAAGCCCCAGCCCCTGCTTTCCGCTCACCCCGGCGGACGCCGGGGCCCAGTGAGAACTTCATCCGCCGCGTTTGCAGCCAAAGCACTGGATCCCGGCCTCCGCCGGGATGAGCGGATATTGGTTGAACTCAGCCGCAGCTGACGCGCGTCACGACGTTGGTCTTGTCGTCGTAGGTGAAGGTCACGCGGTTCTCGCGATAGTCCATGGTCGCCGCGCAGCTGCTGCACAGAACGCGGAAGATGCGGCCTTCCGGCGCGGTCGGAATGGTCGAGCGATTGCGGCCCACATACTCCTGATAGTCGCTGGCCTTGCAGGCGACGGGGGTCGCCTCGCCGCCCGGCGTCGGCGTCGCGCCGCCGCCCTGGGTCGGGGCGCAGGCGGCCAGGGCGAGGAAACTCACAGCGGCGCTCAGGGTCAGAATCGTCTTCATGGCGGCGTCCTTTTCGATCAGCCGCAGCGAACCTGCTCGACCAGGCCCGTCTGCTGATTATATAAAATATTCAAGCGGTAAGGCGAATAGTCTTCGGTTACGGGACAGGTCGTGCAAGCGACGCGACGGTTCACCACATCCACCGGAACGGGAATCTGGCTGCGCGGTTTCCCGACCAGCCACTGAAGCTCGCCGGCCTTGCACATATCGCCGTCGATGGTGCGAACGCCCGGTTCGGAAAGATAGGGCCGCTCGGTCGAGGAGACCGGCGTCCGGACGGGCGCGGTCGGCTGGCCGGCGGGCCGGGCGGGCGGCGAAGCGCAGGCCGACAGGGCGACCAGGCCCACGCCCAGGATCAGGCCGCCTTTTCCCAGCGGCCCTCGTCCGATTGTTTCCAGTAGGCCAGGTCGGCGCCGTCCGCCTTCAGCGTCCGCCAGCGCCCGCGCGCATGGTGCAGCGCCTGCTCGTCCCGACCGTCGAAGATGATGAAGCAACGTGCGAACTCCTGCGTGGCCCCAAGCTCTGAATCATCGACGATGAACAGCGCCTGAGCGCCATTCAGATTCTCGCCCGATTCGGACAGAAGCACAGGCTGGCGCGCGGCGTGGTCGCCATCGGCCCGTCCGTGAGGCAGGAAGCTGTCGTCGCGGTAAGTCCACAACAGCTCGTCGATGTCGTCGAGCCGGTGCGAGGTCGCGCCCCGGATCAAGGCGCGCCAGCCCCGCTGAAGCGTGCGCTCCAGCAGGGTCGGCAGCACCTGGTCCAGCGTCGAGCGCTCCAGGTGGTAGAACCAGATTTCCGGCTTGGCGTCAGACACCCGGCCCTACCCTTTCAAGGACGTGTTTCAGCCTTCGTAGTGGTCGGCGACCATGCGGTCGAGCAGACGCACGCCATAGCCCACGGCGCCGTCCGGTACGGTCGGGTTCTTGGAGTCCTTCACCCAGGCGGTCGAGGCGATGTCGATGTGCGCCCACGGCGTGCCGTTGGTGAAGCGTTGCAGGAACAGGGCGGCGGTGATCGAGCCGCCGGCGCGGCCGTTGCCCATGTTCTTCACATCGGCGATCGGGCTGTCGATGTGACGCTCGTATTCGGCCGGGATCGGCAGGCGCCAGGACTTCTCGCCCACCTTCGGGCCGGCGTCGGCGATGTTGGCGGCCAGTTCGTCGCTGTTGGTGAAGACGCCCGCATATTCCAGGCCCAGCGAGATGATGATGGCGCCCGTCAGGGTGGCCAGGTCGATCATGAACTTCGGCTTGAAGCGGTCCTGCGTGTACCAGAGGGCGTCGGCCAGCACGAGGCGGCCCTCGGCGTCGGTGTTCAGCACCTCGATGGTCTGACCCGACATGGAGGTGACGACGTCGCCCGGACGCTGGGCGTTTCCGTCCGGCATGTTCTCGACCAGGCCCAGGACGCCGACGACGTTCACCTTGGCCTTGCGGCCGACCAGGGCGTGCATGAGGCCGGCCACGGCGGCGGCGCCGCCCATGTCCCACTTCATCTCTTCCATGCCGTCGGCGGGCTTCAGGCTGATGCCGCCGGTGTCGAAGCAGACGCCCTTGCCGACGAAGGCGATGGGGGCCTCGCCCGCCTTGCCGCCGTTCCACTGGATGACGGCCAGCTGGCTTTCACGCACCGAGCCCTGCCCGACGCCGAGCAGCGAGCCCATGCCCAGCTTCTTCATCTCGGCCTCGCCCAGGATCTCGACCTTGGCGCCGAGGGCCTCCAGCTCCTTCACGCGGCGCGCGAACTCGGCCGGGTACAGGATGTTGGCGGGCTCCGACACCAGATCGCGCGAGAACAGAACGGCGTCAGCCACGGCCGACAGCGGTTGGAAGGCGGCCTCGGCGGCCTTCACGTCCGAGGTCACGACGCGCACGGTCGTCACCGACGGGATCTTGTCGGCCTTCTGCTTGGTCAGGTATTTGGCGAAGCGATAGGCGGCCAGGCGCACGGCGAAACCGGCGCGGGCGGCCAGTTCCGGCGACAGGTGCGACGCCTCGATGGTCAGGACTTCGGCGCCCGACAGCTTGGTCGCCTGATAGGCGGTGGCGGCGGCGGTTTCGACCGCCAGATCGTCCAGCTTGTCCGCCGCGCCCGCGCCGACCAGCAGGACGGCGTTCGCGTCGATCCCGGCCGGAGCCGCGACGTTCAGGGTGCTGTTCGCCGCGCCGGTGAAGCGGCTGTTCTTCATCGCCTTGGCCAGGGCGCCCGATGCGGCCTGATCCAGCGCCGAACCGGCGCCCGCAAGGGCTCGTCCTTCGTGCGCCAGCACGGCGAGAATTTCGGCTGCGCCCGACGAAGCGACGAATTCGATTTTCATAAACTAACTCCAGACCGAGAAATCATGCCCCGGTGACGCTTGAATTTGCCATGGTCGCGGCGACGGTTTCGTCGGGGCGGCCGGATGTGTATTACATGGCTCGCATCGCCCTGGGCTGCAACACGTTCGCAGCCGATTATACGACCTTACCCGCCGCATGACCCTGATTCAGAGGTATCTTTTCCGCCAGATCGGCCTGCCCATCGTGGCGGCGGTCGCGGCGCTGGCCGGGATAGGCCTGCTGAGTCAGAGCCTTGACCAATTGGAGGTCATCGTCGAGCGCGGCCAAAGCGTCTGGGTCATGGTCAAATTGACCCTGCTGGCCCTGCCGCAGCTGATCGCGGTCATCCTGCCCATCGGCCTGTTCGTCGGCGCCCTGATCGCCCTGACGCGGCTGCAGCGTGAGCAGGAGCTGACCGCCGCCTACGCCGCCGGGGTCAGCCGCTGGGCCCTGATCCGGCCCGCCCTGCAGATCGCCCTGATCGTCACGGTCGTCGCCCTGCTGGTGAACGTCTTCGTCCAGCCCTGGGCCCAACGCGAGGGCCGCCGCCAGGCCTTCGCCATCCGCACCGACCTGGCCGCCCTGCTGGTCGAGGAAGGCCGCTTCGTCCAGGGCCCTGACGGCCTGACCGTCTACGTCCAGCAGATCGAGCAGAACGGCCTGATGAAGAATCTTTTCGTCTATCTCGATAACGGCAAGACGGTCACGACCTGGGACGCCGAGACCGCCCGCTTCGGCCGCGTCGACGGCCTGCCGGTGCTGACCATGCAGAACGGGTCGATGCAGCGCTATTCCTCGCGCGAGGTGCTGAACCAGCTGTCGTTCGACCAGCAGGTGTTCGACCTGTCGCCCTACGCCCAGACAAACGAAAGAATCCGCTTCAAGCCGTCGGACCTGTGGCTGACGGACCTGTTCGACCCCACCCCCGCCCTGCTTGAGACCGCCGGAACGCGCGGCGAACTGGCGGCCGAGGGGCATTCGCGCCTGGCCTCGCCCCTCTACGCCCTGGCGGCCATGGCCTTTGCGCTGGCGGCCATCCTGGGCGGCGCCTTCAGCCGGACCGGCTACACAGGGCGAATCGCCAAGGCGGCGGGCGCCTTCTTGATCCTGCGCGTTATCGGCTACGGCCTGGTCGCGGCCAGCGCCTGGAACGGCGCGCTGAACATCCTGCAATACGTCGTGCCCTTGGCCGCCACGGCCCTGGCCCTGCGCATCCTGTTCCGCGCGCTCAAACCGCGCCGTCGCCGCGCCTTGTCGCCGCTGGCCCGCGTGAAGGCGAGGACCGCATGAAGCTTCGTCTCGGGCGCATCGAACGCTATGTGCTGATCCAGCAGATGAAGTCGCTGGGCGTGGCCCTGGCCGTCATCGCCGCCCTGGTCATGTTGATCGACTTCGTCGAGGTGTCGCGCGGGCTGAACTCTTCCGGCGAGTTGTCCAGCGCGCGGATCCTCGGCCTGGTGCTGGTCAAATCCCCATCCGTCGTCATCCAGCTTCTGCCCTTCGTCTTCCTGTTCGGGACATTGGGCGCCTTCGTCAGCCTGAACCGGCGCAGCGAGTTGATCGCCATGCGGGCGGCGGGCGTCTCGGCCTGGCGCTTCGTGCTTCCGGCGGCAGGCGCAGCCGTGCTGATGGGCGCGCTCACAGTGACGGTTCTGGGCCCGATGGCCGCAGCCGGAGACGGCATCTGGCAGCGCGAACGCGGTCGGATCTCCGGTTCCGTCCCCGGAGGAGAAACCGCTGAGTCGGTCTGGCTTCGCGAAGGAGACGAGAACCGGCAGATGATCATTCGCGGCGGCCGCCAGGAACAGGCCACCGGCCGTCTGCTGGACCCGACCTTCTTCATCTACACCACGACGTCCGGGGGACGGCGCGTCTTCACGGAAAGGATCGACGCCGCCACCGCCGCCCTGAACGCCGGACGCTGGCGCCTGACCGACGCCAGGGGCGCCCAGACCGGACAGCGGGCCGTGCGCTACGCCACCCTGGATCTGCCCTCCAACCTGGCCGACAAGGAAGCCTTCCAGCGATTCGCCCGACCGCAATCCACGCCGTTCTGGTCCCTGCCCAACCAGATTCGCCGGATCGAGGACGCCGGGTTCGCCTCCACCGCCTATCGGCTGCGGCTGCAGCAACTTCTGGCCACGCCGCTGGTGTTCGGCGCCATGTCGATCCTGGCCGCCGCTTTTTCCTTGCGACTGATGCGCCTGGGCGATCTGGCGCGCATGACGGTCGCGGCCGTGGTGCTGGGCTTCGCCTTCTTCTTCCTGAACCAGTTCTCGTCGGCCATGGGGTCGGCTGAGGTGGTGCCGCCTATCATCGCCGCCTGGCTGCCGCCTGTATTGACGGCCCTCGCCGCCTTCACCTTGCTGTTCTATACCGAAGACGGCTAATCGAGCGGTTTCGCCCGCCCTCGCATGACAGTAGCCGGCAACAGAGTGGATAGTGCATGATCAACCGCCGCCTCCCCCGCATGGGAGCCCTGCGCCTTCGGTTGCTGACCGGGGCGGCGTTGGTCATAGGCGCGCCCTTGGCCGCAAGCCCGGTTTTAGCCCAGCAAGCTCAGGCCCCGTCGCAGACGTCGGCGACGCCTTCGCAGACACGCAACGCCGACGGCCTGACGCCTGAAGCCGTCTATGTCGACGCGGATGCAACCCAGCGTGAAGGCGAAGTCGTCTCCGCCCAGGGGTCAGCCGAGGATCGCGTGCTGGCGCGCTTTCAGGATCACAGCCTGCGCGCCCAGGACGTCACCTACGACCTGAAAAGCCGTATCGCCACGGCGTCCGGCGACGCCGAACTGACCGCGCCTGACGGATCGGTCGTGCACGCCGAGCGCATCGAGCTTGATTCCGACCTCAAGGCCGGCGTGGCCGTCGATCTGGCGACCCGCCTCGCCGACGGCTCCAGCCTGATGGCGGCGACCGCCGTACGGCGCTCTGAAACCGTCAGCGAGTTAAACCGGGTTATCTTCACGCCCTGTCCCGTCTGCGCGGCGGATGGCGGCAAGACGCCCAGCGTCTCCATCCAGGCCTCCAAGGCGGTCCAGAACGAAGAACTGCGCGCGATCCTGTATCGCGACGTGGTGTTCCGCGTGGGCGGGGTGCCGATCTTCTACCTGCCGGCCTTCTCTCACCCGGACCCGACCGTTGATCGCGCCTCGGGCTTCCTGGTCCCCTGGGGCGATTACCAGGCAGGTCGGGGGGTCTCGCTGGAGATTCCCTATCTGCACGTCATTTCCCCATCCGAGGACGTGCTGTTCAGCCCGCAATTCAACACCAAAGTCGCGCCGCTGCTGAACCTGCAATGGCGCAAGCGATTCGCCGACGGCATGATCGTGGCCCGCGGCGGCTATACCTATGGCCGCAGCTTCGGCGACTTTGATCTGGATGGCGACGGCGACGCCGAGAGCAACGTCCGCTTCGGCGACAAGACCAGCCGCAGCTATCTGCTGGCCCACGGCGCGTTCGATCCCGCAGGCCCCTGGCGCTGGGGCTTCACGGCCGAGCGCGTGTCGGACAAGACGCTGTTCGACCGTTACGACGTGCGCAACGCCTATCAGGACAACGGCCTTTACTATGGCGACAGCCGACGTCTGATCAGCCAGATCTACGCAGAGCGTCAGACCGAACGATCCTATCTGTCGGTCGCCGCCTTCTCCATGCAGAGCTTGCGGCTTGATCCGTCCTATGCCGACACGGATTTCCGTGACGCCGACGGCTATCTGGTGTTCGAGGACGACAACACTCTGCCGCTGGTGGCGCCTCTGATCGAGGCCCGGTGGGAACCGGACGGCCCCGTCTTCGGCGGCCGTCTGCGCCTGCGCGGCTCAGCCGTGGCGTTGACTCGCGATGCCTATGTCGGCTTCCCGACCCTGGCGCCCGAGTTGATTCCCGGCGGCCCCACCGACGGCCTGCCCGGCGTCGACAGCCGTCGCGTCACCGGCCAGGCGGAATGGCGCCGGACGATGATTTCCCCCATCGGCGTGCGTTGGGAGCCCTTCGTCGACCTGCGTACCGACTTCTACTCAGTGAGTGACCTGCCGCCCGCCATGGGCGTGGGAACCGAGACCTACACTCGCGCCCGGGCGAGCGCCGGTGTCGATATCAGCTATCCCCTGTACCGTCGTCTCAGCGCCTCGTCGGACCTGATTCTGGAGCCGATGGCCCAGATGTCGATCTCCAACAAGGCCGACCTGGATCCGCGCATTCCGAACGAGGACAGTCAGATCACGGAACTGGATCACCTGTCCCTTTTCCGCATGGACCGCTTCCCTGGTTACGATCTGCTGGAAGGCGGTCTGCGCTTTACGGCGGGCGCCCGCGCGACCTTGCGCTGGGACGATGTGCGTTCAGCCAGCTTCTTCATCGGCCGCAGCATGCGCGCCGATGACCAGGACGAATATCTGACGCCCATTCCTGACGATCCGACGCGTCTCTACGACCCCTCTGGCCTGGCCGGACGGACGTCGGACTGGGTGGTGCAAGGCACGTTCAATCCCTCGGATCGCATGCGCGGCTGGTTCCACGCCACGATCGACGGCAACGGAGAGATTCGTCGCGCCGAGGCGACGGTCGATGGCCGCTGGGGTCGTCGCAACCTGGCCAGTCTGAGCTATATCGTGGACAACTCCAACCCGCTGAACGGTCCGGAGAACCGCAACTACGAGTTTGTTCAGCTCTCGGGACACCAGTTCGTTTATGGCAACTGGGGCGTGGCGGTGACCGGCATCGCCGATCTGGAGCGAGACATCATCACTCGTTCGGAAGTCGGACTTCTGTTCGATGACGACTGCTTCCGAATCGAACTGGGCTGGCGTCGCGACAACACTCGGGTGCGCCCCACCGGCCCCACCGAGGGCGTCTATATTCGTCTTAACCTCGCCACTTTTGGAGGTTCAGGCTATGATCGCAACAATATGCGGTAGGCATGGCGTGCATTGCGGCTTACGGGGACGTGCGCCCTGGCGTGGCGGCGCTGACGGCGTCGCACATCGGGTTGGGACCGCTTTAGGGAATCAGGACTGACGATGCGTTTGAAGCGTTACTCTACGGGAGCCGCACTGGCCGCCCTGATGGTCGTTGCAGCCGTGGAGCCTTCATGGGCTCAGGCGACCTCGACACCCGCGCCTCAACAGCAAGGCGCCCAGGCGCAACCGGCCGCAGGCGCCCTGAACCCAGCGGCGGAAGAAGCGCCCCAGCGCGCGACCGCCGCGCCTCAGTTCCGCATGGCCGATGGCATCATCGCCACGGTCAATGACCGCATCATCACCGGCTTCGACCTGCGTCAGCGGATGCTGGTCGTCATGGCCATGTCGCAGATGCAGCCGACCGAAGAGAACATCGCCGCCATCCAGCAGCAGGCGCTCAACGATCTGATCGAGCAGCATCTGCAGGCCCAGGAAATCGCCAAATTCGATCAACTGAAGATCACTGACGAAGAAGTCGACCGCGAAATCGCGGACATGGCGCGCCAGACCGGCGCCAGCCCCGACGCCTTCGTCTCCTTCCTTCAGCAAGGCGGCATCGCCATTCCGGCCTTCCGCGAACAGATTCGCACCGAGGTCGGCTGGCGCGATCTGGTCGGCGGCCGTTTCCGCGACCGCGCGCGGGTCAGCAAGAGCCAGGTCGATCAGGCCATGCGTCAGCTGACGGAATCCGCCACCAAGCCCCAATATCTGGTTGGTGAGATTTATATCGAGGCTGCTCGCGTCGGCGGCATGCAGGAAGCCGTGAACGGCGCGCGCCAACTGGTGCAGCAGATGATCCAGGGCGCGCCCTTCATGGCCGTTGCCCGTCAATTCTCGGCGGCTCCTTCCGCCGCGCGTGGCGGCGACGCCGGTTGGGTGGTTCAAGGCACGGTTCAGCCTGCGCTTCAAACCGTCATGGACACGCTGGAAGTCGGCCAACTGTCGAACCCCATCCCGGTCGATGGCGGCGTCTACATCCTGTACATGCGCGACAAGCGTTCGGGCGCTTCGACCAGTATGGTCAAGATGAAGCAGATCATGGTCGAAGTGCCGGAAAATGCTGACGACGCCCGGGTAGCCGCCGCCACCCAGCGCCTGGAAGCCCTGCGCGGCCAACTGACCTGCGACAACATTCTAGAGCGCGCCCGTTCGGAAACCGGCCTGCTGGGCGCGGACCTGGGCGAAAGCGACGTCGATGACCTGGCGCCGCAGTTCCAACAGGTCGCCCGCTCTGCCGAACTCGGCTCGATCAGCACGCCCGTCCGCACCCCGCTGGGCGTCCACCTGCTGGCCGTCTGCGACCGTCGCCTGGGTGGTCCGGAAGCCCCTTCGTCGCAACAGGTCGAGGCGCGTCTGCAGAATCAGAACTACGCCATGCTGGGCCGGCGTTATCTGCGTGATCTGCGCGAAGACGCCCTGATCGAAATCAAGCAATGACGATGATCCGGCCGCTCATCGTCACGATGGGCGACCCCGCCGGGGTGGGGCCGGAAATCATCGCCCGCGCCTGGTCGGTGCTGGGCTCCGCGCCCGGCCCCTTGCCGCCGGTCGTGCCCTTCGTCGTGGTCGGCGACGCCGATGTTCTGAAGGCGCAGGGCCAGCCGGTGGAAGCCGTCATCAGCCCTGCCGATGCGGCCGGTGTCTTCGGCCGCGCCATCCCTGTCCTGCACCATCCGGCGCCCGCGCCCGTGACGGCGGGCCAGCCTGAGCCCGCCAACGCCGTCGCCGTGGCGGATTGGATCGAGCGTGGCGTCGATCTGGTGTTGTCGGGTGAAGGCTGCGGCCTTGTGACCGCCCCGATCGCCAAAGCGCCGATGTATGCATCCGGCTTCCGTTTTCCGGGCCATACCGAGTTCATCGCCGAACTGACCGCCGACGTCCCGTTCAGCGGCACGCGCGGCCCGGTGATGATGCTGACGGCGCAGAACCTGCGCGCCTGCCTCGTCACCATCCATGTGCCGATCGACCAGCTGCCCGAACTGGTGACAGGCGAGCGCGTCGCCCGCGTCGCCCGCGTCGTCCACGAATCGATGAAGCGCGATTTCGGCATCAGCGCCCCGCGCCTGGCCCTGGCCGCCCTGAACCCGCACGCGGGCGAAGGCGGCGCCATCGGCCTGCAGGAGGTGACGGTGCTGCGTCCCGCCGCCGAGGCCCTGCGCGCCGAAGGGCTGAACATCACCGATCCCCTGCCCGCCGACACCCTGTTCCACGAAGAGGCGCGCGCGCGGTATGACGCCGTGGTCTGCCTCTATCACGATCAGGCGCTGATCCCGGTGAAGACGCTGGACTTCTGGGGCGGAGTCAACGCCACCCTGGGCCTGCCCATCGTCCGCACCTCTCCCGATCACGGCACCGGCTTTGACATCGCCGGCAAGGGCGTCGCCCGCGCCGACAGCTTCATCGCCGCCGTCCGCCTGGCTTCCGAGATGGCGTCCGCCCGCGCGGCGCGCTAACAGGCCTCGTGACCGATCATCTGCCCTCCCTGCGTGAAACGCTCGACGCCCACGGCCTGTCGGCCAAAAAGAGCTTCGGCCAGCACTTCCTGCTGGACCTCAACGTCACGCGGAAGATCGTCCGCTACGCCGGGCCCTTCGACGGCCGCGCCGTCATCGAGGTCGGTCCCGGCCCCGGCGGCCTGACTCGTGCCCTGCTGGAAAGCGATGCGGGCAAGGTGGTGCTGGTCGAGAAGGATCCGCGCTTCATCCCCCTGCTGTCCGAACTGGACGACGGTTCGGGCCGCCTGACCATCGTCGAGGCCGACGCCCTGAAGGTGAAGGAAGCCGAACTGGTCGAGGGACCGGCGCATCTGGTCTCCAACCTGCCCTACAACGTCGGCACGCCGCTGCTGATCAAGTGGCTGACGGGGCCGTGGACGCCGTGCGCCCTGACCCTGATGTTCCAGAAGGAAGTCGCCGAGCGCGTGGTGGCCCAGCCGGGCGAGGACGCCTATGGCCGTCTGGCCGTCATCAGTCAGGCCGTGGCCGAGGCGCGCATCGTCATGCACCTGCCCGCCGCCGCCTTCACCCCGCCGCCCAAGGTGGCCTCAGCCGTGGTGCATCTGATACCCTTCACCGAGCGCCCCGCCCCCGACCGCCTGAAGCGGCTGGAAAGGGTCACGGCGGCCGCATTCGGCCAGCGTCGCAAGATGCTGCGCTCCAGCCTGAAACAACTTGGCGGCGCCGCCCTGTGCGAAGCCGCTGGAATCGAACCCGACGCCCGCGCCGAGACCATCGACGTGGCGGGCTTCCTCAGATTGGCCGACGCTTTGACATGACAGTAGAAATCGAACCCTTCCGCGCCATCGCCATCAGCCGCATCGCCCATGAGATGAAGGCTGAAGGTCAGTCAGTCATCCATATGGAGTTCGGCCAGCCCTCGACCGGCGCCCCCAGCCGCGCCATCGCCGAGGCGCACCGCGTGGTCGACGCCGAGGCCGGCGGCTATTGGGAAAGCCCCAACCTGCGCGCCCGCGTGGCCAAGCTGTACAAGGACCGCTACGGCGTCGTCATCGATCCCGAGCGCGTCATCATGACAGCGGGCGCCTCGCCCGCCCTGGTGGTGGCGCTGAACATGCGATTCGCCCCCGGCGACCGCGTAGCTATCGCCCGCCCCGGCTATGTCGCCTATCGCAACACGATGAAGGCCCTGCACATCGTCCCGCAGGAGATCGACTGCGGCCCCGACGTGCGCTTCCAGTTGACGGCCAAGGCCCTGCGCGAACTGGACCCCGCGCCTCAGGGCGTCATCATCGCCAGCCCCGCCAACCCGACCGGCACCGTCATCGCCGAGGATGAACTGAAGGCCATCGTCGAGGTCTGCCGCGAGCGCAACATCAGCATCATCTCGGACGAGATCTATCACGGCATCACCTACGGCCACGACACGCCCTGCATGCTGCAGTTCGACGACAAGGCCATGATCGTGAACAGCTTCTCCAAATACTGGAGCATGGCGGGCTGGCGCCTGGGCTGGCTGATCCTGCCGGAAGAAGAGGTCCAGCAGGCCCGCGCGCGTATGGGCAACATGTTCCTGACGCCGCCGACGCTCAGCCAGTTCGCCGGCCTGGCCGCCATGGATTGCGAAGAAGAGCTGGAAGCCAACATCGACGTCTATCGCGCCAACCGCGAGCTGATGCTGAAGGCCCTGCCCGCCATGGGCCTGCGCTCGATCGCCCCGCCGGACGGCGCCTTCTACATCTATGCGGACATCGGCCACCTGACCAACGACAGCATGGCCTTCTGCGAGAAGCTGGTGCGCGAGACGGGCGTGGCCACGGCGCCGGGCGTCGACTTCGATCCGGTCAACGGCCACCGCTTCATCCGCTTCAGCTTCGCCGTCTCGACGCCCGAGATCGAGGACGCCCTGGCCCGCATGAAGCCCTTCTTCGCCGCCCGCACCGAGGAAGCGCAGGAACAGCGGACAGCCTAGAAGCGTTCGACAAGCCCCGGAACCTTCGGAGCTTTCATGTCGAAATCGCGCCTCGCCGTCTCTGCCCTGCCCTTCGTCGCGGCCGTCCTCACGGCCTGCGGATCGCCTGCCGAGACGCCGAGGCCCGAACAGCCCCCGGCCGCTCAAGGCGCCGCCGCGCCCCTGACCCGACAGGCGGTCGAGGCGGCCGTATTCGAGACCGTCGTCACCCCCGTCGAGGGTCAACCCGCGCGGCCCGACGCGGCGACGGCGCGCGCCCAGATCTTGCTGGACCGCGCCAATTTCTCGCCCGGCGTGATCGACGGCCTGGGCGGCGACAACACCCGCCAGGCGATCGCCGCCTTCGAAAAGGCGGCCGGCCTGCCCCAGGACGGGGTGCTGGACGCCGAGGTCTTCCGCCGCCTGACCGCCGGCGACGACGGCCGCGTCCTGACCGACTATACGATCACCGCCGCTGACCTGGCCGGTCCCTTCATCGGCCAGGTTCCGGCCGATCTGGCCGACATGGCCAAGCTCCAGACCGTCGGCTACGCCACGCCGCTGGAGATGCTGGCCGAGAAATTCCACATGACCGAGGGCCTGCTGCAGGCGCTCAACCCCGGCATCGACTTCGGCAAGGCGGGTCAGAGCATCGTCGTCGCCGCCGTGGCCCAGACCGAGCTGACGGGTGACGTGGCCCATATCGTCGTCGACAAGGCCGAGCGGTCGGTGCGGGTCTATGACGCGGCGGACAGGCTGCTGGCCTTCTATCCGGCCACCATCGGCAGTTCGGCGCGTCCGGCGCCCTCGGGCGATCTGACCGTCGTCGGCGTCGCGCCCGAGCCCAACTACACCTACGACCCCGATCGGGTCAGCTATGATCGGGGCGACCGCAAAGTCATCGTGCCGCCGGGACCGAACAATCCGGTCGGCTCGGTATGGATCGACCTATCGCGCGACACCTACGGCATCCACGGCACGCCGGACCCGTCCAAGGTCGGCAAGACCTTCTCCAGCGGCTGCGTCCGCCTGACCAACTGGGACGCCGAGCAGTTGGCGTCCAAGGTCAAGCCGGGCGTGCGCGTGACCTTCCGCTAGCCGCCGTAAAGATCAGCCGCCGTCCGACGGGGCGCGTCCAATTGCGTCAGCGGCAACGGCGGCGGGTCCAGCGTCACGCCCAACGCCTGATAGGTCGCCGCGCTGGAGAAGCCGTAGGGCTCGGCGTCCGCATTGCTGAAGGCGTAATAGACGGCGCTGACCCGCGTCATCACGGCCGCCGCCAGACACATGGGGCAAGGGTGGCCGCTGGCGTAGAGGACCGCGCCCGACAGATCGACGCCGCCCAGCACCGGCCCCGCCTGACGCAGGGCCTCCATCTCAGCGTGAGAGCTGGGATCGTTGGTCGCCAGCATCCGGTTGACGCCGCTGGCGATCAGGACACCATCCTTGACCAGCACCGCCCCGAACGGCCGACCGCCCGCCCTGACATTCTCCAGCGCCAGATCGACGGCCTGGCCCAGCCAGCGGCGGTGTTCGGCCTCGGTCACGGGCGTCAGACCACTTCCTTCAGCAGCGCGCTCTTGTAGCCGTCGACCCACAGGTTGCGGTGACGGCGGCTGCGCTCGGCGTGATAGATGTGGGCCAGTTCGGCGTAGGACCGGTCGAAGTCCTCGTTGACCAGCACATAGTCGAAGTCGTCGCAGTGCTCGATCTCGCCCTTGGCGTTGGCGACGCGGCGCTCGATCACGTCCTCGGCGTCCTGAGAGCGCGTCACCAGACGGCGGCGAAGCTCCTCAAGGCTGGGCGGCAGGATGAAGACCCGCACGGCGTCGCCGGGGCATTTGGCGGCCACGTCGCGGGCGCCCTGCCAGTCGATATCGAACAGGACGTCACGCCCTTCGGCCAGGGCGCGTTCGACCGGAGCGGCCGGGCTGCCGTAGCGGTTGCCGTGCACATCGGCCCATTCCAGAAAGGCGTCGGCATCGACCAGGCGCTGGAATTGCTCCTTGCTGACGAAGTTGTAGTCGCGGCCGTCCACCTCGCCCGGACGGATGTCGCGGGTGGTCATGGAGACCGACAGCTCCAGCCCCTTGTGGTCGGCCATCAGGCGGCGGCACAGCGAGGTCTTTCCGGCCCCCGACGGACTGGCCACGATCAGCAGGACGCCACGGCGGGGGGTGCGGTTATTCGACATTCTGAACTTGTTCTCGAAGCTGCTCGATGACGGCCTTCAACTCCAGGCCGATTCCGGTGAGCGCGGTCGTAGCGGATTTCGAGCAGAGGGTGTTCGCCTCGCGCATGAATTCCTGCATCAGGAAGTCGAGTTTTCGACCAGCGGGGGGTTGCTGCAACAGTGCGCGGGCCGAGGCGACGTGGGCCGTCAGCCGGTCCAGCTCCTCGCGCACATCGGCCTTGGTCGCCAGGGCGGCGGCCTCAAGGAAGACGCGCTCGTCCAGGCCGGGCGCATCGGGCGCCAGTTCGCTGATGCGGCGGGTGAAGCGTTCGCGGATGGCCTCGACCTGCGCCGACGCCTCAAGCTCGGCGCGGGCGACCAGAGCCTCGATGGTCCCGACAAAGTCGTGGATCACCGGCGTCAGTTGCTCGCCCTCGCGCTGACGCGAGGCCTTCAGCGCATCCAGCGCCTGTTCGACCGTGGCAGCCATGGCCGTTTCCAGAGCGGCGCGGGCCTCGGCGTCTTCATCCTCTTCCGCCACTTCAATGACGCCGCGCAGGGCCAGCAGGCCGTCGGCCGAGGGCGGAGTCGCCCCCTCCTCCGCCAACTGGTTCGCCAGCCGCAGATAGGTCGCCAGCACAGCCTCATTGACGCGCGGCGCGGACTCGGCTCCCTCGGCGCGCTTGGCCTGCAGGCCCAGCGTCACCTGCCCCCGGTTCAGCCGCGCCTGAGCCGCCGCCTTGGCCAGCCGCTCCAGATTGTCGAAGCCATGCGGGCCGCGATAGCGCATCTCCAGCGTCCGCCCGTTGACCGAGCGCGCCTCGACCGTCCAGGTCCAGCCGTCCAGCGCCCCGTCGGCCCGGCCGAAGCCGGTCATGCCTGAAATCAACTTGTTCATCGTCCGGCCTCCGTCGGCACGCGAATGACCTTGGCGCCCGGCGGGATGGCGATGGCCGGGCCAACGGCCTCATCCGTCATCGGGGCAGGCGAGGTTTCAGGCGCGGTTTCGCCCGCCGCCAGACCGGCCTTGCGGCGCTCGATCTCGCGCCAGCGGGCCACGTTCAGCAGGTGCTCCTGATAGGTGCGGGCGAAGACGTGGCCGCCCGTACCGTCGGCGACGAAGAAGACGTATTCCGAGCGCGGCGGGTTCAGCACGGCCTTCAGCGCCTCCTCGCCCGGATTGGCGATGGGCGTCGGCGGCAGGCCGTCGATCAGATAGGTGTTCCACGGCGTCGGATTGCGCAGCTCGGACAACAGGATGCCGCGTCCCAGCGGCCGCCCCTTGGTCACGCCGTAGACGATGGTCGGATCGCTCTCCAGCCGCATTCCCAGACGCAGGCGGTTGGTGAAGACGGCCGCCACCTCGGGCCGTTCGGAGGCGATGCCCGTCTCCTTCTCGACGATGGAGGCCAGGATGACCGCCTCTTCCGGCGTCGTGACCACCGTTGCGGGCGAGCGGGCGGCCCACAGCGTCTCCAGCTTGGTTTTGGCGGCGCGCTGCATGCGGGCGACGACGGCGGCGCGGGTCTCGCCGCGCGTGACCTCATAGGTTTCGGGCCACAGGCTGCCCTCGGGCGGAACCTCGACCTCGCCGGTCAGGACCGGCTGCTTCATCAGGATGTCGACCGCCTGGGCGCTGGACCAGCCCTCGGGCAGGGTCACGTAGTGGCGCACCGCCTTGCCGTCGACCAGCAGGCTCACCACCGTCGCCAGAGAGGCGCCCGACGGCACCTCATATTCGCCCGCGCGGATCTTGCGGTCGGCGCCCGTCAGACTGATCGCCGCCCGGAACAGGTCAGTCGAGCGGATCACCCCCGCCGATTTCAGATTGGCTGCGATAGCCGGAACGCCCGCCCCGGACGGCAGGGTGACGATGGTCGCCTCCCCTTCCGCCGCCTTCGGCCCCGGTCCCCAGTAGATGGCCCAGAACGCCACCAGCGCCGCGACCAGAAACAGGCCCAGCGTCCCGGCGGCTGTGATCAGGCCGACGCCGAGGCCGGAACGCCCCGCCCCGCCCCCGCCGCCCTTTTTCGGAACGCGCGACTTGGGAATGCGAACCTTGGGGGTGCGGGGGGGCGGAGCCTTGGCCAAGTCAGTCGACCTTCTTGAAGATCACGGCCGCATTGGTGCCGCCGAAGCCGAAGCTGTTGGACATCGCCACGTCGATCTTCTTGGCCTTGCCCTTGTGCGGGATCAGGTCGATCGGCGTCTCCATCTCCGGGTCGTCCAGGTTGATGGTCGGCGGCGCCATCTGGTCGCGGATGGCCAGGACCGAGAAGATGCTCTCGATCGCCCCGGCGGCGCCCAGCAGGTGGCCCGTCATCGACTTGGTGGACGACACGGCCAGATCCTTGGCGTGATCGCCGACCAGGCGTTCGACCGCCTTCAGCTCGATCCAGTCGGCCATGGTCGAGGTGCCGTGGGTGTTGACGTAGTCGAGGTCCGACGGCTGCATCCCGGCGCGCTTCAGCGCCGCCTTCATGGCCCGCAGACCGCCGTCGCCGTCTTCGGATGGTGCGGTGATGTGATAGGCGTCGCCGCTCATGCCGTAGCCGACGACCTCGGCGTAGATCTTGGCCCCGCGCGCCTTGGCGTGTTCGTATTCTTCCAGAACCATGACGCCCGCGCCCTCGCCCATGACGAAGCCCGCATGGCCGCGGTCATAGGGACGCGAGGCCTTCTCCGGCGTGTCGTTATAGGCGGTGCAAAGCGCCTTGCAGGCCAGGAAGCCCGCGATGCCGATCGGCACGACCGAGCTTTCGGCGCCGCCCGCCACCATGACGTCGGCGTCCCCCAGGGCGATCATCCGGGCCGCGTCGCCGATGGCGTGGGCGCCCGTGGCGCAGGCGGTGACGACCGAGTGGTTCGGGCCCTTCAGGCCGTGGCGGATCGAGATCTGGCCCGACGCCAGGTTGATCAGGGCCGAGGGGATGAAGAAGGGGCTGACGCGACGAACACCCTGTTCCTTCAGCACGATGGCCGTGTCGGCGATGGGGCCCAGGCCGCCGATGCCGGAACCGACCATGACGCCGGTGGCTTCCTTGTCGTCTTCCGATTCCGGCTTCCAGTTCGCGTCAGCCAGCGCCTCGTCCGCCGCCGCGATGGCGTACAGGATGAAATCGTCGACGCGCTTGCGGTCCTTGGCCGACATCACCTGATCGGGATCGAAGACGCCCGGTTGCCCGGCCTCGCCGCCGCCGCGTCCGTCGACGCTGGGGACTTCGCCCGCGATGGTGCAGCCATAGCCTTCGGTGTCAAAAGCGGTGATCGGACGAATGCCCGACCGGCCGTCCAGAATGCCCTGCCAGACGTGCTCGACGCCCGAACCGAGCGGAGTGACCAGGCCAAGGCCCGTGATGACGACGCGGCGCATGGTTCGCGCTCCTTCTTGGTCAGAATCGTAGCCAGAAACACTAATGGCCGCCGGACGGTCCCGCTAGGGTCCCGTCACGGCGGCCATCAGCTTGGTTAAGTGCGACGGATCGCAGCCGGATCAGGCGGCCAGCTTCTCGTCGATGAACTTCACCGCGTCGCCGACGGTCTGGATGTGCTCAGCGGCGTCATCCGGGATTTCGACGTCGAATTCTTCTTCGAAGGCCATGACCAGTTCGACGTTGTCGAGCGAGTCAGCGCCCAGGTCGTCGATGAAGGAAGCCTTCTCGGTGACCTTGTCCGGATCGGCGTCCAGGTGGTCGATCACGATCTTGCGGACGCGTTCGAGGGTGTCGGACATGAGTGTCTCTCTTGCCTGTTTGAAATCGCCGTGATGGCGGGTCGTGGGTTGTTTCGCCGTGTCACGGCTGCCTGCCGGGATCAAGCCTCAATGAGACTCACCCCCGAAAGACGTTCGTGCCCTTTAGCACAGGGTGACGGCGTGGAAATAGTCTGTTGCGCGTCGTGATGACGCCGCGCAACGGGTTCAGATCATCGCCATGCCGCCGTTGACGTGCAGCGTCTGGCCCGTGACGTAGGCCGCTTCATCCGACGACAGATAGACGGCGGCCGAGGCGATCTCGTCGCCCGCGCCCAGGCGCCCGGCCGGAATCTTAGACAGGATGGCCTCGCGCTGCTGGTCGTTCAGCACGTCGGTCATCGGCGAGGCGATGAAGCCCGGCGCGATGCAGTTGACCGTGATCCCGCGCGAACCGACTTCCTGAGCCAGAGACTTGGAGAAGCCGATCATCCCGGCCTTGGAGGCGGAATAGTTGGTCTGGCCGGGGTTGCCGGTGACGCCGACCACCGAGGTGACGCCGATGATGCGGCCCGAACGGCGCTTCATCATCCCCTTCACCGCCGCGCGGGTCAGGCGGAAATAGCTTTCGAGGTTGATCTGGATGACGGACTGGAAGTCCTCGTCCTTCATCCGCATCAGCAGGCCGTCCTTGGTGATGCCCGCGTTGGCGACCAGGATGTCCAGCGGAGCGCCCGCCGCCGTCTCGGCCGCGTTCACCAGATTATCGACCGACTCCGGATCCGAAAGGTTCGCCGTGGCGAAGTGGGCGCGCTCGCCCAGCTCCTTGGCCAGATCGGCCAGCACGGCTTCGCGCGTGCCGGACAGGACGACGGTCGCCCCTTGCGCGTGCAGGGCGCGAGCGATGGCTCCGCCGATGCCGCCGGTGGCGCCGGTCACGAGGGCGGTCTTGCCGGTAAGGTTGAACATCTCTGTCTCTCCTCTTCCTTCTCCCCTTGCGGGAGAAGGTGGCCCGTCAGGGCCGGATGAGGGGTCTTGCCGACCCCTGCCGTGTCTTCAATCTTGAGAGGCCGCAGCGACCCCTCATCCGTCTGGCTGCGCCAGCCACCTTCTCCCGCAAGGGGAGAAGGATCAAAGGCTTTTCGCGAAGGCTTCCAGCTCTTCGGCCGTGTTCAGCGCCAGAGCCTCGGCGTCGGGGGCGATGCGCTTGGCCATGCCGGTCAGCACCTTGCCCGAGCCGACTTCGACGAAGCGGGTCACGCCGCCTTCAGAGGCCATCCACTCCATGCTCTCGCGCCAGCGCACACGGCCCGTGACCTGCTCGACCAGCAGGCGGCGGATGACCTCGGCGTCGGTTTCCGGGCGGGCGGTGACGTTGGCGACCACCGGCACGACGGGCGCGATGATCTTGGCGTCCGCCAGAGCGGCGGCCATTTCATCGGCGGCGGGCTGCATCAGCGGACAGTGGAAAGGCGCCGAGACGTTCAGCGGAATGGCGCGCGCGCCCAGTTCCTTGGCCTTCTCGATAGCCAGATCCACGGCGGCCTTGTCGCCCGAGATGACGACGTTGCCCTTGTTGTTGTCGTTGGCGACGACACAGACGCCCGCCGCCGAACCGGCCTTGGCGGCCTCTTCAGCCAGCGCCAGATCGGTCTTGGGACCGATCAGCGAGGCCATCGCGCCCTTGCCCACCGGCACGGCGCGCTGCATGGCCTGACCGCGCAGCTTCAGCAGGCGCGCAGTGTCCGACAGGCTGATCGCGCCCGCCGCCGCCAGGGCCGAATATTCGCCCAGCGAGTGACCAGCGACGAAGGCGGCGCGCGCCAGGTCGACGCCGAACTCGACCTTCAGCACCCGCGCCGTGGCGACCGACACGGCCATCAGGGCGGGCTGGGCGTTCTCGGTCAGGGTCAGCTGATCTTCCGGCCCTTCGCGCATCAGCTCGAACAGCTTCTGGTTCAGGGCGTCGTCCACCTCGGCGAAGACCTCGCGCGCGCTGGCGAAGGCGTCAGACAGGGCGAAGCCCATGCCGACCGACTGGCTGCCCTGACCGGGAAAGAGAAGCGCGAGGCTCATCCGGGATCGTCCGTCATCCGTTGAATCAAGCCGCGAGGGGTAGGCGAATCCCTCCCCTACGGCAAGAAGAACGCCGCCGTTTCACCCCCGCTCATCCCGGCGGGCGCCGGGATTCAGTACTTGGCTGCAAGGCGCTGAGGCCGACAGGACACGGCTCAGGCCGGGCGCTCTATCTCAATCAGCGGCTTGCAGCCGCCATGGGACGGAACTGCATCACCACCTTGCCTCGCCCGCTGAGATCGAAGCCGCCATTGTCGCCCACAGGCGCTTCATCCATGCAGACCTCGCGCGGGCGCGCCGTATCATTCAGGCAGAACTGCCCGTCGGCGCGACGCCACGTGCCTTCACGCGCCACCGGACCGCCGGGTTCCGACATGGTGAAGGAGCCGTCGGCCTTCAGATCGACGTCGGCTACAGTCCCGTCCATCATCGTGACCTTGTAGGCTCCGCCAGGAGAGCGACCTTGATCGTACTGACTTTGGGCGGCGTCGCCGCAGGCGGCCAGGGCGACGAAGGCGGCCATGCTGGCCAGGATGGTGATACGCATAAATCCCCCTTGAACATTGAGGCGACTGGCGTCGCCGTTGATCAAGCCAATGCCGCTGTTCGCGCCGAAGTTCCCAGTTAGTCCTTGATTTCCGCCGTGCAGGGGCGGTCGTCCGGCCCCGCCGCGCCGTTGCAGCGACGCAGGGCCAGCAGGGTGTCCTGCGTCTCGATCAACCGCTTGGTCCCATCGGCCTGCCGCTCCAGCGTGAAGGCGTCATACAGCCCGCCCGTCGCCGTGAAGGCGCGGAACGACAGGCGATCCGCCTCGACGTCGATCAGCTGATACAGCTCGGTGTTTTCGGCCGCGCGCACGGGCTGCGTGTCCGCCCTGTCATTCAGCCCGTACATCTTGGAGCCCGTGACAGAGACGACATAGACCGGCCCTTGCGGACGGCCCGCCGCGCTGTCGGCGCGCGACGCCTCGGCCCCGGCGGGGTTGGAGACGCGGCCGTAGCAATGGTCATGCCCCTGCAGCACCAGATCGATGTTGCGGGCGTCGAAGATCGGCTTCCACGCGGCCTTCAGCGCTTCGGTGTCTTCAGGCCGGGCGCAGGTGTAGATCGGCTGGTGGAACAGGGCGACGTTCCAGCGCGCCGGGCTTTCGGCCAGCACCTTGTCCAGCCAACGCGTCTGGCTTTCCCCTGCGCCCAGGTCGATCGCCGCCGTGCCGTCCAGCACGATGAAGCGCACGCCCTGATAGTCGACGTAATAGCTGGTCGCCTTGGCCCCCTCGGCGCCGTTGTTCGGCAGGGCGAACTGCAGCGGCCAGTGCGGGCCCAGGACGCGCGATTCCTCGCCGTTCGGCAGGATGTGGTCGACGTACTCGTGGTTGCCGCTGGCGGGCAGCTGCGGCGTCATGGCGAAGGCGCGCCCGCCGGCCTCGGTCCATTCGCCCCACTCGTCGTCGTGAACCTTGACCTCGCGTTGGGCCACCAGATCGCCTGCGTGGACGACCAGGGCCGCCGGTCCCGCCTCCTTGAAGGCCGAGCGGATCACGCGCGAACCGATCTCCAGAATGTCGTTCTGGGTGTCCCCCAGATAGATGAAGCGGAAGGGCGCGAACTCGGCCTTGGCCGTGCGGAACGGCAGCCACTCGCTCCAGCCGTCGGCGGCGCGCACGCGATAGACATAGCGCGTGTCCGGCTTCAGCCCGTCGAAGCGCGCCTGATGATAGAGGGCGCGGCCGTTCTCGTTCTCGATCGGCGCCGTGGTCCCGGCCACGGTGCGGGCGGCGAAGCCCAGCAGGGGGCCGTCGATCTCCTCGGCGATCTGGGCCTCGGCGGCGGTCTGGCGCGCATCGGTGCGCCAGGCGACGGCGGCGCCGCGCGCGGCGTCGGCGGCCGGGCTCAGCACGATGCGGTCGGCCCAGCCCTTGGCGGCCCAGCGGCCGTTCGGCGCGTGCAGCGGCGGCGGCGGCTGATCGGGGTCCGGCGGCGCGACGACCTGAGCCATCGAAGGCGCGGCGGCCAGCAGGACGGATGCGGCCAGACAAGCGACGGACAGCTTCATGACGATGTTTCCCCGAACCGATATGGTCGAGGGCGAGGCCTAGCGGCCCAATGCGACGGTTCGCCGGGGCTTTTGTGAAACTCCTGCGAGGAATAGGCCGCCTACGACGGGATCAGGCCCAGCAGCTCCTTGCCCGCCAGCACCGCGAACAGCAGGGCCGCCGCCCCCAGCAACAGGTTGGAAATCCAGCCGCTGCGCCATTCCTGCGGCGTCCGGGCGCTGTTCAGCAGCCACAGAAGCGTCCCGGCCAGGAAGGGCATGAACAGGCTGCCCAACACCCCATATGCGACAATCAGCCCGAACGGCCGATCCATGAACAGCAGCAGCATCGGCGGGAAGGTCAGCCACAGGGCGTAGGCGCGGAACGCCCGGCTCTTGTCGCCGCGCGCCTTGGGATCGTTGGAGCGGCCGCGCACATGGGCCGTGAAGTCGGCGAACATGAGGCTGACGCCCTGCCACACGCCCAGCAGGCTTGAGAAGCTGGTGGCCCAGAAGCCGACCAGGAACAGGATGGAGATCGTCCGCCCGAACCGCTCGCGCAGCACCTGGTCCAGATCCAGCAGGCCCCGGTCCCCGCCCTGCAAGGCGATGCCCGCGCTATAGAGCAGCTCGGCCCCGACGATCAGCATGGCGACCACGAAGACGCCGGTGACGATATAGGCCACCCGATTGTCCAGCCGCATGACCGCCATCCAGCCCGGCCCCTTCCAGCCCTTGGCGTTCAGCCAGTAGCCGTAGGCCGCCATGGTGATGGTGCCGCCCACCCCGCCGATCAGGCCCAGGGTGTAGAAGACGGATCCTTCCGGCAGGCTCGGCCACAGGCCGGTCAGCAGTTCAGGCAGGTTCGGCGTGACGATCACGGCCAGGCCGACGACGGTGACGAACATCACCCCGACGCAGGCCGTCATCACCTTCTCGAACAGGCCGTAGCCGCCGAACCAGACGAAGATCAGCCCGGCGACCCCGCTCAACATCCCCCAGGCCTTGAGATCCAGCACGGGGAACAGCGCCGCCAGCGGCAGCGCCGTCGAGGTCATGGCCGCCGCCCCATAGACGAAGCCCCACACCACCACATAGACGCCGAAATAGAGCCCGGCCCAGTTCAGCCGCCCGTCCAGCCAGCCGCCTCCCAAACGAGAACGCCCCAGGCTGGACCAGCCTTCGAACATCGTCCGCTCGCTGGACAGGGTCCACCGGCCCACGGCCTCGGCCAGGGCGATCTTCAGCACGGTCCCGACGACGGCGGCCCACAGCAGGGCGTAGCCGAAGCGCGATCCGGCGATCAGGGTGGCGACCAGATCGCCCGCCCCCACCCCGGTCGCGGCCACCACGATTCCCGGCCCGATCAGCGACCAGCGGTTCCTCGGCGTCGGCGTTTGCGTCATGCTGAAGGCTCCGGTTGCGTGATCCCCAACCGTGCCGCGCTTCGCCGCCCCTGCCAATCGCCGGCGTAAAGGCCGCCGCGCCTTGCCCTGCCGGGGTTTTTCCCGTATAGGCGCGCCCTTTCCAGGGCTTCGGTCCTGCTGCGGAATGTCAAAGGGTCGGGAAACTCCCGTCCGCCGCGTCAGGAGCCATCGTGGACGAACTACCCGGTTCGCCCGCGCCGATGTCCGCCAAGGGAGAATGCCGCATGGCTCTTTACGAGCACACGGTCATGACGCGCCAGGATATCTCGGCGCAACAGGCCGAAGCGCTGAACGACACCATCAAGGCTCTGATCGAAGAAGGCGGCGGCTCCGTCGCCAAGATCGAGTACTGGGGTCTGCGCAACCTGACCTACCGGGTCAAGAAGAACCGCAAGGCTCACTATTCGCTGATGGCCGTTGATTGCCCGCCGGCCGCCATGGCCGAAGTCGAGCGTCAGCTGTCGATCAACGAAGACGTGCTGCGCTGGCTGACCATCCGCGTCGAGGAACTCGACCTGGAGCTGTCGCCCCTGCTGGCTCGCCGCGAACGCGAACGTGACCGCAGCGGCCCGCGCACCGACGACGCCGCGGCTTCGGAATAAGGAACCGGATCATGACCGATACGACTGCCCCCATCCCGGGCGCTCCGGCCGGCTCCGGCCCGGCCCGTCGCCCCTTCTATCGTCGCCGCAAGGTCTGCCCGTTCTCGGGCGCCAACGCGCCGAAGATCGACTACAAGGACGTGAAGCTGCTGCAGCGTTACGTCTCCGAACGCGGCAAGATCGTGCCTTCGCGCATCACCGCCGTTTCCGCCAAGAAGCAACGCGAACTGGCCAAGGCCATCAAGCGCGCCCGCTACCTGGCCCTCCTGCCGTACGTGGTGAAGTAAGATGAAGGTCGTTCTGCTGGAACGCGTCGAGAACCTCGGCGCCATCGGCGACGTCGTCACCGTCAAGGACGGCTTCGCCCGTAACTTCCTCCTGCCGCGCGACAAGGCGCGTCGGGCCACGGAAGCCAATCTGAAAGCCTTCGAAATCGAGCGCGTCGCCATTGAGGCCCGCAACGACAAGAACAAGGCTGAAGCTCAGAAGATCGCCGACAAGATCGACGGTCAGAGCTACGTCATGATCCGTCAGGCCGGTGAAACCGGCCAGCTGTACGGCTCGGTCGCCGGTCGCGACGTCGCTGAGGCCGTTCGCGCCGAAGGCGGCAAGGTCGAGCGCTCGCAGGTCGTGCTGAACACGGCGATCAAGACGCTGGGCGTCCACGAAGTGCTGGTTCGCCTGCACCCCGAGGTCTCGGCCACCGTCAAGATCAACATCGCCCGTTCGGCCGACGAAGCTGAGCGTCAGGCGAAGGGCGAGGACGTGATCCGCGCTCAGTTCGACGACGAGCGTAACGCCGCCGACCAGGCCGCTCAGGAGCTGCTGGAAGGCGGCGCCGGCCAACAGGAAGGCTTCGGCGACGAAGCCTGATCCTGTCGCTTCGGCGAGATGATCGAGGGGCGTTTCCGCAAGGAAGCGCCCCTTTTTCTTGGGCTGAATACCCCCCTTGTTCCGCTCACACTTTAGCTTTCCTAAACATCTCCACACATAATCTCGATAGGCGTCGCCGCTTTCGCACCGCAATATCGCCATGGCTCGTCACCGTTGACGGGCAGGAGATAATGATGCGCCCCGGCCTTTACGCCCGACTGCATCGCCCGGTGATCCGACCGGCGCGATGTCCGTGCCAGCGACCCTGAAGCCACCCCCTCCGACCGGTCCGCCGCCGGTCCGTGGTTTCCATCCGCTTCCAGACTTCCGTTTCCAGACGCAGCCGGCGTTCGCCCTCCCGCGACGGCGAGCCCTGACGCGCGTCCAATCAGAAAAGACGACCTCTCGAGATGACCTCCCGCTTCCCCCGCCGCCCCGCCCTTCTGGCCGCCGTATCCGGCGCCGCCCTGCTGATCGCCGGCGCCGCCTTGGCCCAAACTGTTCCTGACGACGCGACCTCGGTCGACGACATCGTGGTGACGGGCACCCGCGCCCCGGCCCGCTCGCGCCTGGACACCCTGGCCCCCGTCGACGTGGTGACGGCCGAGGCCCTGCAGAACCGCGGCACGACCGAGTTCGCCGCCGCCTTGGCCCAGACGGTGCCGTCCCTGACCTTCCAGCGGCCCTCGGCCAACGACGGCACGGACTCGATCCGTCCCGCCACTCTTCGCGGCCTGTCGCCGGACCAGACCCTGGTGCTGGTCAACGGCACGCGCCGTCACGCCTCGGCCCTGGTCAACGTCAACGGCACGGTCGGGCGCGGCTCGGCCGCCGTCGATCTGAACGCCATCCCCAGCGGCGCCCTGGACCGGGTCGAGGTGCTGCGCGACGGCGCCTCGGCGCAATACGGCTCGGACGCCATCGCCGGGGTCGTCAACCTGCGCCTCAAGGAAGCCCGCGAGGGCGGCGGCGCCAGCGTCACCTACGGCCAGTACTTCACCAGCGTAGAGACTGCCCGCGGCGAGCGGGATGAAGAGGACGGCCGCGCCGTCACCGTCTCGGCCTGGCAGGGCTTCAGCCTGGGCTCGGACGGCTTCCTGACCCTGTCGGCGGAATATTCCGACCGCGACCCGACCAACCGTTCGGACTACGATCCGCGCGCCGCCGCCAACGGCGCGATCACCGCCCGCTTCGGCGATCCCAAGGTCGAGCAGTGGAGCGTCTTCGCCAATGCGGGCAAGCCGCTGAACGCCGATTGGGAGGCCTACGGCTGGGCCGGCTATCAGGAGCGCGACAGCGCCTCGGCCGCCTTCCCGCGCCTGTCGGACAACCCCAACAACGTGCCGTCCATCTATCCTAACGGCTTCCTGCCCAAGATCGCCATCAACTCCCAGGACGTTTCCGCCGCCGGCGGCGTGCGCGGGACGCTGGCCGGATGGGACGCGGACTTCAGCCTGGTCTATGGCCGCAACGCCCTGGAATTCCGCGCTGAGGATTCGCTGAACGCCACCTATGGCGCCAACTCCCTGACCAGCTTCGATTCCGGCGGCCTGACCTATGACCAGCTGGTCTTCGGCGCCGACTTCACCCGTCAGTTCGAGATCGGCCTGGACGGCGGCCCGTTGAACTTCGCCTGGGGTCTGGAGGCCCGCAAGGAGAACTACAAGATCGACGCCGGTCAGCCGGAATCGTGGAACCGCGGCCCGCTGGGATCGAACACCGCCCTGGCTGGCGGTGCCCAGGGCTTCCCCGGCTTCCAGCCCTCGAACGCGGTCGATGAAGACCGCGACGCCGTGGCCCTGTACGCCGACGTCGAAATCCCGCTGACCGAGAAGCTGACGGTCGAGGGCGCGCTGCGCGTCGAGGACTATTCCGACTTCGGCGACGCCCAGACGGGCAAGTTCGCCGCCCGCTACGACTTCAATCCGAACTTCGCCCTGCGCGGCTCGGTTTCCACCGGCTTCCGCGCCCCGTCGCTGCAGCAGAGCTTCTTCACCTCGACCTCCTCGGTCGTCCAGAACGGCGGCTTCGTCGAAACCGGCACCTTCCCCGCCACCAGCGAGGTCGCCTCGGTCCTGGGCGCCCGCCCGCTTAAGGCCGAGACCTCGACCAACTACACCCTGGGCGCCGTGATCCGTCTGGGGAATTTCGACCTGACGATCGACGCCTATCGCATTGAGATCGAGAACCAGATCGTCCTGTCGGAACTGATCAACCGCAGCTTCTCGCCCCAGGTCGCCGGCCTGCTGGACCCGCTGGGCGTCCAGGCTGCGCGCTTCTTCCTCAATGGGGTGTCGACCGAGACCGAAGGCGTCGACATCGTCGGCCGCTATCGCCTGCGCACCGAGGCGGCGGGCGACTGGGACTTCACCGTCGCCGCCAACGTCAACGATGTCAGCGTGACCAAGATCCCGACCTCCTCCTCGGTGCTGAACCCGGTCCCGACCCTGTTCGCGCGCCAGCGCATCCTGACCATCGAGGAAGGCACGCCGGACACCAAGGTCGCGGCCTCGGCCGACTGGAGCCAGGGCCGTTGGGGCGCGACCGCGCGGGCGACCTATTACGCCAGCGTGCTGCAGCCCGGCTCGACGTCCGCCAACGACTATTCGACCGGCGACAAGACCACCATCGACCTGGAAGGCCGCTTCCAGATCACCGACCGGGTCGGCCTGGCCATCGGCGTGGACAACGTCTTCGACGAGTACCCGGACTTCGTGCCCGCCAACCTGAACAACAACGGCGTACTGGGCTTCCCCTACTACTCGCCGTTCGGGTTCAACGGCCGCTACGGTTACGCCCGCCTGAACGTGAAGTGGTGATCGGCTTGGAGCGCGCGCATCGGGGCTTCCTCCCTGTCCTTTGAGCGCGCCTCCCTCGTCAGACGCGGCGGCCCGCGGGGAGCCGCCGCGTCTGACGAAAACTTAATGTGATACGACGTTCGCCGGTCATGGTTCGGTCGCGAACCGCGCGCTAGGCTTCACCGTCTCGCGGGAGGGAAGCCCATGAAAGCCGCCACATTCGCCGCCGTCGCCGCCCTGGCGCTGTCCGCCCTGCCCAGCGCGGCCGCCGCCATGACGGTGCAGGAGTTCCTGACCTCCGCCAATCGCATCCCCCGCAATCCCACGGCGCTGCTGCGGTCGGACACGCGGCGGCTGATGAATGAGATGAACGGGGCCTTCAAAGCGGTGCGCGACGATCAGGCCGCCGCCAAGGCCGCAGGACGGCGCTCCGCGACCTGCATCCCCGAAGGCGCCAAGATCAGCCTGTCGCCCGACATGATCCTGAATCGCTTCAACGCCATCCCGGCCCAGCGACGCAACATCAGCGTCAATCAGGCCGTCCGCGAATGGATGGCCGAGGAATACCCCTGCCCCGCCTGATCGGCTCCTGAACCCTTGCACAGCGGCGCAGGCGAGCGCATCTAGCCCCCATGTCGCGTTCCGTTCACATCCTATTCGCCTCGTCGCTAGGCGCCCTGACGCTGCTCGCCTCCGCGCCTCTGGCCCAGGCCCAGTCGTCCGACATGACCGTCCAGCAGTTTCTGACGATCGGCCAGAACATCCCGCGCAACCGCGCCGTGGCCATGATGCGCCCGGACACCCGCCGCCTGATCCGCGTCGTCACCGGCGCCGTCAGCACGGTGAAGGCCGAGCAGGCCTCGGCCGTCTCGGCGGGCCGCACGCCGGCGCACTGCATCCCCGCCTCCGGCACCGGCATCACGCCCGAGGCTCTGGTCGCGCGCTTCGAGACCATGCCGGAATCGCGTCGCCGCATCACCGTCACCCAGGCCGTGCGCGACTGGATGGCCGAGCGCTACCCCTGCCGCGCCTGACGACCTCCTACTGATCCGACAGCGGTTTTCCGGCCCGTCCACAGGCGTCGGCGACTGTCCACGACCACGACCCCGCCCGCGTCTGACGTAGGGCGCGCCTATGCGTATTGATGATGTCGATGAACGCCTTCGCCCCAATGCCCTACGATTCCGCCAACGACGCCGTGCAGGTGTCGTCCATGCCCCACAACCTGGAGGCGGAGCAGGCCCTCCTGGGCTCGCTGATGTTCGACAACGCCGTGTTCGAGCGCCTGTCGGACCGACTGCGCGGCAGCCATTTCTACGAGCCCTTCCACCAGCGCCTGTTCGACGCGATCGAGGACCACATCCGTCAGGGCCTGCTGGCCGAGCCGACCATCCTGATGGAGCGATTCAAGCAGGATCCGGCGTTTCAGGAGTTCGGCGGCCTGCGCTATCTGGCTGATCTGGTGGACCGGGCGCCGCCCGCCGCCAACGCCCCGGACTACGCCCGCGTCGTCTATGACCTGGCCCTGCGCCGCGACCTGATCCGCATCGGCGGCGAGATCATCAAGGAGGCGCCCAACCCCGAAACGCCCGCCGACGAACAGATCGAACAGGCCGAGCAAACCCTCTACTCCCTGGCCGAGACGGGCAAGCCGTCGTCGGGCTTCGTCAGCTTCTCCCACGCCCTGTCGGGCGCCGTCGAAATGGCGGGCGAGGCCTATCAGCGCGAGGGCAAGCTGGCCGGTCTGGCCACGCGCCTGGACGATTTGGACCAGAAGCTGGGCGGCCTGCACCCCTCGGACCTTCTGATCCTCGCGGGCCGTCCGTCGATGGGCAAGACGGCGCTGGCCACCAACATCGCCTTCAACGTGGCGCGCAACTATCGCTGGGAGCCGACGCCGGAGGGCGGGCGCAAGACCGTCGACGGCGGCGTCGTCGCCTTCTACTCGCTGGAAATGAGCGCCGAACAGCTGGCCATGCGTATCCTGGCCGATGCGTCGGGCGTGTCCTCGGACAAGCTGAGAAAGGGCGAGATTGACGCCTCGGATTTCGGCAAGATCCGCGACGCCGCCATCGAGATCGGCGAAAGCCCGCTCTACATCGACGCCACCGGCGGCCTGTCCATCTCAAAGCTGGCGGCGCGCGCGCGACGCCTGAAGCGGATGGAGAACGGCCTGGACCTGATCGTGGTCGACTATCTCCAGCTCGTGACGACCGGCGACAACAGCCAGAAGAACCGGGTGCAGGAAGTGTCCGAAATCACCGGCGGCCTGAAGGCGCTGGCCAAGGAGCTGAACGTCCCCATCATCGCCCTGTCGCAGCTGTCGCGTCAGGTCGAGCAGCGCGAGGACAAGCGGCCCCAGTTGTCCGACCTGCGTGAATCCGGCTCGATCGAGCAGGACGCCGACTGCGTCATGTTCGTCTATCGCGAAAGCTACTACCTGGGCCGGGCCGAGCCGCGCGAAGGCACCGAAGAACACCTGAAGTGGCAGGAAGACATGGACCGCCTGCAGCATCAGGCCGAGGTGGTCATCGGCAAGCAGCGCCACGGTCCCATCGGCATCGTCAAGTTGGCGTTCGATTCCAACACCACCCGCTTCGGCAACCTGGCCCACGACGGCCGCTACGGCGGCGCCTATGCGGATATTCCGGAGTAGGAACGCCCCCTGCCGTCATCGTCGGGCTTGACCCGACGATCCAGCCGCGCCGACGCCTGACGCATCCCCGGCTGCGTCTGCTGGATGCCCGGATCAAGTCCGGGCATGACGGCGATAGAAGGGGCGGATGGTCGCGCAAAGGCTAGCGCCGCCTGAACAGCGGCCTATAACCGTCGCCATGACCTCCCCCGTCCTCGCTCCCGCCGTCCTCAACGTCGATCTGGACGCGCTCGCCCGCAACTATCGCACCCTGGGCGCCGTCAGCGGCGCGCCGGTCAATCCGGTCGTGAAGGCCGACGGCTACGGCCTGGGCGCCGCCGCCGTGACCCGGCGCCTGATGGCCGAAGGCGCGCGCACCTTCTTCGTCGCCCGCGCGGCCGAGGGCGTGCGCCTACGCGAGGCGATCGGGCCCGAGCCGGTCATCTATATTCTGGACGGCTGCCACGGCGACGGGGCGGCCATGCTCAAGGCCTCGAACCTGCGGCCCGTCATCAACCACCCGACCCAGCTTCAGACCTGGCAGGCGGCGGGCGGCGGGGCTTGCGGGCTTCAGATCGACACCGGCATGAACCGGCTGGGCTTCCGCGTCGAGGACGCGCCCGAACCGTTCGAGGGCCTCGAACTGGTGATGACCCATCTGGCCTGCGCCGACGAACCGTCGAACCCGCTGAACCGGGCCCAGCGCGACGCCTATGCGGCGGCGGCGGCCCGCTATCCGGGCGTGACGCGCTCCTTCGCCAACTCGGGGGGCTGCTTCCTGGGGCCGGACTTCGCCTTCGACGTGGTGCGTCCGGGCATCTGCCTCTACGGCGGCGGGCCGGAAGGCCGCCCACATGATAAGATCGCGCCCGTCGCCAGCCTGATCGCCCAGGCAGTGCAGGTGCGCGACGTGCCCGCAGGCGAAACCGTCGGCTATTCGCAAGGGTATAAGGCGGAGCGGCCGATGCGCGTGGCCACCTGCGGCGCGGGCTACGCCGACGGCGTGCTGCGCTCCTACAGCCCCAAGGGGCAGCTTTTCATCGCGGGCGAGATGCGGCCCATCATCGGCCGGGTGTCGATGGACGTGCTGGCGGTCGATGTGACCGGCCTCGACGTCAAGGCGGGCGATCCGGTCGAGATCTTCGGCGCCAATCGCCTGATCGACGACGCGGCGGCGGCGGCGGGCACCATCAGCTATGAGCTACTGACCTCGATCACGCCGCGCGTGCCGCGCGTCTATCAGGGCCGAACAGCAAAGAGCTGAGGCGCAGGGCCCCAGCCCTTCTCTTACAACTTAGCTCAGGGCGAACGCCGTGGCGCCCACGCCGACAATGACGAAGCTGGCGATGACCGCTGCGACCAGCGACCAGACGATCGCCCACAGGATGATGGCCGCCACGACCACGACGATGGTGTAGCCCAGCGCCTTTTCAGCCGTCGTCTTCATCAGCACCGGCAGGCCCAGATACATCAGATAGAAGCCGTAAAGGCCGATCAGCCCAGCCAGCCAGCCCAGCGTCGGGATGACGTTCAGCACGCCCGCCACCCACATCGGGGTCATGGAATAGACGGCGACCTGCATCGCCTTCACCGGGTTCTTGGTCCCGCCGAAGGTCGGCGCCAGGGCGTCGATGATCAGGCCCAGAATGTAGACGCTCAGGAGGCTCAGCACATAGCTGAGCGCGCCCGCCAGCACCGGTCCGACCAGACCGCGATGACCGAAGGCGATCTGTCCCACGATGGTCGCCACCGCCGGAATGGCCGCCAGGATGACGGCGTAGTTGGTGAACAGCCCCTTGATGCTGGCGCTCTCGGCGTCGATCACCGGCCATTCGAACTTGGGCCGTGTCAGGATGTATTTGACCCGCGAGACGAGCGAGGGATCGACGGCGGGAGGATTTTCCAGGGTCATTCGTTAGCCTTCTGGGCGATTGAGTCGGATCACGGCCTTATCATGTCAGAATGACGGCTGTGTGGATGCCGACGCAACCCCGCAGTCTCTCTATGACAATTTCGGACGTAAGCCGTTCCGACCCGCCTGCCCTCGCCCGTCTGATCTGCTAGGTCTGACGCATGGCGCGCGACTCTCTTCTCTTCGTCTGCAAATCCTGCGGGGCGGTTCATTCCAAATGGGCCGGGCAATGCTCGGCCTGCGGCGAGTGGAACGCCCTGGTTGAGGAATCCAAGGCGGCCCCGCCCGGCGCCATGAAGCCCGCCTCGACCGCGCGCGGGCGTGGGGTGCGGTTCGAGACGCTTCAGTCCGACACGCCCGAGCCGCCGCGCATCGTTACCGGCGTGACCGAGTTCGATCGCGTCTGCGGCGGCGGCGTGGTGCCGGGTTCGGCCATCCTGCTGGGCGGCGACCCCGGCGTCGGCAAGTCGACCCTGCTGCTGGAGGTCACGGCCAAGGCGGCGCGCAACGGCGCCAAGGCCGCCTATATCTCGGGCGAAGAGGCGATCGAGCAGATTCGCGCCCGCGCCAAACGCATGGGCGTGGCCGACGCCGACGTGTCGCTGGCCTCCGCCACCGCCCTGCGCGACATCCTGACGACGCTGAAGCGCGACCCGTTCGACATCGTCATCATCGATTCCATCCAGACGCTATGGAGCGACGCGCACGACGCCGGTCCCGGCTCCATCACCCAGGTGCGCGCCTGCGCCGCCGAACTGGTGCGGCTGGCCAAGAACGGCGGCCCGGCCATCGTCCTGGTCGGCCACGTCACCAAGGACGGCCAGATCGCCGGGCCGCGCGTGGTCGAACACATGGTCGACGCCGTCCTCAGCTTCGAGGGCGAGCGCGGCTATCCCTTCCGCATCCTGCGCGCGGGCAAGAACCGTTTCGGCGCCACCGACGAGATCGGCGTGTTCGAGATGGGCGACGCAGGCCTGCGCGAAGTGCCCAACCCTTCGGCCCTGTTCCTGGGCGAAGGCAAGGACCGGGCGCCCGGCGCCGCCGTCTTCGCCGGGATCGAGGGATCGCGCCCCGTTCTGGTGGAAATTCAGGCGCTTGTCGCGCCTTCCGCATACGGAACGCCAAGACGCGCGGTTGTCGGCTGGGACTCCGGCCGCCTGGCCATGCTGCTGGCGGTGCTGGAGGCGCGCTGCGGTCTGGGGTTCGGCGACAAGGACGTCTATCTGAACGTCGCGGGCGGCATGAGGATCAACGAGCCCGCTGCCGACCTGGCCGCCGCCGCCGCCCTGATCTCCTCGGCGCTGGACATGCCCCTGCCGCAGGGATGCGTCGTCTTCGGCGAGATCGGCCTGTCGGGCGAGGTCCGCGCCGTCGGCCGCGCCGAGGCCCGTCTGCGCGAGGCCAAGAAGCTGGGCTTCGAGCGCGCCCTCGCGCCGCCACAAGCCAATGGCAAGGTGAAGAAGGGCGATGTCGCCCTGACCGTCGTCACCCGCCTGACCGACGCGGTCGAGCGAATCTCCCAGAACCGCTACTAAGGCGCGTTCCCTATCCCTTGAGGCCGCAGAGCGCGTGACCGGCTACGACGTCTTCGTGATCCTGGCCCTGCTGGCCTCGGGCGCCGCCGGATGGTTCCGGGGCGGCATGCGCGAGATCACGGCCCTGTTCAGCTTCCTGCTGGCGGCGCTGCTGGCGTTGATCACCCTGCCGTGGACGGCGCCGATCGGGCGCGATCTGGTCGATCCCGACTGGGCCGGCTCTGTGCTGGCCGTGGGGCTGGTCTTCGTCATCCTCTATTTCGGCCTGCGTTTCCTCGGCTCGGCCATTTCGCAGGGCGCGCGCGGCCATGCGCTGGGCGTGCTGGACCAGATGCTGGGCCTGTTGGTGGGCCTCGTCCGCGCCCTGGGCCTGATCGGGGCGGTGCACCTGATCATCATGGGCGCCATGCAGGACAACCCGCCGCCCTGGCTGTCCGAAGCCGCCACCGCCCCGGTCAGCGAAGGCGCCGCGCGCGCCATCCAGATCGTGCTGCCCACGCTTGGAAAGGGCGCCGACGCCCTGACCCCCGTCGTCGGTTCTTCCGTTCGCGAAGGGTTTTCCGACCAATGAGGCTTGCCCCGGACGCCTGGGCGGCTTACGTGCGCGGCGCCGCCCTTTGAGTTATCCTTCCCCGGTCATCGGAGCCTGACGATGCGCCACCATATCGCCGAACCCGTCGTTCACCGTGAGCATTGGCGTGAGCCGGAAGACGATCAGCTGCGCCTGGAATGCGGCGTCTGCGGCGTCTGGGGCGCGCCCGAGAACGAGGCGTCCTCCATCGTCGCGCTGGGCCTGCACGCCCTGCAGCATCGCGGCCAGGAAGCCTGCGGCATCGCCAGCGTCCACGACGACCGCTTCTACACCGAACGGCATCAGGGCCTTGTCGGCGACGCCTTCGGCAACGCTGAACTGACGAAGCGCCTGCCGGGCCAGGCCTCCATCGGCCACACCCGCTACTCCACCGCCGGCGGCAGCTTCCTGCGCAACATCCAGCCGATGTTCGCCGATCTGGACCAGGGCGGCATCGCCATCGCCCACAACGGCAACCTGACGAATTTCAAATACCTGCACGCGCAACTTGTCTCGGAAGGCGCGATTTTCCAGTCCACCTCGGACTCCGAGGCCATCCTTCACCTGATCGCCCGCAGCCGTAAGGCCAAGATCGTCGACCGCTTCATCGACGCCCTGAGCCGGATCGAAGGCGGCTACGCCCTGGTGGCCCAGACCCGGTTCAAGATGATCGGCGCGCGCGACCCGCTGGGCATCCGCCCGCTGGTGCTGGGCAAGGTTGGCGAAGCCTGGGTGCTGGCGTCCGAAACCTGCGCCCTGGACACCATCGGCGCCACCTTCGTGCGCGACGTCGAGCACGGCGAGGTCGTAGTCATCGACGAGGAAGGCCTGACCTCGATCAAGCCCTTCGCCGCACGCGCCGCTCGCCCCTGCCTGTTCGAATACGTCTACTTCGCCCGTCCCGATTCCGTCGTGAACGGCCTGTCGGTCTATGACGTCCGCAAGGAGATGGGCCGTCGCCTGGCGCGCGAGCACACGGTCGAGGCCGACATCGTGGTGCCGGTGCCCGACTCGGGCGTCCCCGCCGCCCTCGGCTACGCCCAGGAAAGCGGCCTGCCCTATGAAATGGGCATCATCCGCAGCCACTACCTCGGCCGCACCTTCATCCAGCCCAGCCAGGGCGCCCGTCAGAAGGGCGTGCGGATGAAGCACAGCCCCAACCGCGCCGCCCTGGAAGGCAAGCGCGTCGTGCTGATCGACGATTCCATCGTGCGCGGCACCACCTCGCTGAAGCTGGTCCGCGCCGTGCGCGCGGCGGGCGCCAAGGAGGTGCACCTGCGCTCGGCCAGCCCGCAGATCCTCTTCCCCGACTTCTACGGCATCGACATGCCCGAGCGGTCGCAACTGATGGCCGCCACCCACAGCATGGAAGAGATGCGCGCGGTGCTGGAGGTCGATTCCCTCGGCTTCCTGTCCATCGACGGCCTGTACGACGCCCTGGGCGCCGGACCGCGCAACGCCGCCAGCCCGCAGTACACCGACCACTACTTCACCGGCGACTATCCGACCCGCCTGCTGGACCGTGAGATCGAGGAAGGCGGCCGCGATCCGCGCGGGAAGCAACTTTCTCTGCTGGTGACCGCTTAAGGCTGGATGATCCAGCTCGGCTACTTCACGCTCGACACTCCTGACGTCGACAAGGCCCGCGTCTTCTACGCGGGCCTGTTCGGCTGGCGCTTCGACGAAGCCTCGTCCAGCCCGACCTACGCCCATGTGGCCGGGTCCGACCCCGCCTTCGGCCTCACCAAGGGCGAGCAAAAGGCCTTCCCCAATCTCTATTTCCGCGTGGACGACATCCACGCCGCCTGCGCCCGCGTGACCGAGCTGGGCGGCCGCGCCGCCGTGCCGGCCGAGAGCCCGTCCGGCCTGTCGGTCGTGGTCAGCGACGACCAGGGCGTCAGCTTCAGCCTATGGCAGGCTGCGCCGGGCTACTGAGCCTTTCGCCCGGCGTCCGGCCGCGCTATCAGCGGCCCCATGTCCGAACACGCCTCCCTCCCCCTCGCCAACCGCGTCGCCCTGGTCGTCGGCGCCTCGCGCGGCATCGGCCGCGAATCCGCCCTGGCCCTGGCCAAGGCCGGCGCCCACGTCATCGCCGCCGCGCGCACCCAGGGCGCCCTGGAGGAGCTGGACGACGAGATCTTCGCCGCCACCGGCCAGCACGCCAGCCTGGTCCCGTTCGACCTGGTGGACGGCGGCGCCATCGACCGCCTGGGCGGCGCCCTGTTCCAACGCTACGGCAAGCTCGACATCTGGGTTCAGGCTGCGGCCACCATGGGCCCGTCGGGCCTGACCCCGGTCGCCCACGCCGAACCGCGCGAATTCGCCAAGGTCGAGAAGATCAACTTCACCGGCGTCTATCGCCTGATCCGCTCGCTGGAGCCGCTGCTGCGCGCCTCGGACGCCGGACGCGCCATCCACCTGACCAGCAGCGTCGCCAGCCAGCCGCGCGCCTTCTGGGGCATGTACGCCGCGACCAAGGCGGGCGCCGAGGCCCTGGTCAAATGCTGGGCCGACGAGATCGAGAGCACGCCCGTGCGCGCCTGCATCGTCGATCCGGGCCGGATGCGGACGCAGTTGCGCGCCCAGGCGTTTCCGGGTGAAGATCCCAGCGTTCTGCCGCATCCCTCGGAGATCGGTCCCCTGATCGTCGAACTGGCCCGCCCCGATCTCACCCCGCCGCTGACGGTCAGCTTCAAGGAATGGAAGCAAGGCCTGTCGGCGGACGCCCTGGTCTGATCTGCGCGTGATCGAGGGGCTGGATCCGGGCGCACGGTCGCTAGCGAACCCGGCGGCGAAACGCCCCTCGCTTCCACTTGTGCGCGCCGCTCCCCTGGCCGACATCGTCGCTGTGGTCGCTTCGGTCGGGCTCATCCTCACCTACGTCGGTTTCTGGAGCGCGCCGCTGACCGGCTACGGCGCAAGGTCCGCGGACTTCCTGCGCAACTTCTACTACCCGGCCTATCTGCTGGCGCTGATCCTGGTCTGCCTGCGGCCTGAGCGCGCGCTCAAAGGCCTGATACGATCGCCGCTTCTGATCGCGCTCCTGCTGCTGACGGCGGCGACCTACTTCTGGTCGATCATGCCGGAGCTGACCGCACGGCGCATACCCGCCCTGGCCTTCACCACCCTGGCGGGCGTCGCGCTGGCCTCGCGGTGGAGCTGGCGCAGCCTGACGGAAATCATCGCCGGAACCCTGGCGGTCCTGGCGATCCTGTCCTTCCTTGTCGGGGCGCTGCTGCCTCAGATGGGGCGGATGGACGAAATCTTCCCCGGCGCCTGGCGCGGCCTGTGGCTGGAGAAGAACTCCATGGGCAACGTCATGGTCAAGACGACCGTCTTCCTGCTGGCGGCCGGCGTGATGGCTCCGGAGCGGCGCAAGCTGTGGTTCGGCCTCGCCGTCGTCCCCGTCTTGCTGATCCTGCTGTCGACGTCGAAGACCGCCCTGGTCGTCCTAGTCCTGTCTCTGGCGTCCATGGGCTTCGTCGCCGTGGTCAAGTCTGGACCGCTGCGTGCGGTCGTCGCCACCTGGCTGGCCGTCGTCTTCGTCATCGGCGCGGGTCTGCTGATCGCGATGGAAACCGACACCTTCTTCGCCCTGCTCGGCAAGGACGCGACCCTGACCGGGCGAACCGAAATCTGGTCAGGCATCATGCAGCAGATGGCCAAGCACCCCTGGAAAGGCTTCGGCTACGGCGCCGTATGGGACGATCCCAGCTTCACCGGGCCCAAGGCCTGGATCGGCTATCAGGCGCACTTCATGCCCGCCGATGCGCACAGCGGCTGGCTGGAGCTGTACATCGCCCTGGGCCTGGGCGGCGTCATCCTGTTCGCCCTGTTCCTGACCCAGATCTGGGCGCAGTCCCTGTGGGCGGCCTACACCAGCCCCGGCGGCTGGCTGGCCCTGCCGCTCATCGCGTCTTTCACCGTGACGATGCTGACCGAGAGCATCGCCATGAACTGGCATGAACTGCGTTGGGTGATCGTGGTGGCGCTGGCGCTGAAGCTGGCGTTGGGGGACGAACCGACAGCCCCATCCCGGCCGCGTCTCAAGAGAAGCGCGACCGGGCAGGTCTGATGTGAATCAGCGCTTGGCGCCGCCCTTCTGGCCCGTACGGACGCGGCCCGAGCGGGACACCTGACGTGCGCCGCCGCGCGCGCCCTTGCCGACGAAGGCGTTGGAGCCCGCCTTCTTGGAGGCGCTGGCCTTCAGCCCGCCCAGGGGCTTCACCTTGGGCTTGATGCCGGCCTTGGCCTTCTGCTCCAGCGCCTTGCCGGGCAGGTTGGACAGCTTCTCGGCCTTCTCGGCCTTGATCACCCGGCGCGGCGCGGTCTTGGCGTCGCCCTTGAAGCGTTCCGGCCCCGACTTGGCCCCGCCATCCGCATAGGGGTTGGCCGAGCCTGACTTGACGTTCAGGCGGATCGGCGTGCCCGGCAGGTCGAAGCTCTCGCGCAGCGAGTTGACCAGATAGCGCTTGTAGTGCTCCGGCATGGCCTCAGCCCGGCTGGCCATCAGCACGAACGTCGGAGGACGCGCCTTGGTCTGGGCCATGTATTTCGGCTTGATGCGCTTGCCGTCCACGGCGGGCGGCGGGTGTCTCTGGGTCGCCAGGGACAGCCAGTCGTTCAGATCCTTGGTCTTCACCTTGACCGACCAGGTGTCATAGGCCTGAAGCACGGCGGGCATCAGACGCTCGACGCCGCGCCCGTTGAACGACGACAGGGCCACAAAGGGCGAGCCGCGCAGCTGCGGCAGCTTGTCGTCGGCCAGGCGCTTCAGTTCGGCCAGACGCGCCTGAGGCTCTTCCTCCAGATCCCATTTGGACGCGACATAGACCAGCGCCCGCCCTTCCCGCTCGACCAGATCGGCCAGCTGCAGGTCTTGGGTGTCGAAGGCGTCGTCCTTGTCCATCACCATGATCACCACCTCGGCGAAGGTGATGGCGCGGATGGTGTCGGCGACCGACAGCTTTTCCAGCTTTTCCTGGACGCGCGCCTTGCGGCGCATCCCGGCGGTGTCGACCAGACGGATATTCTTGTCTTCGTAGACCCAGTCCACCGAGATGGAGTCGCGGGTGATGCCGGCTTCCGGGCCGGTCAACAGGCGGTCGTCGCCGATCAGGCGGTTGATCAGGGTGGACTTGCCCGCATTCGGGCGACCAATGACCGCGATGCGGATCGGTTTTTCCGGCTCGTCGATCTCTTCGATGAAGATGTCTTCCGACGCAGCCAGAAGGGCCTGATACAGGTCGGCCATGCCCTCGCCGTGCTCGGCCGAGATCGGCACCGGCTCGCCGAAGCCCAGGCCGTGCGCCTCGCCCACGCCGCCGCCGCTCTCGCGGCTCTCGGACTTGTTGGCCAGCAGGACGATGGGCTTGTGCACCTTGCGCAGGCGATCGGCGAAGATGCGGTCCAGCGACGTCACGCCTTCGCGCGCGTCCATCATGAACATGATCAGGTCCGCGTCCTCGATCGCCGCCTCGGTCTGCTCGCGCATCCGGGCTTCCAGGCTTTCGTCGGTGACGTCCTCATACCCTGCGGTGTCGATCAGGGTCAGATCCATGTCGCCGATCACGCCGTCGGCGTAGCGGCGGTCACGGGTCACGCCGGGGCGATCATCGACCAGCGCAAGGCGCTTGCCGACGAGGCGATTGAACAGTGTCGACTTGCCCACATTGGGGCGGCCGACGATGGCGACCTTCAGAGCCATGTCGGCCTTCTAGCTTAAATCGGTGAAAAGGTCAGCGGATGCTGACCAGTTGGCCCTTGTCGGTCAGGACATAGAGGGCGCCGTTATAGGCGGCCGGGGCGATATAGGCGGCCGAACCCAGCTTCAGGCTGCCGGTCTGCGCGCCGGTCTTCGGATCGAAGGCCACGGCCTCGCCGTCCGAATTGACCAGGACCAGACGGTTGGACGCCAGGATCGGCCCCGACCAGACCGGACGCACGGTGCGCTTGCCGAAGCCCAGGAAGCCGCCTTCCTTGCGGACGCGACCCTCGTTCAGATCGCGCGACCAATAGACCTGGCCCGTCTCGCGGTTGACCACCGTCAGTTCGCCAGACTGAGACACCACATAGACCACGTCGCCGACTGGCAGGGGCGCGTTCACGCCCGCAACGGGCAGAGACCATTTCGGCTGGCCGCTGCGAAGGTCCATCGCCTGCATCACGCCAGACTGGCTGATGGCGTAAACTTGACCGCGGCTGACGACCGGACGACCGGCGATGTCGCGCAGTTCCGACAAAGCGCTGGTGCGGCTGGTGCGCGACAGCACCTGCTCCCACACCGGTTGACCGTTCGAGGCGCGCAGAGCCACGATCTGACCCGACGAGAAGGGCGCCAGCACCGTGTCGCCGCTGACCGCCGGGCTGGAGGCGCGCATGATACGAGCCGGCTCGGTGATGCCGCGATAGGACCAGTCCTGCTGGCCAGTGTTGACGTTGAAGGCGATCAACTGGTTGTCCACGTCGACGACATAGACGCGTTGCCCCGCCACCGTCGGCGCGCCGTGGATCGGCAGGTCGACGGTCGAGCGCCACAGCTCGGCGCCCGTATTGGCGTCAAAGGCCGTCATGACGCGATAACCGGACGCGACGAAGACCTTGCCGCCGCCGACAGTGACGCCGCCGCCGAAACCGCCGCCGCCCGAACCGCCGCCGAGACCGATGCCCAGGATGCGACGACCGCGATCCGCTTCCTCGACCTTGACGCTGGCCTTCCAGACCACCTGGCCGGTGCCGGCATCGACAGCGGTCACGCCCGCCTCGCCGTCCAGCACGAAGATCTTTCCGCCGTCCGCGACGACCGGCGACATCACCTGATTGGTGCCGCCGGAACCGGCGCCGATGTCACGCCGCCAGGCGACCGTGAACTCCGGCGCGGCGATGACGTGTTCGACAGCGTTCTCGGCGTTGCCGCCGGGCTGGCTCCAGGCGGTGACCGCTTGCGGTCCCGGCAGGAAGAAATCACGGCCCGACAGAGCCGCCGACGGCGCCAGCTGCTGTTCGAACTCGAGGATGGATATCCGCTCGCCTTCGCTGGCGGTCGCCGCCGGCTCCTTGTCGCCGCCTAGGCCGAACGGCAGGGCGTTGCGCACGGTGCCGCAGGAGGCGACGGTCATCGCCAAACCGCAAAGCAGAGCGACTTTCAGGGTTTTGTTCATGCGAGTCGTTCCGAAGGCGTCAAAGCGCGGCCGGCGCAGCGGCGGGGGCGGCGGGAGCTTCGGCCGTTGCGGCCGGCGCAGCGGCGGCCTGGGCAGCGGCCGGAGACGGGGTCGGCAGAGCGGCGGCGGCCTTGACGATGGCGGCCAGGTTGGCGGCCGTACCGTTGTCGATAGCCTGCACGCCGGCCTGGGCGCGTTGGCGCACCGGATCAGGCACGTCCTGGCCCAGTTGCAGTTGAACGAAAGTCTGGCGCGCCTCGGCGGTCTTGCCGTGTTGCAGTTGAGCCATGGCCAGGGCTTCCTGGGCGAAAGCCTGCAGCGGACGCTTGTCGCCGGTCAGCGGCTCCAGACGCTTCTGCACGTCTTCCAGCGACGCCGTGTCCATGACCAGGAAGGCGGCCTTCAGCGCCGCCATGTCTGAAAGAATCGGATCGCGCGTCGCCTTGGAGGCTTCGTCGAACAGGGCGACCGCTTCGGTCGTCTTCTTGTCGGCTAAGGCCAGACCCCCCTGTTGCATCAGCGCCAAAACCTTATATCCGCCGCCGGCCTTCACGGCTTCGGCGAAGGCGGCGTCAGCTTCCGCCGTCTTTCCGCCCTGCAGGGCTTCGACGCCCTTTTCATAGGCGGCCGAGGCCTTGTCGGCCTGGGACGTCACATAGGACTGCCAGCCCCACCAGGCCAGGGCGGCGACCAGGGCCACCGCCAGAACGCCGCCCAGAATGGGCAGCCAGGTACGGGCCATACGCTTATAGCGTTCGGAGCGAAGCTCCTCCTCGACCTGTTCGAAGACATCAACCACGAAGCGTCGCCCCAAAAATGCAGCCAAGGCCGATCATTAAAAACGCCGCGACCCTAGAGGTTCGGCGTCACGGCCGCAACGCAGGCGTTGGGCGCGAAACGGCTTTTTCCAGCCCTAAGCCGGGACTGGGGCGGGAAAACGGCGCTTAGATCTGTTGCGACAGCTTCACCACGCCCGCCGCCAGCAGGGCGACCAGCACCCCGGCCGTGGCCCAGAACATCTGCATGCCGCCCATGGAGCCCATGGCGCTGAGGGCCGCATCGCCCAGTCCGCTCCGCTCCAGCAGGGACTGAACCGCCAGTCCGCCCTGCATCCCGGCCTGGGAGCCGGCCGAATCAAGCCCGCCCCCGCCCGCCTGGGCGGTGAAGCCGTCCGGCCCCAGATGAAAGTTGACGCCCAGCAGTTCACGCACCGCGATCAGCCCGCCGATCAGCCCCGCCGCCGACAGGGCGATGGAACGCACGCGCGAGGCCTTGTGCAGCCTCGCGGCCACGTCCGCTTCAAAGAAGACCGAATCGGGAAAGTGCGGCGCCTGCGCGAACAGGCGCTCAATCGTGGGATCGAATTCGTCAGCCGACATGGGATGCGCTCCCGATTGCAACCGGCCCCGGCTGGAGCCGGGCCCGAAGTTTATCCAGACCACGCTTGACATGAGATTTCACCGTTCCAAGCGGCAAATTCATGGCCGCGGCGATTTCCGGGTGCGACAGCCCGGCGCCATGACACAGGGAGACGCACAGGCGTTCGACCTCGCTGAGCCCCTTCAAGGCCTCGTCCAGGTCCACGCGACCGATGCTGTCGACGGCGGGCGCGACGTTTTCCGTTTCGCTTTCCGCCACATAGCGCGCCTCCTTCGAGATGCGCTTCAGATACATGCGGGCGGCGATACGCTTGATCCAGGCGGCGAAGGTGCCCTCGCCCCGGAACTCGGCGCACTTCTCGAACGCCAGAAGAAAGGCGTCCTGGGCCACGTCGTCGGCCAGGGCCGGCTGGGCGCCCATGCGGCGCAGCAGGCCCCGCACCGCCGAGCCGTGCCGACGGACCAACTCGCCGAACTCTCGGCGGCCGCCGCCGGCCGCAAGCCCGGCCAGTTCGACGTCGTGCAGATCACGTAAGGCTTGGGCCATAACGGCTTCCCTGCTCCGCCTCGCCTTAGTCCTTGTTCTTGTTGAAGAAGCTAAGGACGATGAAGGCTAGGCCGATCATGCCTGGGATCGCGGCGCCGCCGGCTATGGGATAGAAGGCGTCCATCTCGGCGAAGCTGACCGCATAGCCGAACAGGGCGATGCCGATCGCCACTGCCAGCAGGACTACGCCTGTCCGCAGATCGCGCGCAGCCGTCGCCTGCTCCTTCGTATTCTCCTTGCTGATGGCTTCAATCACTTCCGGCGGAAGGGGCTGCCCTTTCTCGATGGAGGCCCTCAGCGTGGCCTGCATCTCGCGGCGCTCACGACTCTTGAGCCATGACGGCACGACGACGATGGCCGCGATCATTGCAAAGAACGCCAGCGGAATGAAAACTTCATCCATGAGTTTGACCCCTGTTCGGCCGAGCCTGATGCGGCGGCCTTCTGATCACAAGAGGCGGCGATGATCGCCTATGGATGCAGTTGCGCGCATGAACTCTTCGTAATGCGTCACCACAGCGTGACTCGACATGCCCGAAGCGGCGTTCAACGGTGCCGCCGACCCCTTCGGAGACGCGCATGAACATCACCTATCGCATCGTCCAGCATGACGGCGGCTGGGCCTACAAGCTCGGCGACAGCTTTTCCGAGACCTTCCCCAACCACGCGGCGGCGCTGGCGGCGGCCACGGCCGCAGCGCGCGAGCAACGCGTGCCGGACCGCACCTCCTGGATCGAGTATGAAGACGCCTCGGGCCAGTGGGTCACCGAACGCGCCGACGGCCACGACCGCCCGACCACCGCCGTCGAGGACTGACCCTCAGCCCTTCAGGGCGGCGGCGTAGATCTCGGGCTTGAAGCCCAGCAGCGTCCGCCCGTCGCCCAGGTCCAGCACCGGCCGCTTGATCATAGACGGCTGGGCCAGCATCAGGTCCACCGCCTTGGCCGCGTCGATATCGGCCTTGTCGGCGTCGGGCAGCTTGCGGAAGGTCGTGCCCGCCCGGTTCAGCACCTTCTCCCAGCCATGATCGGCGACCCAACGCTCCACCTCGGCGCGATCCGCGCCTGCGGCCTTGTAGTCATGAAAGTCATAGGCGACGCCGTTCTCATCCAGCCAGACGCGCGCCTTCTTCATCGTGTCGCAGGCCTTGATGCCATACAGGGCGCGGGTCATGAGCGAACTCCAAGCGTGACAGACAGCCGGGATCTGGCATCGAAGTGCGGAGGGGTCAATTTTCTCGTCGCATGAAGAAATCTTCACTCGACGAACCAACCTTCACTTGAAAGAGTCGCGTTATCAAACGGAGGCGAACATGAAGCGTGCAGCAGCCTTAACGACTCTGGTGCTCATATCGGCCTGCTCCGAGCCCCGTCATGAAGTCAGTGCAAAGGTGACGACGCCTGTTGAGACGGGCAAGATCGCAGGCGTCCAACAATCTGTTGAAGCCCGCGTCGAAGTCCCCGCAGAGGCGGCAGAGGCCGTTGAAGCCCATATTCGAGCGCAGGAACCTGAAGCTCAGAAAACCAAGAGCCCCTAAAGAACTTCCAGCACCGCCTCGACCGGCCGCCCGATCGCCGCGCCCTTGGGCGTCTCGACGATCGGGCGTTCAACCAGGACCGGACTCTCGATCATCGCGGCCAGGACCGTCGCGTCATCCGCGTCGGCGACCAGAAGTTCGGCGGCCTTGGCCTCCTTCTTGCGCAGCAGTCCCTTCAGCCCGCCGCCCGTCTCGCGCGCCAGGCGGTTCAGGGTCTCGGCGTCCCAGCCGGTCTTCAGATACTCGACCACCGTCGGTTCGACCCCGCGTTCGCACAGCAGCTCCAGCGCCTTGCGCGACGTCGAGCATTTCGGGTTGTGGTAAAGGGTGACGGTCATGGTCAGGCTCCTGTCTGCGCCCTCACCTAGGCCTTGAGGCCGTCTTGCGCCAGCTTCCCCGCCCCGCGCAGGCCGCCGATGTGCAGCAGCAGGCACAGCACCATGCCGGCTCCCGCCACGCCGACGCTCCAGCCCGGCAGCCCCGGCGCGGCCGGCGACGCCCCGACCATCAGGCTGACCGACATCGCGCTCAGTTCATAAAGCGCCCAGGCTAGGCCGAAGACCGGCAGGATGCGGTTGGGACGGCGCCACTGCACCAGGCCCAGCACGGCGGCCACGCCCGAGAAGACCACGGCGAAGCCTGTCGTCGCCCCGCGGAACTCCGCCTGTTCGGGCGCGCTCAGGAACCAGACCAGTCCGGCCTGCATCAGGCCCACAGCCGCCCAGATCCAGAAGGCCCAGGCGCTGCCGCGCGCCAGCGCCGTCGCCGTCTCGGTCGAATCGACCGGGGCGAAGGGTTGGGGCGGTGCGATCCGATGGTTCATGCGCGACTCCCTGACTGAGGCGGCGAAACTATCCTGCTCAAGGCCGAAATCCCAAGTGCGTGAGAGAGATATCGCCCCGCCTTCACCTTTGACCTCCGCCCGTCTAGGGTCGCCGCCATGCGGATCGAACCTCAAGATCAGGCCGTGCTCGATCACGTCGCGGCCCAAGGCGACGCCATTGTTCAGCGCGCCGTCAACTGGTCCAACATCAACTCAGGCAGCCGCCACGCCGAAGGCCTGGCGCGGGTTCTCGATGTTCTGGACGCCATGGCGCGCGCCGCCTTCACCCAGGCGACGATCGTGCGCGTGCCGACCCAAGGCTCCACCACCGTCGCCGACAGCGGCGCGGTGATCGCCGAGAGCTACGCCGACTGCCTGAAGATCGTCGCCCGGCCCGAAGCCCCGCTTCAGGTCGTGCTGACCGGCCACTACGACACCGTCTTCCCCGCCGACAGCGCCTTCCAGACCGTCGTCACGCGCGACGACGGCGCCCTGAACGGCCCCGGCATCGCCGACATGAAGGGCGGGATCAGCGTCATGCTGGCCGCGCTGGAAGCCTTCGAGACCCATCCGGACAAGGCCCGCGTCGGCTGGACCGTGCTGCTGTCTCCCGACGAAGAGATCGGTTCGCCCGCCTCGGCGCCCCTGCTGGCGGAACTGGGCGCGCGCGGCCACGTCGGCCTGACCTATGAACCCGCCCTGTCCGATGGGACGCTCGCGGGCGAGCGCAAGGGCAGCGGCAACTTCCACCTGATCGTCACCGGCAAGGCCGCCCACGCGGGCCGCGCCTTCCATGAGGGGGCCAACGCCGTCGCGGGCGCCGCCATCATCGCCGCCCGCCTGCACGGCCTGAACGGCCAGCGCGAGGGCGTCACCGTCAACGTGGCCAAGATCGCGGGCGGCGGTCCCCTGAACGTCGTGGCCGACAACGCCGTGGTCCGCTTCAACGTCCGCGTGCCGGACACGCAAAGCGCCGCATGGATCGACCAGACAGTGCGCGCCATCGCCGCCGAGCCGCCCTTCCCCGGCCTGACGCTGGACCTGCACGGCGGCATGACCCGCGCGCCCAAGCCGATGGACGCCAGCCAGACCGCCCTGTTCCACGCCGTGCGCGACGCCGGCGACCTGCTGGGCCAGACCATCGCCTGGAAGCCTTCGGGCGGCGTCTGCGAGGGCAACAACCTGCACGCCGCGGGCCTGCCCAACGTCGACACCCTGGGCGTGGTCGGCGGCGAGATTCACTCGGACCAGGAGTTCGCCTGGCCCGCCAGCTTCGTCGAACGGGCGCAGTTGTCCGCCCTGATCCTGTGCAAGATCGCCTCGGGCGAGATCGACGCCCTCAAACTGAAACAGCTCCGACTGGAGACCATGTGAGCATAACGCCCTCATCGTCACCCTCGGGCTTGTCCCGAGGGCCCATCGTCGAACGGACTGGCCCATCACTGCTGATCCGCTCAAGAAACTTCACGCCGACCCTCGCGTCCGGCCCAACGATAGGCTCTCGGGACAAGCCCGAGAGTGACGGAGGAATTTAGTGCTCGTTGTTCGCCCCGCCGGCCCCGCCGACCTTCATCACCTGCTCGAACTGGCCATCCTGTCCGGCCCCGGCTTCACCAGCCTGCCCGAGGACGCCGACGTCCTCAGCGAGCGCCTGGAACTGAGCCAGGCCAGCTTCGAAGGCCGCATCCCGCCGCAGGAAGCTTGGTACACCCTGATGCTGGAAGACGGCGACACGGGCGACATCGACGGCGTCGGCTCGGTCAAGGCGACGGTAGGGCTGAAGCGCCCCTTCTTCAGCTTCCGCGTGGTCAACAACACGGTCCAGTCGCCTTCGCTGGGCATCAAGCTGAACCATCAGACCCTGGTGCTAGTGAACGAGTGCACCGGCTGGACCGAGGTCGGCTCGCTGTTCCTCAAGGCCGATCGTCGCAAAGGCGGCGCCGGGCGCCTGCTCAGCCAGTCGCGCTACATGCTGATCGGGGCCCAGCCGGACCTGTTCGCCGACAACGTCCTGGCCGAACTGCGCGGCGTCTTCACGCCCGATGGCTACTGTCCCTTCTGGGACCATGTGGCGCACAAATTCTTCCCGATGGACTTCGACGACGCCGACCGCATGAGCGGCTCGACCGACAAGCAGTTCATCCTCGACCTGGCCCCTCGCCACCCCATCTACATCGACCTGCTGCCCGAACCGGCCCGCGCCGTGATCGGCAAGGTCCACCCCCAGGGCGTGCCCGCCATGGCCCTGCTGGAATCCGAGGGCTTCCGCCCCAACGGCCTAGTCGACATCTTCGACGCCGGTCCGACCGTGGCCTGCGGCCGTGACAACATCCGCACCGTCCGCGACGCCCGCGTCCTGACCGCCCGCATCATGAAGGAGGTGGAGGTCGAACTGCCCAGCCTCGTCTCGACCGACAGCGTCAGCGCCTTCCGCGCCGTCCGCGCCCGCGTCCTGGTGGACGGCGACAGCGTTCACATGACGCCCGACGTCGCCGCCGCCCTGAAGATCAAGGACGGCGCCACGGTGCGGGTGAAGTCCTAATGATCCCTGCGCTCAAGCAGCCGCAGGCGATAGCGCACAAAAACACCCTTCTCCCCTTGTGGGAGAAGGTGGCCTGCGAAGCAGGTCGGATGAGGGGTGTCGTCGCGACGTCCGCCTCTTATCTTAACCCCAGCGCCGCCCTGTCAGACGTCGCCGCAACCCCTCATCCGGTCGCTGCCGCGACCACCTTCTCCCACAAGGGGAGAAGGGGAGAACTCAAATGACCCGTTTCACCTCCACCAACCCCGCCACCGGCGAAACCGTCTGGGAAGGCGAAGCCGCCACGACCGAACAGGTCGGCGCCGCCGTCGAGGCCGCCCGCGCCGCCTTCCCCGGCTGGGCCGACCGCCCGCGTCAGGACCGCATCGACGCGGTGAAACGCTATCAGGCCGTGCTCAAAGAGCGCGCCCCCGAAATGGCCGAGGCCATCAGCCGCGAAACCGGCAAGGCCCTGTGGGAGACCAAGACCGAACTGGCCTCGATGGCGGGCAAGGTCGACATCTCGATCCGCGCCTATGACGAGCGCACCGGCGAGCGCAGCAGCGAGACCGCCTTCGGCCGCGCGACCCTGCGTCACCGTCCGCACGGCGTCTCGGCGGTGCTCGGCCCGTTCAACTTCCCCGGTCACCTGCCCAACGGCCACATCGTCCCGGCCCTGCTGGCGGGCGACACGGTCGTGTTCAAGCCGTCCGAGGAAACGCCCCTGACCGGCCAGCTGATGGCCGAATGCCTGGAAGCCGCCGACCTGCCCAAGGGCGTGTTCAACATGGTGCAAGGGGGACGCGACACCGGCGCGGCCCTGCTGGATCAGCCCATCGACGCCCTGATGTTCACCGGCTCGGGTGCGGCCGGGGCGCACTTCCGTCGCAAGTTCGCCGATGACCCGCACGTCATCCTGGCGCTGGAGCTGGGCGGCAACAACCCCCTGGTCGTCTGGGACGCCGCCGACGCCGAGGCCGTCGCGGGCATCGTGGTCCAGTCCGCCTTCGTCACCACGGGTCAGCGCTGCTCGTGCGCGCGCCGCCTGATCGTGCCGGAAGGCGCCCAGGGCGACGCCATCGTCGAGGCCGTGGCCGCCATGTCGGACCGTCTGAACTTCGCCCCCTGGGACAGCGATCCCGAGCCCTACGCCGGGCCGCTGATCTCGGAGAAGGCCGCCGGCAATGCGCTGGCCGCCCTGCAACAGCGCATTGACGCAGGCGCCAGGGTGATCCGCGCCTCCGGCCCCGTCGACAATCTGCCGGGCGCCTTCGTCAAGCCTGCGATCATCGACATCACCGGCGTCGGGGTCGAGGACGAAGAGATGTTCGCCCCCTTCCTGCAGGTGCTGCGCGTCCCGACCTTCGACGCCGCCATCGCCGCCGCCAACGCCACCAAATACGGCCTGTCGGCCGGCCTGGTCAGCGACGATGCGAAGAACTGGGACCGCTTCATCAACCGCATCCGCGCGGGCGTGGTGAACTTCAACCGCCCGACCACGGGCGCGGCGGGCGACATGCCCTTCGGCGGCCTGGGCGCCAGCGGCAACCACCGCCCCAGCGCCTACTACGCCGCCGACTACTGCGCCTATCCGGTCGCCAGCTTCGAGGCCGGTTCGGTCAAGAACATCGAAAGCGAGATCAAGGGCTTGCGAGGATGATCGAAACGGGTCCGTTCAACAAGAAAGAACGGATCAAGCCGGGCGCCCATGCGCGCGCCCGGCGCCTTCGCAAACTCCCGACCTGGACTGAAACGAAGCTGTGGGAGCGGCTACGCCAACTCGACATCCGCATTCGGCGTCAAGCGCCGATCGGGCCTTATGTCGTAGACTTCGCCTGCCTGCGCGCTCGCCTGGTGATCGAAGTCGATGGCGGCGTCCACAATCGCACCGACGTCGCCCTGCGCGATCTGGCGCGCGATGAATGGCTGGCTGGCGAGGGCTACCGCGTCCTTCGCATCAACAGCCGCCGCATCCCCGACGACCTGAACGCCGTCATCGCGGAGATCACCTGCGCCATCCGCCTCAAAGCCCCCCTTCCCCTCGAGGGGGAAGGGGTCGGGGGATGGGGTGAAGCCGCACCGCAAGACGACGTGACGCAGGAGACCCCGCCCCGCCTCCTGCGCCTCTCCAGCAACCCGCCCGCCATCACCCCCACCCAACCCTCCCCCCTCAAGGGGGAGGGCTCATGAGCTTGATTATGAGCGCCATTGAAGCCAACGCCGACGGCCTGATCGGGCCGACCCACTCCTACGCCGGGCTGTCGCCGGGCAATCTGGCGTCCAGCCTGAACAAGGGCGAGGCGTCGAACCCGCGCGCGGCCGTGCTGCAGGGCCTCGACAAGATGAAGACCCTGGCCGACCTGGGCCTGCCCCAGTTCGTCCTGCCTCCGCATGAGCGGCCGAATATCCCCTTCCTGCGCGACCTCGGCTTCTCGGGCTCCGACGCCCAGGTGCTGGAGCGCGCATGGAAGGACGCGCCCTCCTTCGCCGCCGCCGCCTGTTCGGCCTCGCCCATGTGGGCCGCCAACGCCGCCACGGTGACGCCCAGCGCCGACGCACGTGACGGCCGCGTCCACTTCACCCCCGCCAATCTGATCACCAACCTGCACCGCAGCCTGGAGCACGATCAGACCAAGCGCGCGCTGGACGCTCTCTTCCCCGACACGGCCAGGTTCGCCGTCCACGACGCCCTGCCCTCGGTCGCCCACCTGGCGGACGAGGGGGCGGCCAACCACGTCCGCCTGTGCCGCGATCACGGCGAGACGGGCGTCAATCTGATGGTCTGGGGCCGCGAGGCCTGGGAGCATTGGGATGGTCCCTACCCCGCCCGCCAGACGCGCGAGGCGTCCGAGGCGATCATGCGCCGCCACGAAGCGTCCGGCGCCGTCCTGGCGCGTCAGGGCAAGGCCGCCATCACGGGTGGCGCCTTCCACAACGACGTGGTCTGCGTCGGCGCCCTGGACACCCTCTTCTTCCATGAGCTGGCGTTTGAAGACACGGACGGGACCAAGGCCGCCATCCGCGCCGCCGCCGACGGTTTCGAGCCGCAGTTCGTCGAGGTTTCGGCCGCCGACCTGCCGCTGGCCGACGCCATCAGCTCCTATCTGTTCAACTCTATGCTGATCCGGGTTCCGGGCCAGGACCGCTTGACCCTGATCTGCCCGACCGAGACGCGCGACAACCCGCGCAGCCATGCGGTCGCGCAAGGGCTCGCCGCCTCCAACGGCCCGATCGGCCATGTCGAATACGTCGACGTGCGTCAGTCGATGCGCAACGGCGGCGGCCCGGCCTGTCTCCGTCTCAGGGTCGTCCTGACCGAGGCCGAGCTGGCGGCGACTAATCCGGCCATGCGCCTGACCGACGCGCTTCACGCCCGTCTGTCGGACTGGGGCCGCCGCTGGTATCGCGACAGCCTGACGGCGCACGACCTGGCCGACCCCGCCCTGCTGGACGAGACGCGCGGCGCGCTTGACGCGCTGACGCAGATCCTGAACCTCGGCGGCGGCTTCAATCCGTTCCAGCGCGGCTGACCGTCAGACAGGACCATCGGCCGCAGCCCGCGTCACGCTGCGGTCAAGCCGCCGTCATCGGACCGTAATACGCCGCTCGTAAGCACGGCGCATGATCGCTTCACGCCGCGCCTTCATGGCCTCCGCCGCCGCCCTCGCCCTGTCGGGCTACGCCAAACGCGCCCAGGCCATGGCCGCCGAGCCGGGCGGCTTCGTCGACGGGCCCTCGCGCAACGAGGTGTTCGGCTACGGCCCGATGAAGGCCGATCCCTACGGCCTGCTGGACCTGCCCGAGGGCTTCTCCTACCGCGTGGTGTCCCAGGCGGGCGAGACCATGGCCGACGGCCTGCTGACCCCCGACAAGTTCGACGGCATGGGCTGCTTCGGGCTGGACGAGGATCGGGTGATCCTGGTCCGCAACCATGAGGTCAATCCGCTGGAGTTCAACGCCAGCGCCTGGGGCGCCAATCACCGACTGGTCGGCGACCTCGACCGCGCCCGCGTCTATGGCGTCTATCCTGACAAGGACGGCGCGGTCGCTCCGCTGGGCGGCGGCACGACCACCGTCGTCTACAACCTCAGGACCGGCCGCACCGAACGCCAGCACCTCAGCCTGGGCGGCACGGCGGTCAACTGCGCCGGCGGCGTCACCCCCTGGGGCTCGTGGCTGAGCTGCGAGGAGATCGTCGCCGGGACCAAGGACGGCCTGCCCCAGGACCACGGCTGGGTGTTCGAGGTGCCGTCGCGCGCCACCGGCCTGGTCGACCCCACGCCGATCCGCGCCATGGGCCGCTTCAAGCACGAGGCCGCCTGCATCGATCCGCGCACCGGCGTCGCCTACATGACCGAGGACACGGCCGAGAGCCTCTTCTACCGCTACCTGCCGACTGACCCGCTCCGCCTGCAGGCCGGCGGCCGCCTTCAGGCCCTGGCCTTGGTCGATCAGGCGCGCGGCGACACCCGCAACTGGAACGATGTCTTGTGGCGCCAGGGCCAGCGCCTGGCCGTGCGCTGGGTCGATCTGGATCACGTCGAAAGCCCCGACGGCGACCTGTCCCTGCGCGGCCACGCCTCGGGCGCGGCCCTGTTCGCGCGCGGCGAAGGCGTCCATTGGGCGGGCGACCACCTCTATTTCACCTGCACCTCGGGCGGCGTCGGCCGCCACGGCCAGATCATGCGCTACGTCCCCAGCCCGCGCGAGGGCCAGTCGGACGAGGCGAGCCAGCCCGGCATGCTGGAGTTGTTCGTCGAGGCGGGCGACCGCGCCGTGCTGGACTATGTCGACAACATCGCCATCGCCCCGAACGGCCACGTCATCGGCTGCGAGGACAAGCAGGTCGGCACCCAGCATGTGAAGGGCGTCACCCCCGACGGCCGCGTCTACGCCATCGCCCGCAACGCCATGCGCCACGACGCCGATGAGTCGAACACCGAATTCGCCGGCGTCTGCTGGGCGCCGGACGGCCAGACCATGTTCGTGAACCTGTATTCCCCCGGCATGACCCTGGCCGTCACTGGCCCGTGGGATCGGTTCAGGGTCTGACCGTCACCCTCGGGCTTGTCCCGAGGGCCCAACGGGGCCTCACCCGCTACGGTTAGCTGTTAGGCGCGGCGATTAGACTCCGTGCTCGGGAGCGTGAGCTAAGCCTGGGCCCTCGGGACAAGCCCGAGGGTGACGGAAAGAAGGGAACGTCAGCGCATCCTCACCGTCCAAACGCAGGAAACTCCCGACGTCGGCGCGCGCAGACCTGCGCTTTCACACCTTCGCCCAGACGCATGTCATCATCCCTCTCCCGCGAGAACGCAGAGGAGAGATTCAGAAGATTCAGACGAATTGGACTCTGTTTTTTCTCCCTCCCCTTCATGGGGAGGGTGGCTGAGCCGTCAGGCGAGGCCGGGTGGGGGCGTCGAAGCAAGCTGATCGCCGCTCTTGGATCACCTCAGCCTCCCCACCCGGTCGCTGCGCGACCACCCTCCCCATAAAGGGGAGGGAGACGATGCGCCGCCTATGCCGCGAAGCGTCCACCCTTGGCCGCATAGGCTTGGGTGCCGCGCGTGAAGACATCATCCGTCGGCAGGACAGCCTCGATCGGCAAAGCCTCGGCGCCCTTCAGCCGCTCATAGACGGGGCCGAAGTCCTGCAACGTCACCGTCTTCAGCGCCTCGATGCTGTCGATGACGAAATAGACCTGCTGGAAGTCGTCGATGCGGTACAGCGTCTTCATCACCCGCTCCAGGTCGAAGCCCAGGCGGTTCGGCGAAGGGTCTTCCAGGCTGAAGACGCTCTCGGTCGCCGACGACACGATGCCCGCGCCATAGATGCGAAGCTCGCCCGCTTCCTGCATCAGGCCGAACTCGACCGTGTACCAGTACAGGCGCGCCAGATTCGGCAGCATCCCCAGCGACGCCGCCCGCTGCCCGCCCTTGCCGTAGGCCTCCATATAGGCGGCGAAGTCGGGGTCGGTCAGCATCGGCACATGGCCGAACACGTCGTGGAAGATGTCCGGCTCCTGCAGGTAGTCCAACTGATCCGGCTTGCGGATGAACTGGCCCGAGACGAAGCGGCGGTTGGCCAGGTGGTCGAAGAAGACCTCGTCCGGCACCAGCCCCGGCACGCAGACCACGGTCCAGCCGGTCAGGGCCTGAAGCTTGGGGTTGATGATCTCGAAGTCGGGAATGCCGCCCGCGTTCAGGTCCAGCGCATCCAGCCCGCGCAGGAAGGCCTCGCTGGCGCGACCGGGCAGGATCTTCATCTGCCGCTCGTACAGGGTGTTCCAGGTCTGATGCTCGACCTCGGTATAGGCCGACCAGTTCTGGGGGATGGTCCAGTCGGCGGCGGCGCCTTCCGGCGGCTGCTCGAAAACGTGCTCGAAGTCGGACATGGAACGCTCCTCACGGCTCTGATGGCCTTTCAGGGCAGATTAGCGCGCTCTTTCATCGTCGTCACGCATGACTGTTGCAACGCTGACGCGAGGTCGCTCATTCGTCACCACCGACAATGACGACTGGCGCGTCAGGGAGTCGCGGTCTAACTTATGCGGGACGGGCGCCGCTTCGGACCGCCCACATGAAAGCTCGGCCCATGCCGGAGACCCCTGGCGCGCCCGGACGGCGCGACTCGCGGTCCCTGCCTCGATCTTCCCGCAACGGCGGGAGCGTCGATCTAGATGCGCCTCTCTATGGCGCGCTCGACCTGGGGACCAACAATTGCCGCCTGCTGATCGCGCGTCCGGCGCGTGACGGCTTTCGCGTGGTGGATTCCTTCAGCCGCATCGTGCGTCTGGGCGAAAGCCTGTCGCGCACGGGCCGTCTGGACGACCGTGCGATGGACCGGGCCTATGACGCCCTGGCCCTGTGCGCCGAACGACTGGCCCGCAAGGGCGTGGATCCACAGCGCCTGACCGCCGTCGCCACCCAGGCCTGCCGCATGGCCGAGAACGGCCCCGCCTTCATCGAGCGGGTGCGTCGCGGCACGGGCCTGCGGTTGCGGATCATCGACCCGTCCGAGGAAGCGGCCCTGTCGGTTTCCGGCTGTCTCAACCTGTTCGACCCGCGCGCCGAGGCCGTGCTGGTGATCGATGTGGGCGGCGGTTCGACCGAACTGTCCTGGCTGACCAAGGGCGCGTCCGGTTTCGACACCGTAGCCTGGATGTCGGCGCCGCTGGGCGTCGTCACCCTGGCCGAACGCCACCCGGAACCCGAGGGCAGCCCGCCGGCATGGTACGAAGCCATGGTCGCCGACTTCGGCGCCGCTATCGCCGCCGGGGCGCCGGACGCCCCGGCCCTGGCCGAACTGTTCCGCACCAGCCGCGGCCACATGGTCGGCACCTCGGGCGCCATCACCAGCCTGGCGGGCATCCACCTGGGCTTGCGGCGCTATCAGCGCGATCTGGTCGACGGGCTGTGGATGACGCGGGTCGATTGCGAGCGCGCGGCCGACCGCCTGATCGCCCTGGGTCCAGCAGGTCGGGCGGCGGAAAGCTGCATCGGGCCGGATCGGGCCGACCTGGTCCTGGCCGGCGCAGCCATTCTCGAGGCCGTCCAGCGCGCCTGGCCGTGCGAACGCGTCCGCGTCGCCGACCGGGGCCTGCGCGAAGGTCTTCTGCTGCAGAGAATGCGCGAGGACCGCCAGCAGAAACCCCGCCGGAAACGCCGCCGCCGCCGCAACGGCGGGGCCGCAGTTACGGCCTAGGCGCCTGGCGCGTCCACCTCGACCGGCAAGGCGATATCGCAAGCCGAGAAGTCCGCGCCACGCGCCGCCCGCACGCCGTCCGCCAGGGTGCGGAAAGCAGCCGAGGTCGTGTTCAGGACGCGCACCGTTGGCCGTTCGGCGACCGGCAGATCGCCCGCCACGCGCACGCGCGTCATGCGGTCAGGCTCGCTGACAATGCCGTCCGGATTGGGGCTGAACTTCAGGGCGCGCACGACGTCCAGTCCTGACACCACGGAACCCCAGACGGTGTAGCGTTTTTCCAGCGCCGGGTAGGGATGGCGCATCAGGAAGAACTGACTGTTGGCGCTGTCCGGAGCGTCATCCCGCGCCATGCCTGCGACACCGGGGCAGTAAAGACCCCAGGCGTGAACCTTGCGATCCGCGATGGTCGCCATGACGGCGTCAGGCTGAGTCTGGACCGGCAGGGAGTGCAGGAAGCCGACCTGGGCGCCCGCCGGCGCGGCGACAGCGGTGAAGGGCGTCTGCGCGTCGCGGCGGAAGGTGAACTCGGCCTTCAGGTCGGGATGCCAGCTCTGACCCTCGCCCGTGCCCAGCGGGTCGCCGGTCTGAGCCATAAAGCCGTCAATGACACGATGCCACGGCACGCCGTCATAGAAACCCGCCTTGGCCAGCATGCGGATGCGCGCGACATGTCCCGGAGCAACCTCCGGCGCCATCTCGACCAGGATACGACCCTTGCTGGTATCGATCACCAGAAGGTTGTCCGCTGGAACAACACGCCAGTCGGCAGCCGCGACCGCCGGGGCGACCGGAGCCGATTCCTGCGCCATGACGGGCCATGCCGCCAGCGCCGACGCCACGATCAAGGCGGCCTGCGTCGCCAGAAGTCCTTGCCTCATTCCTCCGCCCTCCCCGGCGTGTCGAAAGACGTCGATCACCCCCCCTGAACGGGCGGCTGGACGTCGCAGATATTGAAGGATGCGCCCTTTTCGGCTCGCGTCGCCTCGACGGCGGCGTTGAACGGCGCAGATCCGGGCACAGCCACGCGGATCGTCGGCCGCTCGGCTTCCGGCATGGCCGAGGCCAGCCGCGCGCGCGTCATGACATCGGCGTCCGGCCCTACGGCGCCGTCCTGCGCTTCGTTGCCAGCCTTGAGCGCGCGCACCACGTCCATCCCCTGCACCACCCGGCCAAAGACCGTGTAGCCGCCGTTCAGATTGTCGTTCTGGCCCATCATCAGGAAGAACTGGCTGTTGGCGCTGTCAGGCGAGCCGGCGCGCGCCATGCCCGCCACGCCGGGGCAGAACAGCCCTTGGGCCGAGGTCTTGAAGTCCGCCGTGACGAACATCTGGGCGTCGGGCTGCGTCACCACCGGAATGGAGCCCATGATCCCGCGCAGGCCCGGTCCGCTGTTCTCGACCGGCGCGAAGCCGCTGTCGCGTCCGCGACGGAAGGTGAACTCGCCCTTCAAGTCAGGCAGTTCGCTGCCGCCCGCGCCGGTGCCCTGGGGGTCGCCGGTCTGGGCCATGAAGTCGGGAATGACGCGGTGGAATTTCAGTCCGTCATAGAAGCCCTGATTGGTCAGGGTGCGGATACGCTCGATGTGGTTCGGCGCCGCGCGCGGCTCCAACTCCACCAGCACACGCCCCTTGGCCGTGTCGATCACCCACAAATTCTCAGGCGCCACGGTACGCCAGTCGTTCGATTGAGCGGCCGCACCGCCGGCCAACAGGGCAGCGGTCGCCGCCAGCGCCATCACAGACTTGATCTTCAAACCCGACCTCAACCCTTCTTGACCTTGTCCATCACCTGCACCGCAACGGCGGGGCTGACGAAGCTGTCGATCCGGCCGTCCAGCCGGGCGATTTCCTTCACCAGCCGCGAGGCGATGGCCTGGTGGCGCGGATCGGCCATCAGGAACACCGTCTCTATGTCGCTGTTCAGGCGCTGATTCATCGCCGTCATCTGGAACTCATACTCGAAGTCCGCCACAGCGCGCAGCCCGCGCACGATGACATTGGCGTTCAGTTCCTCGGCGAAATGCATCAGCAGGCTGGAAAAAGGCCGCACCTCGATGTCGGCGTTGAAACGCGCCACCTCGGCCTTGAGCATTTCGACCCGCTCGGCGGTCGAGAACAGCGGGCCCTTGTCGTCGTTCTGAGCGACGCCGATGACCAGCCGGTCCACCAGCTTGACCGCCCGCCCGATGATATCGAGATGACCGTTGGTGACCGGATCGAAGGTGCCCGGATAAAGTCCGATACGCATGGCCAGCGGCCTCCCCATCGTTTGGGTCCGTTTAGCAGGTGCGAAATGAACGGCCTAGATTTTCTGACGCGGCTGTGATCGCCAAAGGGCGCCTATCTGCTGCACCGCATCAGCCGCGCCGGTGAAGACATGGCCGTCGACGGCCGCGATTTCCGCCGCGGGGGTGGCGCTGTTGCACAGGAAGGCCCTGTCAAACCGGGGGATGTCCGACAGGCGCACGACCTCGGTCCGCTGCGGCGATCCGGCGCGGTCCAGCGCCTCGCGGATCAGGGCCTGCGCCACGCCGTCCAGCATGGGCGCCTCAGGCCAGACCACCGTCTCGCCCTCGATGAAGCCGACATTCCACAGCGAGCCTTCGGAAATCCGGCCGCCGGCGTCGGTGAACAGGGCGTCGTCGAATCCCGCCAGCCGCGCCATGCGCCGCGCCCGCAACAGGCCCATCGTGGCGACGTGCTTCAGGTGCGGCGCCTCGCGGGCATAGACCTGGCTCTGCAGGCGGACCCCGTGCGGCAAGGGCGACGGCGGGGCCGAGACGCTGATCATCACCTGCGGCGCGCCGATCCTGTCCGGCTGACGCAACGACAGTTCGCTGGAAAATAGACTGATGCGTAGCCACGCATCCCGTCCGGCCAGCGCCGTGCGCATCTGATCGCGCAAGCGATCCTCGACCACAGCCTCGCCGAACAGTTCGAGCGCTGAGACTTTCAGGCGTTCCAGATGCCGGTCCAGCCCGCGCACGCCCCCCTCCTCCACGCCGAAGGAGGTCAGGGCGCCGTAGTTGATCAGGGCCTGATGACCCAGGTCTTCAAGTCCGGCGGGACGGCCGTCGATCCAGAGTTCAGCCGCCATCCAGCCTTTCCTTCCCGTCATTCCCGGCCTTGTGCCGGGAATCCATAGACACAACGGCTAAGGTTCAGGCGCTGCGCTCACATGGCGTGCGCTGGCGGTTATGGATCCCCGGGACAAGCCCGGGGATGACGTAAAGCAGCGAGAAACCTAGACCTCGCCGCCCTCGACCGCCGGGGCGTCGCCTGTGTCGCCGTCTTCATCGTCGCCGCCCGTATCGGCCAGACGCTCGACCGAAACGACCTTCTCGTCCTTGCCGGTGCGGAAGATGGTCACGCCCTGGCTGGAGCGGCCGACGATGCGGACCTGGCTGACCGGGGTGCGGATCATCTGGCCGCCGTCCGTGACCAGCATCAGATCGTCCGACTCCTCGACCGGGAAGGCGGCGGCCAGGCGCGTGCCCGCGCGACCGCCCAGACCGTGCGCCGTCAGCCCCTGTCCGCCGCGACCCGTGCGGCGATATTCATAGGCCGAGGACCGCTTGCCGAAGCCGGTTTCCGTGACAGTCAGGATGAACTGCTCGGCCGCACCCAGTTCCGCAATGCGCTCGACGGACAGGGCGGCGTCGCCGGCCTCTTCGTCATCCGCCTCGACCGTGACGACATCCTCTTCCGCATCGGCCCCAGCCAGCGCCTTACGCATGGCGTTGGCGTGTTTGACATAGGCGGCGCGCTCTTCGGGGGTCGCATCCACGCGGCCCAGGATGGCCATGGAGATGACCGTGTCGCCGTCCTGCAGGCGGATACCCCGCACGCCGGTGGAGTCGCGGCCCTTGAACACGCGCACGTCGTCGGCCTTGAAGCGGATGGCCCGGCCCAGAGCGGTCGTCAGCAGCACGTCGTCCTCAGCCGTGCACAGGCCGACGCCGACCATGCCGTCGCCGTCTTCCAGCTTCATGGCGATCTTGCCCGCGCGGTTCACCGTGGCGAAGTCGCTGAGCTTGTTGCGGCGCACGTCGCCCGACTGGGTGGCGAACATGATGTCGTAGTCGCCCCAGGTCGTTTCGTCTTCCGGCAGGGGCAGCACGTTCATGATGCTGTCGCCCGGCTCGATCGGCAGCAGGTTGACGAAGGCCTTGCCGCGCGACTGCGGATTGCCCAGCGGCAGGCGCCAGGTCTTCAGCTTATAGGCCTTGCCGTTGGTGGCGAAGAACAGGACCGGCGTGTGGGTCGAGGCGCTGAAGACGCTGGTGACGACGTCCTCGTCCTTCATCGCCATGCCGCTGCGGCCCTTGCCGCCGCGATGCTGGGTCCGATAGGCGTTCAGCGCCACGCGCTTGACGTAGCCCGAGTGGGTCACGGTCACGACCATGTCCTCGCGCGGGATCAGGTCTTCGTCCTCCATCTCGGCGTCGCCTTCGCCGATGAGGGTGCGGCGATCGACGCCGAACTGATCCTTCACCAGCAGCAGGTCTTCGCGGATGATGGCCAGGACGTTCTTGCGATCCGACAGGATGGTCAGGTGGCCCTGGATGGTGTCGGCCAGGGCGCGCGCCTCGCCGAAGATGTCGTCGCGGCCCAGGCCTGTCAGACGCGACAGCGTCAGGGCCAGGATGGCGCGGGCCTGCTCGTCGGTCAGGCGGATCTTGTCGCCCTCGACCAGGACGGTGCGCGGGTCGGCGATCAGCTCGACCAGGGCCATCATGTCCCCGACCGGCCAGGCCTTGGCCTGCAGCCGCTCGCGCGCCTCGGCCGGATCGGCCGAGCTGCGGATGATGTGGATGACCTCGTCGATGTTGGCGACGGCGACGGCCAGACCGACCAGGACGTGGCCGCGATCACGGGCCTTGGCCAGTTCGAACTTGACCCGGCGGACCACCACTTCCTCACGGAAGTCGAGGAAGAGCTCCAGCAGCTTGCGCAGGCCCATCTGCTCGGGGCGGCCGTGGTTCAGCGCCAGCATGTTGACGCCGAACGAGGATTGCAGCGCCGTATAGCGATACAGCTGGTTCAGGATCACATCGCCCGAAGCGTCGCGCTTCAGCTCGATGACGATGCGCATGCCCAGACGGTCGGACTCGTCGCGAACGTCGGCGATGCCTTCCAAACGCTTCTCGCGCACCATTTCGGCGATGCGCTCGATCAGGGTCTGCTTGTTCACCTGGAACGGCAGTTCGGTGATGATGATGGCGTCGCGATCCTTGCGGATCTCTTCGATCGACGCCTTGCCGCGCACGATGACCGAGCCGCGGCCGTCACGCAGGGCGTTGCGCGGGGCCGTGCGGCCCATGATCTCGCCGCCCGTGGGGAAGTCCGGTCCCGGCACGATGTCCAGCAGGGCGTCGTCCGACACGTCCGGGTCGTCCAGCAGGGCGACCGCGGCGTCGATCACTTCGCGCAGGTTGTGCGGCGGGATGTTGGTCGCCATGCCGACGGCGATGCCGCCCGCGCCGTTGACCAGCAGGTTCGGAATCCGCGCCGGCAGTACGACAGGCTCCAGTTCCTTCTCGTCGTAGTTCGGCTGAAAATCGACCGTGTCTTTTTCAATATCGGTCAGCAGGGCCACGGCGGCCGGGGCCATCTTGGCCTCGGTGTAACGCATGGAGGCCGGCATATCGCCGTCGACCGAGCCGAAGTTGCCCTGGCCGTCGACCAGCATCAGCCCCATGGAGAAGTCCTGGGCCATGCGGACCAGGGCCATGTAGACCGAGGCGTCGCCGTGCGGGTGGAACCGGCCCAGCACGTCGCCGACCACGCGGGCGCACTTCGAATACGACCGCTCGGGCGTCATGTTCAGGTCGTGCATCGAATACAGGATGCGGCGGTGAACAGGCTTCAGACCGTCACGCGCGTCAGGCAGGGCGCGGCTGACGATCACGCTCATGGCGTAGTCGAGGTAGGAGCGTTTCAGCTCATCCTCGATGGTGATGGTCGAAATATCGCCCGGCGCCGAAGGGGCGGCGTTTTGGTAGCTGTCGTCGGTCAAGGAAATCAGGCTTTAGATGGCCGGAATCGGAACGTGATCCGCTATTCAGGTTTCTATCATCAGGGGGCCGTGGTGGCAAAGAAACGCCGCTGAAATCCCCACGCATAAAAGGACAGGAAATTCATGCGTTTGACCCCAGCCGCTTTCATCGCTCCCAGCGTTCTGGCGATCGCTCTCGCCGCCGGCGCCGCCTCGGCGCAGCAGCACGCGGGCCATGCAGGCCATACGCCGGATCAGCACGCCTCGCACATGGCCATGATGCGCGCCACGCCGAGCCAGACCTCGCAGGTCGCCATCATCAACGGCCAGGGCGCCGACATCGGCAAGGCCACCCTGACGCAGGGCTCGACCGGCCTGCTGATCAAGGTCGAGGCCACGGGCCTGACGCCCGGCTGGCACGGCATCCATATCCACGCCACGGGCCAGTGCGAGGCGCCCTTCACCTCGGCCGGCGCCCACATCAATCACGGCGATCCCAAAAAGCCCCACGGCCTGCTGAACGCTGAAGGCCCCGATGACGGCGACCTGCCCAACGTCTTCGCCGACGCCGCCGGCGCCGTGAACGCCGAGGTCTTCACCAGCCACGCCCGCCTGTCGCAGAACGGCCCCGGCCAGTGGCTGCTGGACGCCGACGGCTCGGCCCTGGTGATCCACGCCAACGCCGATGATCACGCCAGCCAGCCGATCGGCGGCGCGGGCGACCGCGTGGCCTGCGCGGTCATCAAGGCGCAGTAAACCGCTTAAACCTTGGCGGGAGCGCCGGCGCGCAAGCCGCGCTCCCCCAGGGCCACCGTCACCACGCCCGCCAAGGCGATCGCCACGCCCGTCAGGATCTGCGGCGTCAGCACGTCGCCCATGAACAGGCCGCCGATCATGATCGACACCAGAGGCGAGCCCAGCAGATAGGGCGTCACCCGCCCGGCCTCGCGCCGCTGCACCAGCCAGAACATCAGACTGGTCGCGAACACGGACGAGATCACCCCCGCCCAGACCAGCGTGCCCCACACCAGCGGCGTCGCCGCCTTGGCCGCCTCCCACTGTCCGGTCTCGAACAGGGCCGAGCCGAGGGTCAGGGCCGGAAACGCCATCAGCGCCAGCAGCCCCTGCATCTTCAGCGGCGGAATCGAGGTCGTGCGACGCGCGATCACCGTCGTCAGCGCCCAGGCCGAGGCGCCCAGCGCCCCCACCAGAATGGCCTTCCAGTCCTGCAAGGCATGAGGGTCCAGCGTCATCCAGGCCACGCCCATGAAGGCGATCACCAGGCCGACCGTCGCCATTCGCGAAATCCGCTCGCCCAGCAGCAGGAAGGCGAACAGCGACGTCAGCGGAATCCACAGCTGGGTCGCTACGGTCACCGGGCTGACGTCATTGGCCAGCCAGAAGGCCAGGTAGATCAGGCCATAGTGGATCGGCCCGCCCACCACGGCGATAATCAGCAGACTCTTCCAGTTCGGAAACGGCGGCCGCACGAACCAGACCAGGCAGGCGGCGGCGATGGCGAAACGCAGCGCCCCCGTCATCAGCGGCGGCAGCACCTCGGTGGCGACCTTGGCGGCGGCGTTGTTCACCCCCCAGATGACCAGAACGGCCACGATGGCGGCGATCTCGAGCGGCGTCAGCGCGTGCGGGGAGGAGGAGGAACTGGACACGCCCCCATGCTTGCCACAGGGCGCGACGATTGGCCTCTCACGAAGCATGACCGCAGGTTACCCTGCACAACCGCCCGCCCTGTCGGCTATAGAGGCCGCCATGAAGACCCCTGCCCTGCTGTCCGCCCTCGCCGTCGTGTCCGCCTGCATCGCCGCAGCGCCCGCAACCGCCGAGCCGACGCTCGTCGTCTCGCCCCAGCCCCTGCCGATCGACAATAGCCGTCCGCGCGTCTTCCTAGGCGGCAGCATCGACATGGGCGGCGCGCCCGACTGGCAGGCGGCGCTGACGCAAGCCCTGGGCGACATGGACGTCACGGTGCTGAATCCGCGCCGCCCCGACTGGAACCCCGCCTGGCGACCCGAGGCGGACGAGCCGGAGTTCCGCCGCCAGGTCGAGTGGGAGCTGGCCGCGCTGGAAAGCGCCGACGTCATCGTCATGTATTTCGCGCCCGGCACGCAAAGCCCGATCAGCCTGCTGGAAATGGGTCTGCACGCGCGCGGCGGAAAGCTGATCGTGCTGGCCCCCGAGGGCTTCTGGCGCAAGGGCAACGTCGACATCACCGCCCGCGCCTATGGCGTGCGTCAGGTGCAGACCATGGACGAACTGACCGCCGCCGTCCGCCAGGCCCTGACCGAAGCCGCCGAGAAGAGCCGCTTCGCGCGCTGATCCTTCATTGAAAAAGGCCGCGCCCCCAGCAGAGGCGCGGCCTTCATGTTCCGCTGAACGAACCTTAGAACGGAATGTCGTCGTTCAGGTCGTAGCTTTCCTTTGGACCCGAGGGCTTGTTGGCGCCGCCGGTCGAGAAGCCCGAGGAATAGTCGTCGTCGCGACCGCCGCCGTAGCCGCCGCGATCACCGCCGCCGCCCTGGCTGTCGCTGCGGCCGCCCAGCATGGTCAGCTGGCCGTTGAAACGCTGGATGACGATCTCGGTCGAGTATTTCTCGACGCCCTGCTGATCGGTCCATTTGCGGGTCTGCAGCGCGCCTTCGACGTAAACGGTCGAGCCCTTCTTCAGATAGTTCTCGGCCACCTTGACGATGTTGTCGTTGAAGATGACGACCGAGTGCCACTCGGTCTTTTCCTTGCGCTCGCCCGTCGCCTTGTCGCGCCAGGTTTCCGAGGTGGCGATACGCAGGTTGGCGACGCGATCGCCGTTGTTCAGCGAGCGGATTTCCGGGTCGCGACCCAGGTTGCCGACCAGAATGACCTTGTTGACGCTGCCCGCCATGACCGATGTCCTTTATATATCGTTGCGTCGATCCCTAGCGGAGATCGACGAAATGTTCCAGTTTTGTTCACGCCGCGAAGGACGGCGAAATTAGTTCGGTGCGACGGCGATGGGGCGACCGTCCATCTGGCGTTGAATAGCGCCCGGAATAGCCAGCCGGCCGTCGCCAGTGCGCGCCAGAGCGAAGAAGCGAGGGCCGTCCAGGCTCTTTCCGAACTTGACGCCCGCGCGATCGATAAAGATGAACTGTCCCTGGTAGGCGCCCACCAATTCAGTCTTGCTCCCGCCCATACGCAGGAAGCGCAGACGCATCTCCTCAAGCCTCGCCGCGCAGAACTCAATCTGCGGCTGATCGCGAGCGACGACATTGAAAAGCGCGCCGCCGTCGTCGGCGTCGCCCACATGGTAGCAGACGCCCTTGTCGGCCGGCGCCTCGACCTTCTGGGCGCAAGCGGAGAGACCCGCGCCGCCGAGCACGACGGCCATGGCCGCGATCGAAAACCGCGTCATGCTCACAACTCCGGGAACTGACATTGGCGATCCTGCTGGGCCAGCGTGCGGAAGCGGTTGTTGTCCGTCGACTGCTCGACGCGACGCGGCACCAAGCGCAGGGTGGAGTCGCCCCAACGGCCATAACGCGCCTCACCCGGTGAAACGCAGGTACCGGAATAGAGGGCCTGCACGCAGGCGGCCAGGCTCATGTTGCCCGAAATCTGACGCCATTCCGAGCCGGTGTGGCGCAGACAGGCCGAGCCTGACAACGCCGGCGCAGGGCGCGTGTCTTCAACCGTTCCAGGCTGACCGGCGGGAGCGAGCTCGACCATCGGGGCCGCAGGCAGTTCAGGCGGCGGAGCAAAGGACGCGGTTGGAGCGGCGACAAGGGAACCGGAGGCGTCCAGGCCGACGTCCAGGGCGCTGGTGGCCACGCCGTTCTTCTGGGCGCAATCGGCCAGGGTGGCCAGGCCGACGAACTGTCCGTTGACGAAGCAACGCAGCTCTCGCGTCGGCTCCAAGGTCGGGGCCTCGGCGACGTCGATGGTCAGCCCCCCCTTGGACGCCGGCGGCGCCTCGACAGGTCCGTCGCGCCCGCCGCTGAAGACCAGGGCGGCCGCCACCGCGCCGACGACGGCCAGGCCGGCGCCGACGATCAGGACAATGCGATTATCTTTCGAAAGGGCCATGCAGCTCTCAAAGCGCCAAAGGAGGCCCCCACTAACCTCGTCCGCCCTACGGCCGTCAACCGAAAGCGCCTTTCATCCCGGCTTAGCCTGTGAGTCGCGCCAGGGCGGCCTGATAGTTGGCCAGCTGAGCTTGCAGATAGGCCGGCGCCTGTCCCGTGACCGGCGGCTTGGACGCTTCGGGCGACAGGGCGCGATAGGCGTCGCGCATGGCCTTGATCGCCAGTTGCACCTGATCCTTTGACTTGGCGATGGCCTCGGCGCTGGACAGATTGAGCAGCGGCGACAGGTCGACGCCGAAGGTCTTCTTCTTGTCGTCCGCCGACTTGCCGATGAAACCGGGCGTCAAGCCCAGCCCCGCCAGAGCGTCGCGTCCCCCTTCACCAGGGATCAGCACGGCCCCGGCCCGCCCGTCAGCGCTGGTGATCGACAGACGCTGGACGCCGCCGCTGGTCACGCGCGTGTCGCCGTCCATGCCCGTCAGATAGTCCCGGTCCGTCTTGATCGTAACCTTGAGATGGCGGCCCGAGGCCAGTTCGATCTTGCGCGCCAGGGACTGCAGCGTGTCCTTGGCCTCGATGGTCACAGCCGTCTGCCGCCCGGTCGCGGGGTTCTGCACATAGAAGCGATCGCCGGCGCGCACGGCGGTGGCGTCCACCAGGGCCTTGGAATCGCTCTGGTCGATCTCGCCCTGCGGCAGCCCCAGGCGATCCAGAACGCTGGCGCCGCCGGAGGAAACCGTCAGGGCCAGCGGCTTGGCCTGCCCCTCGGCCGCCGTCCAGGTCTGGCTCCATTCCACCTGGCCGGTCTGAGCGTCCAGCCGCGCCAGATAACCGCGCGTGGGATCATCCTTCTTGGCGCCCAGAGGGCGGTCCGAAACGCCGGTCAGCCAGACCTTGCCGTCATGCACCTTGACGTCGGCGGCCGTGTCGTCGCCCTCGCCGCCGTAATAGGTCAGCCGATCCGCGCCCGAGGCGGCCAGGTCCGTGGACAGGGTGGCGACGAAGGCGTCCTGCCCCCCCGCATGCGCGTTGACCGCCTGACGCGCATTGAGGGCGCCGTTGCCCGTCGCGCCCGACACGATCAGCCGCCCATCCGCCACCGCCAGACCGGCGATCTCGCCGCCCGAGGACGCGCCCAGGTCGCGCACGCTCAAGAGTTCAGGCGCGCCCGTCGGGCCGACGCGGAAGTGACGCAGCACGAAGGCGCCGTTCTCGACGCCCGCCGTATAGAGATCGTCGCCGTCGACGGTCATGGCCTGGACATTGTCGTCCCCCGCCGTGCCGAACTGGGCCGCGCCGGTCGCCGTCGCCTTGATCGGCGCCAGGCTGTGGATCTGGCTTTCGCTGAAGGCCTGGACGTAGCCGTCCCAGCCGCCCACCGCCGAGGTTCCCGGCATGGCCGACTTGGCGCGCCCCGCCACATAGACCCGGCCGTCCGCTCCGAAGGAGACCGCCGTCGCCTCATCCTCGGCCCTGGCGCCGCGCCTCTGGGTCCACTGCTCACGGCCCTCGGCGTCGAAGACGGTGACGAAGCTGTCCGCCGTGGTGGCCGAGGCTCCGGCCTCGCCAGGAACCAAGGCGCCGACCACTGAGCCGGCCACCGCCACCCGTCCGTCCGCATCCACGGCGATGGCGTAGCCGCTGGCCTTAGAGGCCGCGCCCAGAGCCCGGCTGACCACCACATTGCCCGCCGAATCCAGCTTCATCAGAACGACGTCGGCCTGGCCCTTGATCGGCTGCGTCGAGGAGCCGGCGTTGACATCGGCCACGATCCACATGGAGCCGTCGGGCCCCGCGGCGCTGGCGCGCACCGTCTCGACGCCGTCCGGCAGGGTGGAGACGCCGCTGCGGCCCTCGACCCAGAAACTCTCGCCGCCCGCGCCGGCGACCGGATTGCCGTCCGGGTCGAACTTCAGCACTTCGTGACCGCCCTTGGTCCCGACGCCCTGCACCACCTGGATCGAATCGCGCGCCTCTGCGGGAACGAAGCTGATCGTCTCCGCCGAGGTTCCGCTGACCGTCAGCCCCCAGCGCGTCGGCCCGGCCGGCAGGGTGATGGTCTTGTCGCCCGCCTTCACGGTTCGCGGCTCGGCCTCGATCATCTGGCGGTGGATGCGGGTCTGCACGCCCGCCGCTTCCAGCTTGCCGTTGATGTGCTCCAGCACCGCATCCATGGTGCGCGGCGTCGTCCCCATCTCGGCCAGGTCGATGTTGACCGTCTGGGTTCCCGTCAGGGTCTTCACCGTGACGCCGAAGCGCACGTCGCCCTGAAAGGCCGCGACCGGGTCGGTCAGGGCGCCGTCATGGATCGGGCCGGTCAGATATTTGGAATTGTCGCGTGCGACGGCCGCCGTGGACTGGCTCTGCGAGGCCGAAACGCCCTGCACGATACGCACGCCGTCGAACTGGGCCGAGGCCAGGAAGTCCGTCATCTCGGCCACGCCCGAGGCGAAACGGCGCGACAACTGGTCCGCCTCCAGCCTGCCCACGCCCCGCTCGCCCGCCCGCGTCGTCAGGGCTTCCAGCATGGTCAGCCCCTGATACATGGCGAAGATCTTGCGATAGTCGCCGGACGAGGCCCCTTTGACGTCAAGGACCGCATTCTCTTCGTTGACGAGTTTGCGCCCGCTCAGCGCCGAGCGCAGCAGGTCCGATTGGCTCGGCTTTTCCTTGGGAGTCAGGGTCCAGGGCGCGGTCGGCTGCGTCTTGGGCTTTGGCGCAGGCGCAGCCGAAGGCAGGCCGCCGAGATCCGTCCCCGCGCCGAAAAGACCGAGCAGATAGCTGTTGTTGATCGCCGCCACGCAAACCTCCGCCCGTCAGCATCGCTCACTGCGGTAACGAACTGTTTAACCGTCGCCAGGAACCGGCGCCCGACGGCGTCGTTTTCGCCTCGCCACAGCCGAGGTGAGACCACCCATGTCACGCGTGCGCTGGATATTGATGAGGCTGATGAGCCTCTATGGCCTGATCCCCCGACCGACCCGCCGTCGGCCGCCTCCCCTGTCGCTAGGACACGGTGCGCACCGGCGGCTGGGCTAAGGCCGCGATCAGCCCTTGAACAGCGACAGGATGATCTGCGGCGCCTGGTTGGCGATCGACAGCGCCTGAGCGCCCAGTTGCTGCTGAACCTGCAGGGCCTGCAGTCGCGCGCTTTCACGGGCCATGTCCGCATCGACCAGGTTGCCGACGCCGACCTCCAGCGAGTCCATCAGCTTGGTGACGAACTGGGTGTGCTTCTCGATCTGCTTGGACTGTGCGCCCAGTTCAGCCAGCCTGGAGTTGGCCGTCGCCAGCGCGGTCTCGACGGCGGCCAGCACCTCAGTCGCATTCGCTTCCGTCAGCAGGCTGGGCGCAGCCGTTCCGGGCACCGCCGCCACATCGTCCCCGCCCCCAGGAACCCCATCCGGGCCGTTATTGCCGGGGGTGCCGCCGAAAACGTTATTCAGGCCAAGCCCCTCCAGCGTCATGTCCTGGCGGTTCATGGTGATCGTCTCGGACGCATCAGCATTGGCCAGGAAGTTCAGCGGCGTCAGACCCGCAGGCGTGGCGGGTCGCGTGCCGCCCACCTTGCCGTTCAAAATATTCTCGCCGTCGAAGGCGGCGTTGTCCGCGAACGACTGCAGCGACTTCAGCAGCGACTGGAACTCGTCGTTGTAGGCCTTGCGGGTCGCGTCGGAAGCGGACGGATCAGCCGCCGCCGTGGCCTTCTGGCGCAGCTCCACCAGAATGTCGGAGATCTGCTGACCGGCGGCCAGGGCGACATCGGCGATGGAGGTGGCGCGGTTCAGGCTGGTTTTGACCGATTCCAGCGCATTCATGTCGGCGCGCTGGTTCTGGGCGACGGCCCAGGTGGCGGCGTTGTCGCGCGCGCCCTGCACCTTCAGGCCCGTGTTCACCCGGCTCTGGGTCGCCGCCAGCTTGGAGTTGGTGGCGTTCAGGTTCTGAAGCGCGACAAGCGCCGACGCATTGGTGATTACGCTGTTGCTCATGGCTGTTCTCGCCTCAGTCCGATTCTGGCGAGCATTAGTGACGCTGATTCCTGAGCGTATGGTTAACGCCATCGCAACGCCTATTAACGCCGCCCGGCCATGCCGAGAGGCGTTTCATGGTTCGGACGCGCGGCTGGTCAGGCCTCGGTCTTGATGATCTTCCCGACGTCGTAGGCCGGGCTTTGGCACAGTTTCAGCACTTCCTCGCGCGGGAACTGGCGGATCACCTCGCCGGTCACTCGATCCAGGGTCTTGTAGACATAGCCCGTCGACTCGCGCTCGATCGTCAGTCGGTAACGGCCCGCGTCATCGGCTGCGCCCTGAGACGCCTGAGCAGCGGCTTTCGGCTCGACCACGACGCCCTGCGGCTCGCGGTCCAGATAGGTTACGCTGGAAACGCCTGCGACATTGTCAGCCATATCCCTCTGCGCGGACCTGCCGCGCCTCCCGTCTCAACGATACGAGAAAGGGGCGAGCCAGCGGCCCGCCCCTTCCTTAACCGCGTCGGATTAGCGGAACAGGCCCAGCAGGATCGAGCTGGACTGGTTCGCGATCGACAGCGCCTGCACGCCCAGCTGCTGCTTGGTCTGCAGAGCCGTCAGGCGGGCGCTTTCCTTGGCCAGGTCGGCGTCCACCAGGTTGCCGATGCCGACTTCAAGCGAGTCCTGCATCTTGCTGACGAAGGTTAGCTGACGATCCATGGACTTGGACTTGGTGCCAAGGTCGCCCAGCACGGCGGTGAACGCAGTGATGGCGCCCTCGACCGCAGCGGTCGTGGCGGTAGCCACGGTCGCCGCGCCGCCGGCGGTGGCGACGGCGGTATCCGTCGCGGCGATCGCCTTCACAGTAAAGGTGTCGGCCGCGCCGGTGCCGGTGCGGACGTCGACAGCCGCAGCGTTGGCCTTGAACAGGTTCACGCCGTCGAAGCTCGCGCCGCCCAGGGCCTTGGTGATTTCATTGCCCAGGGCGTTGAAGTCAGCCAGGTAGGCCGTTTGAGCTGCGCCGGTCGACGAAGCGATGGCGACCGCCAGGCCCTTCTGTTCTTCCAGAGCCTTGGTGACGATCTCGCCGGCGGCCAGGGCCACATCGACGATCGACTGACCGCGCTGGATCGACTGCTTCACCGAGTCCAGAGCGCCCATTTCGGCGCGCTGCGACGTGGCGATGGCGAAGATGGCGCCGTTGTCCTTGGCCGTGGAGACCTTCAGGCCGGTGTTGACGCGGTTCTGCGTGACGTTGAGGTCGCGGTTCGTCGCGTTCAGGTTTTGCAGGGCGATGAGAGCGCCCGCATTGGTGTTGATGCTGTTAGCCATTTTGGCTGTCCTTTGTCTTCAGACGATGGCCGACGCCGTTTTGGCGTCGGTGAGCATTCTGCTCGGTAGCGAGAGGTGGTCAGGCGGCGGCCTCAACCGCCGCCTTCAGTGTTAGCGGAACAGGCCCAGCAGGATCGAGCTGGACTGGTTCGCGATCGACAGCGCCTGCACGCCCAGTTGCTGCTTGGTCTGCAGAGCCGTCAGGCGGGCGCTTTCCTTGGCCAGGTCGGCGTCGACCAGGTTGCCGATGCCGACTTCAAGCGAGTCCTGCATCTTGCTGACGAAGGTCAGTTGACGCTCCATCGACTTCGACTGGGTGCCCAGCTTGCCGAGTTCGGCGGTGAAGCCGCTGATGGCGGTGTCGACGGCCGTGATCGCAGCCTGAGCGGCCGTGGCGTCCGCCGGAGCCGACAGGGTAGCCGTGGTGGCGACCGTGATCGCCGCGCCCGTGCCGATGTTCTGGGTCGCGCCCGAGGTGCTGGTCAGAACCGACTGCTGCGTGGTGTTGGAGAACAGGTTCACGCCGTCGAAGGTCGCGCCGGCCAGGGCCTTGGTGATTTCACCACCCAGGGCGTTGTAGTCAGCCAAGTAAGCCGTTTGAGCCGCGCCGGTCGACGAAGCGATGGCGACCGCCAGGCTCTTCTGTTCTTCCAAGGCCTTGGTGATGGTCTCGCCGGCGGCCAGGGCCACGTCGACGATCGACTGACCGCGCTGAATCGACTGCTTCACCGAGTCCAGAGCGCCCATTTCGGCGCGCTGTGCGGTGGCGATGGCGAAGATGGCGCCGTTGTCCTTGGCCGTGGAGACCTTCAGACCCGTGTTCACGCGGTTTTGCGCGACGTTCAGGTCACGATTCGTCGCGTTCAGGTTTTGCAGGGCGATGAGAGCGCCAGCATTGGTGTTGATGCTGTTAGCCATTTTGGCTGTCCTTTGTCTTCAGACGATGTCCGACGCCATTTTGGCTGCCGGGAGCATTCTGCTCGGACGCCTACGCAGCAAGCCGCGGGCCAGGCCGCACCGACGCCCCGCCTCATGTATCTCATTGAAAACAAACCATCTCGACCTGCGGGACACTCGGCACTTCCTTCCCCTCAGCACCGATGGGCGGCATTTTTTACCGAGTTGGCAGGCATTTTTTGCCGCCCTACGCACTCCATCCAGACGTCGATAAGGGCGCGTTCGTCCCTCAGCGTGTCCACCGCCAGCTGTCGCGCCGCGTCGCAGGCCGCGATCTGAGCGCCGCGCCGGACATAGGCGGCCTCCAAATCAGCCGCCGTCGCCTGGGGCGGCAACCGCGCCAGGCCGCACCGCGCCTCGGCTTCCGGCGGCAGCATCAGCCGAGGCGGTGCAACCGCCGAGACGGGGCGAAAGACGGCACAGCTCGCGGTCATGATCATCAAGACGCCGAGCGACAGCGTCATCCAGGGGTGTGTCGGCGTCATCGGCGCTCCTCGCCTTCTGTTCGGCCGTGATCGTCGCGCGATCGACAGCCCGGCTCTGTTCGTGAAAATCGCGGAGGCGATCGACCTGACGCCCCCGCCCTTCCGCTTCGATCGTGCGGGCGGCCGCGTCCTGTTCGGCCCGGTCGGCGCGGCGCTCAGTCTCGGCATGACGCCGGGCCTCCAGGCCGAGCGGATCCCAGCTCAGCCCCGCTCCCTTGCCGATCAGCAGCATCAGACCCAGCGCCAGAGCCGCCACAACCAGCCACCCCAGAGGCGTCAGCGCGCGCAGAAATCGCGCGCTCATGGGTAGGCCCTCCGATCCAGTTCGAAATGCGGTCCGTCGCGCAGGCGCGGCCAGTCGCCGCCCCAGATCAGAGCCACATCCCGATCCTTCGCCGCCGCCTTGAACGCCTCGGCGATGCGCGGATACAGCGGCCAGTCCCAGCGCACGCCGCCATCGACCCAGGCGGCGACATCCACCGCATGCCCCGTTAGGTGGCGCGAGTTCAGCGTCCGGCTGGCCCCCGCGCGGACCAGTTCCGCCTGGCGCGCGGGCGTGCGCAATCCCTCCGTGATCATGAAGTCCACCGGCGTCAGGCGGATCGCCGCCTCGACCACGGCGACCAGATCGGGATGAACGCCCTTCAGCCGCTCGTGCGAGCGTTGCGACAGACGAAAGCTCATGGCCGACCGCCCACGCGCAGGCGCATCATGTTGACGATCTGCTGGGCGCTGGGCGCCACCAGATAGAGCAGCAGCATCAGGGCGATCAGCCCCATCAGCCCCTCGGCGATGCGCGGCAGGTCCGCAGCCTCGGCCCGGTTCACGGCCAGGCGCAACAGCAGCCACAGCGCCAGACTGGCGCCATAGACATAGAGGCGGCGCCACAGCCAGCGGCCTTCGGCCATTTCAGCGGGGGCGGGCTTGTCGTGATGTTCTGACATCATTGCTCATCCTCTGGATCATGTGGACGGATCGGCCCTCGCCAGTCGGAGCCCAGGTGGTCGAAACAGTCGTCGGCGCTGAGGCGGTCAGGCGCGGACCAGATCTCCTGGTCCGGCAGTTCCGGTAGTGCCGACAGAGCGGACGCGGCGTCTTCCCAAGGCTCCACGGCCTCAAAGATGCGGTGCAGGCGTCGTGTCATCGGATCACCCGATCGCCGTCAGCAGGACTACGCCGGCCGCGCCCGCCCCGCCGACGCCCGCCACGGTGACGCCGGCCCCGCCGCCGCCGCCGCCTGCGCCATAGAGACCGCCGTCGCCGCCCGCGCTTCCCGCGCCAGAGGCCTGCGCGCCGCCGCCGGAGCCGCCGCCGCCCGCCCAGTGCAGGCCGCCGACAGGCGCGCCCTGCCCCGTCGCGCCGACGCCTGAACCGGCCGCGCCGCCAAGCGCCTTCACGGACAGAATGCCGCCATCACCGCCCGCTCCGCCGGACTGGGCGACGTCAGCCGCGCTGAGCCCGCCCCCGGCCCCGCCGCCGCCCGCGCCGTCTGGGCGGGCGCCCGACTGTCCGCCGCCGCCCGCAAGCGTGGCGGCGGATGCGCCGCCCGCGTTTGATGAAGGCAGGCCCCCGCCGCCCGCCCCGCCGAGCCCGGACGCCGCAGAGCCCCCCGCCCCGCCGCGCCCGCCCTCGCCGGTCAGCAGCGTCAAGCCGTCCAGGGCGATGCGGCTGTCCGCCCCCGACGCGCCCGCTGCGCCCGAGCCGGGACCGCCGCCGCCGCCCGCGCCGACGACGACCGTCAGCCCGACGCCGAGGGCCTCGGCAGGCCAAAGGGCGCTCATCACCCCGCCCGCGCCCCCGCCTCCACCGCCGTGGCGGACGGTTCCCGCCGTACCGGCCAGACCGGCGCCGCCGCCTCCGCCGCCGCCGACGCAGACCGCCTCGACCCACCGCGCCCATTCAGGCGGAGACCAGGCGCCGCCCGTCGTCAGGGTCGTCGTCTCGCGCCGCGTCGCGCCTTTGGCGAACCAGGCCCGGCCCGTGTGACGGTCGGCCATCAGCACCTCGCGCCAGGCGCCGCCGTCGGGGCTGACCTTCAGCCGCAGGTCGTCGTCCCCGACCAGACCCAGCTCGGCCCGCCCGCCCCAGCCGCTCTGGAACAGCAGGGAAAGGACGTCGCCCGCCGTCTGCTTGTTGAAGGTGAAGCGCAGATCGCCGTCGCCGCCGCTCTCGCTTTCCAGCGCGGTCCACAGGGCCTTATTCGCCCGCACGGCGACCACGTTCGTCGCGTCCGCCGTGGCGTTCACGCCCAGGCGGGTGATCTGCTGGATCTCCTGCGGCAGGCCGAAGGACAGGGGCGTCCAGACGCCTGCGCGGCGGACCAGGATCTCCTCGCTGTCCAGCACCACGGCCAGCAGACCGTCCGGCGCCGGAACCGGCAGCCAGCCGCCCCGCTCATGCCGCAGCAGACGGCCTGCCGGATGCGTCGCCCAGTCCGCGCCCGTCGCCGCCTCCGGCAGGATGTAGAGCGCGCCTTCGGCCGGATCGGCGGGCTGATCGCTGACCGTGCGGCTGACCACCGCCGTCTGGATCAGAGCGTCCAGACGGGTCAGGGCCTCGTTCAGGGTCACGTGTTTCTGCAGCTGTCCGGCCGCCAGATAAGGCAGGCCCAGTCGCGCGCTGGCGTCATCGCTCATGGCGGTCTCCAAAGGTTGAGACCGCAGTCTGGTTAGGCGCCGAGCCCCGGCGCGCCGATCCGCTTCACACAGCGCCAAAGCCGGGAATTTTCTGGGATTGGTCGCGTCGGACGCGCTATCGACACGCGCCCCGCCCGCGCATTTGCACGCATGACGCCCGCTCGACAGGCGCTGCGCCGACGCGCTAACCGGGGGGCCCACACGCTCTCTTCAAAGGTCGCTGCATGACCCTGACCCAGGCCCTGATGCGGCTGGCCGCCCTGGCCCTGCTGGCGCCGCCCGGCCTCGTCGCCGTCTCGGCGCTCAGCCGCATCGGCCACCGCCTGCCCGATCTGCTGACCCAGTTCACAGCGCCCGCCCTGGTTGCGACCGTCGTGCTGTGCGGCCTCTTCCTGCTGTTCCGGCTGTGGGACATGGCGGCGCTGGGCGCAGGCGTGGCGGGGCTGCTGCTTCTGGCCGTCTGGCCGCAGTGGGCGCCGGATCGGGGCCGCCCGGCCAGGCCGGACACCCTGAGTGTCTATTCCGCCAACCTGTGGGCGCGGAACGAGGACGTGGCGGCCATCGCCCGCTCCATCGAACAGGCCGACGCCGATGTGGTCATGCTGATCGAACTGGGCGACGCCCCCGCCGCGCAACTGGACGCCATCCTGGCCGCCTATCCCCACCGGGTCAGCACGCCGCGCAAGGAGCGGCCCAGCGGCGCCGCGCGCTCAGTGATCGCCTCGCGTCTGCCCCTACGTCGTGTGCGCGACGTCGACGGTCAGGGCCTGGCCGCCCTGGTCGCCCAGGCCGAGACGCCACTGGGACCGATCAGCCTGATCGCCGTCCACATGACGCGGCCCTGGCCCTTCCAGCATCCCTACGGCCAGATCAGTCAGGCGCAGCGGCTGGCCGGACTGCGCGCCGGGCTGGAAGGCCCAGTCGTCGTGGCGGGCGATTTCAATACCGTCTCCAGCGGCCGCATCGGTCGTCAGATCAAGGCCCAAACCGGCCTGATCCCCGCTCCCGCCCGGCCGGGCACCTGGCCTTCGGCCCTGCCCGCCTTCCTCGGCATCACCATCGACCACGTCTGGCGCTCGCCCGATCTGGCCTTGGTCGAACGACGGCTGGGCCAGAAGACAGGCTCGGACCACCGCCCGGTGATCGTGCGCCTCAGTCGGGCCGAGCCATAAGGGCCTTCAGCCGCGCCTCATGTCCGTGGTCGGGGAAGTCGTCGGCGATCCAGCTCTGCTCGAAAGCCTTGAGCAACCGCCCCGTCTCCGGCCCCGGAGACAGGCCCAGCCGCGCCAGATCCTTGCCCCCCACCGGCAGCTTCGGCGGCGTCCAGTCCGCCGCCAGCGCCAACAGACGCCGCACCGCCCCGGCGTCCGCGCCCGAAGCCCAGGCGCGATAAAGCTGATCCTCCACCGCCTGACGCCCGGCGCGCCAGATGACGGCGCGCGTCTCGGCCTCGCTCATCGCCGGGTCGATCCGTTCGGCGACCGCCTCGACCAGCCGGTCCCTCTGGGCGTTCGACAGTCGCAGCTTCAGCGCCGCCGCACGCACGGCTTCCGCATCATGCGGCAACAGGGCCGACAGACGCAGCACCGGGTCCATGCTGACCTCAACCATCGCCTCGAACAACCTCAGGCTTTCCGGTTGCGGCATCACCCGACACAGCACGCCCGCATGATCCATCAGCCGCACCGCCGCGCGCGGATCGGGCGCGGTCAGCAGCTTTAGAAGCTCCTTCGACACCCGCTCGGCCGAAAGTTGCCCCACGCCATCCGCCAGAGCCGCGCAGGCTTCCACCGCCGCCGCATCCGGCGCGCCGCGCCCATACCAGGCGAAAAAGCGATAGAAGCGCAGGATGCGCAGATAGTCCTCGCGGATGCGCTGCTCCGGCTCACCGACGAAGACGATCCGTCCAGCCAGAGCGTCCTCATACCCCGCGCCGGTCGGGTCGAGGATCAGCCCGTCCGCATCGGCATAGAGGGCGTTCAGGCGGAAATCCCGCCGCGCCGCATCCTCCGCCCAGTCGTCGGTGAAGGCCACCGTGGCGCGGCGCCCGTCGGTCGAGACGTCCCGGCGCAGGGTGGTGATCTCGAACGGCTGGCGCTCCGATATGGCCGTCACCGTGCCGTGCTCCATGCCGGTCGGCACGCTCTTCAGGCCCGCCGCCTTCAACGCCTTCACCACCGCCTCGGGCGTCAGCACGGTGGCGATGTCCACGTCGTCGATCGGCGCGCCCAGCACGGCGTTGCGCACGCAGCCGCCGACGAAGCGGGCGCAATCCGCCCCGCCCGCCGCCGCCAGCGCCGCCATCACCGCGCGGGTAGCGCTCGCGGTCAGCCAGTCCTGGCCCCCAAGGACACGACTCATTCGACGCTCTCGGTCGCATCGGCCTCGGCGGCCTGATGCGGCGCAGCCTCTTCGCCATAGAGGCGGTTGAACAGCCCCTTCAGAATGCCCGCCGTCGCGCCCCAGATGTAGCGCTCGCGATAGGGCATGGCCCAGAACCAGCGGCGCGGCCCGTTCTCCTGATCATAATAGTCGCGTCGATGGTTCACCGGGTCCATCAGGAAGTCCCACGGCGCCTCGAACACCTCGGCCACCTCGGCGGGCGAGGCGGTGACGACCGGTGGCGCCGTCAGCCAGCCCACCACCGGCGTCACCAGAAAGCCGGTGCCCGTCTCATAGGGATCGCCCAGCCCCACAGGCTCGACCACGGCAGGGTCCAGCGCGATCTCCTCCCACGCCTCGCGCAGGGCCGCGTCCAGCGCCGTCTCGCCGGGATCGAGCCGCCCGCCCGCAAAGGCGATCTGCCCCGTATGGCTGGCCAGACTGTCGGATCGCCGGGTCAGCAGCACGCTGGGACCATCGTCACGCGCGATGATGGGGATCAGCACCGCCGCGGGCCTCAGCTTGACCTTCGGGCGACTGAAATCGGGGTTCAGGTCATAGTCGGACCGCACCGCCACACGCTCGGGCGACCAGTCGGACACCGGGTCCAGCCGCGCCTGAAGACGCGCCTTCAAGCTGTTGCACGTCACAGGCCCGCCCCTTCCGGCCCCAGCGGAAACGTCATCCCGCCCGACCGCACGGCCAAGCGCCCGTCCGCCTCCTGCGCCCGTTCGACCAGTTCATAGAAGACCGGCCGCGCGATCCGCGCCCACAGGTCGCCCCGCACATGGACACGCGGCGCAGGCTCGCCGGTCCTCGCGTCCGTCTCGACGACGATGGCGTGGTCGGGGCCTGCGGCGGCCTCGTCGCCCTGATCCGTGGTGAATACCAGCGCCTCACCCTCTTTGCGCACGGCCACGGCGCGGAACGGCAGGTCTTCGACCGCGATCTTCAGCTTCTCGACTGGCGTGACCAGATGATAGCCGTCCGGGTCTTTCCTCAGCACCGTCGAGAACAGCCGCACCAGTTCAGCCCGACCGATGGGCGAGCCCTCATGCATCCACACGCCATCGGCGCGGATCAGGATGTCGATCTCGCCGCAATGTTCCGGATGCCACAGATGCACCGGCGGCAGGCCACGCCCCGGCGCCTGACGGGCAGCCTCGGCCACGCCTGTCAGACCCGAGGATGTCGGTGGGTTTGTCATATCCGAACTATGGGATGGGTCGCCTCGCAAAGGAAGGCTGCGCCCGGCTCAGGCGTCGGGTCGAACCGCTCCGACCGGCGCCGCTGCGGTGAAGGGCAGCCACATCACTCGCCGCTGATCCACCGGCCCCGGCAGCACGGCGTCGGGCGCAGGCACGAATCCGAAACGCGAGAAATAAGGCGGATCACCGACCAGCAGGACGCCGTCCAGCCCCAGGGCCTTCGCCTCTGCGATGCAGGCCCGCACCAGTTCGCCGCCCAGCCCGGTGCTGCGGCTGGCCTTGTCCACGGCGATCGGCCCCAGAAAGACCGAACGCGCCTCGCCCGTCAGGATCGACCACAGCCGCACCGAACCGATCAGACGGCCGTCTTCATGCAGGCAGAACCCGGCCGCCAGCGGCGCGCGCTCGCGCAGACGCTCGGCCGTCTTGGCGAAACGGCCGGGACCGAAGGCGGCGATGACCAGGGCGTCGACGGCGGTCGCATCCGCCGTCGTCTCACGCGTGATCGCCCCCGCGATCTGCGGGTCGTTTTCAGGGGCGGAAGCAGGCGCGGCGTTCATGCGCGGCCCCTAGTCCCCCGCGCCCCTCGAATCAATCGCGATTTTCGGCGAAACGGCGGGAAATCAGCCCTGCTTGGAGAAGTCCGGCGCCCGCTTCTGGCTGAAGGCCATGAAGGCCTCCATCGCCTCGGGGCTGCGCATCTGCGAACCAAAGGCCTCGGCCTCGCGCTGCATCACCGTCCACAACAGCTCCGCGTTGCGCATCAACGCCTTGGTCTTGCGGATGGAGTTGGGCGCACGCGCCGCCAGCTTGGCCGCCAGGTCGGCCGCCGTCGCCTCGACCTGCTCGGCCGGAACCGCGCGGTTGGCCAGGCCCCAGGCCAGCGCCGTCCTGCCGTCGATCGCCTCTCCCAGGGCGAACAGTTCAAAGGCGCGCTGATGGCCGATATTGGCGCCCAGCAGCAGCGAAGACGCAGCCTCCGGGGCCAGGGCCAGGTTGACGAAGGGCACGGACAGCAGGGCGTCCTCGGCCACCACCACCATGTCGCAGTGCAACAGCAGCGTCAGGCCGATACCCACCGCCCGGCCACGCACAGCCGCGACGGCGGGCTTGTCCAGGTCGGCCAAGGCCTTCAGGAAACGGAACACCCCCATCTCGACCAGATCGCCCTGCGTCTGACCCAGGGCGATGAAGTCGGCGATATCATTGCCCGCCGAGAAGGAATCCCCCTCGCTGCGAAACAGGATGACGCGCACGGCGTCGTCCGCCTTCGCCTTCTCGGTCGCGTCGGCCAGGGCCGTGTACATGGCCTGGGTGATGGCGTTTTTCTTGTCCGCGCGGTCGAAGACGACCGTCAGGACGCCGCCGTCCAGTTGGGTCCGAATATGTTCGCTCATTGGCCTGTCTCCAAAAGGCTCCACCAGTCGACGCCGTCCTCGTCCCGCGCGCGGCGGACCCGTCCCTGGCGTTCAAGATAGTTCAGATGCGCCAGCGCCTCGCCGGTCGCCATGCCCAGCACGGCGTCGCCCACCGGGCGGGCGAACAGGGCGCCGAACACATCCACGGCGCGGCACGGCGTCCGCAGCGTCTTCTCCAGGCGCTTCAGCGCCACCTCATGCCCGCGCATCAACGCCTCCAGCCGCAGTGTTACGCCGTGGAACGGCTCCCCGTGCGACGGCAGTACCAGCAAATCGCACGGCAGGCGTTCCTTCAGCGCCGCCAGCGACCGCAACCAATCGCCCAGCGGATCGGCCTGCGGCTCCGTCGGCCAGATCGAGATGTTGGAGGAAATTCGCGGCAGGATCTGATCGCCCGCAATGAAGACGCCGTCCTTCTCGCGCCACAGACAGACGTGTTCTGGACTGTGTCCCTCGCCGATGACCACGCGCCAGTCGTCTCCGCCGATGCTCAGGACATCGTCTTCCTGCAGCCGACGATAATCGCGCGGGAAATCCTGAACCATGCGGCTGAAGCCGCCATAACCGGCGCGCCAGTGCGTGATCTGCGCGTCCGACCAGCCCGCCGCACGATAGAAGGCCTCGGCCCCCGCCGGCGGCCCCAGGGCTTCGTCGCCGATCAACATCCGCGCCGTCACATATTCGGTGCGCGACATCAGCAAGGGCGCGTCGAACCGCTCGCACAGCCAGCCCGCCAGACCGATGTGATCAGGGTGCATATGGGTGCAGACGACGCGCGTGATCGGGCGGCCGCCAAAGGCCCCTGCCAGAGCCTGGTCCCACCCCGTCCGCGAAACCTTCGTCGCCAGCCCGGCGTCGATAACCGTCCAGCCCCCGTGATCCTCAATGGCGTAGAGATTGATATGATCAAGGGCCATCGGCAGCGGCAGACGCAGCCACAGCACGCCGGGCGCAACCGAAACCGCCTCACCCGTCACGGGAACCGCCGCAAAGGGGTAGGTCAACCCGCGCTCCACGCGGCTTCCTGCAAGAGTGTCGCCGTCAGACAAGTCCGTCTCCAATTGCAACTATGGTTGTAAGATGGATTCCCAGCCGCGTCCATTCTTGACCCGAAGCCGTACGGTCGTCAGGGATAATCACCTTGGTTCATTTGGAGCGCCCCCGTGTCTCGTAATGCTCGTTTCCTCGTCGCCATGACCGCGACGGTTCTCTTTTCGGGCCTGACCTCGCCCGCCTTTGCCCAGCGTTCCGCTCAGAATCCGGACGGCCCTCAAGTCACTGAAGCGCAGAGCCGCACCTCCCGGAATCGCGAACGCCAACCCCGTGCCCCCCAGCCACCCAGTGCTGAAGAAGTCCAAGCCGGCGCCCAAGCTGTTCTGACCGCCACCAACACCAGCTGCAGCATCACCGAAGCCAAGCTGTTAGGTCAGTCAGCCGCCAAGGAGTCGCTATACGAAGTATCCTGCGCGACCGGCCCCGGCTACCTGCTGCTGACCTCGACCCCGCCGCAAGCGACCGATTGCCTGGTGCTGGCGTTCTCCGCTGAACAGGCTCGCGCCCGCAACCCGGAAGCCGACGTCGGCTCGCAGTGCGCCCTGCCGGCCAACGACAACGCCATGGCCGTCTTCACCGCCTTCGCTACCGAAGCCGGCATCGCCTGCACCGTCGATCAGGGCGGCATCATCGGCGCCAAGCCGGGCGGCGCCGTCGTCTATGAAATTGGCTGCGCCGGCGTGGACGGCGCCCAGATCAACAAGGGCGCCAACGGCTGGGAAGTCGCGGACTGCCTGGAACTGGCCTCGGCCGGCTCAACCTGCCGCTTCACCACTCAGCAAGAACAGGCCGCCACCGTAAAGGCCCTGCTCGCTGGTTCGGACGCCGCCTCGTGCGACGTGTCGCAAGCCCGCTACATGGGCCGCAACGCCAACGGCGCCTTCTATGAAGCCGCCTGCAGCGGCGCCGAGGGCGTCATTGCGCGCCTGAACGCCGAAAACGTTGTGCAACAGATCTATCCCTGCGCCACGGCCTCGCAGATCGGCGGCGGCTGCAAGCTGACGACCACGCCTCCGGCCGCCGCGCCGAACAGCTGATCCTCGGCCCAGCCTGACGGTTCAGACGCCGCCGGAGCGATCCGGCGGCGTCTTTGTTTTGCCCGCCCCTCTTCCCGAACGAAGCGGCTCACCTTAGCCTTGCGTCCCATGCGCATCGCCACCTGGAACGTGAACTCGGTCAACGCCCGCCTGCCTACGGTGCTGGAGTGGATTCAGGCCGCCAATCCCGATGTCGCCTGCTTCCAGGAGATCAAGTGCGTGGACGAGAAGTTCCCGCGCGAGGCCTTCGAAGATCTGGGCTACAACGTCGAGACCCACGGCCAGAAGAGCTACAACGGCGTCGCCCTGCTGTCGAAATTTCCGCTGTCGGACGTGCGGCGCGGCTTGCCCGGCGATGATGCGGACGAACAGGCCCGCTACATCGAGGCCCTGATCGAGGCGCCCCGGCCGATCCGCGTCGCCTCCATCTACCTGCCCAACGGCAATCCCATCGGCACCGAGAAGTTCACCTACAAGCTGGCCTGGTTCGAGCGGCTTCAGAACCACGCGCGCGAGCTGCTGGCGCTGGAAGAGCCTTTGGCCCTGTGCGGCGACTACAACGTCATCCCCGAAGCCGAGGACGCCAAGAACCCCGCCGCCTGGACCGAAGACGCCCTGTTCCAGCCTGAAAGCCGCGAGGCCTTCCGCGCGCTGAAATGGCTGGGCCTGGCCGATTCCCACGAACTGGGCCGCGAGCCCGCAGGAACCTTCACCTTCTGGGACTATCAGGCAGGCGCCTGGCAGAGGAACCACGGCATCCGCATCGACTTCGCCCTGCTGTCGCCCCAGGCCGCCGACCGCTTCCGCGCCATCGAGACGCACCGCGAGGCCCGCGACATGGAAAAGCCCAGCGATCACGTCCCCGTCGTGGTCGATCTGGATCTGGAGGCCTGATCCATGGGCGAGACGTTCAGGGCCATTCTGCTGATCGCCCTGATCGCCGCCTTCCTGACCACCGGCGTCCTGCTGTTTTCCTGGTGGATGGAGTCCGAGCGGCGACTGCGACGGGCGATGAAGAAGGCGCTGGGCGCCCCGGCCGACACCCTGGCCCTGTCCGCCCATGAAGGCCGCGCGGCCGGGCTGGATCTGGAAGGCGGCCAGCTGGCGGTCCTGTGGAATCGCGGCGCGATGGGGCTGGTCTACGCCTTCGAGGAAGTGCTGGGCGCCGAGATCATCGTCGACGGCCATGTGGTCGCCCGCGTCCTGCGCGGCCAGCATCGCAAGGAAATCGACCTCGATGCGCCCGACGCCGAACTGGTCGTGATGCGGTTGATCTTCAGCGACCCGCACAACGCCGAGTTCGAGCTGGCCCTGTGGAGCGGATCGCGCACCGCCCCCGCCTCCGAGGCCGAGACGGCGACCGGAACCCGCTCTCCCGGCGAGGGTCTGCGGCTGGGGCGCCGCTGGTTGTCGCACGTCGAAGCCCTGATGCAACGCTGATCGCCCTTCACGGCTTGAGTCAGGGCGGCTAGAAGCCCCCGTTCCTGTTCTTCGCTTCTTTCTTCAGGAGCCCCCGTGGCCCGCCTTTTCGACGCCTACATCATCGCCAACTGGACCGCCGCCGAGGGCAAGAAGCTGGGCGAGCAGACCCTGTGGGTCGGCGTCGCAAAGCGCGACGTGCGCTTCCGCCTCTATGCCGAGACGCACAACGTCGCCACGCGCGCCGAGGGCGAAAAGCTGATCGCCGACCTGCTGGCCGAACACCGCAAGCGCGGCGACCGCGTCCTGGTGGGCTTCGACTTCGACTTCGGCTTTCCGGCCGGGACCGCCGCGCGACTGAAGCTGGACGGCCGCCCGTGGGACGCCATGGGCAAGTTCCTGGCCGCCAACATCGTCGACAAGGCCGACAATTCGAACAACCGCTATCAGGTCGCGGCCAAGATGAACCGCCTGATGACGGACGAGCCCTGGCCCTTCTGGGGCACGCCCGCCAGCCAGGCCCAGCGCTGGTTGACCACGACCAAGCCGCCCGAAGGCGCCGGCGCCGACATCCCCGAATTTCGCGCCACCGAAATGGCCGCGCGCAAGGACAAGCTGCCGCCCAAGAGCGTCTGGCAGATGCACGGCGCGGGCGCGATCGGCGGCCTGACGCTGGTCGGCGTGCCCATGCTGCGCCGCCTGCTGGACACGCTGGGCGCCTCCGCGGCCGTCTGGCCCTTCGGCACCGGCTGGCGCGAACTGACCGAGGCCGACATCGAGCCCCTGTCGGCCGTCGTCGTCGAAGTCTGGCCCCTGATGTTCGAGGCCAAGCGCGGCGTGAACGCCGAAGGCGTCAAGGAATACAAGACCCAGGCCCAGGTCCGCGCCGCCGCCGAAGCCTTCGCCCGCATGGACGACGCCGGCGACCTGCAGAAAGCCTTCGCCCCGCCCGCCAGCGCGGACGAAGCCCTGATCGCTCAGGTCGAGGGTGAAGAAGGCTGGATCCTGGGGGTCTAAGCCTTCCTTCTCCCCTTGAGGGAGAAGGTGGGCGCCGGAGGCGCTCGGATGAGGTGTGTCAGCGCATCGGTTGTGAAACCCGTACTGACGCCCGCTGATCGAATTTCAAGAAGACGGAGTCGACACCCCTCATCCGTCAGGCACCGCCTGCCACCTTCTCCCTCAAGGGGAGAAGGAAGACCCTAGCCGATCAACACCCGCGCCGCCGCGCGCGCTTCATCGGTGATCTCGGCCCCCGACAGCATCCGCGCGATCTCTTCCTGACGCGGCCCTGTCTCCAACACGTCGATGGAGGTGCGCGTATGGCCCTCGACATCGGCCTTGCGGACCTTCCAGTGGGCGTCCCCGCGCGCGGCGACCTGCGGGCTGTGGGTCACGACCAGCACCTGCGCCCCGCGCGACAGGCGTTGCAGGCGCCCGCCGACGGCCTCGGCCACGGCGCCGCCGACGCCCTGGTCCACCTCGTCGAAGATCATGACCGGCTGGCGTTGGTCCTCGCGGCTGGCCAGCGCCGCCTTCATCGCCAGCGCGAAACGCGCCAGCTCGCCGCCCGACGCCACCGTGTCCAGCGGACCGAAGGCGGTCCCGGCATTGGTCGCCACCTCGAACCGCACCGTCTCGACGCCCAGCGGGCCGCGACGCCCCTCGATCGGCTCCAGCGTCACGCGGAAGCGGGCGCGCTCCAACTTCAACGGGCCAAGCTCGTCCATGACGGCGGCGACCAGCCGGTCCCCTGCCGCCTCGCGCGCCGAGGTCAGCAGCAGGGCGGCCACGTCATAGGCCTCCATCGCCACGGCGACGTCGCGACGGGCCTTGGTCAGGGCTTCCTCGCCGTCCTCGATCAGGCGAAGCTGCTCGCGCAGACGCACGCGCAGCGCCGGCAGGGCCTCAACCGTGGTGTTCAGCTTGCGGGCGGCGGCGCGCAGGGCGAACAGCCGCTCCTCCGCCTTGTCCAGACGGCCCGGCTCGAAATCGAAGGCGTCCGCCGCAGCGTCGACACAGGCCACGGCTTCGGTCGCCTCGACAAGGGCGCGGTCCACCGCCTCGGCGGCCGAGGCCAGTTTGACGATGATGGGGTTGTCGCCCTCAGCGCCCGCCTGCACCGCCCGCTGGCGCGCGTGTTCGACCGCGCGCAGTGCCGAGGCCAGACGCTGGCTCAGCTTGTCCCCGCCCAGCAGATTGCGCGCATCGGCCAGATCGGCCACCGCCTTCTCCGCCGCGCCGAGGATGGCGCGTTCGCCCGCCAGTTCCGTCTCTTCGTCCGGCTTGGGATCAAGGGCGTCAAGGTCGGCCAGATTCTGCGCGATTTCCTCAGCCTTGGCTGCCGCCTCGGCGGCCGACGCCTCCAGATCATCCAGATGGGCCTGCGCCGCTTTCAGACGCTCGGCCGCCCCGGCCACGCCCGCCAGTTGCGGTTGCAGTCCGCCGTAGTTGTCCAGCAGCGCCCGGTGCGTCTTCCAGTCCAGCAGGCCGACGGTTTCATGCTGGCCGTGCACCTCGACCAGCAGGGCGCCGATCTCGCGCAGGGCCGTCACCCCGGCGGGCTGGTCGTTGACATAGGCGCGGCTGCGGCCGTCGGCCGACACCACCCGGCGCAGGATCAGCTCCTCGCCCGGCGCGACCTCGAACCCGCGTTCGGACAGCAAGGCGATCAGAGCCTCATCATCCGGCGCCGTGAAAACGGCCGTGGCCGACGCCTGCTTGGCCCCGTTGCGCACCAGCCCCGCGTCTGAGCGCGCACCCAGCGCCAGGCCCAGCGCGTCGAGGATGATGGACTTGCCCGCCCCCGTCTCGCCGGTCAGCACGGTCAGACCGTCCTCGACCTCCAGGTCAAGGGCGTCGACGAGGACGACGTCGCGGATCGAGAGGGTGGTCAGCATGGGCGATCTGATTCGATGTTTCGCCGCATCCTAGCCGGAAACAGAACAGGAACGCAGCGCCTTAATCACGCCGCGTCACTGCCCTGCGACCGGATCAGGCGCCGCCGGGGATCAGGCGTTGCAGCCAGGATTCGCGCTTGCCCTCAGGCTGGACTGTCGGGTTCTCGCCACGCTCGCGCAGCAGGGCGAAGGCCTCGGCGTACCAGGGGCTGCCCGGATAGTTGTGGCCCAGGACGGCGGCGTTACGCGTCGCCTCCTCGGTCAGGCCCAGGCTCAGATTGACCTCGACCAGACGATACAGAGCCTCAGGCGTGTGCGACGTGCGCTGGAAGGCCTCATTGTTGATCACCGCCTTGTAGCGATTCAATGCGCCCAGGGGTTGGTTGGCGCGCTGGTAGAAGCGACCGACAGCCATTTCCTTGCCCGCCAGTTGGTCATTGACCATGTCGATCTTGACCCGTGCGTCAGTGGCGTACGCCGTGTCCGGATAGCGACGCGCCACATCGCGCAGACCCGCCAGGGCGGCCTCGGCATAGCCCTGATCCCGACCCACATCCACGATCTGCTCGAAATTGCAGACGGCCTTCATGTAGAAGGCGTAGCCCGCCGACGGATTGCCGGGGAACAGGGCGATGAAGCGGTCAGCTGCTGCGATCGCGTCCTGATAGTTGTTGTTCTGATAATAGGCGTAGATCTGCATCAGGATCGCGCGGCGGGCCCACTCCGAATAGGGGTGCTGACGCTCGACTTCCTGGAAGTAGTCCACCGCGTCCATCCAGCGCTTGGACTGCAGTCGCTGATAGCCCGTGTTGTACAGGGCCTCGACCGGACGCTCCTCATAAGCCAGACGCTGGCGGGGCTTGGTCCCCGAGCACGCGGCGACGGACAGTGCCGCCACGGCGACCGTCAGCAGGATCATGCCGGAACGAGATTTCGAAGCGAGCAAGGACGACCTCATCAAGATGCCTTCGGGACGCGGACACGCGACACGCGCCCTCGGTAGCAGGTTGTGCCCTCTATAACAGCGCTCGCGCCCAAGCCAATCCGCCGAAATCGAAGATACGTCCGGAACACGGCTGGACGCCGCACCGTTCGCCGCCTAGAGAGCGCGTCCAGAAACGCACCCGCAACTATTGGCGGAGCGATGACGGCGAAAGGATGACCGGTCAATGAAGCTGCTTGCTGGCAATTCGAACCGGAGCTTGGCCCAGGCCATCGCTGCTCACCTGGACATGCCGCTGACCAAGGCTCAGGTGAAGCGCTTCGCGGACAATGAGGTGTTCGCCGTCGTCGAAGAGAACGTGCGCGGCGAGGATGTCTTCATCATCCAGTCGACCTCGTATCCGGCCAACGACAATCTGATGGAACTGCTGATCATGACCGACGCGCTGGTGCGCGCCTCGGCCAAGCGGATCACGGCCGTCATGCCCTACTTCGGCTACGCCCGACAGGACCGGAAAACCGGCGGCCGCACGCCGATCTCGGCCAAGCTGGTCGCCAATCTGATCACCCGCGCCGGTGCCGACCGCGTCCTGACCATGGACCTGCACGCCGGCCAGATTCAGGGCTTCTTCGACATCCCGACCGATAATCTGGTGGCGACGCCCGTCTTGGCCCAGGACATCAAGGACAACTACCCCAAGGGCGATGATCTGATGATCGTCTCGCCCGACGTCGGCGGCGTGGTGCGCGCCCGCTTCCTGGCCAGCCGCCTGAATGCGGACCTCGCCATCGTCGACAAGCGCCGCCCCAAGGCGGGCGAGAGCGAAGTCATGAACATCATCGGCGACGTCGAAGGCCGCCGCTGCATCCTGTTCGACGACATCGTCGATTCGGGCGGCACCCTGGTGAACGCGGCCAAGGCGCTGATCGACCGCGGCGCGACCGAGGTTTCAGCCTACATCAGCCACGGCGTCCTGTCGGGTCCGGCGGTCGACCGCGTCGCCAACGGCCCGCTGAAGGAGCTGGTGATCACCGACTCCATCGAACAGCCTGACGAAGTTTTGAACTGCTCGAAGATCCGCCGCGTGCCCGTGGCTCCGCTGATGGGCGAGGCGATTCGGCGCATCGCCAACGAAGAGTCGGTCTCAAAGCTGTTCGATTAAGGTTCGGCTAACCATTCCCTCCGCGATATAAGGGCTTGTAGTTCGGCAGGCGCTGTCCGCCTCCGACGCCCGTCCAAGTGCGTATCGCTTAAAACAAGGGAAGACCGCCGATGCCCCAGGCCTTCTTGCGCCGCGGCCTCTCCGTCGCCGCTGTCGCCGCCGCCGCCGTCCTGGCCAGCTGTTCGACGCCTGAACCGGAAGCGCCGCCCCCTGCGCCGCCCCCGCCGCCCCCGCCCGCCCTGGCGCTGAACCAGAGCGTGGCCGAGGCCGCCTCGGTCTATGTCGCCTTCGTGCGCGAAGTCGGGTCGATCCAGGCCGGCTTCCCCGACGCCGAATCCATTCAGGCCGCCGTCCGCAAGGGCGCCGCCGTCGAGGCCGGCCAGTTGTCGCGCGGCATGATCGCCTATGGCGCCATCCTGGCCCTGCAATCCCCGGAATATGTCGCCAGCGTGCGCCAGTACGCCTCCGACCCGGCCCAACGCCAGCAGATGGTGTCGCGAATCGTCGCCGACCCGGCCTACGCCGCCACCCTGCCAGGCGCTGAAGCCGCCGCCGGCCTGATCGCAAGCACCATGGGTCAGGACGCGGCGACCATGACCGCCATCGCCGAGGCGGTGGAAACGGACGCCTACACCATCCAGGAACGCCGTGATCCCCGCCGTCGCTGGGCCACCCAGCCCGTCGCGGACCGCGTGGGCCGTCTGGAAGGCGCCAAGTCCCTGTCGGCCGTGCCGCGCCTGCCCTCGGCCGAGGACAGCGCCCGCCTGTTCGCCGCCGCCAACAGCGGTTCGGGCCTGAACCTGACCGCCGCCCAGCGCGGCGCGCCGTTCACGCCCGCCATCGTCAACTCCCTGGCCATCGCCGCCCTGGCGGCGCTCGGCGCGGCGGGCGAGGACGCCAAGGCGAACACCGACGCCCTGACGAGCGAATCGAACAATGAGTTCTGCCTCAACATGTCGAAGTTGATGCTGTTCCAGTGCCTGGCGGCGGCCAAGCCGAACTATGAGGACATCTTCTGCGCCGGTCGTCACGTCGTCCGCGACCTGGCCCAGTGCACCTCGCAGTATACGGGACCGATGCCCACCATCACCGTGGCTGTGCCGCCTGCGGGCGGGCCCACGCCGATGGCCCAGGCGCAGAACCAGTCCGCGGTCACCGCAACTCCTAACGGCTAGGGCTGAATATCACTGCGGGCGAAGCCGGGGCGGTTGCGTCCGCCCCGTGTTCCGTGTAATAGCCCGCGCTCTTGAATTCGAAGGGTTCATGACCCCGCCGCGCGGGACACGGTTCTGCGCAGGCGTTTACTTGTATTGAAGGCGAGCCCGATGGCTGAGATCATTCTGAACGTTGATGTCCGCGAGAACGTGGGCACCGGCGGCGCCCGCGCCGCGCGCCGCGAAGGCGCCGTCCCCGGCGTGCTGTACGGCGGCGACAAGGCCCCGGTGGCCATCTCCGTGAACGAGCGCGAGTTCCGCAAGTCGCTGTACACCGGCAAGCTGATCGGTCACCTGGTGACCCTGAAGTACGGCAAGGAAACCCAGCCGGTCATCGCCAAGGACATCCAGTTCGATCCGGTTTCCGACCGTCCGCTGCACTTCGACCTGATGCGCGTCGGCGCCAAGGAAGAGATCAAGATCGAAATCCCGGTCGCCTTCGTCAACGCTGACGAAGCTCCCTACACCCGTCAGGGCGGCATGCTGGAAGTGGTTCGCCACACCGTCGAGATCATGGTCCGCGCCGACCGTATCCCGGCTGAACTGGTCGTCGACCTGAAGGGCCGCGAGATCGGCGAGAACATCCGCATCTCGGACATCCAGCTGCCGGAAGGCGCCTCGGCGACCATCACCGACCGCGACTTCATGATCGCCGCGATCAAGAACTCGGCAGCCGCTCAGTCGGACGCCGGCGACACCACGGCGGAAGCTGAAGCCGAAGAAGCCTGATGTTTCCTCCCCTATCGCCCTGCGCGCGGCGCAGGGCTGCTTGAGGGGATTAAACAGCGAGACACAGCCCCGCCCGGTTCGCCTGGCGGGGCTTTTCTTTGTCTGAAGCACGGGGCATGAGGATCGCATGATCATCATCGCCGGCCTGGGCAATCCCGGCCCCAAATACGAAAAGAACCGCCACAACATCGGCTTCATGGCCGTGGACGAAATCGCCGACCGCTGGCGCTTCGGTCCGTCGCGCGCCAAGTTCCAGTCGATCGTCGCCGACGGCGAGGTCGAGGGGACCAAGATCCTGCTGATGAAGCCCCAGACCTATATGAACGAGAGCGGCCGCGCCGTCGGCGAGGCGGCGCGCTTCTACAAGGTGAAGCCCGAACACGTCATCGTCTTCCACGACGAGATCGACCTGGCCCCCGGCCGCTTCCGCATGAAGAAGGGCGGCGGCGCAGCAGGCCAGAACGGGATTCGCAGCCTGATCAGCCACCTGGGCGCCGACTTCCGCCGCGCCCGCATGGGCATCGGCCACCCTGGCGAGCCGCAACTGGTCATGCACCACGTCCTGGGCGACTTCCACAAGGCCGACAAGCCGTGGCTGGACGCCATGCTGCAGGCCTGCGCCGACGCCCTGCCCTTCGCGGTGAACGGCGACGACGAACGCTATCAGGGCGAAGTCATGCGCCTGGCTCCTGCGCCGAAATTCAGCCCCAGGCAGGCGGCGAAGGGGGAGTAACGCAACGCCTCTCCCTCCCCTTCATGGGGAGGGAGAATCACAGCCTCAATCCGTTGTCGTCCAGGCCGCCCGCAAGGTCGCCGCACCGTTCGCCGGCACGCTCATCGTCCAGACAGGATAGCCGGTGTCGTCCACCCGGCTGCGCACCGACTGGCTGCGGATACGAAAGCCGCGCTGTCCGGCCGCATCGGCGACCAGTTCAACCGTCACCGGCTCTGAGCGCGCATTGGTGACGGTGGTCTCGACCTCGGTGCGCTCGGTCGTGACGGCGCCGCGCGTCGAGCTGCCGGACTTCACCAGCCGCGTCTGAACCCGCACGTCCGGCGATTGGCCGAAGGTCAGCCGTACCGGCAGGCCTACGCCCTTGTCCTCGAACCGGTCCTGACCCGCCAGCAGCACGCCGCCCGCCCCGTCCGGCTGCATCACCGCCACTGAGCCGCCCGGCAGGGCCACGCCCAACCCAGCGCCCTCCTCGTTGCGCAGCTTCATGACGATGGCCGTGGGCTGCGATTCCTCGTCCGGGTTCAGCACCCCGGCGCGATAGACCCGTTCATAGGCCACGGCCTCGCGCTCCAGAAAGCGCACCTGCTTGGTCTGCCGCGCCGCCACCGTGGTCGGCTCGGGCAGGGTGTAGATCTTGTAGTCGCCCAGTTCGCCCTGTTCAGCCAGCTTCGGAGCGCGCGCCATGCGGCTGCCGGTGATGACGACATCCGCCGCCTCCATCGCCATTGGCCTCGGCGGAGCCGGCGGCGGCGGCGGAGGCGGCGCGCCGCCATAGCCCGCGAATTGCCCTGAACCGAACGTCGTCGTTCCCTGCGGCCAGCACTGGTTCTGCTGATAGCGGACCAACGGCTCGACCGGCACGGTGCCTGCGTCCTTCCTCAGCGTGCCCGCCACCACCTGCACCGGGGCGTCAGGGAATCCCGTGCCGCCGAAATTGGCCAGCGTCACCCAGCCGGTCAGATCCAGCGTCCCGTCCGTCGGGTTAAGCCGCGCCACATAGTCGGCCGACCACTGCAGCCCCGTGGTCAGATAGGCCAACGTCACCGTGTGCCGCCCCGCCCGCTCCGCGCGCGTGCGGACCGACAGCGTCGGCTGATCGCCCAGCCCCTCGGGCACGCGGTCGAACACCACCCGCTCGGTCTGGCCCGAGCAGTCCAGCGCCTCGAACCGGCCGTCGATCTCCAGCACCGTCCCTTGCGCGCCCGCGCGGATCACGGCGGCCTTCTCGACCTGTTCGCCGGTCGCGGGATTGGTGCGGACGACGCGCACCACCTCGCCGACGGACTTCTCCATCAGGCTGGCGGGCGACAGCAGGTCGAAGTCGGCGTTGCGCTCGACCACATGGGCGGGCAGGCCCTCCAGCACCGCGCTCTGCGGCACGACGCCGGTGGCCAGCCCCCGAAAACGAATGATCCCCTCGCCCGCCGGAAGATCGACCGTGCGCGTCTCGACGATCAGGGCCAGCCCCTGACGATCCAGCCGGCTCCACGGCTGGCGGGACTGTTCCATCAGGGCGACCGTATCGACCGGGCGGTCGCGATAGATCACCACCGTCGCGCCGTCAGGACGCGCGGAAACGCTCTCCGTCTGCGCCCAGACCGCAGGCGCCAGAAGGCTCAGCGCAGTGGTGATCGCCAGAAGGCGGCGCATGAGATCAACCGCCCGTGGTGATGGTCGCGGTCAGCTTGGTCTCGCCGTTGGCGGGCACGGGCACGCGCCAGACGACGGTGCGCGCGTCGCGCATCTCGCCCGTGATGCTCTGATCCGACAGCTCGGTGTCGCGCCCCAGACCGCGCTGGCGCACCTCGACCGTCACCGGTTCGGGCCGAGCGTTGCGGACGGTGTATTCCATCGCATAACGGGCGCGGAAATAGTCGACCAGGCGCTTCGACACCCGCTCGGACGACACCAGACGCGGCTGCACCGTCACATCAAAGGCGTCGCCGGTCGTCACAACGATCTCGGATCCCGCAGGCGAGTGGTCGACCTGGCTTTCGCCGATGAAACGCGGCTCGCCCGCCTCATCCTTCACATAGACGCGGATCACCCCCGCCGGCAGGGCGCGCGCCGCGTTCCCCGATCCATTGGCGAAGATAACCCCGACTTCGGCCGCGATCGGCTCCTCGGCGCTATAGAAGCCGTCGACCACCCGCAGATAGCGCTTGGTCGCGGGAACGCCCGCCGCGTCGATCAGGCCGACCTGCTTGGTCTGGTTATTGGCGACCGTCACGGCCTCGGGCAGCGGATAGACATAGACGTCGGCCAGCGCGCCTTCACCGCCCGACTGGGTTCCATTGCCGCGCGTATTGGACACACGGACCGGCGGGCGCGGATTATAGCCGCCCTGATTGATCAGATTGACGTCGCCCGCCACCACGCGCGTCTGGGCGTTGCTGAAGGTCGCGCCCGAGTTGTTGGTCAGCGTCACCCAGCCGGTCAGGTCCAGCTTGCCCGCCTTCTCGTCGAAACGGGCGACATAGTCGGCCTTCCACGTCAGACCGCTGGTCAGATAGGACAGGGTCGTCTCGCGGCGACCAGCCCCTTCGGCGTCCAGGGTGACGCTGAGCGTCGGGCGCGGGCGCAGGTTCTGCGGCACGCGGTCGAAGATGACGCGCGTCGGCACGCCGTCGTCGCGCAGCACCTCGATGCGGTCGCCGATCTGCAGCACCACGCCCTGATTCGCCGCCAGCACGCGGGCGCGCTCGGTCGATTGCGCGCCCGAACCGGGATTGGTGCGGACGATGCCGATCTCATTGCCGACGGCGCTTTCCATCAGCTTGCCCGGCGTCAGCAGGTCATAGTCGAAGTTCTGCTCGACCACCGACAGGCCGCGCCCCGACAGGCCCACCGTCTCGGGCCTGATGCTGGCGGACACGCCCGGAAACTCCTGACGCGAGCGCCCGGCGGGCACGTTCAGGTTCCGCACGTCCTCCACCAGGGCGATGTTCTGGTTGTAGACCGTCAGGGAGACGCGATCGGGACCGCCCGGCCCCTCCTCCACCTGTTGCGCGGCCGCAGGCGCGGCAAGAAGCAGGGCGAGAGCGAAGGGTCCGATGGCGCGGATCATGCGTGTCCTCGATGACTGTCCAAGCGTCACGCTGCACTGCGAAGGCGATCTTGTCGAGGGCGCGCGCGACGCCGCGTCGCCCCTCGCCGGTCTGGCTTCCCCGTCTGGGAAGGTTTAAGCCCTGCCTCGTGACCCGCTCCCAGGCAGAAAACTGGTCGACCTGGCGCTCGCTGGCCTTCCTGGCCGCGACGTTCGCCATCGTGATCGGCAGCCTGATGCCCTTCGCGGCGCTGGCGGCCTCCACGCCCGGCCAGCCCATCGTCATCTGCTCGGCCGATGGTCCCCAGACCATCCAGTCCGGCGGCGTCGACGGCCCAATCAAGGCCGAGATGGGCGCCAAATGCGCCGCCTGCGTCATGCCCCTGCTGGCGGCCCTGCCCGCGCCCGCCGCGCCAGAACCGGCGCCGGTTGTGCGCCTGACTCAGGCCGTCGTCTACGCCCCCTTCATCGCCAGCCCCCCGCCCCCGGCCCGCGCTCCGCCGCGTCCGCCGTCACGCGCCCCGCCTCACGCCTGAAAACCAGACTCATCGACGCCGCGCGCCTGCTGAAGGCCTGCCCGGCCGCACATCTGTTTTCAGGATACAAATTCCATGTCTCTCAAGACCGCTGCGGCGCCGTGCGCCCTGCTGATCGGCGCCTGCCTGGCGCCGTCCCTCGCCCATGCCTACGACCTGTCGGAGGCTGACAGCCCCACCATCGTCGACAGCATCATCGTCACCGGCCGCCGCAACGCCGAAGACCCGACCGTCGTGGCCGAGGCGCGCGACCGTCTCAGCCGCACCCCCGGCGCCGTCGCCGTGGTGTCGGCCGAAAGCTATTCCGACCGCTTCGTCCAGGGCTTCGCCGACACCCTGCGCAATGTCCCCGGCGTGCTGGCGCAGAAGCGGTTCGGCGAGGAGAGCCGCCTGTCCATTCGCGGCTCGGGCATCGCCCAGGGCTTCCACCAGCGCGGCGTTCTGTTCGCCCAGGACGGCGTACCCTTCGCCGACGCCGACGGCTTCTCCGACTTCCAGAGCGTGGACTCTCTCAGCGCCCGCTATGTCGAGGTGTGGAAGGGCGCCAACACCCTGCGCTTCGGCGGGGCCCAGTTGGGCGGGGCCATCAACCTCGTCACCCCGACCGGCCGCACGGCCCGCCAGCGCGCCCTGATGCAGGTCGAGGGCGGCAGCTACGGCTTCGTGCGCGCTCACAGCGCCGTCGCGGAAACCTATGGCGACTGGGATATCTACGCCGCCGCCACGGCCATGCAAGGCGACGGCTGGCGCGACCACAGCCGGCAGTCGCAAGGCCGTCTGACCGTCAATGCGGGCCGCTCCTTCGGCGAGGATCGCGAGGTGCGCCTGATCGCCCAGGCCGCCGACATCAAGCAGGACATGCCCGGCTCTCTGACATTGGAAGAGGCGCTGAACACCCCGCGCAAGGCCGCCGCCAGCGCCCTGTCCGGCGATCAGGCCCGCGACCTGACCGTCAAGCGGCTGACGCTGCAGACCCGCTGGCGCTTCAACGAATCGACCCTGTTCGAGGGCGCCGTCTGGGGCTGGGAGAAATCCCTCTATCACCCGATCTTCCAGGTGCTGGATCAGGACAGCGCCACGCGCGGCGCCTTCGCCCGCATCGACTGGACGGGCGACATCGGCGGCCTGCGCGCCGACGCCTTCTACGGCTTCTCGTTGCGGGACGGAGAGGTCGAGGCCCTGCGCTATGTGAACCTGGGGGGCGAGCGCGGCGCCAAGACGGCTGATGCGCGTCAGAACGCCTCCGGCCTGGACGTCTTCGCCGAGGGGAGGCTGTTCGTCACCGACCAACTGGCTCTGGTCGCGGGCGGCTCCTGGGGACGCGCCACGCGCGATTATCTGGACCGCATGACCCCGGCCAACGACGCCAGCCGGGACTATGAGTGGTTCTCGCCGCGTCTGGGCCTGTTGTGGGAAGCCGAGGACGGCGCCCAGGTCTTCGCCAACGTCACCCGCTCGGTCGAGCCGCCGACCTTCGGCGCTCTGGTGCAGGCGCCGCTGACCGGCTTCACCCCGGTCGAGGTTCAGGACGCCTGGACCGGCGAGATCGGGACACGCGGGCGTCACGGCTCTCTGGCCTGGGATCTGGTCGCCTATCGCAGCCGGATCGAGGGCGAGATGCTGAACTTCATCACCAGCCCCGACATTCCCGTCGCCACCTTCAACGCCAAGAAGACCATCCACCAGGGCATCGAGGCCGGGCTGGACTGGACCCTGCCGCTCGAACTGGCGGACGGGTCGCTGATGCTTCGTCAGGTCTATAACTGGAGCGACTTCCGCTTCGACGGCGACGCGCGCTGGGGCGATAACCGCCTGCCGGTCGTGCCACAGCACCAGTACCGGGCCGAACTGACCTGGCGCCACCCGACGGGCGTCTTCGTCACACCGTCGGTCGAGTGGCGGATGTCCAGTCCCTACGTCGACTACGCCAACACCACGAAGGCGCCGGACTACGCCGTGCTGGGGCTGACGGGCGGCTTCAACATCAACGCCAACACCTCGGTCTACATCGACGCGCGCAACCTGACCGACAAACGCTACGTCGGCGAGTTCTCGGCTGTGACCGCCGCCCGCAAGACCCAGACGGCCGTCTTCTTCCCCGGCGAGGGCCGCTCGGTCTTCGTCGGCCTGCGGCTGGCCTACTGATGACCGCCTCTCTCAAGACCAAGACGCCGGACGTGATGTCCAGCGCCTATCGGGCCGTCTGGCGCTGGCACTTCTACGCCGGGGTGCTGGTGATGCCGTTCCTGATGCTGCTCACGCTGACGGGCGGCCTCTATCTGTTCAAGGACGAGATCGACCACGCCGTCTATCGCTCCATGATCGAGGTTCCGGCCAGCGCCCGGCAGGCTGATCCTGATCAGTGGCTGGACGCCGCCGCTCGCGCGGGCAAAGGCCGGGCGGCGAACGTGCTGGTTCCCGCCCGCGCGGATCAGGCCGTGCGCGTCCGCGTCGACCGGCCTGACGGCGCCCAGCGCACCGTCTTCGTCGATCCGCACACGGCCGCCGTCACCGGCGTCACCGCCTATGGCGGCGTGACCGAGACGATCAAGAATCTGCACTCCCTCAGCCTGTTCGGCGGACCGATCGGAACGGCGCTGAACATTCTGGTCGAGATCGTCGCGGGCTGGGCCGTCATCCTGTGCGCCACAGGCCTTTATCTGTGGTGGCCGCGTCGCCGCAGCGGCGCCGTGTTGCGGCCGCGTGAGACGGATGCCGGACGCCGCCCCTTCTGGCGCGACGTTCACGCCCTGACCGGCTTCTATGTCGGCGGGGTGATCATCTTCCTTGCAGTCACGGGAATGCCGTGGTCGGCCGTCTGGGGCGATCGGTTCATGGGCGTCATGCGCGACACGGGACTGGGCCGCCCGCCCGCGCCCGCCGCCGCCAGCCCCTGGAGCCACGCCCAACCCCACGACGCCCCGGCGGGCGTGGGCTGGACGCTGGAGAACGCCGTCCTGCCCGTCCATGACCACGGGCAGCATCACGCGGCCCTCAGCCTGAACCGCGTGCTTCAGACAGCGCGCGAACAGGGCCTGCCGCGCCCCTTCACCGTCAGCATCCCCCGATCCTCGGACCTGGCCTGGACCGTCTCCCGCCAGACCCGCAAAGCCGAGGACGCCCGCAGCCTCTATGTCAACGGCGCCAGCGGGGCGGTGAAGGCCGACCTGCGCTGGCATCAGTTCGGCGTCATGGCCAGGGGCTTCGAATGGGGCATCGCCGTACATCAGGGAACGCAGTACGGCTGGATCAACCGCATCGTCATGCTGATCGGCTGCATCGCCGTCTGGCTGCTGCCGATCAGCGGACTGATCATGTGGTGGAAGCGCCGCCCGCCCAGCCTGTCGCGCCGCCGCTCCGGCGCTCCGGCGGCGCCGCCCGGCCCGCGCGCGAGAATTGCCGTGCTGTGCATCGTCATCCCCCTGTCCATCCTCTATCCCTTGACGGGACTGAGCCTCGTGACCGCCCTGCTGCTCGACCGGGCGGTGCGTGCGTTCACCGGGCCCAAGCCCGTCGCAGCCTCTTGAGAAGGAGCTTCAACATGAAACCTCTGTTCGCCCTGACCGCCCTGTCGGCCGCCGCCCTCACTCTCGCCGCCTGCGGCCAGCCGGCCGAAAAGTCGGCGGAAGCCGCCAAGGACGCAGCCGTCGCCCCCGGCGTGGTTCAGGTCGCCGACGCCTGGTGCCGCCCCACGCCCAACGGCGCCAAGGTCGGCGGCTGCTACCTGACCCTGACGGCAGGCTCCGACGACCGTCTGCTCAGCGTCTCGACCGCCCTGGCCCAGTCGGCCGAGGTGCATGAGATGAAGATGGACAACGGGGTCATGAGCATGGGCCACCTGGCCGACGGTCTGCCCCTGCCTGCCGGAACCCCGGTCGAGCTGAAGCCCGGCGGCAATCACATCATGCTGATGGGTCTGCGCGATCCGCTGGTCGACGGCGGCGTCGCCTCCTTCACCCTGACCTTCGAGAAGGCCGGCCCCATCGGCGTCCACGCGGCGATCAAGCAGCCGCCGGTGGTGGATTCGGAGGAATAGAACCCTCTCCCGGCGGGAGAGGGCTTGAACGCACGGCGGCGCAGCCGTCGTTCTTGCGCGACCCGAAGGGCGGCGCGAAGCAGCCAAAGGGTGAGGGGCTTGTCCTTTCAGTCGGCGTCAGCCGTCGCATAGACCGCCAGCAACGGCCTTCGGCCGACTTCAGCCGCGAAACCCTCACCCTTTCACCTTCGCCAATCGCCTCCGGCTCTTGGAGGCTCAAGCCATCTCCCAACAGGCGAGGGTTCCCCTGTCTGTCGCCCACACCTGACAAACCGGCCCGAACCGGCTAAAGGCTCGCGCTCACGAGGAATACCATGGCTCTTAAAGTCGCGATCGTCGGCCTGCCCAACGTCGGCAAGTCCACCCTGTTCAACGCCCTGACCAAGACGGCGGCGGCCCAAGCGGCCAACTATCCGTTCTGCACCATCGAGCCGAACACCGGCGACGTGGCCGTGCCGGAACCGCGCCTGAACACGCTGGCGAGCATCGCCGGCTCCAAGGAGATCATCCCCTCGCGGATCACCTTCGTGGACATCGCCGGTCTGGTGCGCGGCGCGTCCAAGGGCGAGGGCCTGGGCAACCAGTTCCTGGCCAACATCCGCGACTGCGACGCCATCGCCTTCGTCGCCCGCTGCTTCGTCGACGACGACATCACCCACGTCGAGAACCGCATCGACCCCATCTCAGACCTCGAGATCATCGAGACCGAGCTGATGCTGGCCGACCTCGAAAGCCTGGAGCGCCGCCGCGTCCAGATCGAGAAGCGCGCCAAGGGCGGCGACAAGGAATCCCAGCTGAACCTGAAGCTGATCGACGCCGCGCTCGAAAAGCTGCGCGACGGCAAGCCCGCGCGTCTGGCCGAGGTGTCCAAGGAGGACAAGAAGGCCTGGGACATGCTGCAGCTGCTGACCGCCCTGCCCGCCCTCTACGTCGCCAACGTCGAAGAAAGCTCGGCCGACAAGGGCAATGAGCTGTCCGACCTGGTCGCCAAACGCGCCGCCGAAGACAACGCCAACTCGGTGGTCATCTCGGCCCAGATCGAGTCGGAAATCGCTGTCCTGGACGACGAGGAGCAGAAGGAGTTCCTCGAGACCCTGGGTCTGGAAGAGCCTGGCCTGAACCGCCTGATCCGCGAAGCCTACAAGTTGCTCGGCCTGCAGACCTACTTCACCGTCGGCCCGAAGGAAGCGCGCGCCTGGACCATCCCGGTCGGCGCCACGGCCCCGCAGGCCGCCGGCGTGATCCACACCGACTTCGAAAAGGGCTTCATCCGCGGCGAAACCATCGCCTTCGACGACTATGTCGCGCTGAAGGGCGAAGCGGGCGCCAAGGAAGCGGGCAAGATGCGCGCCGAAGGCAAGGCCTATGTCGTCAAGGACGGGGATGTGATGCACTTCCTGTTCAACAACTAAGACGTTTCTTCAGGGCGGTTAGAAAATCTGACCGCCCTGATAGAATTACTGAAATTCCATACCCTTGCAGGTATCGCCAAAGCCCTGGATGAGTCAGCCCGACTGACGCTGAAAATTCTCCAGGGACGCCATGAAGTTCGATACCCTCGCCGTGCATGCGGGCTATTCGCCCGATCCGACCACCAAATCGGTCGCCGTGCCCATCTATCAGACCACCAGCTACGCCTTTGACGACACCAAGCACGGGGCGGATCTGTTCGACCTGAAGGTGGCGGGCAACATCTACACCCGCATCATGAACCCGACGTCGGACGTGCTGGAACAGCGCATCGCGGCGCTGGAGGGCGGCATCGCGGCGCTGACGGTGGCCTCGGGTCAGGCGGCGATCACCTATGCGATCCTGACCATTGCCGAGGCGGGCGACAACATCATCGCCACCTCGACCCTGTATGGCGGCACCTACAACCTGTTCGCCCACACCCTGCCCCAGTACGGCATCACGGTGCGCTTCATCGACGCTGCCGACCCGGCCGCCATCGCCGCCCATACGGATGAACGCACAAAGGCGGTCTTCTGCGAGTCCATCGGCAACCCGCTAGGCAATGTCGTCGACTTCGGCGCCCTGGCCGACGCGGCGCACGCCCAAGGCCTGCCGCTGATCGTCGACAACACCGTGCCGACCCCTTACCTGACCCGCCCGATCGAGCATGGGGCGGACATCGTCATCCACTCCCTGACCAAATACATCGGCGGCCACGGCACCTCGATCGGCGGCGCCATCGTGGACAGCGGCAAGTTTCCGTGGGCCGAGCACAAGGCGCGTTTCCGCCGCCTGAATGAGCCGGAAGTCAGCTACCATGGCGTCGTCTACACCGAGGCGCTTGGCCCGGCGGCCTTCATCGGCCGGGTGCGCACCGTCCTGCTGCGCAACACCGGCGCGGCCATCTCGCCGTTCAACAGCTTCCTGATCCTGCAAGGGCTTGAGACGCTGGCTCTGCGCATGGACCGCCACGTCGAGAACGCGACCGCCGTCGCCCAGTGGCTGAAGGCCCACCCCAAGGTGGAATGGGTCAACTACGCCGGACTGGAAGACCATCCGTCCAACCCGCTGATCAGGAAGTATTTCGGCGGCAAGGCGTCCGGCCTGCTGACCTTCGGCGTCAGATCCGTTGAAGAGGGGGGCGGCCGCGAGGCGGGCGCCCGCTTCCAGGACGCGGTGAAGATCTTCACCCGTCTGGTCAACATCGGCGACGCCAAGTCTCTGGTCTGCCACCCGGCCTCGACCACCCACCGCCAGCTTTCGCCTGACGAACTGAAGAAGGCGGGCGTGACCGAGGACACCGTGCGCCTGTCGGTCGGCATTGAACACATTGACGACCTCATCGCCGATCTGGATCAGGCCCTGGCCGCCGTCTGAACCTTCAGCCCGCCAGACTCGTGCAGCGGATCAGCAGAACCGGCTGATCCGTTCCCCGATCCAGCCAGGTCAGGTTCAGCGTCTCGGAGGTGGCGACGAAGCGGACCCGTTCGCGCGTCCGCACGCCTTCGCTGTCGCAGCTCAGCGTCGCCTGATAGCCGTCCGGCTGCTCATCAATGCCGACAATGGCGCAACGGTTTTCGTAGCCGCTGAATTCCGTGGTGGTGATCTCGATGGCGCGCCCCTCGCCGGTGGTCTGGGCGCACCATTCGGCCTTGGCCGCCCAGCGGCCGACGAAGCTGACCGGACCGGCGCCGGGCAACATGCTCGCGGCGCCCGGCGGCCGCTGGGCCGGCGGCGCTGCGGCTATCGGCCCCTGCACCGGCTGGGCCGGCTCGGTCGGCGGATTGACCGCGCCCGGCCGGTCGCAGGCCGCCAGGCACAGGACAGACAGGGCGAGAAGCGGCTTCATGAAGTCTTCAACGCCCTGACATCATCCCCGTTGCCGCCTAGCGCCGCGCCGCCGCGCTACGCTCGCGGACCTGGCCGAACTCGGAAGTCGGCTTCCAGCTCGGCCACTGGTCGCCATTGGCCAGATCCAGACCCAGCCGGTACAGCAAGGTCAAGTTCTCGACCGCCGAACGCAGATCCCAGTCGGCCGACCACTCGTCACTGGGGCGATGGTAATCGGCGCCGAACTTGGCCTTCCAGGCCGCCAGGCCCGCCTCACGGCCGCCCTCGACCCAATCCACCCCGTGCCATGGCATCAGGGCAGGCACGCCAGCGCGGGCGAAGGGGAAGTGGTCGGAGCGGTAGTAGAAATTCTGTTCCGGCTGACCGTCGTCGGAGACGTAGCGGCCTTCCTTCTGCGCCAAGGCATGCAGGTCGTCCTCGAGACTGTTCTGCCCCTTGCCGAAGATCGGCACGTCGCGGGTCGGCCCGCTGAGAGGCAGCATGTCGATGTTGATGTCGGCCACCGTCGTCTCCAGCGGATAGATCGGATCAGCCACATAGGCGTATGCGCCCAGCAGGCCCATTTCCTCGGCCGCCATATGGGCGAAGACAATGGTGCGCTTCGGCGCCGGCGCGGCCTTCAGCTGACGGGCCATCTCGACCACGCCTACGGTGCCCGAGGCGTTGTCCCAGGCGCCGTTGAAAATCTTGTCGTCGCCCGCCGCGTGCTCGTTGACGCCGACATGGTCCCAGTGAGCGGAATAGACGATCACCTCATTGGGCCGCTCGGTCCCCGTGATCCGCGCCAGCAGGTTATGGGTGCGCAGTATCTCGACCTTTTCCTCGGCCGCCGCGCTAAGGCGCACGCCCGGCAATTCGAAGGCGCGGAAATCGCCCGTCCCCAGACGCGGCTTCAGCGCTCCCATGTCCAGACCCAGGGCCTGCGCCGTCGCGCCGTTGACCGCCCCCGTCAACTCCAGGTCCGCCGCGCCGGGCGTCAGGGTGCGAATACGGCTCGCGCCAGCGGTTTCACGCTGCCAGGCGCGATCGGCGTCAACGACGGTCAGCACCGCCAGGGCGCCGCGACGCTTGGCCTCGTCGGCCTTGTAGGCGCCCGACTGATAGGTCGTCGAATAAGGTCCGTTGAACAGGTCGCCGTCCGGCTCGCCCGCCACGACCAGCACCACCTTGCCCCGGACGTCCAGGTCGCCGTAATCGTCCCAGCCCCGCTCGGGCGCATAGACGCCATATCCGGCGAAGACCACGGCCGCATCCGCCACCGATCCCTTGGCCCGCACGTTCATGGCCCGCAAGGTCACGTCCGTTCCCGGCGTCAGATCGTGCCGGGCGCCGTCGGGCCCGGTCCAGACGACGGTCGGCGCGCCCTGGGGCGTCAGGCGCTTCAGATCGATGACCTGCAGCCACTCGCCGTTCCGCCCGCCCGGTTCCAGCCCCATGGCCTCATACTGGGCCTGAAGCCAGTCCAGCGTTTTCTTCTCGCCGTCCGTTCCCGGATAGCGCCCCTGGAAGTCGTCGGCGCTGATGGTGCGGATTTCATCCGACAGGCGCTGAGCCGAAAAATCCTGGGCCGAGGCGGCGCCTGCGACGAGCAGCAGGGCCGCAGCAGCGACGCCGCGAATGAAACGATGATGCATGGCGATTCCCTTCAGCCTCCCCCACGAGGCCGTTCCGCATAGTCATAGGGCGGCCTCTTGCGAGGCCGCCCCTTACATTTTCGTCATGATTGCCGAAAGTTGGGATCAGCGGCGCTGATCGGCGCTCTTGGCCCGCTCGCCGCCGAACTCGGAACCCGGCTTCCATTCCGGCCAGTCGCGGCTGTTGGCCAGATCCTGACCGACCCTGAAGATCACTTCCAGGTCCTGAAGCATGCCGCCGTAATCCCAGTCGGCCTCCCACTCGTCCGCCGCCTGATGGTAGCGATTGGCGCGATAGTCGGCGGCCTTGGCCTGGCGCGGTTCGATCGGAGCGTCGATGAAATCCCCCGTCGAGGACAGATAGGCCATCGGCACGCCCTTCTTCGCCAGCGGGAAGTGGTCCGAGCGGAAGTAGATTCCCGCCGCTGCGCCGGCGTCGCCGACGAAGCCGCGCCCTTGCGCCGCCGCCGCCGCGATCACCGGCTCGTCCAGTTCCGAATGGCCGTAACCGGTCACGCCCAGCTTGTTCATCCGGCCAAAGACGGCGGCCGAGTCCAGATTAAAGCCGCCGACGGTCTTCTCCAGCGGATACAGCGGATTGGCGGCGTAGAACTCCGACCCCAACAGGCCGCTTTCCTCGGCCGTGAACCCGATCATGACGATGGTGCGCTCGGGGCGCGGACCGGCGGCGTAGGCGCGCGCCAGCTCCAGCAGGCCCGCCGTACCCGACGCGTTGTCGATGGCGCCGTTGAAGATACGGTCGCCGTTGGCGTCCGGCTCGCCCATGCCGATGTGATCCCAGTGGCCGGTGTAGAGAATGGTCTCGTCCGGATGGCTCGCGCCTTCAAGCTTGGCGACGATGTTGTGGGTGACGATGCGGTCGGTGTTCACGTCGAAGCTGGCGTCGATGGTGGCGCCGGTCAGTTCCACGGGCTGGAAATCACGGCGGCGCGCCTTGATCTTCTCCTGCTCGAAGTCGAGGCCCGCGCGGCGGAACAGATCGACGGCCAGATCGCGCTGGATCCAGGCTTCCATCGGAACACGCTCGGCCGTGGGGTTGGCGCGCACGATGTCGAACTGGGGCACGCCCCAGGAGTTGGCGACCGTCGTCCAGCCATAGGAGGCGGGCTTGGTCTCATGGACGATCAGCACGCCTGCCGCGCCCTGACGCGCAGCCTCTTCGTACTTGTAGGTCCAACGGCCGTAGTAGGTCATGGCCTCGCCGCCGAAGGTGTTCAGCGAGGGGTCTTCAAAGTCGGCGTCATTGACCAGGACGACGATCACCTTGCCGCGCACGTCGGTCTTGAAGTCGTTCCACTGACGCTCAGGCGCATTGACGCCATAGCCGACGAAGACCAGAGGCTTGTCCTTCAGGTCCACCGCCGCGCCGGGCAGGCGCGTGGTCATGGTGACTTCCTGGCCCTGCGTCAGCGGCTGGCTCCAATCGCCCAGCTTGAGCCGACCCGAGATGTTGGAGACGGTGAAGCGGTTCAGCCCCACGGCCTGCGTCCAGCCGCCGTTCTCGCCGCCCGGGGCGAAGCCTGCGGCCGCGTACTGACGGCTCAGGTAGTCGATCACCTTCTGCTCGGCCGGGGTGGCGATGCCGCGCCCCTCGAAGCTGTCGTCCGACAGGACGCGGATGTCCTGGGAAATGCGCGCAGCGTCGAAGGCGGGCGCAGTCTGGGCCTGTGTCTGGGCCTGAGCAGCCGCGCCGCCGGCCAGGGCCGCAGCGAACGCCAGAACGGCGACAGAAGATGAAATACGCATACAGTCTCACCCCTCGGAGAATTCGATGGCGGGACCGTAGTGAGCGAAACCGCCCATGTCGACGGCCACGGTCGTCGAAGCGGGCATGAAAAAACCCGCCGGATCGCTCCGGCGGGTCATCTCTTTCCGACTGGAAGGCGCCTTAGTGGGCGACGCCCTTCCAGATGCGGCGGTAGCTGGCGTAGGTCACGCCCGCGAACAACACTAGGAAGATCAGCACGCCGAAGCCCATCTGCTTGCGCTCGACCATCTTAGGCTCGGACGTCCAGGCGATGAAGGCGGCGACGTCCTTGGACATCTGATCCACGGTCGCCTCGGTGCCGTCGTCATAGGTGACCTGACCGGCGGTCAGCGGCGCGGGCATGGCGATGAAGCCGCCCTCGGGCACATGGCCCTTGCCTTCCCAGAACGGGGTCATGTCGCCCGCCATATAGGGGTTGTAGTGCTGGCCCGGCGCCATCTTCAGGCCCGCCGGCGGGGTCGAATAGCCCGACAGCAGCGAATAGATGTAGTTGGCGCCGTCGTGACGGGCCTTGGCCATGACCGACAGGTCCGGCGGCATGGCGCCGCCGTTGGCCGCAGCGGCCGCCGTCGGGTTCGGATAGGGGTTGGGGAAGCGGTCCGCCGTGGTGGCGTCGCGACGCAGGTCTTCACCCGTTTCCGAGTCGATGTCGGCGACCTGGATCTCCTTGGCCAGAGCCTTCACGACCGGGTTGTCGTTCGGGTTCGGGTACTTCGGATTCCAGAACGGCCCGTGCTTGTCGCCCAGGTTGCGGAAGTGCACCAGATCCATGCCGTGGCAGGAGGCGCAGACCTCACGATAGACCTTGTAGCCGCGCTGCAGCTGGCCCTGATCGAAGGTGCCGAACGGCCCGGCGAAGCTGAATCCGCCGTCGCGCGGATGCTTGGCGCCCCCGGCGGCCATCGCCGGAGCGGCGATGGCGACCAAGCCGACAGCGGCCGTCACGGAGACAAGGATCTTGCGGAAGGACACGGTCTTTTTCTCGTTGCTCATCATCGCGCTCAGGCCTTCTCGGCTGCGGTCGACGGGAGCACGGGCTCCGAGATCGTCGCCGGGATCGGCAGCGGCTTCTCACGCAGGCCGATGACCGGCATCAGCACCAGGAAGAAGACGAAGTAGTACGCCGTCAGCAGTCGCGTCAGCCACAGGTAGGAGTTCAACTGGCCGTCGATCAGGTTGAAGCTGGGCATGCCCGGAACAACCGGCGCGTCCGGCAGCTGAGCGCCGCACCAGCCGAGGCCGAAGCAGACGAACAGGAAGATGATGAAGAAGGTCTTCATCGTCGGGCGGTAGCGCATGGAGCGCACCTTGGACGTATCCAGCCACGGCAGGACGAACAGCACGCCGATCGCCGCGAACATGGCCACCACGCCGCCGAACTTGTCGGGGATGGCGCGCAGGATCGCGTAGAAGGGCAGCATGTACCACTCAGGCACGATGTGCGCCGGGGTCTGCAGCGGGTTGGCCGGGATGTAGTTGTCGGCGTGGCCCAGGGCGCCCGGGTTGTAGAAGACGAACACCGCGAACAGGATCAGGAACAGGATGATCGCGAAGCCGTCCTTGACCGTGAAGTACGGGTGGAAGGGCAGCATGTCCTTCTTGGCGCGGTCCTTCGGGATCAGGATGCCGACCGGGTTGTTCTGACCGGCGGCGTGCAGGGCCCACAGGTGCAGCACCACGCAGCCGGCGATGACGAACGGCAGCAGGTAGTGCAGCGAGAAGAAGCGGTTCAGCGTCGCGTTGTCGATCGCCGGGCCGCCGCGCAGCCAGACCAGGATCGGTTCGCCGACGACCGGAATGGCGCCGATCAGGTTGGTGATGACCTCAGCGCCCCAGAAGGACATCTGGCCCCACGGCAGGACGTAGCCCAGGAATGCCGTGGCGATCATCAGGAAGAAGATGACGCAGCCGACGATCCAGATCATCTCGCGCGGCGCCTTGTAGGAGCCGTAGTAGAGACCCCGCAGCATGTGCAGATAGACGGCGATGAAGAACATCGACGCGCCGTTGGCGTGCACGTAGCGGATCAGCCAGCCGCCGTTCACGTCGCGCATGATGCGCTCGACCGAGGCGAAGGCCATGTCGACGTGCGGGGTATAGTGCATGGCCAGGACGATGCCGGTGATGATCTGAGTCATCAGGCAGATCGCCAGGATGCCGCCGAAGGTCCACCAGTAGTTCAGGTTCTTCGGGGTCGGCAGGTTCGCATAGTCCATGCCGAAACGGATGATCGGCAGGCGCGTGTCCATCCACCGCTCAACGGCGGTTTTCGGGACGTAAGTGGATTCGTGATCGCTCATGGTTCCTCTGTCCGTCCTCAGCCGATCTTCACGCGGGTGTCGGACATGTATTCGTAGTTCGGCACGATCAGGTTCAGCGGCGCCGGGCCCTTACGAATACGACCCGAGGCGTCGTAGTGCGAACCGTGGCACGGGCAGAACCAACCGCCGTACTCGCCGGCGTTGAAGGTCGGCACGCAGCCCAGGTGGGTGCACGAGCCGATGACGACGAGATACTTCTCGTGGCCTTCCTTGGTGCGCTCGGCGTCGGTCTGCGGCGGGCTGCCCACGGCGCCCTCGTCGATGACCTTGGTCAGCTCGGCCGGGGTGCGATAACGCACGAAGACCGGCTTGCCCTGCCACTTGATGACGACCTGCTGGCCTTCCTGGACCTTGGTCAGATCGAATTCGATCGACGCCAGAGCCAGGGTGTCGGCCGCCGGGTTCATCTGATTGATGAGCGGCCAGGCCACCATCACGCCGGCGCCGGCAGCAGCCGCGCCCGCAGCAATGTGGATGAAGTCGCGGCGAGTGGCCTCGCCACCCCCGTGTTGGCCGTCAGGCCCGTCAGCATTCACGACCGATTCGGCCACGCGTTTCACCTCTGCATCGCCGGTCGCCCGCCCCGAGATGGGACGTCAACCGAATGGAACCCTATCATGCGATGGCAAATCCCTGACCGCCCGGCCTTGGTTTCAACGGTTCCAGACAAGTCGCGGAAGCGATTTGCGAAACAGTCGCAACAAAAGCCGCGACAAGGCCCCGCCCCGCGCGTATGAGGGCCTTAGAATGCGTCTCGCCCTTTTTCAACCTGACATCCCCCATAATGTCGGCGCCTGCATCCGACTGAGCGCCTGTTTCGGCGTGGAATTGCACGTCATCGAGCCTACGAGCTTCAAATTCGACGATCGCGCGATGAAGCGGGCCGCCCTCGATTACGGGCCTTTGTCCCATATGACGCGCCATTCCAACTGGGAGGCCTTCCAGCGCGACCGCGCGCCGGGCCGGTTGGTGCTGTTCACCACGCGCGCGGCCGAGCCCCTGGCGGATTTCGTCTTCCAGCCCGACGACGTCCTGCTGTTCGGCAAGGAGAGCGCCGGTTCGCCCGACTACGTCCATGCGGCGGCCGATGCGCGAATCTACATTCCGATACGACCGGAAACCCGGTCGCTGAACCTGTCCGTCAGCGCCGGCATCGGCCTGCATGAAGCGTTGCGGCAGATGAACGAACTGCCGACGCGATAAGCGATTAACTAAAGCCGTTCAGTTCACGCCAACCCACACACGCATAACATCGATCCGCAATAGCGGAGACCATGATGCAATCCCTGTGGCTTAAGCTTACCACGCCAGACCAACTGCCTTTATTGTTGGCGTTCGCCCTTCTCGCAGGTTTTCTGATCGGGTGGAACGCCGCGCAGGCGATGAAACGCCATGGGCGTCGTCGCACCAAACCATCGACACCTGCGATCAAGATCGTTTCCGCGTCTCGAAATCCCGCCACGGATCAGTTGGCGACGGTGATGAAGGCTGAGTTTCACGCCAAGCGGCTGATGTCGCGCGAAGAAGCACGCATTTTCTATGCCTTGGAGCGCGGCCTGGCCAAGCACGCGCTCGGTTGGCGCGTCATGGCCCAGGTCTCTCTCGGCGAAGTTCTAGGCTCCGCTGATACGGGCGCTTTCCAGGCGGTGAATAGCAAGCGGGTCGACATGCTGATCATCGCCAAGGACGGTCTGCCGATCGCCGCGGTCGAATACCAAGGCTCAGGCCACTACCAAGGCACAGCCGCCGCCCGCGACGCCGTGAAACGAGAAGCTCTCAGACGTGCCGGTATCGAGTTCCTGGAAATTCGCTTTGGGCACGCCCCTGAAGAGCTGACCTTCGAAATCGACCGGCTCGTCCGGCGTAGAACGCCTGCCGACGAGCCGGCCTGATCGTCTTGTCTTAGCCTGCCTCTTACTCTGGCGCGCCGTCGTTCGGCAGTTTGGCCAGGCTCGGCCGCTCGGCGCTCTTGGACGCCGCCACGCGCTCGACCGCGCGCATGACGCGCAGCAGGTTCTCGCCCGAGATCTTGCGGATGTCGGCCTCGCTCCAGCCGCGGCGCATCAGTTCGGCCAGCAGGCGCGGATAGCCGTCCACGCCCTCCAGGCCGACCGGCAGGCTGTCCACGCCGTCATAGTCGCCGCCCAGGCCCACGTGGTCGATGCCCGCCACGTCGCGGACGTGCTGGATGTGGGCGATGACGTCGTCCATCGTCGCCTTGGGCGCCGGGTTGGCGGCGTTCCAGGCGTCCATGCCCGCCTTGACCGCAGCGGGATCGCCGGGGTTGAGGGCCGTCAGCCGCGTCATCTCCGCGCCGCGCGCCGCGCCCGAAGCCCGCACGGCCTCGCTGACGAAGCCCGGCACGAAGGTCACCATCACGATGCCGCCGTTGCCCGCCATCTGGCGCAGCACCGCGTCAGGCACGTTGCGCGGATGGGCCGTCACCGCCCGCGCCGAGGAGTGGGAGAAGATCACCGGCGCCTCGGACACGCGAATGGCGTCGACCATGGTGTCCTCGGACACGTGGCTCAGATCGACCATCATGCCCAGACGGTTCATCTCGCGGACCACGTCTTCGCCGAAGGCGTTCAGCCCATTCCACTTGGGAGCGTCCGTGCCGCTGTCGGCCCAGGTCGTGCTCTTGGAATGGGTCAGCGTCATGTAGCGCGCGCCCGAATCGTAGAACTCGCGCAGCAGGCCCAGGGAGTCGTCGATCGAATAGCCGCCCTCCATGCCGATCAGGCTGGCGATCTTGCCCGCGCGATGGATGCGGACCAGGTCGTCGGCCGTGGTGGCGATCTCGAAGGTCTCGGGGTGGGCGGCGACGATGCGCTTGACCGTGTCGATCTGCTCGAAGGTGGCCTTGGCGGCGTCGACCGGCGCCATGCTGGCGGGGACATAGACCGACCAGAACTGACCGCCCACGCCCCCGGCGCGCAGACGCGGAATATCCGTATGCAGGCGCGTCGAGGTCGACAGATTCGCATTCAGATCAACGCCGTGCGGATCATTCCCAAAGCCTTGACGCAAGGCCCACGGCAGGTCGTTGTGCCCGTCGATCAGGGGCGTGCGCTTCAGAATCTGCATCACGCGCGCCTCTTGAGGCTGAGACGTTTGAGCCAGAACCGGTCCGGCCAGAACGGCGACGGAAGCGGCGGCCAGCAGGCTGGCGCGCAAGGCGATGCGGATCATGATTTCCCCTCTGAACTACAGACCCGCCCGGTCGCCCCACGGCGCCGCTTTACGGGCGCCGCACGCTGGCACAAGCGCGACGCTGTGGGAACCGTCCGTAGGCATCGTTTGCACCGCGCCTTGTGATCTGGATCAAGGCCCCCTCGCCCGCGCTGCGGCATCAGGCTCGCATCCGCGCACCCCGCCGGACTATTCAGAAAGGCCGCGTCATGGTTGAAGCCCTCATGATCCAAGCTGACCCCGCCCTGATGATTGAGCGCCGCGAGCGCGCCCGCGTCTGGTTCGAGACCCTGCGCGACAAGATCCACGCCGGTTTCGAGGCGCTGGAAGACGCCGCCCCCGCCGAACTGTTCGCCGGCGAACCCGGCCGCTTCGTCCGCACGCCCTGGGACCGCAAGGAAGGCGGCGGCGGCGTCATGGGCATGATGCACGGCCGCCTGTTCGAAAAGGTCGGCGTCCACTGCTCGACCGTCCACGGAACCTTCCCCGCCGACTACGCCAAGAACGTGCCGGGCGCCGAGGAAGACCCGCGCTTCTACGCCACCGGCATCAGCCTGATCTGCCATCCGGTCAGCCCGCGCGTGCCTGCCGTCCACATGAACACCCGCCTGATCTCGACGACCAAGACCTGGTTCGGCGGCGGCGGCGACCTGACGCCCGTGCTGGACGCGGACCGGCGTGACGACCACCCCGACACCGTGGACTTCCACGCCGCCATGAAGGGCGCCTGCGACGCCTTCGACCCGACCTGGCACGCCAAATACAAGCAGTGGTGCGACGAGTATTTCTTCCTGCCCCACCGCAATGAACCGCGCGGCACCGGCGGCATCTTCTACGATCACCACGACAGCGGCGACTGGGAGCGGGACTTCGCCTTCACCCAGGCGGTCGGCGAGGCCTTCCTGAAGGTCTACTCGGACATCGTCGCCCGCCGGATGCACGAGCCCTGGACCGACGACGAGCGCGAGGAACAGTTGATCCGTCGCGGCCGCTACGTCGAGTTCAACCTGCTCTACGACCGCGGCACAATGTTCGGGCTGAAGACGGGCGGCAACGTCGAGTCGATCCTCAGCTCCATGCCGCCCGTGGTGAAGTGGCCCTGACCACGCACGCCGCTCAGGCTGAAACCTGATCCGTCTCGACAATCACCGCCGCCTGGATCGCTTGGGTCAGGGCGGCGACTGTCAGGGGCTTGGTCAAGTGCCCGTCCGATCCCGCCGCCCGCCCCGCCTCTACATGCTCGCTCATGGCGTTGGCGGTGAGCATCAGAACCGGCGTACGCGCAGCGCCGGTGAGGCGCTCATGCTCGCGAATGCCGGAGGTGGCCGTCAGGCCGTCCATCACCGGCATCTGCATGTCCATCAGCACCAGATCGAACCCGCCCTGCTTGAAGGCTTCCAGCGCTTCAACGCCGTTCTCGACACTGACAAGATCAACCGGCATGGCTTCCAGCATGACCTGAACAACCAGGCGGTTGGCCGGATGATCATCGGCCAGAAGGATACGCAGACGTTCGGGAGCCGCCGCCGACCGCGAAGAGGTGACGGCGGGTTCAGCCTCTTCTTCAGGCGCAGGGGGCAAGGACAGTTCAAACCAGAACCGCGCGCCTTCATCCGAAGGAGATTCGCAATCGAGCCGCCCGCCCATCAACCGAACCAGGTCTGCCGAAATCGCCAACCCCAGGCCGCTGCCGCCGAAACGACGCGTGATGGAACCGTCCGCCTGCTGAAAGCGGTGGAACATGCGCTGCTTGAAGTCCTCGTCAAAGCCAATGCCGCTGTCGCATACGGCGAATGACGCCCGGCCGTCCACAGTGCGCGTCACCTCAATCCGCACGCGTCCCGCCTCGGTGAATTTAACAGCGTTGCTCACCAGATTCGTCAGCACCTGGCGCAGACGCACCACGTCGCCGATGAAGACGGCGTCCAGAACCGGGTGCAGATCCAGCGAAAGCTCGACATCCTTCTGCATCGCCATGGGCGTCCACAAGGCCACGATCTCGCGCAGCATTCGACCCAGTTGGAACGGCGCCGCATCCAGACGAACCTCTCCGGTCTCGATCCGCACCGTGTCCAGAATATCGGACAGCAGCCGTTCCAGCGTGACGCCGGATGAGCGGATGATGTCCACCAGTTCCCGATCCTTCGGCGCCAGGTCACGGCGCGAAAGAACGTCGGCCATGGCCACGACTCCATTCAACGGCGTGCGAATTTCATGGCTCATATTGGCCAAGAACTCGCTCTTGGCCTGATTGGCTTCTTCGGCCCGCAGTTGAGCGGCCCGCAGGCGTCTGGACTGGCGTCGCTGCCAGATCACCACGAACAAGGCCGATAGAACGAACAGAAGGCCGATGCCCATGATCCAGTTCTGACCACGGATCACAGCGCGTTGAAGCTGAGTGTTGGCGCTGGCGGTCTGCAACTGGCGACGGCGCTCGGCCAGCTGTTCCTGCATGTCGCCGGTCACCTGATGTATGCCCGCGCTGAAACGCTGGGTCACCTGCATGCCGCGCTGACGCTCGTACTCACGAAGGACAGCGTAGGCTTCAGCCGACCGACCGGAGGCCTGCAGCAATTCAGCCTCGACCAAACGCTCGCGTGGATCGGCAGCGCCGTCTAGCGCCAACTCGCGCAAACGCTCCAGATCCTGCCGCGCGCCTCTCAGGTCGCCCAGTTGAGCACGCGCCATGCCTCGGATCGGCAGGATGTCCAGCGCCAGGAAAGCCTTTTGGTCAATGACGGCCTCATGCGGCTCCAGGCAGTGCAGCACGCTCTGCGGCGACTGGCGCAGGTCAGCCACGAAGGCGCACAGTGCGGCGTCATAGGCGAGGATGGTCGGGATTCCGGACCGCTCAGCCAGACGATGATGAGCGGCATAGTAGTACTGGGCCCGGACTAGGTCGCCGACCTGTACCGACATGCGCGTCAGATTGTAGAGGCTGTCGAAGTCAGGCCGCGGATAGGCCGGATTTGAGTAGTCGATTTCGAACCGGCGAAAAGCGGCGGCGGCCCCCGCCACGTCATTGAGCTTCATCAGCCCCATGCCGGTCATCTCCCACACGCCTGCGCGGGCGGTGTCGGCGAAGGGATCATCTACGGGAATGTCGGCCTCGACGGCGGTGAGCAGGCGAAGCCCCTCTCCCACGCGGTCCTGATCCATCAAGGCCAGCGCGTACAGACGGGCGGCGTGCGCTCTGACGAACCAATCCTTCGCCGTTTCCGCAGTGCGCCCCATATCGTCAGTAACCGACAGATCCCCCCGGTCGTAACGGATGGTGAGGGCGTTCAGGCGGGCGATCGCCAGGTAGCGCGGATCTTGCTCCTCACGCGCCCGTGCTTCGAGACGGCTGTTCCACAGGGCCGCCCGGTCGAAATCGCCCTGATTCAGGAAGGTCCAGGCGACGTGGTAGAGGCGGTTCAGCCCCTCGCGATCGTGGCGGGACAAGGCCTGGCGGCCGAAGTCTTCCAGCGTGTTGAAATCCGTGCGCATCGCACGGTTCTCGACGGCCCGGGCCAGTTCGACCGCAGCCGCAGGAGGCGCCGTTTCCTGAGACGCCGGCGCCTGGGCGATGGCGACCGACGCCGCCGCGGCGATCACCAGCGCGAAGCCGCTCAACAGACCACGGCGCACCAAATCCCTACTCCCGCCTGACATCAGCGCGACAGTGAGGACGAGAGATTGAGCAAGCCTTATCGCCGCGCCGCAGTCACGCCATATTTTTTTCTTCCGTGCCCGACACGCCCAGATAGTTTCGGATCCAGGCGCTGAGGATCGCCCGATCATTGGGCTGTTGCAGGCTGGCCTGCGCCTCATCGACGACATGTTCAGCGATGCGACCGCGCCGCCCCTCAGTCAAAGCCGCCGCGAAGTCGGGCTCGAACTCAGGATGGCACTGGAAGCTGATGGCGTCGTCACCCCAGGCCAGACCCGCATGAGGCGTAAAAGGGCTTGCCGCGATCACGCGCGCGTCATCGGCCAGAGCAACTACCTGATCCTGATGCGAGGCGGGAATGGACAGGGCGACGGCGGGCGGTTGCATCCAGACCTCGTCGCCGGTCACTTCATAAGCGTGCAGGCCTACGCCCCAGCCGCGATCCGATTGTTCGACGCGCCCGCCGAAGGCCTGAGCCAGTATCTGATGGCCGAAGCAGATGCCGACCAATCGCGTCTTGCCGCGCGCGTCGCGCAACCACTCGGCCAAAGGCTCAATCCAAGGCAGGTCTTCATAGACGCCCGCCGCAGAGCCCGTGACGATGGCCCCGGCGAAGGCGGCCGGATCATCCGGCAACTCGCCCGCCTGGACGTCGAAGCGACGCGTGACGACGCCTTCGCCCAGCAGGGCGCGAAACTGGTCGACATAATCGCCGTGTTCCGCGACGAGATCCGCAGGCGGACGTCCGGTCTCAAGAATGGCTATGACGGTCATGCTCGATTTTCACTTCTGAAGACACATGGGGAGGAGGCGTCGCCCCTTGGATTGGGGTAGAAGCCAAGGGAACGCAATGGGACGAACCGTCATGGCCCCAACCGACGATCCGGTCGTGCTGATCAACATCTTCAAGTGCGACCCGCGCCACCTTGATCAGTTGATCGAACGCCTGACCGCCCTGGCGCGCGTGCAGGCCGCCCTGCCCGGCTTCATCTCGGCCACCTTGCATCGCGGCTTGAACGGTCGGGTGGCCGCCAATCATGCGGTCTGGGCCAGCGCCACGGACTGGAAGGCCATGACGCGACACCCTCAGGTCGTGGCGATCATGGGATCCATCCTGGCCATCGCCACATTCGAACCTCACCTGTATGAGCCCGGCGAGGTGACGAGCGCCTAGCCCGCGCGCCAGACTTCCGCGCGAGCGCCCGCGTCGCCCAATGTCGCAGCGACCCACCCGCATATCTCGGCGGCGGCAGCCTCGGCGCCCGAAGGCGCATTGACCAGCGTCATGGTGCAGCCGTTCATCTTCATGGGGTTGCTCAGAGGCCTCAACCGCGCTTCCGCCACCAGAATCCGCCCCGCCTTCGCCTGCTCCAGACGCCGGATAAAGCCGTCGAACGTCTCCATATCCTTCAGCGGCGTCCAGATCGCCACCACGGCCGACGGATCGTGACGGACCACGGCGGCGGCCGTTTCGGCCGAACGAACGTAGTCATCGGGCCGTTCGAACGGCGGATCAATCAGGATCAACGGAGCCGTTTCAGTTCTGGCCGCCGCGACTGCGCCGTCATAGCCGTCGCCCCCCTGCCCTGTCGCATTGGGCCAGCCGGTCAGGGCTTCGGCCAGCATGAGTTCGACCGGCGGGTTCAGCTCGAAACCACGATAGACGTCGCCAGATCTCAATGCGCGGGCGATCAGAATCGGCGAACCGGGATAGAATCGCGTGCCGCCGTTCGGATTGAGGGCCGCGACCTCGGCCGCCAGGGCTTCGATCAGCGGCGGACGGTCAGCGGACGACATCAGCCGCGCCACCCCGGCTTCTGCTTCCTTAGAACGCGCGCCGTCGCCTGACAGATCGTAAAGCCCCGCGCCCGCGTGGGTGTCCAGCACCGTCACCGGCCCTCTGGCCTGACGCTCCTTCAGCAGCCACAGCACCAGGGCGTGCTTGACCAGGTCGGCGAAGTTTCCGGCGTGAAAGCTGTGGCGATAATTCATGGTCGCTCGTCTCCCGCCTACGTCATCAGGTCAAGTCGTATAAGAGGGGCCGACGCCCCGGCTTCAGGATACGCCATGCTGATCGACCACCCCATCCTCTCCGACGAGGACAGAACTCCGTCCGCCGCCATCGCCGAGACGGCTGAGGACGGTCTGACCCTGCGCGAACAGCACGGGCGCGGCGGCACCGAGATCGGGGCGCGCCGCGCCGAACAGCTGATGGCGCGCGCGCCGCTCAGCGATCGGGACATCAAGTCGATGTACAGCTATTTCGCCCGTCACGCGGTGGACAAGCACGGCCGCTATTGGGCCGACCCCGTCAAGCCCTCGGCGGGCTACATCGCCTGGCGCCTGTGGGGCGGGGACGAGGCGCGCGACTGGGTCAACAGCCTGCGCGCCCGCCTTCGCGAAGTCGGAATTTAAAGCCCGCTCAGTCGGCCCAGTTCAGGACGACCTTGCCCGACTTGCCGGACTTCATGGCCTCGAAGCCCGCCTCGAAGTCCTGATAGGACATCTGGTGGGTGATCAGCGGCGTCAGGTCCAGACCGGCCTTCAGCAGGCCCAGCATCTTGCGCCAGGTGGTGAACATCTCGCGGCCATAGACGCCCTTGATGGTCAGAGCCTTCAGGATGATCGCGCCCCAGTCCGTCTCCATCGGCTTGGAGGGAATGCCCAGCAGGGCCATGCCGCCGCCCATGATCAGGGTGTCAACGCACTGCTTGAAGGCGACGGGCGACCCCGACATCTCCAGCGCCACGTCGAAGCCGACCTTCAGACCCAGCTCATGCATGACGTCGCGCAGGTCTTCCTTGGTGGTGTTCACCGTGCGCACGCCCGGCGCAACCTTCTGCGCAAGTTCCAGGCGGAAGTCGTTGATATCGGTCAGAACTACGGTGCGAGCGCCCGCGTGGCGCGCCACGGCGGCGGCCATCATGCCGATGGGACCGGCGCCGGTGACCAGCACGTCTTCGCCCAGCAGATCGAACTGCTGCGCCGTGTGCACGGCGTTGCCGAACGGGTCCAGGATCGAGCCGATCTCATAGGGCACGTCGTCCGGCAGCTCGATGACGTTGAAGGCCGGGGCCACGACGTATTCGGCGAAGGCGCCCTGGCGGTTCACGCCGATGCCGCGGGTGTCGGGGTCCAGGTGGAAGTGACCGGCGCGTGCCGCTTCGGAGTTCAGGTCGATGACGTGCCCTTCGGCCGAGACGCGCTGGCCGACCTTCAGGCGACGGTCCACGTCCTTGCCGATGGCGACGATCTCGCCGGCGAACTCGTGGCCGGTGATCATCGGCACGGGCACGTTCTTCTGGGACCACTCGTCCCAGTTCCAGATGTGGATGTCGGTGCCGCAGACGGCGGTGCGGTGCACCTTGATCAGCACGTCCTCATCGCCCGCGACGGGAATGGGGGCGTCGATCAGTTCCAGCCCTTCGGCCGGTTTCGTCTTGGCCAGGGCCTTCATCATGTCAGCCATGTCGTTTCCTCAAACGCTTATTTAATTCCGGCACGGCCGGTCGCCCGGCCATGACGATACAGGCGAACGCCTATTTGATGACGCCCAGTTCCTTGCCCGCCTGGGTGAAGGCGGCCACGGCGGCGTCGATCTGCTCGAAGGTGTGGGCCGCCGACATCTGGGTGCGGATGCGGGCCTGGCCGCGCGGCACCACCGGGAAGCTGAACCCGATGACGTAGACGCCCAGCTCCAGCAGGCGCGCCGCCATGTCCTGCGCCAGCTTGGCGTCGCCCAGCATGACCGGGATGATCGGGTGCTCGCCCGGCAGCAGGTCGAAGCCCGCCTCCGCCATGGCCGAGCGGAACCGCGCCGCGTTGGCGAACAGCTGGGTGCGCAGCTTGTCGCCCTCATCCCCCGCGGCGATGCGGATGGCCTCCAGCGACGAGCCGCAGACGGCGGGCGCCAGGGCGTTGGAGAACAGATAGGGCCGCGCCCGCTGCTTCAGCAGCTCCACCACGCTCGACCGGGCGCAGATGAAGCCGCCCATGGCCCCGCCCAGCGCCTTGCCGAAGGTGCCGGTGACGAAGTCGACTTCGACGCCGCAATGCGAAAACGAGCCCTTGCCCTTGTCGCCCAGGAAGCCGGTCGCATGGCAGTCGTCGACCATGATCAGGGCCTGATACTGGTCAGCCAGGGCGCGGATCTGGTCGATCTTGCCGATGTAGCCGTCCATCGAGAAGGCGCCGTCGGTGGCGATGATGATGTTGCGGGCGCCGGCGGCGCGCGCCTCCTTCAGCTTAGCCTCCAGATCGGCCATGTCCGAGTTGGCGAAGCGGTAACGCTGGGCCTTCGACAGACGCACGCCGTCGATGATGGAGGCGTGGTTCAGGCTGTCCGAGACGATGGCGTCCTCGGCCCCGAACAGCGGCTCGAAGATGCCGCCGTTGGCGTCGAAGGCGGCGGCGAACAGGATGGCGTCCTCAAAGCCGAGGTAGTCGGCGATCGCGCGTTCCAGCTCCTTGTGGATCTCCAGCGTGCCGCAGATGAAGCGGACCGAGGCCGTGCCCGCGCCCCACTTCTGCTGCGCCTTGATCCCGGCCTGCGCGACGCGCTCGTCGCCCGCCAGCCCCAGATAGTTGTTGGCGCAGAAGTTCAGCACGTCACGGCCGTTGACCGAGATCACCGGCCCCTGACGCGAGGCGATGACGCGCTCGGGCTTGGTCAGCCCCTGGGCGTGGATGTCAGCCAGTTCGGCGGAGACGCGGTCGTAGAAAGCCAGGTTCGTATCTTGGGTCATGCGTGCTCCGCTACGCTGAATTCGGGCGGGTTTGAACCCCTAGTTTGCGGGCGTCGAAGCCGGCTGAGCCGAGGCCTCGGCGACAGGCCGCAGGGGACTGACCTCAACCTGCCCGCCGCAAGGCGTAAAGGCCAGCGGCAGGGCGATCGCCGTCGCCGCGCCCGGCGCCGTCACGCGCACCGTCTTGGCCGAGGGGCAGGTCGTCTCGCCCTTGTCTTCATGCGGAATGACGGTCCAGGCCAGATCGAACCAAGCGGCCTGTTGCGGGCGGATTTCCACCGGCGCCGGCGCGCGCCCCTCGGCGAGATAGCTTCTCGGCGCCTGAACCGCGCGCACGCCGGTCATCAGCTTGCCGTCGCCGTCCAGCAGGCTGACGGACGGATAGCCGGTCACGGTGCAGGCGTTGGGTCCGGCGTTCCGCAACGCCAGGGTGGTGAGGCGATGCCCCATGCCCGCGTCGCCGCCCTCGACCGTCAGGCGGAGATTCTCGGCGGCGCACGGCGCGCCCGACGGCGGCGGGGCCACGGCGGCGACCGGACGGCTACAACGCTCGATGACGACGCTGCCGGCCTGATCGCCCTGACCCGCGCGGCTGAGCATGCCGCTCTCCAGTTCGCCCCGGCTGGCCGTATGCCATTCCAGCCCCTGCCCCGCATATCGAGCGCCGCTGGCCGAGACGACGTTGGTCAGGACGTAATCCTTGCCTTCATAGGACACGCGGGCGGTCTGGGCGTCGGGATAGGCGACGGCGATCGTCTTGCCGCTTTCGCAGGCATAGCCGACGGCGGCGACGCTCTGAGCCGCCGGCGCCTCGATCGGCGAGGTCGGCTCCGCCGGCTTTTCCCGAGAACACCCGGCGGCCAGCAACCCGAACGCAGCGGTCACGGCGATGGTCTGGAACGTGGCGGATCTGGTCATGGCGGCCCCCTTGCTGCTGCGACCCTGCTGCAACGTCGAGGGCTTGTGAAGGCTCCGCTTGGACGAAATCGTCAGGGAACGGTTGCGTAATGATATACTATAACATATCAAGCCTTCCATCATTGTAACGGGGATGCGTGACATGCGATTTCGGACCTTCCTGCTGACCGCCGCGGGGGCGGCGGCGCTGACCAGCCTGGGCGTCGCTGCGCCTGCTTTCGCCGAAGACGTCGTGCAGCGTCAGTCCCAGAGCGACCCGCACGATCACACGCCCCGCGCCGCCGAGGCCTATGAGGTGGACGAGGTCGTGGTGCGCGCCCTGCCCCTGGGCCGCGCAGGCGACGACGTCGGCTCGCACGTCGCCCTGCTGAGCGGCGACGAGCTGGTTCACCGGCGCCAGTCGACGCTGGGCGACACTCTCAGCAGCATCCCCGGCGTCAACTCCGACACCTTCGGCGGGGGGGCCAGCCGCCCGGTGGTGCGCGGCCAGACCTCGCCGCGCGTCAAGGTGCTGAGCGAAGGCGCGGGCCTGATGGACGCCTCCGAGGTCTCGCCCGACCACGCGGTCAGCGGCGAGCCCCTGCTGCTGGAAGGCGTCGAGATCCTGCGCGGCCCGGCGGCCCTGCTCTACGGCGGCGGCGCCATCGGCGGCGCGGTCAACCTGCTGGACAAGAAGATCCCGACCCGCATCCCGGCGAACGGCGGCGAGGGCGTGGCCGAATACCGTCGCGGCTCGGTCGATGACGAGGAAGCGGGCGTGGTCGGCCTGACGGTCGGCGCCGGCAACTTCGCCTTCCGCGTCGAGGCGGCCGCGCGAAAGTCGGACGACTACAAGGTTCCCGGCTGGGACGAGCCGCGCCTGGACGGCTCCTACAACGAGACCTCGACGGCGACGCTCGGCGCCTCATGGATCGGGTCGCGCGGCTATCTGGGTGCGGCCTATACGGAACAGACCAGTCGCTATGGCCTGGCCGGTCACAGCCATGAATATGAGGGTTGCCACCCGCACGGCGACCACCTGCACTGCGGCGGCGGCCACGACCACGGTCACGACGACGATCATGGCCACGGCGACGACGATCACGGGCATGAGCATGAAGGCGAGCACGACCACGCCGCCCCCGAGGTCCGCCTGAAGAGCCGCCGTGTCGATCTGCGCGGCGAACTGCGCGACCCGCTGCCGGGCATCGAGAACGTGCGCCTGCGCGCCGGCTACACCGACTATGAGCACAGCGAGCTGGAAGAAGGCGTCGTCTCGACCACCTTCACCAACAAGGGCTATGACGGCCGCATCGAGGCCCAGCACCGCGAGATCGCCGGCTTCAAGGGCGTGGTCGGCCTGCAACTGAGCAAGAGCGACTTCGCCGCCGTCGGCGAGGAGAGCTTCCTGGCCCCCAGCACGACCAAGAACACCGGCCTGTTCGTGATGGAGGAATACGAGATCGGCCTGTGGCACCTGGAAGGCGCCCTGCGTCAGGAATGGCAGGAGGCCTCCGCCATCGGCCTACCCGATGTCGAGCACAAGCCCTTCTCCATCTCGGGCGCGGCGGTGTGGCACTTCACCCCCGGCTGGTCCGGCGCCGTGTCGCTGTCCCGTTCGCAACGCGCGCCCTCGGCCCAGGAGCTCTACGCCGACGGCGTCCACCTGGCGACCAACACCTATGAGATCGGCGACTCCAGCCTGGACGTCGAGACGGCCAACTCGATCGAGCTGACCCTTCGCAAGACCGAAGGCGCCCTGACCGGCTCGGTCAGCGCCTATCACTACATCTATGACGACTACATCTTCGCCCGGACGCTGGATCAGTACGAAGACTTCCGCCTGATCCGCTACAGCCAGGCCGACGCCACCTTCACCGGCATCGAGGGCGAGCTGACGCAACAGTTCACCCCGTGGCTGTCGGGCACGGTGTTCGGCGACTACGTCCAGGGCGAGTTGAAGGGCGACGGCGGGAACCTGCCGCGCATCCCGGCGGCGCGGGCGGGCGTGCGCCTGGCCGCCTTCCAGGGGCCGTGGTCCGGCGACGTCGAATACAGCCGCACCTTCAAGCAGACCGACATCGCCGCCTTCGAGCACGAGACGCCGGGCTACGACATGGTCAACGCCACCGTCGCCTATGACGTCGATCTGGGGCCGGTGCGCTCGCAGATCTTCCTGCGCGGGACCAATCTGCTGGACGAGACGGCGTTCAACCACGCCTCCTTCCTGGCCGAGACGGCGCCCCTGCGCGGGCGCAACCTGACGGTGGGCGTGCGCGCCCGCTTCTAAGGTTTCTTCGCCATTGCAAAAAAAACGAGGGGCGGGATCCGACGGATTCCGCCCCTTCGTCCGTTGGAGTCTTGTCGGTTCGGACAGGACTAAGCCCCGCATTACAGGAGTTTAATCCAGGAGAGCGATCGCGCCCCCTTTCGGCGCACATCGTTCTTTATTCGATTCGATGCGACCGACGAGACAGGGTGTCGGTCGCGAGCGTGCCTGTTTCCCGGTTGCCTTTAGGACTCGACATGTCGCCAGTCGCCTTGCTGTTCGCCCTCGCCTCCCTGTCCCCTGCCGACACGGCGGCGCCCGCCGCCCCGCCGCAGACCGCGCCCGCCCAGACCGCCACACCCGTCCCGCAGGAGGAGCTGGACGACGGCGCCTATGACCTGGGCACGCTCGCGGCCGTCACCACCGCCCGGCGCGGCGCGGCCCTGGGCGACTATGAGCCCGAGCTGACCCTCGACGAGGAGCAGATCAAGGCCTACGGCGCCAGCAGCATCGAAGAGCTGATGACCCTGCTGGAGCCGGTGACGCGCAGCTCGCGCGGCGGCTCGCCGGTCTTCCTGGTCAACGGGCGGCGCATCTCTGGCTTCCGCGAGATTCGCGGCATCCCGCCCGAGGCCATCGAGCGCACCGAGATCCTGCCCGAAGAAACCGCCCTCTCCTACGGCTACAGCGCCGACCAGCGGGTCGTGAACTTCGTGCTGAAGGCCGACTTCCGCTCCGTGACCATGCAGGCCACTGCGCGCCGTCCCGACCAGGGCGGCCGCACCATGACCGACCTGGAAAGCAACATCCTGCGCATCTCGGGCAAGCAACGCTGGACGCTGGACCTGGAATACGAACGCGACACGCCCCTGTTCGAGACCGAGCGCAACATCACCCGCGACGGGACGCCCTATGATCTGATGGGCAATGTCACCGCACCGGGCGGCGGCGAGATCGACCCCGCCCTGTCGGCCCTGCTGGGCCAGGGCGTGACGACCGCCTCGGTCGGCGCGAGCGCGGCGGGCGGCGCCGCCCTGTCCGACTTCGGCGTCGGACCGCGCACCGACGACCTGACCGCCTATCGCACCTTGTCGCCCAAGCGTGAGAACAGCTCCATCTCCGGCTCCTTGGTGCGCGACCTGAACCAGACCATGTCCCTGACGCTCAGCGGCGAACTGGAGGATACGTCCAGCTTCTCCTACCTGGGCCTGCCGGGCCTCAGCCTGGCCCTGCCCTCGGCCAGCCCCTATTCGCCCTTCGCCAGCGACGTGCTGCTGCACCGCTATGTCGATGCGCCCGGCGCGCTGGGGCGGCAGACCGACACCATGTCAGGCCAGCTGGGCTTCCTGGTCGACGGCTATCTCGGCGACTGGCGCTGGACGGTGAACGGCGGCTACGACCGCACCGAGACCAAGACCCGCACCGGCCGCGGCCTCAACGACGACGCCCTTCAGGCGGGCGTAACGGCGGGAACGATCGACCCGTTCGGCGACCTGGGCCAGTTGCCGACCAATCCGTTCGACACGGCGCGCTCCATCTCCAGCAAGACCAGCGTCGAGGGCGTCATCAACGGCACGGCCTGGGAAGGCCCGGCTGGATCGCTGACCTCGACCTTCAAGGTCGGCTTCGACAGCCAGTCGCTGGACTCCGAGAACCTGCGCTTCTCCGAGGAACAGCAGGCCAGCGTCTTCTCCGAACGCTCCTTGTCGCGCGATCGCACCAGCGCCTCGGGCAACTTCAACCTGCCCATCGCCAGCCGCGACCGCGAGGTGCTGGGCGCGCTCGGCGACCTGTCGGCCAATCTAAACCTGGCCTACGAAGACCTGTCCGACTTCGGCGGCCTGTCGGCCTATACGGTCGGGCTGAACTGGTCGCCGTGGGAGCCGGTCAACTTCACCGCCAGCTGGGCCGACGAGCAAAAGGCCCCGTCGATGTCGCAACTGAACGACCCGACGATCTCGACCCCGAACGTGCCCGTCTATGACTTCGCCACCGGCCAGTCGGTCAACATCGTCCGCATCGAGGGCGGCAACCCCAACCTGTCCGAAGAGACCAAGCGCGTCCTGAAGTTCGGCGTCAACCTGACCCCGCTGAAGGACAAGGATCTGCGTTTCACGGCCAACTACACCCGGACCGAGACGGAAGGCTCCATCGCCTCCTTCCCGACCATCACGCCCGAACTGGAAGCCGCCCTGCCCGAGCGGTTCACGCGCGACCCGGACGGCAATCTGCTGTCGATCGACGCCCGGCCGCTGAACTTCCAGAAGGCCGAGCAGCAGGAAATCCGCTGGGGCCTCAACTTCTCCACCGCCTTCGGTAAGCCGGACCCCGCCGCCATGGCGCGCATGAACGCGCGCAGCGGCGGCGGCCAGCGCGGGCCGGGCGGCGGCGCGCCGACGGTCATGCGCGTCGAGGGCGGCCCGCCTCCGGGAGGTCACAGCGCGGGCGGCCCGCCCCCTGGCGGCGGAATGCGGATGCAGTCTGGCGGCGGGCGCAACCGTGGCGGCGGCATGATGCCGGGCCAGGGGCGGTTCAACGTCTCGCTGTACCACACCTATCGCATCCAGGATGAGATCACGATCCGCGACGGCCTGCCGGTGCTCGACCTGCTGGACGGCGCCGCCATCGGCGCGCGCGGCGGCCAGTCCCGCAATGAAGTCCAGCTGCAGATGGGCGCCTTCAAGAGCGGCATGGGCGGCTTCCTGAACGCCAACTGGAAGGAATCCACCCGCATCAACGGCGGCTCGTCGCCCGACGACGACCTGAGCTTCTCGGACCTGACGACGGTGAACCTGAACCTGTTCGCCGACCTGTCATCGCGCGAGAACCTGGTGTCGCGCTACCCGTGGCTGAAGGGCGCCCGCGTCAGCGTCGGCGTCGAGAACATCTTCGACCAGCGTCTGAAGGTCCGCGACGGCCTGGGCGAGACGCCCCTGTCCTATCAGCCCGACTACCTCGACCCGCTGGGCCGGACGTTCAGGATCAGCCTGCGGAAGATCCTGTACTGAGGCTTGTGCTCACCCGCCGTCATCCTCGGACTTGATCCGAGGATCGAGGGGACCGGCGCGCTCGTCCTGTCCGCCGTCACGCAGACGGATAGCCCGATCCTCGGATCAAGTCCGAGGATGACGAAGAGCCATGATCATGAAAAAGGCCCGGTCGCGAGACCGGGCCTTTTTCTTTTAGTGATCGCCTTTCGGCGTCTCCATCAGCTCGATCAGGACCCCGCCCATCTCCTTGGGATGCAGGAACACCACCGGCGTCCCGTGCGCCCCGATGCGAGGCTCGCCCGTGCCCAGGATGGTCACGCCCTTGGCGCGCATTTCAGCGATGGCCGCATGAATGTCCGCCACTTCAAAACAGACGTGGTGCAGTCCGCCCTTGGGGTTCTTGGCTAGAAAGCCGGTGATCGGGCTGGTCTCGTCGAACGGCTCGATCAGTTCGATCTGGGCCGTCGGCGTGTCGATGAAGCAGACCTTCACCCCCTGCGCGGGCAGATCGAACGGCTCGCCGATCTTCGTCGCGCCCAGCACGTCGCGATACAGCTTGATCGACTCGGCGATGGAGGGCGTGGCGACGCCGACGTGGTTCAGATTGCCGATCACTTCTTCGTCTCCACAGGCGTCGGCTGGGCGTAACCCAGGCGCTGGTTCAGCTTTTCGATCAGGTCCGCCGCCGTCTCGGCGATCACCGAGCCGGGCGGATAGACGGCCGCCGCGCCCATATCCAGCAGGGGCTGCACGTCCGACGGCGGAATGACGCCGCCGACCACGATCATGATGTCCTCGCGCCCCAGCTTGGCCAGTTCAGCCTTCAGCTCTGGCACAAGCGTCAGGTGCCCCGCCGCCAGCGAGGAGGCGCCGACCGCATGAACGTTCTTCTCGACCGCATCCTTGGCCGCCTCGGCAGGCGTCTGGAACAGAGCCCCGGCTGTCACGTCGAAGCCGATGTCGCCGTATCCGGTGGCGACCACCTTCTGGCCCCTGTCGTGCCCGTCCTGCCCCAGTTTGGCGATCAGGATGCGCGGCAGGCCGCCGTCGTTCTCGACAAAGGCAGCGACCATTTCGCGAGCGCGAGCGACCTTGGGATCGTTCCCGGCCTCTTTCGCATAGACGCCCGAGACCGTCTTCACCGTGGCGATGTGGCGGCCGAAGGCGGCCTCCAGCGCGTCGGAGATTTCACCGACGGTGGCCTTGGCGCGGGCCGCCCGCACCGCCAGTTCCATCAGGTTTTCACTGCCGCGCGCGCCCTCGGTCAGGGCGTCGAGCGCGGCTTGCGTGGCCGCCTCGTCCCGCTCAGCCTTCAGGCGTTGCAGCTTTTCGATCTGGCGGGTGCGCACCTCGGCGTTGTCGACCTTCAGCATCGGAATGTCGTCGACGACGGGGTTCAGATACTTGTTCACGCCCACGACCGTCTGCTGGCCGGTGTCGATGCGGGCCTGCGTCTTGGCGGCGGATTCCTCGATCCGCAGCTTGGGAATGCCCGCCTCGATGGCCTTGGCCATGCCCCCGTAGGCCTCGACCTCTTCCATCAGGGCGCGGGCCTTGGTCGCCAGTTCCTGCGTCAGGCGCTCGACGTAGAAGCTGCCGCCCCACGGGTCGATGACGCGCGTCAGCCCGGTCTCGGCCTGCGCCAGGATTTGCGTATTGCGCGCGATCCGGGCCGAGAAGTCGGTCGGCAGGGCCAGGGCTTCGTCCAGCGCATTGGTGTGCAGGCTTTGCGTCTGACCGCCGGCAGCCGCCATGCACTCGACCATGGTGCGGGGCACATTGTTGAACACGTCCTGCGCCGCCAGCGACCAGCCCGAGGTCTGGCAGTGGGTCCGCAAGCTGAGCGATTTCGGATTGACGCCGCCTTCACGCTTGACCGCCTCGGCCCACAACAGGCGACCGGCGCGCATCTTGGCCACCTCCATGAAGTAGTTCATGCCGATGGCCCAGAAGAAGCTGAGGCGCGGCGCGAAGCGGTCGATCTCCATGCCCGCCGCCTTGCCGGCGCGCAGGTATTCGATCCCGTCCGACAGGGTGTAGGCCAGCTCGATGTCCGCCGACGCCCCCGCCTCCTGCATGTGATAGCCGGAGATGGAGATGGAGTTGAACTTGGGCGTTTCCTTCGCCGTCCACTCGAAGATGTCGGCGATGATCCGCATCGAGGGCGCGGGCGGATAGATGTAGGTGTTGCGGACCATGAACTCCTTCAGAATGTCGTTCTGAATGGTCCCGGTCAGCTTGGCGTGGTCGACGCCCTGCTCCTCGCCCGCCACGACGTAGAGGGCCAGGATCGGCAGCACCGCCCCGTTCATGGTCATGGACACCGACATCTGGTCCAGCGGAATGCCGTCGAACAGGGTCCGCATGTCCAGGATGGAGTCGATGGCCACGCCCGCCATGCCGACGTCGCCCTTCACCCGCGGGTGGTCGCTGTCATAGCCCCGGTGGGTGGCCAGATCGAAGGCGACCGACAGGCCCTTCTGACCGGCGGCCAGGTTGCGGCGATAGAAGGCGTTGGACTCCTCGGCGGTCGAGAAGCCCGCATACTGGCGGATCGTCCACGGCGCGCCCGCATACATGGTCGGATACGGCCCACGCACAAAGGGGGCGAAGCCCGGCAGGCCGTGGATGAAGTCCAGCCCGTCCAGCGCATCCGGCCCATAGGCGGTCTCGACCGTCAGTCCCTCAGGCGTGGTCCAGGCCGCGCGGTCCGGCCCGGCGCCGGTGGCGTCGAGGTCGAGAGCGACTTTGGAGAAGTCAGGAAAACTCATTGGGCGGCCTCCTCGAAGGCGGCGGCGAAGCGGACAGGCGCCAGGGCCTCGAACGCCCCGACAGCGGCAGGCGCGGCGGGCGCGGGCGTCACCGGCGCGGAACGCACGTCCGGGTCGACGAATTTGGTGACGCCGACAATCTGGGCGGCGCCGTCCTTGAAGGCTTTCTCAGCCATCTCACGGGCGCGGGCGATGCGGGGCTGGATCACCCCGCCTTCCAGACAGGCGATGACGCCGCCTTCGGCCTCATAGATCTGGAACTCGGCCCAGGCGGCCTCGGCCAGTTCGCGGGTGCGGGCGTCCAGATACCAGGAGCCGCTGGCCGGATCGTCCACGCGGCCCAGATTGGACTCCTCCATCAGGATCAGCTGGGTGTTGCGCGCCTGACGTTTGGCGAAGTCGTCCGGCAGGCCCGCCGCGCGGGTGAAGCCGTCCAGCACCACCGCGTCAGCCCCGCCCACGGCCCCGGCGAACCCGGCGGCGGTCAGGCGCAGCATGTTCGGCCACGGATCGCGCGCCGACAGCATCCGCCGCGACGAGCGCGCCTCGATGATCGCCGGAACCTCGGCGCCGAACGCCTTGGAAACGCTGGCCCAGATCAGACGCAGGGCGCGGATCTTGGCTAGGGAGTCGAAATAGGTCTGGTCCACGGCGACGCCCAGCACGACGCCCTTCAGCGCCGCCTCGGCCGACAGGCCCGCTTCAACGGCCGCCTTCACATAGGCCACAGCTGACGACGCAGCGAAGGCCAGCTCCTGCGCGATGGAGCCGCCCGCCTCATGCGCTACGCGGCCCGAGGCCATGAACAGCGTCGCCTCGGGATAGGTGGCGGCGTGGGTCGCCGCCGCCTTGGCCGTCTCGCTCATCAGGCCTGCGAAATCGCCCGGCGCCCCGCCCGCTTCGGCATAGGCCGAGATCGGGTCGAGATGGAAGGCCAGCTTGGCGCGGGGCGAACCCTTGGCGACCGCCGACAGGGCCTCCGCCGCCTTCACGCCGTCGAACCCGGCGTCAAGCGCCACCGGCGCCAGCTCCAGCGCCACCCCGTCCAGCGCGCGCGCCAGCTTCACAGCGTCCGCCGCGACCGGCCCGGCGATCAGGACGGACGCCGCCCCGTTCTCCAGATCGGTCAGGACAGCGCGATTCAGGGCGTCCGCGTCCTCGCCCTCGTTCAGCGCCCGCACGTCCCACGCCCGGCCTTCGGAATCCGAGGGCCGGGGCGCGAATACAGGCTCGCCCCCATTCGCCGTCCCATACAGCGGCTTCGTCGCCAGTTGGTCCGCATCCAGATGGATGAGGCTCTCCAGCGGACGCTCCTTTAGCGCCTTTACGGCGGCTTCGCGCCACTCCAGCGGGGTCGGGACGGCGAACTCGGTCATTTACTCGAACTCCACCAGCACATCGTCGGCGGCGACCGGGTCGCCGGCCATGGCCTTGACGGCCTTCACCTTGCCGTCGCGCTCGGCCTTGAGGATGTTCTGCATCTTCATGGCCTCGATGATGGCGACAGTCTCGCCGGACTTGACCTCCTGCCCCTCGACCACAGGGATGTCGACCACCAGACCCGGCATCGGCGACAGCACCAGCTTGGAGGTGTCCGCCGCCTGCTTCTCGGGCAGCAGGGCGTAGAGATGCGCCACGTCGGGACGCAGCACGCGCACCCGCGCCCGCGCCGCGCGGTGGCGAATGTCGAAGCCGTCGGCGGCGCGCCTCACCTCGGCGGTGAAGGCGTCATCGTCCAGCACCGCCTTGAACAGCGACAGGCCCGGACGCCATTCGATCTCGGACAGGGAAACTTCCTCTCCATCGATGGCGACGATCAGGTCTTCGGCCTCGTCATAGCCGACCTCGACCTCATAGGCCGTCTTGTCGACCAGCACGGTCCAGTCGGTGCGCTCGCTGGGGTCGCCGTCCTGTTCGGCGATAACCTCGTTCATGGCAACGGCCGAGGCGACCAGGATCTTCACCTGCTCGGCCGACGGCGTCAGGCCGTGGAAGCCGTCGGGGAATTCATCCTTGATGTAGCTGGTCGAAAGCTGGCCGGACTGGAAGCGTTCCTGATCCATGACCGCCGCCAGGAAGGGCACATTGTGGCCCAGCCCCGCCAGATGCGTGTCCTCCAGCGCGCGGGCCATGCCTCGCACGGCGTCCTCGCGCGTCTCGCCCCAGGCGCACAGTTTGGCGATCATGGGGTCGTAGAACATGCTGATCTCGTCGCCCTCGCGGACGCCGGAATCGTTGCGGACGGTGTAGTCCCCCTGATCGCCTTCCTCCGGCTGCTCATAGCGCACCAGACGGCCGATCGACGGCAGGAAGCCGCGATAGGGGTCTTCGGCGTAGATGCGGCTCTCGATGGCCCAGCCGTTGATCGACAGGTCGTCCTGCTTGATCGCCAGCTGCTCGCCCCAGGCCGAGCGGATCATCTGCTCGACCAGATCGACGCCGGTGATCAGCTCCGTCACCGGATGCTCGACCTGCAGACGGGTGTTCATCTCCAGGAAGAAAAAGCTCTTGTCCTGACCGGCGACGAACTCGACCGTGCCTGCCGAGTCATAGTTCACCGCCTTGGCCAGGGCGACGGCCTGCGCCCCCATGGCGGCGCGGGTGGCCTCGTCCAGCAGGGGCGACGGCGCCTCTTCGATGACCTTCTGGTTGCGGCGCTGGATCGAGCATTCGCGCTCGAACAGGTGGATGACGTTGCCATGCTTGTCGCCCAGCACCTGAATCTCGATGTGGCGCGGGTCGACGATGAACTTCTCGAGGAAGACGCGGTCGTCGCCGAAGGCGTTCAGCGCCTCGGCCTTCACGGCGGCGAAGCCCTCGGCCATGTCGTCGTCCGAATGGGCGACGCGGATGCCCTTGCCGCCACCCCCGGCGCTGGCCTTGATCATCACCGGATAGCCGATCTCGCGCGCGATCGTCACCGCCTCGTCCGGCGTTTCGATCAGACCCATGTGGCCCGGCACGGTCGAGACGCCCGCCTCGGCCGCGAACTTCTTGGACGTGATCTTGTCGCCCATGGCGTCGATCGCCTCGGGGTTCGGCCCGATGAAGGCGATGCCCTCGGCCTTCAGACGCCGCGCAAACCCGGCGTTTTCCGACAGGAAGCCGAAGCCGGGGTGCACGGCCTGCGCCCCCGTCTGCTTCACGGCGTCCACGATCTTGTCCTGGATCAGATAGGACTGGGCGGCGGGCGACGGGCCGATGTGCACCGTCTCATCCGCCATCTCGCACGCCAGCGAACCGGCGTCGGCGTCGGAGTAGACGACCACCGTCTTGATGCCCATGCGGCGGCAGGTCTTGATGACGCGAACAGCAATTTCGCCGCGGTTGGCGATCAGAATTTTATCGAACATTTCTGGGCCTTACAGCGGGATATTGTCGTGCTTCTTCCAGGGATTTTCCTGGGTCTTGTTCTTCAGCGTCTTCAGCGCCTTGGTCAGGCGACGGCGGGTGCCGTGGGGCATGATGACGTCGTCGATGTAGCCGAGGCCCGCCGCCACGAACGGGTTAGCGAAGCGCTCCTTGTACTCGGCCTCGCGCGCGGCCAGGGCCTCGGGGTCGCCAGCCTCCTTGCGGAAGATGATCTCGACCGCGCCCTTTGCGCCCATGACTGCGATCTCGGCGGTGGGCCAGGCATAGTTGACGTCGCCGCGCAGGTGCTTGGAGCTCATGACGTCATAGGCGCCGCCATAGGCCTTGCGCGTGATGACCGTCAGCTTGGGCACGGTGGCCTCGGCATAGGCGAACAGCAGCTTGGCGCCGTGCTTGATCAAGGCGCCGTACTCCTGCTTCGTGCCTGGCATGAAGCCCGGCACGTCCACGAACGTCACCAGCGGGATGTGGAAGGCGTCGCAGAAGCGCACGAAGCGCGCGGCCTTGCGGCTGCTGTCGATGTCCAGCACGCCCGCCAGAGTCTGAGGCTGATTGCCGACGATGCCGACCGGCTGGCCGTCCAGACGGCCGAAGCCGCAGATGATGTTCTTGGCGAAGTCGGCGCCGATCTCGAAGAAGTCAGCCTCGTCGACCGTCTTCAGGATCAGCTCCTTCATGTCATAGGGCTGGTTCGGATTGGCCGGGACCAGAGTGTCCAGCGACGCCTCATCGCGATCCGGTTCATCATAGGTTTCGCGGACCGGCGGCGTCTCGCGGTTCGACAGCGGCAGGAAGCCGATCAGGCGGCGAACCTCCGACAGGGCCTCCAGATCGTTCTCAAAGGCGCCGTCGGCGACGCCCGACTTGCCCGCATGGACGCGGGCGCCGCCCAGATCCTCGTGGCTGACGACCTCGTTGGTGACGGTCTTCACCACGTCCGGGCCGGTCACGTACATGTAGGACGTGTCCTTCACCATGAAGATGAAGTCGGTGATGGCGGGCGAATAGACGTCGCCGCCCGCGCACGGCCCCATGATGACGCTGACCTGCGGGATGACGCCCGAGGCCAGGGTGTTCTGCAGGAAGATGTCGGCGTAGCCGGCCAGGCTCTCCACCCCTTCCTGGATACGCGCGCCGCCCGCGTCGAACAGGCCGATGATCGGCGCGCCCGCCGTCAGGGCCATCTTCTGGATCTTGACGATCTTGGCCGCGTGGGCGCCCGACAGCGAGCCGCCGAACACCGTGAAGTCCTTCGAGAAGACATAGACCAGACGGCCGTTGATCGTACCGCGCCCGGTGACGACGCCGTCGCCGGGGATGCGCTGCTCGGCCATGCCGAAGTCGTGGCTGCGATGCTCCACGAACATGTCGGTCTCTTCGAAGGAGCCTTCGTCCAGCAGGACGCCGATGCGTTCGCGGGCGGTCAGCTTCCCCTTGGCGTGCTGGCTGGCGATACGCTTCTCGCCCCCGCCCAGCTTGGCGGCGGCGCGACGGCGCTCGAGTTCCTCGAGGATGGCCTGGCTCATGGTTGGAGCGACTCCCTGACTTCGTTCAGGGTCCAACAAGCCGCTTCACCACAGAAAGGCAATCGCAACTTTGCAAAAGTCGTCCAAGTGCGTAAGCCTGCCAAGGCGGACAGGCGTTTTTGCAAAGTTGCAATGCCCAACAACCATGGCTGAAAAACTCTACCTCGGGACCAAGGTGCGTAAGCTGCGCGAGGCGCGCGGCTGGACGCTGGAGCAGTGCGCCGGGCGGCTGGCGCTGTCGCCGTCCTATCTGTCGCAGATCGAGACGAACCAGCGCCCGGCCACGGCGCGGGTGCTGATCGCCCTGACGCGCGCCTTCGACGTGGACGCCAGCCTGTTCGATCTGGACGGCGACGCCCGCCTGATCGCCGACCTGCGCGAGGCGACCACCGATGTCGCGGGCCACGCCGAGGCGCCGACGGCGGGCGAGCTCAAACAGGCGGCCATGAACGCGCCCCGGCTGGCGCGGCAGTTCCTGGCCCTGCATCAGGACTATCGCCGTCTGGACGAGCGGCTGAAGACGCTGAACGAGACCCTGGGCCGCGACGAACACGCCGCCGACGCCGCCCCCGCCCTGCCCTATGAGGCCGTGCGCGACTTCTTCCACTATCGCGACAATTACATCGACGCCCTCGACCGGGCGGCGGAGGATCTGGCCGCGCGGCTGAACCTGGGCGACGGCGTCCATCCTGAGCGCGAGCTTGAAGCCGCCCTCAACGACCTGTGCGGCGTGCGCGTCGCCACCGGTCAGGGGCGCGGCGCGATGCGGCGCTTCGATCCGGGCGCGCGCATCCTCTATGTCAACGCCAGCCTGCCGGGCGCCACCCGCGCCTTCCAGATGGCGCATCAGCTGGTTCGCTTACGGTTCGAGGACCTGATCGAGCACGAACTGGACCGCGCCGCCTTCGACATTCCCGCCGCGCGCGACGTGTGCCGGATCGGTCTGGCCAACTATGCGGCGGGGGCGCTGCTGCTGCCCTATCGCGCCTTTCTGGAGGCGGCTCGGGAGTTGCGGCATGACGTGGACCGCCTGCGCAACCGCTTTCACGTCAGCTTCGAGCAGGCCTGCCACCGGTTGAGCACGCTACAGCGCCCCGGCTGGCGCGGCGTGCCCTTCTACTTCGCGCGGGTGGACATGGCGGGCAACATCACCAAACGGCACAGCGCGACGCGCTTCCAGTTCGCCCGCTTCGGCGGCGCCTGCCCGCTGTGGAACGTGCATGAGGCGTTCAGCGCCCCGGACCGCATCCTGGTCAATCTGTCGGAAATGCCCGACGGCGCCCGCTACGTCTGCATCGCCAAGAGCGTGTCCAAGCCGGGCGGGTCATTCCTGGAGCCGGATCGGCGCTATGCGCTGGGGCTGGGGTGCGAGATCGAGCACGCGGAGCAGTTGGTCTATGCCGACGGGCTGGACCTGAACGGCCCGCCGACGCGGATGGGCGTCAACTGCCGCATCTGCGAGCGGACGGACTGCACGCAACGGGCGTTTCCGCCGATCGACCGCACGCTGGCCGTGCCGGAGAACGAGCGGGGCGTGATCCCCTATACGCTCTCATAATTATTCCTTCTCCCGATGGAAGAAGGCGCCCCGAAGGGGCGGATGAGGGTTCCCGGCCTCAGTCGGCGTAAGCCGTCGCAAAACGGCTGACTGCGGAACCCTCACCCTTTCGCCTGTTCCAATCGCCTTCGGCTCTTGGAGGTTCAAGCCCTCTCCCATCGGGAGAGGGTCAAGGTTAGCCCATCGTCGGGATGACGAAGCTCGAGTCCGCATGCTCCAGGTCGCTGTCCGGCCAACGCGCCGTCACGGTCTTCGTCTTGGTCCAGAAGCGGACGCCTTCCATGCCGTGCTGGTTGATGTCGCCGAAGGCCGAGCGCTTCCAGCCGCCGAACGAGTGATAGGCTACCGGCACCGGGATCGGCACGTTGATGCCGACCATGCCGACGTTGACGCGGGCGGCGAAGTCGCGGGCCGCGCGGCCGTTCTGGGTGAAGATGGCGACGCCGTTGCCGTACTGGTGCTTGCTCGGCAGGCTCAGCGCCTCCTCGAAGCTGGCGGCGCGCATGATCTGCAGCACCGGGCCGAAGATCTCTTCCTTGTAGGATTCCATCTCGGGCTTGACGTGGTCGAACAGCGACGGGCCGATGAAGAAGCCCTTCTCGTGGCCCTGCAGGCTGAACTCGCGGCCGTCGACGACCAGTTCGGCGCCTTCTTCCACGCCCTTGTTGATCCAGCCCAGAACCTTGTCCTTGTGGGTCTGGGTGACGACCGGGCCGTAGTGGGCCTCGGCGTCGGTCGAGACGCCGACGCGCAGGTTCGGGATTTCCGAGACCAGACGCTCGCGCAGTTCATCGGCGGTGCGCTGACCGACCGGCACCACGACCGGCAGGGCCATGCAGCGCTCGCCGGCCGAGCCGTAGGCCGCGCCGGTCAGATCCTTGATGACCTGATCCATGTCGGCGTCGGGCAGGACGATGCCGTGGTTCTTGGCGCCGCCCATGGCCTGGACGCGCTTGCCGTGGGCGGCGCCCTTCTGGAACACATAGTGGGCGATGTCCGACGAGCCGACGAAGCTGACGGCGTGGACCAGCGGGTGTTCAAGGATGGAGTCGACCGCGACCTTGTCGCCGTGGACGACGTTCAGCACGCCCTTGGGCGCGCCCGCCTCCATCATCAGCTCACCCAGACGCACCGGCAGGGACGGATCACGCTCGGACGGCTTCAGGATGAAGGTGTTGCCCGCGGCGATGGCCACGCCGAACATCCACATCGGGATCATGCCGGGGAAGTTGAACGGGGTGATGCCCGCGACCACGCCCAGCGGCTGGCGCATGGAATAGACGTCGATGCCCGGACCGGCGCCATAGGTGTATTCGCCCTTCGAGGCGTGCGGGATGCCGCAGGCGAACTCGATCACTTCCAGACCGCGCTGGATGTCGCCCTTGGAGTCGGCGATGACCTTGCCGTGCTCGCTGGACAGCAGTTCGGCCAGTTCGTTCATGTTCGCCTCGACCAGGCGCTTGAACTCGAACATGACGCGGGCGCGGCGCTGCGGGTTGGTCGAGGACCAGCCTTCGAAGGCGGCCTGCGCCGACTGGACCGCGCGATCCAGTTCCGACGGCGTCGCCAGCTGGACGCGGGCCTGAACCTCACCGGTGTTGGGGTTGAAGACGTCGCCGAAGCGGCCCGACGCCCCATCAAAAGCCGCACCGTCGATGAAGTGGCGAATATCGCGCATTGAACGTCTCTCCCGATGATTATGGTTCTTCGTGAGCCTGCCCTAGCAGAGCGGGCCGGTCAGGCCCATTGCAATCTTGCAGGTGATGATGTGCATATTTGCATATGTTCGACTGGGATGATCTGAGGGTGTTTCTGGCCGCCGCCCGCGCCGGGTCGCTGGCCACGGCGGCGCAACGGCTGGGCGTGGACGCGGCCACCGTCGGGCGGCGCGTGGCGCGGCTGGAGACGGCGCTGAAGTCCACCCTGCTGGTGCGCTCGGCCGCCGGACTGCACCTGACGGCCACCGGCGCCCAGCTGCTGGAGCGGGCGCTGGACGCCGAAAGCGCGATGGAGGCCGCCGGACGCGTCACCCAGCCCGACCTGATCGCGGGCGCCGTGCGGATCAGCGCCTCGGAAGGCTTCGGCGGCGCGGTGCTGGCCCCCGCCCTGCCCGGCCTGCTGGCGGCGCACCCGGGACTGAACGTCGAACTGGCGGCCAGTTCCGGCTTCCTATCGCCCAGCCGCCGCGAGGTGGACATGGCCATCACCCTCAGCCCCGCCGCTGGGCCGCGTCTGATCGTCGAGCCGCTGACCACCTATCAGCTGGCGCTCTACGCCGCGCCAGAATACCTGAAACGTCACGGCGCGCCCGACACCATCGACGACCTGAACCGCGTCGATATGGTCGGATACGTCGACGACCTGATCTATGCGTCCGAGTTACATTATCTGGACGAAATCCGCCCGCACCTGCGCCCGCGGCTGGCCTCGTCTTCCATCCGCGCCCAACGGGACATGGTGGCGGCGGGCGGCGGCATCGGCGTCCTGCCCTGCTTTCTGGCCGAAGGGCTGACGCGGGTTCTAGCGAACGAAGTGCTGATAGAACGCCGTTTCTGGCTCAGCACCCACCGCGAGGTCCACGGCACGGCGCGGCTGAAGACGGTCCGGCGCTGGATCAAAACCCTGTGCCAGGATCAGGCCCGCCGCCTCGCCCCCCTGCCCGCATCCTCGCCAGGACGCGCCGAGGGGTGACCATATTTTACATTTTACATTGCTCTAAAGCCAAGCATCCGGGGCTATGACTCCAGCGTTCTCCCCGGAGCTGCGTAACCCGTATGAAGATCGCGATATTAGATGACGATCCCGTCCAGTTGGAGTTCGTCTCCGAGGTCGTCCAGGACGCTGGGTATCGCGCCACGCTGTTTTCGCGCGGCCAGGCGCTGATCTCCGCCCTGCGCAAAGACACCTTCGACATGCTGATCGTCGACTGGAACCTGCCGGACCGTTCGGGTCTGGAAGTGCTGGCCTGGGCGCGCACCAATCTGAAGCCCGCCCCGCCCATGCTGCTGGTCACCAGCCGCGCCGAGGATGAAGACGTGGTCGCAGGCCTGGACGCCGGGGCCGACGACTACCTGCCCAAGCCCCTGTCCAAGCCGGTGCTGGCGGCGCGGATCAACGCCCTGATCCGTCGCGCCTACGCCCAGCCGACGACGCCGGGCGTCGAGATCTATGACGGAGTGTCCTTCCACGAGTCGGCCGGGGCCGTGACCCGTGACGGCCAGTCGGTGGCCCTGACGGCCAAGGAATACGCCCTGGCCCTGCTGCTGTTCCGCAACCTGCACCGGGCGCTGTCGCGGACCTACATCCTCGAAACGGTGTGGGGCAATGAGCCGGACCTGAACAGCCGTTCGCTGGACATGCACATCTCGCGCATCCGCAACAAGCTGGAGCTTCGGCCCGAGCGAGGCTTCCGCCTGACCCCCATTTACAGCTACGGATACCGCCTTGAGCGCGTCACGGCAGCCGAACCCGGCCCTGACGCCTGAATGAAGACGCAGGTGGCGGAATGAAGACGGATTGGTCTGCGGCTCTGGCGGTTGCGGCGATGCTGGCCGCAGGAAGCGCCGCCGCACAGACTTCGGCCGCTCCGCCCGCGCCCCGCACGGCGTCTTCCGCCGCCGTCGAGACGCTCGACTATGTGGTCCAGCGCGGCGACACCCTGATCGACCTAGCGACCGCCTATATGAACCGGCCGCTCGACTATCGCCGGGTCCAGCGCGAGAACCGGGTCGCCAATCCGCGTCGCCTCGCGATCGGCCGCACCCTGGCCCTGCCGATGGATCTGCTGCGCGCAGATCCTGACGAGGCGCGCATCGCCGGCTTCCGGGGCGCAGCGACCCTGAACCAGGACGGCCGATCCGCCGCCCCCGCCTCCGGCCAGACCGTGCGCGAAGGCGCCGTCCTCAGCACCGGCGCCAACGCCTTCGTCCGTCTGGCCCTGTCGGACGGCGGCCATGTGGTCGTGCCCTCCAACAGCCGCGTGCGCGTCAGCCGCCTGCGCCGCTACGCCATCAACGGCGCCGTCGACCACGCCCTGACGGTCGAAGCCGGTCGCGCCGAGTCGCGCGTCAGCCCCCGGCGGCGCCCCGGCGGCTTCGCCATCCGCACCCCCGTCTCGGTCTCGGCCGTGCGCGGCACCGACTTCCGCGTCTCCTTCGACGATGACGCCGACCGCTCGACCACCGAGGTTCTGGAAGGCGCCGTCGCCATCGCCTCGGGCCAGGCCGAGGCCGTGGCTCAGATCGATCAGGGCGTCAGCGCCGCCGCCGGCGCTGTGCGCCTGCTGCCCCTGCTGCCCGCGCCCGCCCTGGTTCGCCCCGACGGGCCGCAGACCCAGGCCCAGGTCGCCTTCGACATCCAGCCCCTGCCCGGCGCCGAACGCTATCGCGGCCGCGTCGCCCAGGACGCCGGCATGATCGAGGCCTTCGCCGAGGCCGACAGCGCGCCCGGCGGCCCCCTGGTCTTCGGCGAGATGGAGGAAGGCGCCTTCTTCCTGCGCCTGACCGCACTCTCGCCCGAGGGGCTGGAGGGCAAGGCTGTCACCTACAGCTTCATCCGCGCCCGCAACGGCGTCGGCGGCCTGGCTTCGGCTCTGGACCAGCGCGACCGCCGCCGCTTCTACCGCTTCCGCTGGGAGGCCGAGGGCGTCGGCGAGGCCACCTTCCGTTTCCAGCTGTGGCGCGAGGCCGAAGACGGAACCGTCGACGGCCCCCTGCTGGTCGACCAGCCCGGCCTGACCGACGAAGCCTTCACCCTCAGCGACCTGCCGCCGGGCGTCTACAGCTGGCGGGTGCAGGGCGCGCGCCATCGCTTCGGCCGTCTGCTGGAAGCCTGGTCCGAACCGCAACAGCTCCGCATCGGACGATAGCGCCGTGCCCGCGACCGCAGGGCCGAAAGGCGGCTGGAGAGGCTGGCTCGGCGCCCGCCTGACCGGCCGTCGCGCCCTGGTCGAATGGGGGCTGGTGGCGACGCTGTCCGCCCTGCTGGTCGGCTGGATGGCGCTGACGCCTGTCGCCGACGGCGCCGACCACCTGGTCTATGACGCCCTGATGCGGGCCGAGGCGGGACCGGCCGACGAAAACATCGTCATCATCGCCATCGACGACCGCAGCCTGGAGGCGCTGGGCCAGTGGCCCTGGCCGCGCGACCTGCACGCCCGGCTGATCGACCGCCTGACCCAGGCGGCCGCGGGGCCTGTCGCTTACGACGTCCTGTTCACCGAAGCCTCCCCGCAGGACGACGCCCTGGCCGCCGCCCTGGCCCGCAACGGCAAGGTCCGCCTGCCGGTGGTGCTGGACGCCCCCGGCCTGAACGGCGCCGCCTTTCGCGAGGACGCCCCTGCGCCGATCCTGACCGAGACGGCGGCGGGCCTGGGCCACGTCAACCTGACGGTCGACGACGACGGCGCCGTGCGCCGCCTGCCCCTCTATCTTCAGGCAGACGGGCGGACCTGGCCGCACCTGATCCTGCCCCTGGCCGCCGCCAAGGGCGCCGCACCCGCGCCGCCCGCGCCACACGGCGGCGACGAGCTTTTCGCGGCCTCGCCGGAAGCCCTGATCTATCGCGGCCCGCCCGGCGCCTTCCGCACCCTGTCCTTCGCCGACGTGCTCAGCGGCGAGACGCCCGCCGCCTTCCTGAAGGACAGGCTGGTGCTGGTCGGGGCGACGGCGCCGGGCCTCGGCGACCGTTACGCCACGCCGGCCACGCCGCACGGCGAACTGCGCCCCGGCGTCGAGGTGCAGGCCGCCCTGCTCCAGACCCTGATCGAGGGCGGCGGGCCTGGGCCACGTCAACCTGACGGTCGACGACGACGGCGCCGTGCGCCGCCTGCCCCTCTATCTTCAGGCAGACGGGCGGACCTGGCCGCACCTGATCCTGCCCCTGGCCGCCGCCAAGGGCGCCGCACCCGCGCCGCCCGCGCCACACGGCGGCGACGAGCTTTTCGCGGCCTCGCCGGAAGCCCTGATCTATCGCGGCCCGCCCGGCGCCTTCCGCACCCTGTCCTTCGCCGACGTGCTCAGCGGCGAGACGCCCGCCGCCTTCCTGAAGGACAGGCTGGTGCTGGTCGGGGCGACGGCGCCGGGCCTCGGCGACCGTTACGCCACGCCGGCCACGCCGCACGGCGAACTGCGCCCCGGCGTCGAGGTGCAGGCCGCCCTGCTCCAGACCCTGATCGAGGGCGGCGGCCCGCGCAGCCTGTCGCCCATCTGGGTGCTGATCCTGTCCCTGCTACCGCTCGGCCTGCTGGTCGCCGGTTTCCTGGTGTTGCGCCCGGCCGCCAACATGGCCCTGGGGGCCGGGCTGATCGTGCTGACTCTGATCGCCGTCGCCGTCGCCTTCCTGGCGGGCGGCCTGTGGTTCCCGCCCTCGGCCGCCGTGGCCGGCCTGGCCCTGGCCTATCCGCTGTGGAGCTGGCGCCGCCTGGCCGCCGCCTCGGCCTATATGCAGAGCGAGGTCGACGCCTTCGAGCGCGACGGCGTGCGCCTGATCGGCCGCGCCCAGGGCGGCGACGTCGTGGCCCGTCAGGTGGACGCCCTGCGCGCCGCCGTGCGCCAGGTGCGCGATCTGGAACGCTTCATCTCCGACGCCCTGCGAAGCCTGCCCGACGCCACCGTCGTCGCCGACCCCCACGCCCGCATCATCCTGTCCAACGACCGGGCCGAGGCCCTGTTCGGCGACCGACTGAGGGACGACGCCGACCTGCCCCTGCTGTTCCAGTCCCTGGGCGAACCGGCCTGGCGCCGCTTCCTCGATCCCGAGGGCGATCCCGGCGACATCACCACGCCCGACGGCCGCATCCTGAAGGCCGCCGCCGCCCTGCTGACCGACGCCGAAGGCCATCCGGTCGGCCACATCATGCGCTTCGCCGACATGACCCGTTTCCGCGCCGCCGAGCGCCAGCGCGCCGAGGCCCTGCAACTGCTTAGCCACGACATGCGCGCGCCCCAGGTGTCGATCCTGACCCTGCTGGACGGCCCCGCGCCGCGACTGAACCCCATGGTCGAGCGCCGCATCGCCGACTACGCCCGCCAGACCCTCGACCTCGCCGAAGGCTATGTCCAACTGGCCCGCGCCGAGAGCCAGCCCTATCGTTCAGAGCTGCTGGACCTGGGCCAGGTCGCCATGGACGCCGCCGACATCCTTTGGCCCCAGGCGTCGAAGAAGGGCGTCCGCATCCTGACGCCCGACGGCGAGGAAGAGTTCCTGGTTCAGGGCGACCCCGCCCTGCTTCGCCGCCTGACCACCAACCTGCTCGACAACGCCCTGAAATACGGCCCGGCGGGCGGCGTCATCCAGGTCAGCCTGACCGGCGCCGAAGAAGACGGCCGTCCAGTCTGCGTGCTCAGCGTCAGCGATCAGGGGCCGGGCCTGTCGGAAGAAGCCGCCCGACGCCTGTTCCAGGCCTTCGGCCACGGCGGCGCCGATCATCGCGGGGCGGGTCTGGGTCTCGCCTTCGTCCGCACCGTCGCCGAACGCCACGGCGGAACCATCCGCCACCAGCCCGGATCGCCGGGCGCGACCTTCACCCTGACCCTGCCCAGGCTCATGGAAGAGGAATGAAGCTACAGACGGTCGGCCCTAGTTCGCCGCGTCCAACTGCGCCACCGCCGCTTCGGCCAGCAGGCCCGGCGCGGTTTCGGCCTGACGCCGCCCCAGGATCGCCACCGCCGAGGCGCGATAGGCCCCCGCCTCATTCCCCGGCCCGGTCAGGATCACCGTCAGACTGTGCGTCTGGCGGCCCTGGCTCCACCATTGCGGCAGGCGCGGCGCATCGGTCCACTCGCCCTGGCGCGCATCGACGTCGGTGAAGACGCCGGTCTTCTGAGGCCGCACCGCATAGGCCGTCTCGACCCGCCAGGCGGCCTTGTCGTCCACCTCGCGCCAGCCGCGCGCGCTCAACGCCTGACGCACGGCCTCGGCCGCCGCGCGGTCGGCCTCGCTCGGCGCCTCGGCCTCAAGCAGGCGATAGACGGTCACGTTCGCGGGCACGGCGGCCGACAACTGCGTCTCGACGCGCGGCGCAGAAGCGCAGCCCGCCAGGACGGCCGCGCTGACCAGGGGAAGAGCCAGACGAGAGATCATGGCTGCGATACCTGCCCCGCCGCGCCCTCCAAGTCCACAACGGACGATTCCAACGGGGCCGAAAAGCGCTCCGGCCTAGCCCCCGGACGCCAGCGCGCCCGTCACGCCCAGCGTCCCGTCCGCGTTCTCGACCACGCCCAGTTCCTCGATGCGCGTCCCGCCCTGCTCCAGCACGGCCAGCCAGCCGAAGGCCTGGGCCGTCGTCACGCGATCCAGCCGAAAGCCCAGCCGCCCGCCCTCGGACATGCCCAGCGTCGGCTGCACCCCCGCCGCCGAGGCGGTGGAGGCGACCAGAGCCTGCAGATCGACCGCCTCAGTCGGTCGTTCGCCGCGCTGAACCACCGCCGTCTCGACCTGCGTCAGTCGCCGTTCGGCGGCGACGCGCGCGCGCGCCTGATCGGCCTGCCAACCGTCCAGCGGCCGCACCACGCCCAGCCAGCCGACGACGCCCAGCACCAGCGCCCCCATGACCGCCAGCATCCGCCGCTCGCGCAGCGACCGGCCGTCCCACCAGGCGGCGACGGAAGAGAACAGGGCCTTCATCGGGCGCCTCCGATCGTAAGCGTGCTGACCATGCGCCCGCCTTCCTCGGCCGAGGTTTCATCGACCACCGCCAGCCCGGCCTCGGCCAAATCGGCGCGCACGGCGTCCAGATCATTGAACGTCGGATGGGCCAGGGTGACGCGCAGCCCCTCGCCGCCCAGGGTCGCGTCGTCCAGTTCGGCGCCCGGCACGCGCTCGACGGCGGCGAAGACGGCGGCGAAGGCGCGCGCCGCCCCCCCCGGCGGCGGCCCGGCGTCGAGGCGCCGCAGAGCCTCCGGCGCCGGATCGTCCGCCGTCGCCAGCTCAGGATAGAGCTTCACCGCCCCTGCCCGAGCACCGGCCTCGGCGCGATCGTCCGCCGCGCGGTCGCGCAGCCCTTCGGCCGCCATCAGGATCAGGGGCGAGACCAACAGCGCCGCCGCCAGACCCGCCGCCAGCCGCCAGCCCTTGGCCGCCTGCCCCCGCTCGCGCCGGTCATGGACCTGCAACAGATCGACCGGCGCCGCCATCGCCCCCGCCGCCAGGGCCGCGTCCAACGCCTCCCCTTCCAGCCAGGTCAAAGAGCGCCCGGCTGCAACCGCCTCCGCCAGATCCGGCTGGACCGTCACGGCGAAGGCCGAGCCGCGCAGCGCCACATCGGCCCCCGCCTGTGCAGCCGTCAATGTCTCCGCCTCCAGCGACGCAGGCAGGCACAGATTGTCCGGCACGACGGCCTCCGGCCGGATGTCGAAGGTCTCCATCCAGCGCAGCCAGGCCTGCAGCAGCTTGGCCGACACCGCCGCGGTCAGGCGCGGGCCGCCGTCGACCGGCGCCGCGCCCAGGGCCACGTCCAGCCCCTCTACCTCGCCCGCCGCCTGATCGCGCAAGGCCCAACGCGCGGCGGCTCTGGCCTGCGCCATATTGCCCGGCGGCAGGTCCAGCCAGCGCGTCATGACGTCGGCGCCCGGCGCTACGGCGATAGTGCGCATCGGCGGCGGAGCGTCGGCCTGATGCGGGTCCAGCTCGCCGCGCCCGACGACGCGGCCCTCGCGATCGACCAGCAGGAAACGCGCCGCCAGGGTCGCGTGAGTCGGGATGAACAGGATGCGGGCGTGGCTCATTCTTCCATGCTCATTCTTCAAGCGTCCAGCGACGGATGACGGTGCGCGCCGCGCCGTCGGGCGCGACATGGATCAGGGCGGTGCGGACGGCGCGGGCGTCGCCATGCTCGATCTCGACCCTCAGGTCGAAGTAACGGGTGGCCAAGGTGATCTGCCCCTTGGCCTCTTCATCGACGACCACGCCGGACAGGGCGGGTTGAGCCCAGAAGGCGTCCGGGCTGCTCCAACCCGTCGCCGGACGCGCGTCGATGGCTGCCTTGGCCGCGTTCAACCCCACCACGCCCCGGCTGATCGCGACCAGCAGCACGACGTCCTGCGGCTCCAGCGTATTCACATTCAGGGGCGACAACCGGGCTTCCGGCAAGGCGCAAAGATAGGGCCTCAGACGGCGATAGAGTTCATCGTCCACCCCCGCCACGGCGCGCAGTTCGCTGACCTCGGCCAACATGACCCCGCCGGTGCGATAGGGCGTCGGACGGCTGGCGTAGGCGGCGTCCTCGGCCCCCTGCGGCGAAACCTCGTCGTCGCCGTCCATCCAGTCGGTCAGGGCCGCCGCCACCGCCGCCATCCGCCCGCGCGGCGCGCCCAGCGCGGCGCCCAGCGCGATGAACTGCGCCGCCCCTTCGGGCCGCGCGATCAGATCCTCACCCTGCCCCAGCACCAGACTGTTCAGGTTGAAGCAGGACTGGCCGTCGCGGATCACCGCCCGCCCCACGCCCTCTTCCAGCGGCAGGGCGAAGACGCGGCCGTTCCATTGCGGCTGCAACGGCGTGCGCGCCGGATCGGCGCGCACCAGATCGGACAGCCGCCGCCGCGCCAGCGCCTCCGCCCCCGCCGCATAGGCTTGCGCCTGCGTCTGGCTCTCGGCGTTGGTGGTGCGACGCACGGAAAAGCGCACGTCGTCCAGAAACACCACGCACAGCGCCGCCATCACCGCCACCAGCAGCAGGACGGTCAGCAGGGCCATGCCCCGACGATCGCGCGCCCCTTCCTTCATGCGGCCGCGACCAGAAACAGCTGCTCGACCGGACCGAAACCGTCCAGCGTCAGCGTCACCCGCACGGCGTCCGGCAGGGGCCGGTCGCTGCTGGCGGAAAAGGCGGGCGCCTCGGACCCGTTCTGGATGAAGGCGACGCGCGCCTGCGTCACGCCGCGATACAGCACCTGCGGCGGCCCGGCCCGCGCCCCGTCCAGATAGGAGGCCACGCGGCGCTCCAGCCGATCCTCGACCAGCCGGTACTCGACCCTCTGAACCGAGGCGCGCGGCGCGCCGTCCGGATTGCTCCAGCCGCTGCGGGCCAGCACCAGCAGCGGATCGCCCGGCGACTGCGGCCCCATGATCGCCTGAGGCGCCGGACGCCCCGTCGGCCCGCGCACCCGCCGCGCCGTCGCCTGCGCCAGATCGGCGCGCAGCAGGGCGCGGGTGCGTTGCAGCGCCGCCACCCGGTCCGCATTCGCCTTCACCGCGAACCGCGTCTCGATCGATTGCCCCAGCACCAGCGCGCCCGCTCCCGCCAGAAGAGCGAAGATCAGCAGGGCGATCATGACCTCGACAAGGGTGAACCCGGCTCTCTTTCTTCCGCTATCGCTCGCCGCGCGGCGGCTCGCTGCTTGAGCGGATAGGCGATCTTTCCTCATGCGCCCGCCGCCCGGAACAGCACGCGTTCGGCGGCCTGTTCCTCATCGGCGAAGACGCGAACGTCGATGCGACCGACGCCCGGCATGTCGGTCGCGCTGACCACCCGCACCCAGCGCCATTCGCGTCCGCCCAGCGACGCCTGCCCCGACGTGGTGCCGCTGGGCAGGTCGCGCGCGATCATCGCCTCGGCGGCGACATTGTCGGCGACGACGCCGCCCAGCGTCCGCGTCTCGACCCGCGCCGCCGAGCGGGTGCTCTCGCCCGACAGGTTCAGCAACGCCATCGCCGCCAGACCGAACACGGCCAGCGCCACCAGACACTCGATCAGGGTGAAGCCCGCGCGGGGCGCTCCCTCACTCATGGATCGTCACCTCGCCCGCCCCGTCGATGGCGACGGTGACGGCCTGGCCCTCGCGCTCCAGTCGCACTCTGGCGGCGTCGGCGCCGCCGGTGGGGTCAAACACGGCGCGGGCGGCGCCGGAGACGGCGGCGCCCTCGCCCCATGCCTTCGGCGCCAGAACGCCGGTCAAAGGCGTCCAGACGGCGCCGTCGAAACTCTCGAAACCATAGCCCGCCGCATCGGCGCGCAAGGCCACCGGGCGATTGGTCATCACCGCCTCTTCGCGCGCCAGCGTCAGACGCGCGGCGAACCGTTCGGCCTCGACCGCCAGCGTCGGGCGCGGGTCCGGCATGGACAGCAGCACCGCCCCCGCCGCCACGCCGATGATGGCGATGACCACCATCAGTTCGACGAGGGTGAAACCCGTTCTGCCGTCATTCTCGGGCTTGACCCGAGAACCCGGCCGCGCCGGGCGGCGCCGTAGAGACGTTGCGTCCCGACGATCCAGCCGCGAGTCTATGGATCCCCGGCACAAGACCGGGGATGACGTGGAGGGAGTGGCTAGGCGGATCTCAGCCCTGCCAGTTGCCGATGTCGGCGTCATTCCCCTCGCCCCCTTCCTGGCCGTCGGCGCCGAAGGACCAGATGTCGAACTGGCCGCCATGGGCGCTGCGGCGGCGGTACTGATAGGGATTGCCCCACGGGTCTTCCGGCAGGCGGCGGACATAGCCGCCCTGGCGATAGCGTTCCGGCCGCGCCAGATCGGCGGGCGGCGCGGTCAGGGCCTTCAAGCCCGGCTGGTCCGTCGGGAAGGTCAGGTTGTCGAGGCGATAGGTCTCCACCGCCTGCTCCAGCACCGAGATGTCGGCCCGCGCCTTGCCGACCATGGCCTTGTCCTGACTGGGCAGGACGTTGATCGCCACCACCGTCGCCAACAGGCCGATGATGACGATGACGACCATGAGCTCGACCAGGGTGAAGCCGGCACGACGCCCCCTCCCGCCGTCATCCTCGGCCTTGAGCCGAGGATCCAGAGACGCCGCGCCTGCCTTACAGAGCGCCGCAGCCTGACTGGCGACTGTCGAGCGTCTGGATCCTCGGCTCAAGGCCGAGGATGACGGCGAAGAAGGGTGAACGAGGGAACGGAACATCAATGCCTCTCTCACCCCAGAGCCAGGGTGTTGATCTGAAGGATGGGAAGCAGGATCGACAGCACGATCACGGCGACGATCCCGCCCATGACCACGATGATCGCCGGCTCCAGCAGGCTGAGCATCACGGCGGTGAAGTTGGAGAATTCGCGCTCCAGATAATCGGCCGCGCGCTCCAGCATAGGCTCCAGCCGACCGCTGCTTTCGCCGGACGCGGTCATGTAGACGAGGATGGGCGGGAACACCTCGGCGCGGCGCATGGCGGCCGACAGGCCGCCGCCTTCGCGCACAGCCTCAGCCATCTGTTCGGTGGCGCGGCGCAGGGCGCGGTTGGAGACGGTGCGGGCCGTGATGGTCAGCCCCTCCAGCACCGGCAGGCCCGCCGCGATCATGGTCGACAGGGTGCGGGCCATGCGCGCGCCGTGCAGGTCGCGCGTCAGCCGCCCGACCAGCGGCAGTCGCAGCACCCAGCCGTCCAGCCTCAGCCGCACCGCCTCGCGCCGCCGCGCGATCAAGCCCGCGGCGGCGACCGCCGCCAGCGTCAACAGGATCAGCCAGCCCCAGTCGCGCATCAGGTCCGACAGGCCGATGACCAGCCGCGTCAGCAGCGGCAGGGTCTGGCCCATGCTATCGAACTGATCGACCACCTTGGGCACGATATAGGTCATCATGGCGACGATGACGCCCAGCGCCACCACCGCCAGCACGCACGGATAGACCAGCGCCGTCAGCACCTTGCCGCGCACGACCTCGTCCCGCTCCAGCCCGTCGGCGAGACGCTCAAGGATGGGCTGGAGCGCGCCCGACTGCTCGCCCGCCGCCGTCATGGCGCGGTACAGCGGCGGAAAGGCCGCGCCCTGCTGGCCCATGGCGTCGGACAGGCGCCGCCCTTCGATCACCCCGGCGTGGACGCCTTCCAGTACCCGCCGGACGTTGGGTCGATCGGCCTGAAGCATCAGATTGCGCAACGCCTCCTCCAGCGGAGAGACGGAGACCAGCGTCGCCAACTGCCGCGTCGTCAGCGCCAACGCCTTGGGCGACAGTCGTCCGGTCCGGCCGGATTTCGACACCGTGACCGCGCCCGCACGGCCCGGCGACAGCTGCAACGGCGCCAGTTGACGCTTCGCCAGCGCCTTGCGCGCGGCGGCCTCATCGGCGGCGGTCACGGAGCCGCTGACCGTCCGCCCCATGGCGTCGGCGGCGATGTAATCAAAGGCCGCCATCAGGCCGCGACCTCTTCGGCGGCGGTTTCCTGACGCGCCACGCGCAGGGCCTCCTCGACCGAGGTGACGCCTTCCAGCACCAGCGTCCGCGCCCGATCGGCCAGCGTCCCGCCGCGCGCGAAAGCGGCGTCGAACACCGCGTCTTCATCCGCGCCCGAGGCGATCAGACGGCGCACCTTCTCGTCCACCGTCAGGGTCTCATAAAGGCCGATGCGGCCGACATAGCCGGTCGAGCCGCAGTCGACGCAGCCGTGCGGCCGCCAGACACGCACGCCCTCCTCGGCCCCGATCAGCCGCGCCGTCGCCCTGTCCGCCGTCTCCTCGATCCGGCAATGCGAGCACAGGCGCCGCACCAGCCGCTGGGCCACCACCAGCCGCAGGGTCGAGGCCAGCAGGAAGGGCTCGACCCCCATGTCGCGCAGGCGCGTCACCGCCCCGGCCGCGTCATTGGTGTGAACCGTCGACAGCACCAGATGGCCGGTCAGCGACGCCTGAACGGCGATGGCCGCCGTCTCCGTGTCGCGGATTTCGCCGACCATGACCACGTCCGGGTCTTGGCGCAGGATGGCGCGCAGACCGGCGGCGAAGGTCATGCCGACCTTGGGGTTCACCTGAGTCTGGCCCACGCCCTCCATGGCGTATTCGACCGGGTCTTCGACCGTCAGGATGTTGCGCGAGCCGTCGTTCAACAGCGACAGCCCGGCATAGAGGCTGGTCGTCTTGCCCGAGCCGGTCGGCCCGGTGACGAGGATGATGCCGTTCGGCTCGGCCAGCGCATGACGGAAGGCCTCCAGCGCCGCCGGGTCCATGCCCAGCCGGTCCAGCGTCAGCCCGGCCTGATCCTTGTCCAGAATCCGCAGCACCACCCGCTCGCCCGCCCGGGACGGCAGGGTCGAGACGCGCACGTCCAGCGACTTGCCGCCCAGCGTCAGGGGGATGCGCCCGTCCTGAGGCTTGCGCTTCTCGGCGATGTCGAGCCGCGCCATGACCTTGATGCGCGATACCAGCAGCGGCGCCACGCGCGGATTCAGGCTCAGCGCCTCGCGCAACACCCCGTCAACCCGCATCCGCACCAGCAGCCGCGTCTCATAGCTTTCCAGATGCACGTCCGAGGCGCCGATGCGGGCGGCCTCGGCGATGACGCCGTTGATCAGGCGGATGACCGGCGCGTCGTCCGTGGCGTCCAGCAGATCAGCCGCCGCCGGAATGTCGTCCACCAGACTGTCGAGGCCCACAGGCAGGGACAGGTCGTCGTCGTCGGCCGCCGTCAGTTGCTCGCCCGCATAGACTTCCGACAGCTTGCGGTCGAAGGCGGCGGCGCTCAGCGGCGTCGCCTCCAGCGGACGGCCCAGCGCGCGGCGCGCCTCGACCAGGGCCAGAGGGTCGGCGCCCTCGCGCACCCCGACCGCCATCACCTCGCCCGCCGCCAGCAGCAGGACGCCGTGGGTCTTGGCGAAGCCGTAGGGCAGACGCGGATCGACGACGGTGATCACCGGGCGCCCCCCGTCACCGGCGGCAACGGCCGCGCCGCCACCGGCGCCACGGGGGCGATGACCAGCGGCTCCCCCGCTACCGGAGCGGCGGGCGGCTGGGCCTGCATATAGTCGCGCAACAGGGCGTCGAGGCTGGGCTCGCGATCGGGGTGAACGCGCTGCTGCTCGCCGCGCATATAGCCCCAGCGATCCGCCGCCAGCCCCTGCGCGTCCGCCGTGGTGCGCAATATGGTCGGGCGCAGGAAGACCATCAGATTGGTCCGCCCCCGCTCGCGGCTGGTCGAGCGGAACAGGACGCCGACGCCCGGAATGTCGCCCAGGCCGGGAACCTTGCTGGTCTCCAGCCGGTCGTTCTGATCCAGCAGGCCGCCCGCCACGGCGATGTCGCCGTCGTCGACCACCAGCGTCGTCTCCAGCTCGCGCTTGTCCAGGATCAGGTCGTTGGCGCCGCTGGTCAGCAGGCCGTTGATGCTCGACACCTCCTGCCTCAGCGTCAGGGTGATGGAGCCGCCCGCATTGATCTGGGGCCGCACCGTCAGGCGCACCCCGATGTCCTTGCGCTCGGTCGTGGTGAAGGGGTTGGAGTTGCCGTCCAGAATGGTCTGGCCGGTGGTGATCGGCACCTCCTGCCCGACCAGGAAGGTCGCCTCTTCATTGTCCAACGTCATGATCGACGGGGTCTGCAACAGGTTGGAGCCCGCGTCCGTCTTGGCCGCATTGATGATGAAGCCGAACAGGCCGTCGCCCCACTTGCCGCCCGCCCCGCCGACGAAGCCGTTGGCGCCCAGCAGGCTGTTCAGCGCCAGGTTCTGCAACCGCTCGCGCAAGGGGTCGTCCTTGTCGAGTTGCCCTGCCGCCGCCCCGCCCGCGATGGGAACCAGCGGCGCCGCGCGGTCGGAATAGTTGGTCAGGCCGACGCCCTGCTCGCCCGCCATCAGCCACTGCACGCCGAGATCGCGCACGGCCTTGTCGCTCAGCTCGACGACGATGGCCTCGATCAGCACCTGCTGGCGGCGCACGTCCAGTTGGCGGATCACCTCGGTCAGGGTGCGTTGCAGGTCCGCCGGGCCGGAGATGACCAGAGCGTTGGCGCCGGGGAAGCGGGCGATCGTCGCGCGCTGGCCGGTGGCGGTTACGGTGGTCGAGCCGATCGGCCCGCTGTCGACCTCGCCCGTCGTGGTCAGGCCGCCCTGCCCCATGCCGCTGGTCGTCTGGTTCGCCCCGGCGCGCGCGGTGCGCAGGCGCGGCGAGGACGTCGCCGCCGCATCACCCGGCTGGCCAACGATCTGTTGCAGGACCGGCAGAAGCTGCTCGGCGTCGGCGTGCTCCAGGAAGACGACGTTGACGTCCTGACTGGCCCGCGCCCGGCCGTCCAGATCGGCGATCAGGCCGCGCACCCGCGCCAGCGCCTGCCCGTCGCCGCGCAGGACCAGGGCGTTGGAGCTTTCGACCGGGGTGATCGTCACCAGGCCGGGACCGCCGGGGCCGCCCGTCACCTGTTGCAGCACGCCCGCGATCTCGCGCGCCGAGGCGTTCTCCAGCGCCACCACCTCATAGGCCGAACGGTCGACGTCGATGCGGCCCACCAGCGCCCGGATGCGCGACAGGTTGTCGGCGAAGTCGGCCACCACCACGCTGTTGGCGCCGGGGTTGGCCAGCACCTGCCCCTGCGCCCCGACCAGCGGCCGGATAGTCTCAGCGGCCGAGGCGGCGTCGATGTGGCGAAGGGTGAAGACCTCGGTCGAGAACCGTTCGGCGCCGACCGTGGCCGGTCCCTGCGCCGCGCCCTGCGCCGGACTGATGCGATAGGCGCCCGACGACGTCGGCGTCACCACCAGGCCATTGGCCCGCAGCGTCGACAGGAAGACCTCGAACAGCTGGGCCCGGGTCAGAGGGCGCGGGCTGGACACCGTCACCGTGCCCGTCACCGCCGGATCGACGATGAAGGTGCGCCCCGTCGTGCGCGCCACATCCTGCACGAAGGCGCGGATGTCAGCGTTCTGGACGTTCAGCGTCTGGCGCGATTCCTGCGCCATCACCGGCGCGGCGGCCAGCGGCTGGACCGCCAGAACAGCGGCCAGAACGCCGGTCAACAGGGAGCGGCTTCCAGAGCGACGACTGGGGGCCTTCATGGGCGCGTCCTTACGGTGGTGGAGCGGACCTGACCGTCGCGCTCGAACTGGATCTGGGCCGAGGGAGCGTCGGCCAACTGGCCGCGCAGGGCGGCGAGCGCTTGCGGGCTGTTCAGGGCCGCGCCGTTGACCGACAGGATGACGTCGCCTGAGCGCAGGCCTGCGTTGCGCAGCTCGCCCCCGTCGCCCGAGGCGGACACGGTCAGCCCCTTGATCCCCAGGCCCTGGATGCGCGGCCGCAGCCCCGCCTGGGCGATCAGACGTTGAGGATCGACCACCACGCCTTCGGCCGAAGCGGATTGGGGCGCAGTCACGGCGGGTTGCGCCGCCGCTACAGGCGCAACGGGCGCAACGGGCGCAACGCCCGGGGCTATGTCGGGAAAGTCGAGACGAAACGGCGCGCCGCCGCGCGACAGCATGACGTGGTCGGGGGCGACAGCGCTCAGGGTCAGCCCCGGCTCCACCTCCTCGCCCGCGCCGACCGAGACCTGGCGTCCGTCCGCCAGGCCGATGATGGCCGAGCCGCCGCCCGCGCCGTCCGCGCGCACGCCGAACAGACTCAGGCCGCCGCTGTCCGACGGCGCCGCCTCGGCCCCGCCTCCGCCGTTGCGGAAGAAGGCGTCGAAGCGCGACAGCACGCCCAGGTCGACCTCCGGCAGAGGCCGCGCCTGCGTCGCTTGCGGCGTCGGCGCCGCGAACAGCCAGACCAGCCGCCCGGCCTGCACCAGAAGAAGCAGGATCAACGTCGCCTCGACCACGCGCCGCAACGGCGGACGACGAAGGGATAGGCGGCGAAGGGACAGGCCGCCCTTGCCCCACGAAACGGCGCTCAGTTTGCGAAGGCCAGCGAGCAAGGAAGACATCCCCAACGGCCTCTCGCGGCCGCAACGACTCCCTAGGCGGATGCTCCGTACCCGGCTCGCTCCGAACCATGACAGCGCCGAGAAGTTGTCACGACAGATACGGCGGGTTCGGAAAAAGTGACACGCAACCGTCACTCTCTCCCGATGGGAGAGGGCTTGAGCGCACGAGAGCGCAGCGATCGTTCTGGCGCGACCCGAAGGGCGGCGCGAAGCAGCCAAAGGGTGAGAGGCTTGTCCCGTCAGTCGGCGTAAGCCGTAGCGCAACCGATCATTTACGGCCTTCGGCCGACTTCACCCGCGAACCCTCACCCTTTCGCCTTCGCCAATCGCTTCGCTCTTGGAGGCTCAAGCCCTCTCCCAACAGGAGAGGGATAAAAAAAGCCGGGAGGCCGCTAGACCTCCCGGCTCAAATGTTCAGGCGCAGTCTACGCTTAGAAACGCGCCGTCAGGCTGACCGAGGCGCTCTGGCCCAGGTCGTACTGGTTGATGCGGATCTTGTTGCCCTTCTCCTGATACTCCTCGAAGTCCGTCCCCAGCAGGTTGCGCAGCTCCAGGGCGAAGCCCAGGTCGCGGCCCTTCACGGTGAAGTCCTTGCGATAGACGAAGTCGAGGAAGGCGCCCGGCTCCTGCACATAGTCCGGCTCGCGCGCCGTGCCGACGCCCGCGCCGCGCGCGGTGATCCGCTCCGAGACATAGTTCAGGATGAAGGTCGCCTGCGAACGGGCCGTGTCGTCTTCCCAACCCAGCTGCAGGTTGGCGACGTGCTCCGACTGGCCTTGCAGACGGCTGCCGTCCTGGATGAAGAAGGACGCCTGTTCGGGACGGCCGCCGCCGCCCAAGGTGATGACGGTGTCGCCCTCGCCGACCGAAACCTCGGAGTCCGACCAGGTGTAGTTGGCCTGCACCAGCCAGCGCTTGTTCGAGATGAAGGCCGCCTGATCGGCGAACTCGAAGTATTTCTTCACCTCGGCCTCGACGCCCATGACGGTTGCTTCCGGCGCATTGAGGAAGGTCTGCTGGCGCTGGTTGCCGACATCGACGATCACCGCTTCGACCGGCTTGTCCAGCTTCTTGTAGAAGACGCCCGCCGTGACGAACTGCTGGCGGCCGAAATACCATTCCCAGCGCGCGTCCAGGTTCAGGATCTCGGTGTCCGTCAGATAGGGGTTGCCGATGAAGACGCGGTCGCTTTCCGGATCGGTGTAGGCCTGAGGCGCCAGTTCGCGGAACTGCGGACGGCCGATGGTCTTGGACGCGCCGAAGCGCAGTTGCTGATCCTCGGTGAAGTTCCACGTCGCCGTGAACGACGGCAGCCAGTACTGCTCCTCGATCTCGGTCGCCTCATAGGACGAGGTTCCGCCGAACAGGTCGCGCGGGGTCACGCTCTGCTGGCCGTCCTCGAAACGGACGCCGAAGGTGGTGCGGATGGTCGGCACGAACTCGGCGTCGACCATGGCGTAGATCGCGTTGACCTTCATGTCGGCGTCATAGGCGTTGGCGCCGTTCGAGCCGGCGATCTCGCGCAGCTGCAGCGTCCACGGATTAATGTTGAAGTCCGAGAACAGATAGTCGATCCGCGCGCGGCGCTGGCTGTCGGTCAGACCGTTGACGGCCTCGAACTGCAGGTCGTGACGTTCGGCCGAGCGGGTGTTGTCCAGGGTCGAGGCGCCGACGCTGATGGTCGCCTCGCGCCCCGCCGCCATCGGCAGCTTATAGGCCAGGTCCACGCCGCCGGACCAGATTTCGTCGTCCAGCTCGCTGAACGAGATCTGGTTGCCCTGGACGTTGTGGATCAAGCGGTCCTGGGCGTCGACGCCGTACTGGAAGCGCGATTCATAGGGGGCGTCGCGCGAGGTCTTGGCGTAGGCCGCGCGCCAGTCCAGCTTCCACTCGCCGTCGGCGCCGAAGTAGTGCTCGCCCGCCAGTTGGCTGGTGAACAGCTGACGCACGAACCATTCGGTGTAATCGTTGCGGATCACGCTGCCGCCGGCGTCGAAGTCCGGCCCGGCCGAGGTGCGCGCGCGCTTGGTCGTGGTGCGGACGTAGAGGTTGGTCCACTTCACCTCATGATCGTCAGTCGTCAGCGACAGGCCGCCCAGGAAGTTCAGGCGCACGTCGTTCTGGTTGGACTCGACGTCGAAGGTCGAGACCGGCACCAGGTCGTCGCCCTGGAACTGGCCCTCTTCCTGGATCGCCTGACGGGTGCGCCAGGAGTTGTCGTAGCCGGCCACGGCGATGACGCCCAGGTCGCCGACCTCGGTCGGGGTGCGGAAACCGCCCGTCAGCTCCAGGCTGCCGTCGACCGGCGTCTGCTGACGCTGCATCAGGCGCAGCGGCGCATTGACCATCGAGCGGCCCATCGTCTGCAGCTCGGCGGCCGAGAAGTTGGCCATGTTGATCTGCTTGCCGGTGCGGAAGGCCAGGTCGATCGGCCCCGGAATCTTGCGGGTCTCGTCGTCGAAGCCGGTCCAGTCGGTGTCCGAGCCGTAATAGACCAGGTTGTCGCGGCCCGTCGTCTCGGTGTTGCCGCCGATGCCCGCCTTGAAGGTCAGGAAGGGCTCGGCCGGGGCGTCCACGGTGCGCAGGTCAATGACCCCGCCGCCGAACTCGCCCGGATAGTTGGGGGAATAGGACTTCTGAACCGTCACGCCCGCCAGGATGCTGGAGGGGAACAGGTCCAGCGGCACGACGCGCTGCAGCGGCTCGGGGCTGGGCAGCGGCGAACCGTTCAGCAGGGCCGAGGAATAGCGCTCGCCCAGGCCGCGCACATAGACGAAACGGCCTTCGACGATCGACAGGCCGGTCACGCGGGTCAGGGCGGCGGCGGCGGTGGAGTCGCCGGTGCGTTGCAGGTCTTCCGACGTCAGGAAAGCGGCCACCTCGGCGCTCTGACGGTTCGGCTGCGGGATGTTGCGGCCCAGGACGACGATGTCGCCCAGTTGGGTGGCCGGGGTCTGCGACACCTGATCCGGGCTTTCCGGATCGGCGGGCGGTTCATTGCTCAGAGCCACGGCGGCGACGGGGGCGGACGCCTGGGCGAGCGCGAGGCTGGGCGCGCCGAAAGCGGCGACCAGGGCGCTGCTGGCCAGCAGCAGCCCGTTACGGGTCAGGGTCTTGTTCTTCATGTTCGGCTGCCTTGCGTAGGTCGAGAGAGGCTGGACGCTCAAAGGGTCGGCGGCGGCCCTTTCGGACCACCGCCTCGCCAGAGGGTTCATCAGCACTTCGCGTTGGCGGTCAGGCCGCAGGTCCAACCCTGCCACCAGGTGTCCGAAGCGTTCTTCACGGCGCCGATGTAGTCGGTGTCGGTGAAGGCTGCGTGGACGCTCGAGGCCTTGACCGGGGTCACGGCGGTTTCATTGGCGCCGTTGATGAAGGTCAGAACCTGGTTTGAGATGGTCACGCCCGCGGTCGGGGCGGTCAGGGTCGAGGTTCCCTTGGCCGTATTGTTCGCGCCGGCCGTGAAAATCGGCTCCGAGCGAGCGGCGCCGCTGGCGCGGTAGGAGATGCCGCAGGACATGAAGACCGAGTTGAACACCGGGTTCACGCTGGCCGTGTCGGCGTCGGCGATGTCCAGGCAACCGGCCAGCGAACCGGCGGCGCTGGTGAAGACCGAGTTGACCACGGTCGCCTTCGTGCCCGTGTCGAAGTGGGCGACGGTGTGGGCGTCGGTCGGCGAGTTGCGGCCCACCATCGTCCAGTTGGCGATCTTAGGCTGCGAGTTGTAGCGCTGGGCCAGCGGGGTCGAGGCCGGAGCGGCCGAGAACTCGAAACCGGCCGAACGGCTGGTCGCGTTCGGGGCGCGCTGGGTCACGATGCCGAACTGGGCGCCGCCGCGCCAGCCGGTGTCGGTGTCGAAGGCGTCGTCGTCGGCGCCGTTGATGACGATGCGCTTCAGGTTAACGTTGCCGCCGAAGATTTCGATGCCGTCGTCCGACGAGTTGTAGGACTGGACGTATTCGATGGTCGTGCCCGCGCCGACGCCGGCCAGGGTCAGGGCCTGCAGCTCGTTGCCGGTCGAGATTTCAAAGCCCGAGTAGCGGATCTGGACGTAACGCAGACGGCCCGAGTTGTCGTTGACGTTGCCGCCGCCGTAGAAGGCGTTGGTGCCTTCCACCTGGCCCGTGCAGGTGACAGGCGCGGTCAGCTGGCAGTTGGCCTGGGGCGCGCGGCCGGCGATGACGATGCCGCCCCACTGACCGTGCGAGTTCTCGGTCGTCGCGCCTTCGACGTTCTGGCGGCTGGTGAAGACGATCGGCTGGGAGGCCGTGCCTTCGGCGTAGATCTGCGAGCCGCGGTTGACCAGCAGGTAGTCGCCGCCGCCCGAGGCGAAGATGGTCACGCCCGCTTCGACCGTCAGGATGCCCTGCGTGCCGGTGTTGGCCGAGGCGTCGACGCCGCCGTCCGTGCCGACGGCCGTGCGGCCCGAGATGGAGTAGATGGTGCCGGCGCGCAGCGGCACGGTCAGCGCGCCGTTGATCTGTTGCGGCAGCTGGCAATTGCGCAGCGTGCCGTTGGCCATGGTGCCGACGTTGGCGAAGCCCGTCGGGCAGTCAGCCGCGGCCTGGCCGTTGCCGCCATTGCCGTTCCCATTGCCGTTGCCGTTCCCGTTGCCATTGCCGAAGTCGCCTTCGCCGGGCGAGGCCACCTCGGCCGATCCGCCGCAGGCCGCCAGGGCGAGCGTGCTGGCCGCCACCACGAGCAGGGTCTTGAAGCTGCTGTTCATCGTCGTTCCACCGGTTGGTCAAAAAGCTGCGGCGGGAGGCGGTCATACCGACCGGAATGACGTCGAACCCCTCCTGCCCGGCGGCGAGGGATAGCGAAAAGCAGGACCGAAGCTTGCGCGAGCCGGTGACGGATCGACCTCCGTTTCATGCCGTTTCGACTGAGAAACCGTGACGAAAATTCCGCCATCGGATCAGAAACCGAACCCGCGCTCAGGGCGACGGGCCCACGCCCCTTGTATTGCCCGGCCATCCGCAGCAAACCCGCTGGCTTCATGATCTCCTCAAGACAGGAGCCACCGATGGGCGGCCCAGACGCGCAACCGCGCCCCAACGCCGAGTCCGGCGCTCAAAGCCTGGCCCGCAGCCTCAGCTGGCCGCATCTGGTGGCCATGGGCGTGGGCGCTATCGTCGGCACCGGCATCCTGACGCTGATCGGCATCGGCGCGGATAAGGCGGGGCCGGCGGTTCTGCTGTCCTTCCTGATCGCTGGCTTTGTCTGCGCCTGCGCCGCCCTGTGCTACGCCGAGATGGCGACCACGGTGACGGCGTCCGGCAGCGCCTATACCTATTCCCGCGTCGTGCTGGGCCAGGCGGTCGCCTGGATCATCGGCTGGAGCCTGATCCTGGAATACAGCCTGGTGGTCAGCGCCGTGGCCGTCAGCTGGTCAGGCTACGCGGCTCCCTTGCTGCATGATTGGCTGGGCCTGCCCATGGCCCTCATGCAGGGACCGCACGCCGGCGGCGTGGCCAATGTCCCAGCCCTGTTCATCATCATGGCCGTGGGCGCCCTGCTGCTGGCCGGAGCCAAGAAGAGCGCGACGCTGAACCTGATCCTGGTGGCGGTGAAGCTGTCGGCCCTGGCCCTGTTCGTCTGGTTCGCCCTGCCCCACTTCAACGCCGCCAACCTGGAGCCCTTCAGCCCCTTCGGTTTCGCCCGTCAGATGGGCGATGACGGCGTCGAGCGCGGCGTCATGGCGGCGGCGGCCATCATCTTCTCGGCCTTCTATGGCTTCGACGCCATCGCCACCGCGGCCGAAGAGACCCGCAACCCCAAGCGCGACCTGGCCATCGGCATCATCGGCTCGATGCTGGCCTGCGCCGCCATCTACACCGTCATCGCCACGGCCGCCCTGGGCGCCACGCCCTTCACCCGCTTCGCCAACAGCCCCGAGCCGCTGGCCCTGATCCTGCGCGAGATCAACCAGCCGGGCGCGGCCCACTTCCTGGCGGTGACGGCGGTGCTGACCCTGCCGACGGTGATCCTGGCCTTCTTCTACGGCCAGAGCCGCATCTTCTTCGTCATGGCGCGTGACGGCCTGCTGCCGCGCGGCCTGGCCCGCGTGTCCAAGGGCGGGGCGCCGGTGCGCATCACCGTCTTCACCGGCGTCGTGGTCGGCGCCATCGCCCTGTTCGTGCCGCTGGACGAGATCGTGGCCCTGGCTAACGCGGGCACCCTGGTGGCGTTCAGCGCCGTGGCCCTGTGCATGCTGATCCTGCGCCGTCGCGCGCCTGACATGCCGCGCGGGTTCCGCACGCCCCTGGGCTGGGTCGTGGGCCCCGTGGCCATCGCCGGCTGCCTGTACCTGCTGGCCAGCCTGCCGCAGAAGACGCAGCTGTGGTTCGTGTTCTGGAACCTGGTCGGCCTGGGCGTCTACTTCATCTACAGCCGCGGCCGCGCCGCAAAGGCGCCCCAGGACGGTTCGACCGAAGGCTGATCCGCCCATCTCTGAAAAAGAAGGCCGCCCGGTGGACGCCGGGCGGCCTTTTCACTTCCGCCTCTGGGGGGAGACTTAACGGTCGGCGCCCGTCACGGCGGGACCGTAGAACAGGGCGTTGAACAGCAGCCGTGACGAAGCCCGCGCCTGGGCGCGGTTCACCACGTCCGGCCCCAGGACGATCACCCGGCCTTCGCCGTGCTTGATGTCCAGCACCGCCTCTGCGCCCGATAGACGCTCCGACCCGATAGCCCAGCCGCTGTTCACCGCCACCTGCTGCGGATAGCGCACCATCGACGCCCCCTCGCCCGCAGGGCGGAAGCCCGCGTTGCGATTGAAGAAGACGTTCATCTCGCGCGGCGCTCCGAAGGCCAGAGGGCGGCTGTTGTCCACCTCAGTCTTGAGCACCGCGCCAGGAATGAAGAAGTCGGTCGGCGCCAGCGGCCTGCCGTCGGCCTGGGTCAGCACGTCCTGCACCGGCGCGCCGATGGCCTTGGCCAGGCGATGCGACGAACCGATGGTGACCAGACTGCCGCCGTCGCGCACGAAGGCGTCGATCTGCGGCGCCGTCTTCTCGGCCGTGACGGCCCCCAACCAACCGCGATACTGGGCCGGGATCGTCTCAGGGTCCGGTTGTTCGCGCTGGGCCGCCGCCGACAGGTCCGCAGGAATCATGTCCGACGCGAAGACCAGAACATCAAAGTCCTTGTTCAGATCGCCGGCGTCTAGGCGCTGCGGATAGACAACCTCGAACGGATATTCGAACTGCTCCAGCATCCAGCGGGTCCAGCCCGAAGCCATGGAGCCGCCGTAACGATCCACCAGACCGATCCGAATCGGCTTCAGGGCGATGCGGTCGCCGCCGGGGGCACGGGCGACGGCGTGAGCGTTCAGGCCCAAGTCGCGTACGGCCGCCTCGACGATCGGGCGAGTCTTGTCGTCAGCTGGAATCCACAGAGCGCCGGGAGCCAGAGTCGTGCGGCCAGCGCGGGTCTCGCCTTCCTGCCAGAAGACGGGCGCGCCCGCCGCCAGCAGGCGGTTGGTCAGAATGAAACCGTTGATCGGCGCATGATCGATCAGCCAGCCCGCCCGACCCGTTCCCTCGATCCTGCCCGGCGGCGGCGCCATGACATCGGCGACGCGCTCGGTCGGGGCCTCGAAGCCGTCCAGGATACGGTCGAACTGAACGCCCATCTGCATGGCCAGAGTGTAGCCGGTGGCGTCATAGGGCAGCTTGGGCGGCCCGCCCGGATACTGCAGGTCGTGTGGGTGATCCTGCGGCTCGAACATGTCCAGTACGTGCGGGCGATAGGCCTGGGCCGTCTTCACCACATAGGAACCGGCCGGATAGGTCTTAGCCCCGACGGTGAAGGCGCGCGTCGCCCGCTCCACGTCCACGCCGGTCTTGATCAGGCTGTTCAGGAAGGCGACGGCGGTGGGCAGGTCAGCCTGGTCCGCGGGAATGACATAGCCGCGCGGATCGCGACGGGCCGGGTCGCGCAGGATCTGCTCATACAGCGCAGGATCAACGCCGCGACGCCCCTGCTGCGCGTTCTCTCCGGCCGCAGTCTGCAGGGCTTCAATCGTTGAGGGCGTGACGCGCCAGGTGTCGGTATTCCCCTTGTCGATGGCGTTCTGGCCCATGCGCCAGATGTTGAACAGCGTCCGGTCCTTGTTGCGCGAGGCGTAGTTCAGCACGGCGCGGTTGATCGACTGCGAATAGTCGATCGACTGGGCGAAACGCCAGGTCTGAGGCGCGACCGGCATGGGCAGGTCGTTGCGCGGCAGCTGATTGTCCGGGATCAGGCTGATCCGGCTGGGCGTCGGGTGGCCGGTGATCTCGGTCAGCAGGCCGACGGCGTTGTGGAAATAGGTGACGGAGCGCTCCATCCCGTTGTTCCACGTCGAATAGTTGGCCCCGCTGCGCATGGTCGAGCCGGGCTTGCCCTCCTCGATCAGGCGGCTGTGCATCGCCGCCCCGACCTCGGACAGGGTGCTCATGACCAGCGGATCATAGTTGTAGTTGAAGGGGTCGCGGAACGGCGGCATGAAGACCACGGTTCCCGCCGGCGCCGTCTGGTGGTGGTTGTAGATGATCTGCGGGAACCACTCGCGGAAGAACTGCCGGTTGACGTTGGTCGTCTCAGTCATCGCCGACAGGTAGTAGTCGCGGTTGTTATCGTGGCCGACGTACTTCTGATACAGCACCGGGATGCTGTCGTACTCGCGCTTCAGCGGATCCTCGTTGCGCATGTACCAGGTGGAGACCAGCTCCCACCCGTCCGGGTTCAGCGGCGCGAACAGGATGACCACGTCGTCCAGGATGCGCTTGGCCTCGGCGTCCTCGGCCGTCAGCCATTCATACAGGGCGGCGATCAGGGCCTGGGGCGGCACCGTCTCGGTCGAGTGCAGGCCGCCGTCGATCCAAACCACGGCCTTGCCTTCGGAGGCCAGGGCGCGGGCCTCCTCCTCGCTGACGCCCTCGGCCTTGGCCAGGCGCCACGCGATCTCCTGATAGCGGTCGATGTTCGCCAGGTTCTGGGGCGAGGAGACGACCGAGAGGTACTGCGTCCGTCCTCCGGACGAGCGCCCGATCTCAACCAGCTTCATCCGGTCCGACTGTCCGGCCAGGGTGTGCAGATAGCGTTCGAACTGGGTGTAGGTGATCAGGCGATAGTCCGCCCCGACCTCATGGCCGAACGCCTCCAGCGGCGTGGTCAGAGTGCGGGCGGGCGTCGCCGTCGCAGCCTGGGGCGAGACCGCCGCCTCCAGCGCCAGCACGCTGGTCGTTGTCATGGCCAGCGACGAGAAGGCCAGCAAAGCCAGACCTGCGGCCAGCATGGCGGGGGGACGAGACATGGGATCTCCTGATGCGTTCACTCTCAGCCTTCTGCGAGGCTTGGCGACAGCTTGGCGTCTTCCCGCGCCCGACGCAATTTGCACGACTTCGGAAAACACCGCCCCCGGGCGCAAATTCTCTTCGGATGGACCGCATGAAACCGAAGCCTCGACGTTGAACGACGCTAGGGCGCGTCCCTCCCCGCCTCCAGAGCCGTCTTCAAACTGCCGAGGTCCGGCAGGAACCAGACCGCACGGCCTCGATCGCTCTCACGCACATAGCCGGCCAGCGCATCCGATGCGGCTATCCCGACCGAGATATCGCCGATGATCGCCAAACCCACATGGTAGTTGACGAACTTTTGGGTCGTCTCGCCCGCAAGGCGGGTGCGCAGACGAAGAAAATCCTGCCCCAGACGACTGACCGGCAGGGCCAGCCAGTCCGCGTTCGCTTCAAAGGCCATCGACAGGAAGTCGTTGATGTCGCCTGTCGTCGCCAACAACGAACCATCCGCGGAGCAGATCGAGACGCGGCGGCCATGCCATGTCTCGAAGGAAGGCATGGCGAAGGTCATTGAAACATCCTGCCCGTCACAGAATTCCAGACAAAGAAAAGGACGACCGGATTGCTCCGGTCGTCCTTTCGGCATCTTAGCGATGAAGCCGAAATCAGGCCTCGTCGTCGCCTTCGATGGCGAAGACCGGACCGGAGTCCAGGCCCTTGGCGGCCACGTCGCGATCGACGAACTCGATCACGGCCATCGCGGCGTTGTCGCCGTGACGGAAGCCCGCCTTCATGATGCGGATATAGCCGCCGTTACGCTCGGCGTAACGAGGGGCCAGCGTGTCGAACAGCTTGCCGACTTGCGGCACGTCGCGAACGGCGCTGATGGCCTGACGACGAGCGTGCAGGTCGCCCTTCTTGGCGAGGGTGACCAGCTTCTCGACGAAGGGACGCAGTTCCTTCGCCTTCGGCAGGGTGGTCGTGATCTGCTCGTGCTTGATCAGCGAGGCGGCCATGTTGGCGAACATGGCCTGGCGGTGGCTGACCGTACGGCCGAGCTTACGATAGGCGGCGCCGTGGCGCATCGGGGTCTCTCCTACTCAACCCTGGTTTCCCGTCCCTACTTGGCGGACGAGACCTGGGGCCTCTCATTCTAACCGCCCCAACCGATCCAACGGACCTGGGCGGAGGGTTGATGATCAGATCTGGTCGTCGAACTTCTTGGCCAGATCTTCGATGTTTTCCGGCGGCCAGTTCGGCACGTCCATGCCGAGGCTCAGGCCCATGGACGCCAGAACTTCCTTGATTTCGTTCAGCGACTTGCGGCCGAAGTTCGGGGTGCGAAGCATTTCGCCCTCGGTCTTCTGGATCAGGTCGCCGATGTAGACGATGTTGTCGTTCTTCAGGCAGTTGGCCGAACGGACCGACAGCTCCAGCTCGTCCACCTTCTTCAGCAGCGACGGGTTGAAGGGCAGTTCGGGCTTGCCGTCCGACTGCTCGACAGCCTTGGTCGGCTCATCGAAGGTGATGAAGATCTGCAGCTGGTCTTGCAGGATGCGCGCAGCGTAAGCCACAGCGTCAACCGGCGAGACGGCGCCGTTGGTTTCAACTTCCAGAATCAGCTTGTCGTAGTCCAGCGACTGGCCCTGACGGGTCGGCTCGACGCGATAGGCGACGCGCTTCACCGGCGAATACAGGGCGTCGACGGCGATCAGGCCGATCGGGGCGTCTTCCGGGCGGTTCAGTTCGGCGGCGACGTAGCCCTTGCCGTTCTGCACCGTCAGTTCCATGCGGACCGAAGCGCCGTCATCCAGGGTGCAGATCACGTGATCCGGGTTCAGCACCTCGATGTCGGCCGGCAGGTCGATCTGAGCCGCGGTCACCGGGCCGGGGCCCGTGGCGCGCAGCGTCATGCGCTTCGGGCCTTCCGCGTGCATACGCAGGGCCAGTTGCTTGATGTTCAGAACGATGTCGACCACGTCCTCGCGAACGCCTTCCAGCGACGAGAACTCGTGCACCACGCCGTCGATCTGAATGGCCGTGACCGCCGCGCCTTGAAGCGAAGACAGCAGAACGCGACGAAGCGCGTTGCCGAGCGTCACACCGAAACCGCGCTCGAGAGGCTCGGCGATCAGACGCGCCTTGTGCTGCGGGTCAGACCCGCCCTCGACTTGCGGTTTCTCGGGACGGATCAGCTCTTGCCAGTTTCTTTCGATCATAAAGTCCCTCGAACGGGTTTCGACGGCTCCGTGTTCTCACGTTCAGAACAACAGGAGCCGCCGGGAGAAGGGTTAGGCGGCGTGAACCTTAGACGCGACGGCGCTTCGGCGGACGGCAGCCGTTGTGCGGCATCGGCGTCACGTCACGAATGGTCGTGATCGTCATGCCGACGGCCTGCAGGGCGCGCAGGGCCGACTCACGGCCCGAACCCGGACCCGAGACGTTCACTTCCAGCGTCTTGACGCCGTGCTCGGCGGCCTTCTTGCCAGCGTCTTCCGCAGCCATCTGAGCGGCGTACGGCGTCGACTTGCGCGAGCCCTTGAAGCCCATGTGGCCGGCCGACGACCAGGAAATCGCGTTCCCTTGAGCGTCGGTGATGGTCACCATGGTGTTGTTGAACGAAGCGTTCACGTGGGCCACGCCCGAGGTGATGTTCTTGCGTTCGCGGCGCTTAACGCGACCCGGTTCCTTAGCCATCGGTCAGGCCTCTCTCTTACTTCTTCTTGCCGGCGATCGGCTTGGCCGGACCCTTGCGGGTGCGAGCGTTGGTGTGGGTGCGCTGGCCGCGGACCGGCAGGCCCTTACGGTGACGCAGGCCGCGGTAGCAGGCCAGGTCCATCAGGCGCTTGATGTTCATCGACGTCTCGCGACGCAGGTCGCCTTCGACGGTGAAGTCGCGGTCGATGGTCTCGCGGATCTGCAGGATCTCCGCGTCGGTCAGCTGGTTCACGCGGCGCGCCGGCTCGATGCCGATCTTGGCCGTGATCTCCTTGGCGTTGTGCGCGCCAATGCCGTGAATGTACTGAAGCGCGATTTCAACGCGCTTGTTCGTCGGAATGTTGACGCCTGCGATACGGGCCACGAAATTCTCCAAGTACGCGTTAATTCAGACGCAGAAACCGCTCCGGTCAACAGACCTGGAACGTGTACGCCCTTCGCGGAAGGCCGCCCTTATACAGGGGATTCCCAATGCGTCAACGGGCAAGCGCCGTGAGCAGGCTGGCTCAGGGCCATTCGACCCCCACCCGGACCTCTCGACCATCAAGCGGCGCTCCGTTCTGCGTCGCAGGACGAAAGCGGAAATAACGCGAGGCCGCAAGGGCCGCCTGACCGAATCCCATCCCCGGCGGCGATTCGTCGACCAGGCGGCAATCGCTCAGAGTGGTGTCGAGGCGCACCCGGCAGGCCAGCGTCGCCTGACCGCCTCGCCGCTGGCGGAAGGCCTCGCGCGGATGCAGCGTCCGCAGCTCCCCCACCGTGGGGCCGCGAATGATACGCGGCGGGCCGTCGCCCACGCCAGGACCGACGCCCGATCCGCTGCCGCCCCCGCTGCCGGTCCCCTGCCCGCCCTGCCCCTGACCAGGCGTCGGGCCAGGTTCGGGCGCAATGCCGATCACCAGCGGTTGCTCCGGGGCCGGACGCGGCGGCGGCGTGACTTCCGGCTTGGGCGGCTCAGGACGGGGACGCACGGGGCGCACGACGGATGGCGCGGCCGGGGCGCCGCCGCCCTGGGACGGCGCAGGCTCTGGAGGCGGCGGCGGCGGTGCGACCGGCTCAGGCCGGACCAGATCGACAATGATGAGCGGCTGTGGCGGCACGAAGGTCGCCTCGGGCCGACCGACGCCCAAAAGCACAAAGGCGCCGAGGTGCAGAAGGGCCGCCAGCCCCGCCGCGCCCCAGCGCCATTGCCTCATTCGTTTCGGCCGCAACCGTCTCTCCCGCACAGACTTCCGAACGCTAACGCTTCAGAAGCGGAGGGGATCAGACCGCGTGCCGGCTCAGGCGTCCAGCGCCGCGTCGATGGCGGCGGCCACGGCGGCGATGTCGCCCATGCCGTCGACCTCGGTCAGCTTGCCCTGGTCTGCATAGTAGGGAAGCAGCGGCGCGGTCTGGCGGTTGTACACGGCCAGGCGGTCCTTGAAGGTCTCGGGGTTGTCGTCCGCCCGACCCTGCTCGGCGAACCGCTTGCCGATACGGTCGGTCAGGGCGGCGTCGTCCACCTTCAGGCGGATGACGCTGTCGATCTTGGCGCCGCACTTGGCCAGCATGAGGTCCAGGGCTTCAGCCTGGGCCACCGTGCGGGGGAAGCCGTCGAAGATGGCGCCGCCGGCGGCCTCGGCCTCCGGCAGGCGGGCTTCGATCAGGGCGATGACGATCTCGTCGGTGACGAGGTCGCCGCGCGCCAGCACGTCCTTGACCTTCAGCCCCAGCTCCGAGCCGGAAGCAATAGCCGCACGCAGCATGTCGCCGGTCGAGAGCTGGACCATGCCTCGCTCTTCGACCAGCCGCTTGGCCTGGGTGCCCTTGCCGGCCGCAGGCGGCCCGAACAGGATCAGGTTCATTTTATATTCCGGGCTCCCCTACCCGATCAGCGACGGACAGGAGCGGAACCGCCCCGGCCACGGCCGCGCAACTTGGCCTTCTTGATCAGACCCTCGTACTGGTGCGCCAGCAGGTGCGACTGGATCTGGGCGACAGTGTCCATCGTCACCGAGACCACGATCAAGATAGACGTTCCGCCAAAGTACAGGCTGTTGCCCAGGCTGCTGACCAGGAACTCCGGCAGCAGACAGACGGCGGTGATATAGGCGGCGCCGATCACCGTCAGGCGCGTCAGCACATAGTCCAGATACTCGGCCGTGCGCTTGCCCGGACGAATGCCCGGCAGGAAGCCGCCGTACTTGCGTAGGTTCTCGGCCGTGTCCTCGGGGTTGAAGGTGATTGAGGTGTAGAAGAAGCAGAAGAAGACGATCAGGACAGCGTACAGGATCATGAACACCGGTTGGCCGTGCGTCAGCTGGGCCGTCACCAGGGGCAGCCAGCTCATCCAGTCCGGCAGGTTCGCATTGGCCGTGAACTGGGCCACCGTCGTCGGCAGCATCAGCAGCGACGAGGCGAAGATGGCCGGGATCACGCCCGCGGTGTTGACCTTCAGCGGCAGGAACGACTTGTCGCCGCCGGTCATGCGGTTGCCTTCCTGGCGCTTCGGATACTGGATCAGAAGGCGGCGCTGGGCGCGTTCCATGAAGACGATGAAGACGATGACCGCCACCGCCATGATGGCGATGAACAGCAGGGTGAAGGCCGACATCTGGCCCTGCTGGGCCAAGCCCAGCATCCGCGCCACCGTCGACGGCAGAACCGCCACGATGCCCGCGAAGATGATCAGGGAGATGCCGTTGCCGACGCCGCGCGCCGTCACCTGCTCGCCCAGCCACATCAGGAACATGGTGCCGCCGGTCAGGACGGTGACCGTCGAAATGATGAAGAACAGACCCGGCTGGTCGATCAGGCCCGGCTGGGCGTTCAAGCCCACCGCGATGCCGAAGGACTGGGCCAGGGCCAGGAATACCGTCAGATAGCGGGTGTACTGGTTCAGCTGCTTGCGGCCCGACTCGCCGCCTTCCTTCTTCAGCTTCTCCCACGGCGGATACACCGCGCCCATCAGCTGGACGATGATCGACGCCGAGATGTAGGGCATGACGTTCAGCGCGAACACGGCCATGCGCTCGACGGCGCCGCCCGAGAACATGTTGAACATGTCCAGGATGCCGCGTTGGCCATCCGGGTTCTGGAAGAAGGCCAGGAAGGCCTCGCCGTTGATCCCAGGGATCGGAACATAGGTGCCGATCCGGTAGACCAGCAGCGCGCCCAGCGTGAACAGCAGGCGCTTGTGCAGCTCGGTCGCTTTCGCGAACGAGCCCATGTTCATATTGGCAGCAAGTTGTTCAGCGGCCGAAGCCATCAGGCGGTCCCCACGACTATGCCCGTCGTCAGATAGGCGGAAAGCGGCGCTCTTGCGAGGGCCGCTTTCGGAAAATCGTCATCCCGGTCCGGACGATCCCGACGGAGGCGCGAAAGCCGCGCCCCCGACAGGATGACGATATCGGATTTTAGGCCTTGGCGGCGGTGCGCTTGGCGCGAGCCGAGATCTTGTTGGCGTCGCCCTTCGGAGCCTTGGGTTCCGGCGCCTTGCCGCGAGCGGCGTTGCGCTTTTCGAGGCGAGCCGCAGCCTTAGCTTCGGCTTCGATGCGCTGCTGGGTGACCGAGCCGCCGGCGGCTTCGATCGCCTTGACGGCGCCGGACGAGGCCGACCACACGACCAGGTTCAGCTTGGCCTTCAGTTCGCCTTCACCCAGGACGCGCACGCCGTCCTTGACGCGACGGATCACGCCGGCGGCGACCAGGGCCGCGCCGTTGATCTCGGCCTTGGCGTCCAGCTTGCCGGCCTCGACGGCCTCTTGCAGGCGCCACAGGTTGACTTCAGCCAGCTTCGGCGCGTTCGGCACGTTGAAGCCGCGCTTCGGCATACGCATGTACAGCGGCATCTGGCCGCCTTCGAAGCCGCCGATGGCGACGCCCGAACGCGACTTCTGACCCTTGACGCCGCGACCGGCGGTCTTGCCCTTGCCCGAGCCCGGGCCGCGGCCGACGCGCATACGCTTCTTGGCGGCACCTTCGTTGTCACGGATTTCGTTCAGCTTCATTGCCTGATCCTTTCGGGTGCTAGCGCCAGGTCCGCCAGGCGGTCCTGACTCGGCGTTGGATAAATTGAAGGGCCGCTGATTAAGCGACCCGCGTCAGCATCGCAAGATGCTTCCTTCATAAAGCGAAACGCCCTCCCCCGCGAACGGGAGAGGGCGAACCGTCTTACTTCTCGACCACTTCCACCATGTGGGCGACCTTGGCGATCATCCCACGGACGGAGGGGGTGTCTTCCAGGGTCGACTCACGGCCGATCTGGTTGAGACCCAGGCCCACCAGGGTGGCGCGCTGATCCGACTTGCGGCGGATCGGGCTCGCCGTCTGACGGACGGTCACAGTCTTGTTTTCGGTCTTGGCCATCTATCAGCCCTCCACGGCTTCCGGCGCCGAGGCGCCGTCATTGCGGCGGCCCATCAGGTCGGACACCTTCTTGCCCCGCTTGGAGGCGATCTGGCGCGGCGACGACTGAACCTTCAGAGCTTCGAAGGTGGCGCGGATCATGTTGTAGGGGTTCGAAGAGCCGGTCGACTTGCCCACGACGTCCTGGACGCCGAGGGTTTCGAGGACCGCACGCATCGGACCGCCCGCGATGACGCCCGTGCCCGGAGGGGCAGCGCGCATCATGATCTTGCCGGCGCCCCAACGGCCCGAGCCGTCGTGGTGCAGGGTGCGGTTCTCGCGCAGCGGAACCTTGATCATGGTCTTCTTGGCTTCTTCGGTCGCCTTACGGATGGCTTCCGGCACTTCGCGCGCCTTGCCGTGACCGAAGCCGACGCGGCCTTTGCCGTCGCCGACGACCATCAGGGCCGCGAACGAGAACCGGCGGCCGCCTTTGACGGTGGCGGCGACGCGGTTGATGTGCACCAGCTTCTCGATGATGTCCGAATCCGGACCTTCAACGGGAGCGTTGCGGTTGTCGCGACGGTTGCGATCGCCGCCGCCGCGTTGGGGTTCACGAGCCATGCTTGCCGTTCCCTTAGAAGTTCAGACCGGCTTCGCGCGCGGCTTCCGCCAGCGCCTTGACCCGGCCGTGATAGATGTAGCCGCCACGGTCGAAGACGACGTCCGTGACGCCCTTCTCGATGGCGCGCTCGGCGATCAGCTTGCCAATCTTGGCGGCGGCTGCGACGTCCGAACCCTTGGAACCCTTGCCGCCTTCCAGCGACGAGGCGGAAGCCACCGTGATGCCCTGGGCATCGTCGATGATCTGAGCCGAGATGTTCTTGTCCGAACGGAAGACCGACAGACGCAGACGACCATTGGCCACCGCCTTGAGGCGACGACGGGTGCGCTCGGCGCGGCGCTTGGCTTGTTGTTGAAGAGAGAGAGCCATGACTTACTTCTTCTTGCCTTCCTTGCGCCGGACGAACTCGCCCTGGTAGCGCACGCCCTTGCCCTTATAGGGTTCCGGCGGACGCATCTTGCGGATGACGGCGGCGATTTCGCCCACAGCCTGCTTGTCGTTGCCCGAGATCTTGATCTCGGTCTGCTTCGGCACGGCGAAGGTGATGCCTTCCGGCGGAACGATGTCCACGTCGTGCGAGAAGCCGAGCTGCAGCGAGAGATCCTTGCCCTTCAGGGCGGCGCGGTAACCGACGCCGACCAGTTCCAGGGTCTTCTCGAAGCCGTCGGTCACACCGGTCACCATGTTGGCGACCAGGGTGCGCGACAGACCCCACATGGCGCGAGCGCGCTGGGTGTCCGAACGCGGGGTCAGCGACAGTTCGTCGCCTTCCTGCGTGACTTCGATCTCTTCGGCGACGGTCCAGGAGCGTTCGCCCTTCGGACCCTTCACGGTGACGGCCTGGCCGTTGAGCGTGACAGTCACGCCCTTCGGCACGGCGATGGTTTTCTTGCCGATACGAGACATATCAGTAGACCCTGCAGAGGACTTCGCCGCCGACGTTAGCGTCGCGGGCGGCGGCGTCGGACATGACGCCCTTCGAAGTCGAAAGGATCGAGATGCCGAGGCCGTTCTTGATCGGCTTCAGATCGCTGATGGCCGAATAGACGCGGCGGCCGGGCTTCGACACGCGGGCGATCTCGGCGATCACCGGCTGGCCGTCGAAGTACTTCAGCTCGATCTCGAACTGCGGAAACTCACCGGGGTTTTGAACCAGCGAGTAGCCGCGGATGTAGCCTTCGTCCTGCAGCACGTCGAGGACGCGCTGACGCAGACGGGAAGCCGGGGTGAGCACCGACGAACGCTTGCGGGTGGCCGCGTTCTTGATGCGAGCGATCATATCGCTCAGGGGATCGTTGATCATCATATCTGTTCGCTCCCCTTACCAGCTCGACTTCGTCAGGCCGGGGATCTGACCCATGTTGCCCAGCTCACGCAGGGCGACACGGCTCATCTTGAGCTTGCGGTAGTAAGCCCGCGGGCGGCCCGTGACTTCGCAACGGTTGCGAATGCGGGTCGGCGCGGAGTTACGCGGCAGGGCCGCCAGCTTCAGGCGCGCGTCGAAGCGCTCCTCCAGCGGCAGGCTCTCGTCGTTGGCGGTCGCCTTCAGGGCTTCCCGCTTCGCGGCATACTTCGCAACCAGGGCCTTGACGGCTTCGTTGCGGTTTACGGCGCTTTTCTTAGCCATTGTTCTCTTCCCTTCCCGATCAGTTCACGAACGGGAACTTGAACTCGGTGAGGAGAGCCTTGGCTTCCTCATCGGTCTTGGCCGTGGTGCAGACAACGATGTCCATGCCCCACATCTGGTCGATCTGGTCGTAGTTGATCTCCGGGAACACGATGTGCTCCTTCAGACCCGTGGCGTAGTTGCCGCGACCGTCGAACGAAGTGCCCTTCAGGCCCCGGAAGTCCTTCACGCGCGGCAGGGCGATCGTGATGAAGCGGTCCAGGAACTCGTACATCTGGGCGCCGCGCAGCGTGACCTTGCCGCCGATGACCATGCCTTCGCGCAGCTTGAAGCCGGCGATGGAGTTACGAGCCTTAGTCGGCACAGCCTTCTGACCGGCGATGGCCGTCAGATCCTTGAGGGCCGCGTTGGCCTTCTTGGAGTCGGCGACAGCTTCACCGATACCCATGTTCAGGACGATCTTGTCCAGCTTGGGGATCTGCATCTCGTTGGAGTAGCCGAACTTTTCCTTCAGGACGCCGCGGATGCGGTCCTGATACTCGGCCTTGAGGCGCGGCGTGTACTTGGTGTCGGCCATCAGATGACGTCTCCCGTCGACTTGGCGAAGCGGACCTTCTTGTCCCCCTCGACCTTGAAGCCCACGCGGGTCGCCTTGCCGTTGGCGTCGGCGATCGCGACGTTCGACAGGTGAAGCGAGGCTTCCTTGTGCTTGATGCCGCCTTGCGGGTCAGCCTGGGTCGGGCGCGTGTGGCGCTGAACCATGTTGACGCCTTGCACGACGACGCGGTTTTCGGTCGGCAGAACCTGCATCACCTTGCCGGTGCGGCCCTTGTCCTTGCCGGTCAGGACGACGACGTTGTCGCCCTTCTTGATCTTGGCGGCCATGGTTACAGAACCTCCGGAGCCAGCGAGATGATCTTCATGTGGTTCTTGGCGCGCAGCTCGCGCGGAACCGGGCCGAAGATACGGGTGCCGACAGGCTCGTTCTGCTTGTTGACGATGACGGCGGCCGACTTGTCAAAACGAATGACCGAGCCGTCCTTGCGCTGGATGTCCTTGGCGGTGCGCACGACGATGGCGCGAACGACGTCGCCCTTCTTCACGCGGCCGCGCGGAATCGCTTCCTTCACCGAGGCGACGATGGTGTCGCCGATCGAGGCGTAGCGGCGCTTGGAGCCGCCCAACACCTTGATGCACATGACCCGGCGAGCGCCCGAGTTATCGGCGACCTCCAGGTTAGTTTGCATCTGGATCATGGGATCCGATCCTTCTTCTTACGAAGCCGAGGCCGGGGAAATGATTTCCCAGCGCTTCAGCTTGGACTTGGGGGCGCATTCGATGATGCGCGCGATATCGCCGACTTTGAGAGCATTAGCTTCATCGTGGGCATGGTAGTTCTTGGACTTGCGGACCGTCTTGCGGAGCAGCGGGTGCAGCAGGGTGCGCTCGACCTTCACGACGACGGTCTTGTCGCCCTTGTCGGAGACGACCACGCCTTCAAGAATGCGTTTGGGCATCGGTGTTTCCTTACGAGGCCGCACGCTTCTCGCGCAGAAGCGTCGAGATGCGAGCGATGTCCTTGCGCACTTCCGAGACCCGGTGGGTCTTTTCCATCTGGCCGGTGGCGGCCTGGAAGCGCAGGTTGAACTGTTCCTTCTTGAGCTTCAGCAGCTCGTCGGACAGTTGGTCGACGGTTTGCGACCGGAGATCGGCGATCTTGGTCATTAGGCGGCTTGCTCCGTAACGATGCCGGCGTCCAGGCGGGTGACCACCTTGGTGCGGATCGGCAGCTTGGCGGCGCCGAGGCGCAGCGCTTCACGAGCCACGTCGTCCGGCACGCCGTCGATTTCGAACATGATGCGGCCCGGGGCCACGCGAGCGGCCCAGTGGTCCACCGCGCCCTTGCCCTTACCCATCCGCACTTCGGCCGGCTTGCCGGAGACCGGCACGTCCGGGAAGATACGGATCCAGACGCGGCCCTGACGCTTCATCTGACGGGTGATCGCGCGGCGAGCCGCTTCGATCTGACGCGCCGTGATGCGCTCCGGCTCGACGGCCTTCAGACCGTAGGAGCCGAAGTTCAGCGAGAAACCACCCTTGGACGAGCCGTGGATGCGGCCCTTGAAGGCCTTGCGGTACTTGGTCTTTTTCGGTTGCAACATGGCCTATCAGCCCTCACGACCACGGCGCGGACCGCGATCACCGCGGGGGCCGCGCTCACGGCCTTCGTTGGACGACGGACCCGAGGCTTCCTGGGCCCAACGCTTGTCCTGGGCCATCGGGTCGTGCTCGAGCACTTCACCCTTAAACACCCAGACCTTCACGCCGATGATGCCGTAGGTCGTCTTGGCTTCATAGAAGCCGTAGTCGATGTCGGCGCGCAGCGTGTGAAGAGGCACGCGACCTTCGCGGTACCATTCCATACGAGCGATTTCGGCGCCGCCCAGACGGCCCGACACGTTGATGCGGACGCCCTTGGCGCCCAGGCGCATGGCCGACTGCATCGAACGCTTCATGGCGCGACGGAACGCGATACGGCGTTCCAGCTGCTGAGCGATGTTCTCGGCGATCAGCTGAGCGTCGGTCTCCGGCTTGCGGACCTCGACGATGTTCAGGTGAACTTCGCCTTCGGTGCGGGCCGAGATGTCCTTGCGGAGCTTCTCGATATCAGCGCCCTTCTTGCCGATCACGACGCCCGGACGGGCGGCGTAGATCGTCACGCGGCACTTCTTGTGGGGGCGCTCGATGATGATGCGCGACACGCCGGCGGCCGACAGGCGTTCCTTCAGCCACGTGCGCAGCTTCAGGTCCTGGTGGAGCAGTTTGGCGTAGTCAGCGCCGCCGGCGAACCAGCGGCTGTCCCACGTGCGGTTCACGCCGAGGCGCAGACCGATCGGATTGATTTTCTGTCCCATCAGGCAGCCTCGCCGGCTTCACGGACCACGATCGTGATCTCGCTAAAGGGTTTCAGGATGCGCGAGGAGCGACCGCGAGCGCGGCTCGCGAAACGCTTCATCACCAGGTTCTTGCCCACGAAGGCCTCGGCGACAACCAGGTTGTCGATGTCGAGGTTGTGGTTGTTCTCGGCGTTCGAGATCGCCGAGTACAGAACCTTGCGGACATCGCCAGCGATGCGCTTGTGGCTGAATTCCAGCTCGTTCAGCGCCTTCTGGACCGGCAGACCGCGGATCGACGCGGCCACCAGGTTCAGCTTCTGCGGGCTGATGCGGACGTTGACCAGCTTGGCGCGGGCCTCGGTCGCTTCAACGCGACGGGGGTTCTTGGTCTGGGCCATGGATTACTTCCTCTTGGCCTTCTTGTCCGCCGCGTGGCCCGGGAAGTTCCGGGTCGGGGCGAACTCGCCGAACTTCATGCCGACCATTTCTTCGGAGACCGACACCGGCACATGCTTCTGGCCGTTGTGGACGCCGAACGTCAGACCGACGAACTGCGGCAGGATGGTGGAGCGGCGCGACCACGTCTTGATCACGTCCTTGCGGCCCGACGATTGAGCGGCGTCGGCCTTCTTGAGCAGATACCCGTCGACAAACGGGCCTTTCCAGGAGGAGCGGGCCATTCTTAGCGAGCCTTCTTCACGTGACGGCTACGGATGATGAACTTATCCGTGGCCTTGTTCTTGCGGGTACGGGTGCCCTTGGTGTCCTTGCCCCACGGCGTAACCGGGGTGCGACCACCAGAGGTCCGGCCTTCACCACCACCGTGCGGGTGGTCGATCGGGTTCATGGCGACGCCGCGGACGTGCGGACGCCAGCCCATGTGACGCTTGCGGCCCGCCTTGCCCAGGTTCTGGTTCATGTGCTCGGGGTTCGACACGGCGCCGACCACGGCCATGCAGCCGTCCAGGACCATGCGAAGCTCGCCCGAGCCCAGACGGATCTGAGCGTAGCCCTGGTCGCGACCGACCAGTTGAGCGTAGGCGCCGGCCGAACGGGCCAGCTGAGCGCCCTTGCCCGGCTTCATCTCCACGTTGTGGATGATGGTGCCGACGGGGATCGAGCGCAGCGGCATGGCGTTGCCCGGCTTCACGTCGACCTTCTCACCCGCGACGATGGTGTCGCCGGCGTGAAGGCGCTGAGGCGCGATGATGTAGGTCTTCTCGCCGTCCGGGTAGACCACCAGGGCGATGAAGGCGGTGCGGTTGGGGTCGTATTCCAGACGCTCGACCGTGCCGACCACGTCGAACTTGCGACGCTTGAAGTCGATCTTGCGGTACAGCTTCTTGGCGCCGCCGCCGCGGAAGCGGACAGCGATGCGACCGCCCTGACCACGACCGCCCGACTTGGTCAGGCCTTCGGTCAGCGACTTCTCCGGGCGGCCTTTGTGCAGCTCGGAACGGTCGACCAGCACCAGGGCGCGGCGGCCCGGCGACGTCGGATTGTAATGCTTCAGAGCCATCTTCTTAGAGCCCCGTCGTGACGTCGATCGACTGACCATCGGCCAGCGTCACGATCGCTTTCTTGATGTCCACGCGACGGCCCAGGATGCCCCGGAAGCGCTTGGTCTTGCCCTTTTGAACCAGGGTGTTGACCTTGAGGACGTTGACTTTGAACAGGCTTTCGACCGCAGCGGCGATCTCGTCCTTGGTCGCCGTGCCGGCGACGCGGAAGACGACCTTGTTCTGCTCCGACAGGATCGTGGCCTTCTCGGTGATCACCGGAGCCAGGATGGTGTCGTAGTGCTTGGCGGTGGGTTGAGCGGCGGCCATTATGCGGCTTCCTTCTCAGCGAAGCGCGCCTCGATGGCTTCAACAGCCGCCTTGGTCAGCACCAGTTTGTCGGCCCGCAGGATGTCATAGACGTTCAGGCCGGCGTTCGGCAGCACGTCGATGTGCGGGATGTTGCGCGCGGCCAGGCCGAAGTTGGTTTCAACTTCCGGACCCGCGATGATCAGAGCCTTGGTCCAGCCCAGCTTGCCGAAGGTCTCGCGCAGCGAGGCCGTCTTGGCTTCCTTGACCGAGACGCTGTCGACGACGACCAGGTCGCCGGCCTTGGCCTTGGACGACAGGGCGTGACGCAGAGCCAGGGCGCGGACCTTCTTCGGCAGCGAGTAGCCGTGGTCGCGGACAACCGGACCGAAGGCGCGCGAACCGCCGACGAACTGCGGCGCACGGCGCGAACCGTGACGAGCGCCGCCGGTGCCCTTCTGCTTGTACATCTTCTTGCCCGTACGAGAGTTCTCGTTGCGGGTTTGAACCTTGTGCGTGCCGGCGCGGCGCTTGGCCAGCTGCCAGTTGACGTAACGGGCCAGCAGGTCGCCGCGGATGTCGGAGATGCCGAAGACGGCGTCCGACAGCTCAACGTCGCCAGCAGCCTTGCCGTCGAGTTTGATGACCGAGAGTTTCATTACGCTTCACCGCCTTCGGTCGCTTCCACGGCCGGCGCTTCCGCCGGGGTCGAAGCGGGTTGAGCAGCGGCCGACTTCACGGCGCCCGGGAACGGGGCGTCCGAGGGACGGGCCTTCTTGATGGCGTCGCTGACCTTGACGTAGGCGCCGTCGTGACCCGGGACAGCGCCCTTGATCAGGATCAGGCCACGCTCGGCGTCGACGCGGACGACGGTCAGGTTCTGGGTCGTGACGACTTCCTGGCCGAGATGGCCAGCCATCTTCTTGCCCTTGAAGACCTTGCCCGGATCTTGACGCTGGCCGGTCGAACCATGCGAACGGTGCGAAATCGACACGCCGTGCGAGGCGCGCAGACCACCGAAGTTCCAGCGCTTCATGGCGCCGGCAAAGCCCTTACCAATGGTATGGCCCTGGATGTCGACCTTCTGGCCCGCGAGGAAGTGGTCGGCCGACAGTTCGGCGCCCACGTCCAGCAGGGCGTCTTCACCCACGCGGAACTCGGTTACATAGGCCTTAGGCTCGACCTCGGCCTTCGCGAAGACTTCGCGTTGAGCCTTGGCCGTGTTCTTGGCCTTCTTAACGCCAGCGCCCAGCTGAAGGGCGACGTAACCGTCGCGCTCCTTGGTACGTTGGCCGACGACTTGGCAGCCGTCGAGCTGGAGCACAGTGACCGGAACGTGTGCGCCGTCATCGGCGAACACGCGGGTCATCCCCAGCTTCTTGGCGATCACGCCCGTGCGCATGTCGGATCCCGCCTCTTTCTTTCTTAGATCTTGATCTCGACGTCCACGCCGGCGGACAGGTCGAGCTTCATGAGCGCGTCCACGGTCTGCGGGGTGGGGTCGACGATGTCGAGCACGCGCTTGTGCGTGCGGATTTCAAACTGCTCGCGCGACTTCTTGTCGACGTGCGGCGAGCGGTTCACGGTGAACTTTTCGATCAGGGTCGGCAGCGGGATCGGACCACGAACGGTCGCGCCCGTGCGCTTGGCGGTGTTAACGATTTCGCGCGTCGAAAAGTCGAGGACGCGGTGATCGAAGGCCTTGAGCCTGATGCGGATGCTTTGATCCATATCGGTTGTTATTCCCATGCGGCCGGAGCCGCGTCCCTGTGAACCATTTCAAAGACCGAAGCCTCAGAGCGATCACTCGCTCCCAGGAAACGCAAATCCGCAAAAACGAGCGGCCCACGCAGTCCCCCGCGAAGGCCGTAAGTTCCCAAGAAGCTGCAAAGAACAGTAACTTAGGTCGTCCCTGCGGACCGCGTCTGCACCCGAAAGTGCACAGCCGGTCCAACAAGAGGGGTGCTTATGCCTTCCGATTCCGTTTCCGTCAAGGGCGGAAATCCCCGCCCCGTCAGGGTTTGCGACTCACGTCGCCCGCGCCCCTCCCCGACCGCCGCACCGCAACATAACACGGGCCGACCGTTAGGGACTGAGGCGGGAAAACGGCCAGATGAACACCACGGAAAGGCGTCGCCGCAATGCGCGCCGCATACTGACGCAGTTATGCCGCAATGCGTCACTTTTGGGCAACATCGCCCCTGATGTGACCTCTGCATGACATGTTTGTTACGGCAAAGCGCCAAAGAGCGACCTATGTCTCGCCCATCGCCGGACGGGCCAAGCTTGTTTGGCGGCAGTACATAAGGACAAAAAAATGAAAACCGTCTTTCTCGCTTCGGTCGCCGCCGCGACCCTGATGGCCGCTCCCGCCTTCGCTCAAGACGCCATCGGCTCGGTCGGCATCGCCTACAACTACGCTGACGTCGAAGGCACCGACGTGAACCGCGGCGTCATCGACGGCACCGTCGCTTCGCCGGTGTTCGGCGACTGGACCGTCACCTTCAACGCTGAAGCCGCCTACACGGACGTCCAGCACGCTGGCGACGAAACCACCCTGGCCGGCGCCGTGCACCTGTCGAAGAAGATCGAAGACATGCGCTTCGGCGGCTTCTACGCCGCTTCGGAACTGGGCAACACCACGCTGAACACCTTCGGCCTGGAAGGTCAGAAGTACCTGGACCGCGCCACCCTGACGGGCGTCGTCTCGTACGGCACCGCGGCTGACGCCGACATCTGGACCGTGGCCGGTGACGCCGCCTTCTACGCCACCCCGCAACTGCGCCTGAGCGGCGGCGCCGCCTACACCAACGTCGACGCCGACAACATGTTCATCGGCAACGGCGACGTCGACGCCTGGTCGGCCGGCGTGGCTGCTGAGTACCAGTTCGCCAACTCGCCGTACTCGGTCTTCGGCGGCTACGACTACGTCAAGTCCTCGGACCTGGACGTCGACGCCAACGTCTTCAAGATCGGCATGCGCTACAGCTTCGGCGGCGGTCTGCAAGCCCGCGACCAAGCCGGCGCCAACCTGGGCCGCACGCACAACGGCGTGTCCGCCCTGCTCGGCCTCTAAGCGATCTTCGCGGTCTTCCGACCGCACGGATCAACGAAACCCCGGCGGAGCGATCCGCCGGGGTTTTTGTTTGCCCGGACCGTCCAGGCTCCAGGCATGAAAAAGGCCCGAGGGGTTCCACGCTCCCGGGCCTTCTCCTTCAGGGGGGCGCGGCGTCAGCGACCGATGCGCAGATCCCCTGATCCCACGATCGAGCGGGACACCGCGCCCGTGGCTTCGGCCACTCGCACGTCGCCCGAACCAGCGATGGCGACCGAAACATCGCCCGCCGTTCCGCCGAAGCTCACGTCGCCCGAACCGCCGATTGAGACTTCCAGGGTCGAGGCGCGGCCGCCGCGCACCCGCACGCCGCCGGATCCGCCGATGGCGACGTTGGTCTCTCCATCCACACGCGCTACATCGATGCCGCCCGAACCGCCGACGCTGGCGTCCAGCTTGCCCGTGGCGCCGGCGAAGACCGAACCGGAACCGCCGACCGCAGCTTCCAGATTGCGTGACGTACCAGCCCTGATCGAGCCGGATCCGCCGACCGACAGGTCCACATCGCCATCAACGTTGGCCACCGTCCACGAGCCGCAGCCTCCATTACCCAACTCGACGGACCGGGCGCCGCGCCCCACCGAACCGAAGATGGCGCCGCCGCCGCTGACATCCACGTCGCGCGGCGTGCGTAGGACGATCAGAGGGGCCTCCTCCATGCGGATGCGGCCCTTGCCGCGCACCTCGACCGTCGCGCCTTCGCCGGGTTGGCGAGCGTCTGCGGGGCCGCTGTTGCACGAGCCGATCTGGCCGCCGTTAAAGCTCATGCCGCGCCCGCGTCCCAAGCCGCCATCGATGCGGACCTGAGCGCCTCTGCGTTCAATCCGAAGCTCCGGCAGGCCGGCCGAGCCCTGCGTGATCTCGACGCCGACGTCCGAGCGATCTTCCGGAATAACGATGACGCGCGCCACGGCGTTGCGGATCGTCACATCCTCGGCCATGGCCGGCGCCGCCAGAACGGCGGATGCGGCCAGTGCGGTTCCCATGGCGGCGGCTATTGCAGCGGGTTTCATCAGCGGGGTCTCCCTGTCTCTGTGTCCAGGCGAAACTGAGGGCCGCGCCCCGCAAAGTCAGTTTAAATCGAGGTCATGAACCCCTTTTAACCTAAGGCGACCGTCAGGTTGCGGGACCGCCTGCACGATCCGGCGCCAAGGCCGCAGCGCCATCCGTCGCGCCCACAGCAGGCTCGAAATCCCGCTCGAACGCGGCGATGCGGCTCTTCATCAGGCCCGTGCGCTTCAACGCCACCGAAGCGGCCCAGCGCGCGGCCAGTTCGGGCTTGCTCATGCGATCCGTCGTGCGCGGCTCCCCTCCCCGGCTGCGCAGGAAGGCGTTGGTGTAGAGCGCCCCGTTGCGGATACGCGACGGCCAGCTCTGGAACTCCACCGACAGGGAGACGCAGAAACGGTCCAGATTCTCCACCCGATGCGGCGCATAGAAGGGCCAGGTCAGCGCCTGCCCCGGCTCCAGGTCGACGATTCGGGCGTCGTCCTCGAAGGCGCGGCGATAGGGAATCTCTTCGGTCGTCTGGCGGGTGACGACCTGCTCCATGCTGCGCTCCGGCAGATGGGCCTCATCACCCGGATAGACGAACAGGCGCTTGCGGCCGCGCATGTGCAACAGCACCACGCCGCCGGCGTCAAAGTGGTAGGGCACCCGCGCCTTGGGCGAGGACAGGATCAGCTGGCCGCTGGCGCTGGCCGCCTTCACTCCATAGCCGCCCAGTATGCGCTCGAAGTCGACCATGGCCGCGCGCCACAGCTCGGGCCAGCCCTGCTCCACCTTGCGCATATTGACCCACAGGCGGCCCTGCTGGATCGCCTCCAGCAGTTCGGCGCCGTTCAGGCGCCCGCGCGCGCCGGTGCGCAGGCTGACCTGACCCTCGTCGTCATAGTCGTACAGGTTGATGTCGAACAAATCGGCCGGATAGCGGTCCAGCACCTCGGCCAGCGCCTGATCCTCGGCGAAGCCGTCGGCCACCAGGGCGTGAGGGTGGATCTCGGCCTGGGTGATCGGGCCCGCGTAGCGGGTCATGGAAGCCGTCATACCGCTCTCCTCATCAATCGGCCGAGCCGGCCGCTTTTTGTTTCCGCACCATGTCGGCGGCCGCTCTCAGCACGCCCGAGGCCTGACCGGCCAGACTTGTCTCACACGCCTCGACCACGGACCAACGCCGCCGCGTGCTGATGCGCAACCGCTCCGCCCGTGCATGGCCCAGCACGCCCAGGGCGGCGCTCGCCGTCGCGCACATGGCGACGCCGACGCCCGGTCGAGCCACAACGCCTTCGACGGTCACAAGGCCCCCGTCGTCATAGTATTTCTTGTAGTTGCCGCCGACGCCGACGCCGTAGTCGAAGATGCGATAGCCGCGCTCCGAGCCCAGACGGATCGTCTCCTGCGTCAGCACGATGCCGGGCGACCAGCGCGCGACCTCCTGCTCATAGACCGGGAACCACAGGTGGAAATGACGCCCGGCGTGCATGGAGTACTCCATGGCGACGACCCGCCCGTCCACCCGCAGCACGGCCATCGAGGCGCCGAAGCCGTCCTCGCCCCGGCAATCCATCAAGGCGTGCAGGACGTCGCCCGTCCAGCCGCAGGCGAAGATGTCGTGATGCCCCGTGCGGCGGTACTGTTCGCTCTTCTCGATGATCAGGCGTTTCAGCAGGGCGTGATCGTGCAGCTCGATCTCGATTTCGACCGCCCTGAACGCACCGTCCAGGCCGCGACGAGAGCGCTCCTTGTCCTTGAAGTATTTCGGGAAGGCCTTCCGGCGTCGTGCGTACCAGGCGTCGAATCCGCCCTCATCCGGCACCACGGAGACCACGCTGTGATTGCGCAGCATCGCCTGCGGCGCCTCGCCGATCCAGGCGGCGGCGGCGAAACGCGGCGCGCCGATCAAGGCCGCCGCCTCCTGCATCGAAGGCTTGTTCTCGCGCGGGCCGATGACGCCGTGATAGTCGTTCATCGGCGCGGCGAGGGGCTGAACCGTCCCGCCCCGACGCTGATGCGGATAATAGCCGACGACGCGGCCGTCCCGTTTGAAGACGGCCACAGCCGAACCGGGACAGATCGGCCCGGCCGTCCGTGCGAACTCCCACCGGAAATAGGGGCTGCTCAGGTCCGGGTCCGCGCGCGCCCACTTGTTCCATTGGACGCCCTCCTCGGCCGACAGGTCGACGAGGTTGCGGATTTCAACTGATAGTGGTCCCGACATGACGCTCCCTTCGGAACGATCACAGCAAGTCCCGTTCCAACACCGCCTCATACGGCCAAGCCCTTGAGGCCGGGTTAGCGTTCAGCGCCTTGCACAAAAGATCGGAGCTTCACCGCGTATCGCCGCATTGACCTCATTCAGGAGGTGCTCATGCCGAAACCACGCCCCAAGACCCGCGAAACCGAGAACGAGAACCAGCGTCCCGACAAGGAGGGCAGTCCGCCTCGCCCGGCCACCGAGCCCAAGGGCGCCGAGGGCAGCAGCAACTCAGGCCGCACGGAAACCGATCCCGCGACCGGCGCCCCGAACGACTGACATGCAAAACGGCCCCCGGATGTCTCCGGGGGCCGCTCTGTTACGCTTTACTCTTGGCCTACCGCCCTTGCGGGTTGCTTGAGGCCGGTACGCTTACTCGTACTGTGCGGCTCGAAAGCCGCCCGTCGATTACTCGACGATCTTGGCCACGACGCCGGCGCCGACGGTGCGGCCGCCTTCACGGATGGCGAAGCGCAGCTTCTCTTCCATCGCGATCGGCGTGATCAGCTCGACGTCCAGCTCGGCGTTGTCGCCCGGCATGATCATCTCGACGCCTTCCTTCAGGCGCACGATGCCGGTCACGTCCGTCGTGCGGAAGTAGAACTGCGGACGGTAGTTCGTGAAGAACGGGGTGTGACGGCCGCCTTCTTCCTTGTTCAGGATGTAGGCCTCGGCCACGAACTTGGTGTGCGGGGTGATCGAACCCGG